>JAJDCP010000169.1 GCA_029260765.1 Planctomycetota bacterium
GGTCTCGCTACCTCGCTTCGCCACTTTCACCGCACCCCTTGCCGAGAGGCATTCCTCAAAAGTATTGGGCGTCGAGCTCGCACACCGGTTGTTGCCCGCCGGATAGACTGGCGGCCGATCCCCGGAAATCGCCAAACTCCAGGCTAGGCCAGCCGCGCGAGAACCCCTTCCCAACTCAACCAGCCGAGCTCGCGGGACTGCGCCCGCGCGCGCTCGAGCAGAGCGTCTGCTTCTTCGCTGCGATCCGCCGCGCGCAACGCCAGGACCTGCACCTCAGCCCACTCCAACCACATGAAACGATGCCCGGTGCGCTCGAGCAAGCGCTCGATGCTGTCGAGTTGCTCAAATGCCGGCGGCTGGCTCCGAGCCAACTGCTGGCGCACCGCGAGCAGACGCAGTTGCGCCTGCAGATGCACCATCGGCGCGTCGGCGAGCATCGCCCGGGCCTCCTCGATGGAAGCCCCAGCCTCGGCCACCAGGCCCGCACGCAGCTCGGCGTCGGCTCGGCCCGCGAGCAGGCTGGCGAGGTGGTGCGGGTCATTGACCTCTCGCGCTTTCTCGAGCGCGCGCTCGAGCGTCTCCCGCGCCTTGTCCGGTGCGCCGGTGTCGCGGGCCATCTCGGCCAACAGCTCCCAGGTGGAGATGCAGCCCGCCGGATGCTCCATACTGCCGAAGTCTTCCAACAACTGGGCAAAGACCTCAGCGGCCTTCTCGTAGTCCCCCCCACGCATGTGCATGTGGCCGCAGCCCAGGCGCGCGTATGCCTCGCCCTGGCAGTCTCCACAAGATGCGTAGGCTTCGCGCGCCCGATGGTACCAGACGGCCGCCTCGCTTCGGCTCTCAGTGCAGGCTGTGATCTCCGCCAGTCCCCCCATCGCGCTCGCTTTGCGCTGGGCCGCGAACGGACCTTTGAAGGTCCCCAGGCAACTCTCGAAGACAGCCCGAGCTTCACGCAGGTTGCCTTCTTGCGAGAGCAGGTGGCCGAGGTTCAAACCGATCCCTGAAGCCGTCTGAGAATCCCCCATGTCGCGGAAATCCTCTTGCGCGGCCAGATAGGCCTGGCGCGCCTCTTCGAGCCGACCGAGCTCTTGCAGCGCGTTGCCCCGCCCCGCCTGGCTCGGTCCCCGGCGCACGCTCTGATGGTCGGCGGCGATCTTGAGCGCCCGGTCGAAGGTGTGCAGCGCCCGCTCAGGGTGCCCGAGCGCCAGGAGCG
The DNA here is from genome assembly GCA_029260765.1 of Planctomycetota bacterium. Classification (GTDB taxonomy): domain Bacteria; phylum Planctomycetota; class J058; order JAJDCP01; family JAJDCP01; genus JAJDCP01. The sequence goes on from JAJDCP010000169.1 coordinate 1,214, forward strand.
CGTTGCCGAGATTGCAGAGTGTGGCCACCCGCAGATCGACTCGTTCCTCGGGCACGTGCTCCAGGGAGCGGGCATAGAAGCTGCGCGCCTTCTCGACCTGCCCATTGGAGCGGAGCAACTCGCCATAACGGCAATAAGAATCGGCCATCATGTCCGGTTTGCGCGACTCCCGCGCGACCAGAGACGCACGCTCGGAAACCCCCAACGCCTCGGAACCCTGGCCCATCTCCTGGAGAATGGCCGCCTTGAGATGGAGTGCCTCCAGCCGCATTTCGACGGGAGAGTCGAGATCCAAACGCGCCAGAACCTCGTCGGCGGTGCGGATCCCCTCAGCGTGCTTGCCGAGTTGCACCAGACAACGGACCTTCCAGAGCTTCAGCTGCGGTACACGACGCGCGTCGCCGCGAGCCCCGCTCTGATCGAGCGATTCCGCGCATCGGACAGCCTCATCCAACAGCTCGACCGCGCGCGCCGGATCCTCTCGGATCGTCGCTTGCACGCGGGCCATCAGCTTTCGGAACTCATTCAGGCCGTCGGACATCGCTGGCCTCCAGGTCTCAGGGCAATTGCAGGTGTGCAGTGGTGCAAAGGATCAGCCTGCCGTCCAGCAGTCCAAGCAAGGCGCGCCCGCCATCCGAGCTCAGGGCCACGCTGCGCACCCCCTGAGGCAGGGCCAGCATACCACGCGGCGCACAGATGCCCGCAACGGCATCGAGCTCCCAGAACACGGCGCTGCCATCTTCGGAGCCCGTGAGAAGCCAACGCTCATTCTCGGATACGGCCAGGCAAAGTACGCTGCCCCCATGCGCCGGAATGCTCTGGGCCGCCGGCACATCGAGCCGGCGTACCTGCACCTCTCCGCTCTGCATCCCCAGAAAGGCGCGCGTTCCATCGTGCAGCAGGGCTCCGACCGTCGCCACGCCACCGAGTCGCCAGGATGTGCCATCTAGCAGCAGCCGCCCATGCCGGACACCACCCAACATCAAATGGCCGGCATCGGTGCCGAGCAACACGCTGTTGCCGTCTTCGCCGAAGGTCGCGAAGTTCACCAGCTCCCCAGCCAACCGCTCGGCATTGACCCGACGCAGCTCAGCGCCGACCAGGTAGAAGAGCCGCAGCAGGGCTGCCTGCCCAGCCACGGCATAGTCGGTGCGAGGGGACAGGGCGACGGCGCTGACGAACGCACCGACATCGGACCGGAAATGGACGAGGTCTATGCTGCGAGCCTTCGGATCGATCGTCCAGTAACCCGTCGAGCCTTCTGTCGAACCGGTCAGCAAACGAACGCCTGACACCTCGTCGCTGTGCGCATCGAAGCAGGTGAAATCCTGTTCCGATCGCATGCGACGGACTTCGGTCAGAGTGCCCGCCTGCAGGTCCGCTTCGACCAGCTGCAGCAGACCGCCGCCATAGGCGACGACCGCCAGGTTCTCTTCCGCCAGCAGAGTCGTCCCCACTACGGCCTCGGCCTCTGTCGCCAGCTCTGCCAGAATCTCGAACGTGGGCAGTCCGATCAGTTGCCGCTTGTTGTCGTGAAAGCTCTGGGGCCCCTCCCTGAGCTCCTCTATCAACAATAGAGCTATCTGACGAGCTTCCGCGGGCAAACGTGGACGTTGTCCGCTCGCCAACGCTTCGAGTTGGCGCCGTGCCCCGCCCACATTGCGGGAGGCAAGCACCAGGATACGATCGAGCTCCGCGTCGAGGGCACCCGACTCGTTCGTTCCCATATCCCAACCGTAAGAGCTCTCATAGAACTTGAGCTCATTCAAGTCCTGGATCATGGCATCCAGACCGCGACGCCTCCAAAGATGGGCCGCCCAGAACTCACCGATGCTTTTCATGTAGACCTGGTAGCTGTCGCCGCGCGTGTAGATCTGGCAGAGCTGTCCCAGATTGCTCCGGTTCAAGCCCACAAAGCGCCCGAACAGAGAATCGGGCACCACCTCACCATAAGGGTCGGCGGCGAGCAGCACCCGAGCCGCACCGCGCGCCACCGCAGGATCTTCAGCGGCGAGCAGAGCGAGAAGCCTGTCGCGGTGCTCGTCGGCCCGTTCGACCAGGGCAAAATCCGCCGACCAGGGCTCAATCCAGGCATTTTCGTAGGCGCCCTGCTCGAGCTTATACAGCAGGGCGCTCTCCCTCAGCGGGGCAGTCAAGGGCTGGTAGAAGAGCACCAGCAACAATCCACCCACAGCCAGCACACACGGCAGCAGCAGGGACGGCTTGGGTTGCGGAGGAACCTGGGGCGGCCGGAAACCCGGCAACGCGCAGGTCACGTCCTCCACCCCCGCACCGTCTTTGATCGCGCGCAACCTGTCGGAGATCTTGCGGATCTCCTGCTGGCGCATCACGACCTGCTCCGCGGTCTTGCGCGTGCTCTCCTGTTGCCGACGCGCAGCCTTCAGAGCACCCACCAGCGCCCGGCGCACTCCCACGGCCATGATGCTCAGACCCATCAGGCTGCAGAAGATCCCCAGCCCGATCTGAAAACCCCCGAAATAGAGCACAGCACCCGCGCCTGCGGTCACCGTTCCCAGAACCAGGGGCAGCACGGCTTTGAGTTTCATCGCGGTCCCTGTCAGCGCTTGAGCACAGTCTAGGAGTGTGTCGGGTTGCGCGCAAGACGGAGTGCAGCGGTGCACGTGGGCGCCGCGGACATCCATCAGCCGCTTCTTCCTTGCGGCTATCCGGCGGGGGTGGGGTTGGGGGAATCAAGCTGGTTGCTGGGAGCCTGTCGGAGTACTCGCTTCACAGAGCACTACGGCGGCGGGCCGCTGCCTTCGTTGTCCTCCTCGACGGCCATCCGGGCCACCTGCGTCGTCCGCCTCGGCATCGGCGCACCGGCGCAGCACTCCGTTTCACGAGTTCTCCGAAACACTCCTGGGCTCGACCTGCAGTGCTTCGCCGCCGGGCTCGCCTCGCATACGGACCAGCGAGACCTGGCAGACTGTGCGTTCAGCGGACAGCTCCCAGGCCAGCCGTCCGCGATGCGCCGCCAACACCCGACGGGCCACCGACAAGCCCAGAGCTTCGTCCCGCAGAGCCCCGCGCAGTCTCGGCAGATCGACGTGTTCCGCCTCAAGCCGCAGCTCGACCCTGTCTCCTCGGGGACTGCCGCGCAGAGTCAGGGCACCCGTCGAGTGGTCGAGCAGAAGATCGAACAGGTTTGCGAGCGCGAGGGCCAGGGCCCGGCCTTCTCCGGACACCCGCGGCAACTGCTCCGGCAGCGCGATCTCCAGCGCCCTGTTCTCGAGCGCTTCCGCCGAATACGCGACCTCGTCGAGTAGAGCTCCGGGCTCGACAGCCTCGAATGTGTAGGGTTTGCGCTCATCCTCGAAGTGTGCCAGCTCGAGCACGTTGGCGATCGGGCGCGCGAGCTGCTCTGCTTCACGCCGGATCGCGCGGACATAGGCTTCCACCTGCTCGGGGCGCAGGCCCGGGGCTTCCAGCGTCTCTCCCAACGCGTGCAGGCGCGCTACCGGCGTCTTGAGCCGGCGTGCGAACGCCAGCAGCCGGGCGCGGCGCTTGCGCTCACGGCGCGTGTGCAGGAAATACAGGAATACGGCCGCATACACGGGCAACAGAGCCCCCAACGCCCAATCGCTGATGCTGAGAGCCGGCCCGTCTCCGAGCCCTGACGGCGTGAGCTCGAGCGGAAACGGTGAGCGCTCGAGCACGGCTGCAAAGGGTTGGCTTCGCTCGGTATACAACACCGCGATCAGAGAGCGTCCGGCGTGCTCGAAGGGAAGGCCGCACGGCTCGGAGCGGAAATCCGGCGCGGTCTTGGCCAGGCTATGCAAGGCCGCCCGCAGCTCGAGACTCGCGACCAGCTCGGGTAACTCGGGGAACGGCGGCGTCTCTGCACGGGCCCAGGTGCGGAGGCGCTGAGCGGCCTTGCGCTCGAGCTCGGCGGCCACCTCGCCATCGAGCGGCAACAGCGTCTCCCGCAACTCGAGGCAGATCTCCGAAGCAGACCAGAGCTCGTTGGAAGAGACCAGGGAGTCCACGCGCCGCTGCAGCACGCGGCAGCGATCGAGGACCGCCAGTTGGTCACCGAACTCGGCCAGAAGTTGTGCATCGAGCAGCAAGGCATCGGTCAGCCTGCCGAGCCGGCGCGAGATACTGGCACCCTCGAACAGCCCGATCTTGCGGCAGGGCGGAGCTGCCAGGTTGATCGCCAGATCGTAGAGCTCGCGCGCCCGAACCAGGTGGAGCGTGTCGGTGTGGCCCGCGAAGCGGCGCCCCGCAAGAATCCAATCGCGCCCGTAGCCCTCAGGCTGTTGGCTGGCCATCAGTTGCGCACTGTCGGCGCTCGGTTGTACCAGAGGAGTCACACTGAGCAGTGCGCTGCCCTCAGCCTCCGGTTTTCTCGCCGTCGCGGCGACCCAGCGCAACCAACTTTGCACCTGCTGGCGAAACTCCTCCCGGGTGTGGGCCTCCCAACGTTGCCGCAGGGAGCTCTCGCGCCGCGCAGGCAGGTAGCCGACGAAGACGGTAAAGGCCAGGGCAGCCAGAACCAGCAACAAGGGAAGAGGGCGCGCGCTCATGCAATGTCCTTAGCGTTCCATGCCTTGGGCAGCCGCCCAGTCGCGCCAGGCGCCGATGTCTTCGTCGAGCTCCTGGCCGTGCCGGTCGTTGAGCAGCAAAGCAGCAGTCATTTTCACCGCAGGATCGGCGTCGTTCAGCGACTCTATCAGGGCTAGACTGGAGCTGTGCGCGTCGATCTCGCCGAGGCTTCCGACCGCCCACAAACGGACCTTGGCATCGGAGTCCTGCAGAGCGTTTTCCAGCAGCGGCACCCCCCGCGGCGACCCGATCTTTCCGATCAGAACCACGGCCGAGCGCCGCGCCGTCAGGCTGCCCATAGCGACGACGTTCTCGAGCTGGGGCAACACCGCTTCGCCCATGGCGGCGAGCTCGTTGATGGCCCGCTCGCGCGTCAGCTCGCCTTTGGCGCTCAGGTCATCGACCCAGGCGTCCATATTCTGGTTGGAAGCCGGACCGGGCGCAGGCTGCACCTCGGGTTGGAATCCGGGCTCTGGGGTCGGAAGCTGATCCGGATCCGGTTGCTGCGATGACGGATTCTGGACAGGATTGTGGCCCACCGGCGCCATATCGAGCATCAAGCGGATGTCATCCAGCGTACGCCGCAGCTGCGCCAGCTCGATGTCCTTCTCTGCGAGCAGTCGCTGCAGACGCTGAATCTCGGCGTCCCGCTCGCGCAACGCCGCGCGCAGCGCCGAGTCATCCTGGGCAGCCAGCGGTGAGAGACACAGCAGGGCTGCCAACCCCAACCAAGCCATCGTTGAACCTGTCCGCATTGTCGTTCCTCTTGCTGTAACGCCGCAAAGCTCGTGTTGGTTCAGCCGCCCGGCGCGGGCAGAGGTGCCGGCCGTGCCTCTTGCCACCAAACGCGCCATCGTTCGATCGCTGCCCGCCGCTCCGGTTCGGATCCATCGGGATCGTAGCCGAACCACTGGCCGGTCTCTTTCTGCAACTCGAGAATATCGAGCGGCGTCTGGTCCACATTCCCCACATCGAGCGCGGCCACCAACTGATCGACCCTCGCGACATCGGGCACGATCTCGGTGCGCAGGCCCCCAAGAAGGACGAAGGCGCCGATCAGTAGAACAAAGAAGACCACCGTCAGCAAGTTGAGATAGCGCTGGATGAACGCCTCGATACGCTTGCCGAAGAAATAGAACAGGATCCCCACCGTGAAGAAACGCGCTCCGCGGCCTGCCAGCGACGCGAGCAGAAACCTGGGGAAGTCGATGCGTAGATAGCCCGCCAGGATGGTGAAAACCTTGTAGGGAATCGGGGTGAGGGCCGCCGCCCCCACCGCCCAGGCGTCGTAGTGGTGGTAGTAGGCGCTCGCGTTGCCGAAGGCCTTCTGCCAGTGGAAGAAGGCCACCACATCGAGAATCGGCGCCCGCAGCAGGGTATCACCGAGCCAGTAGCCGAACATGCCGCCGAGCACGCTGCACAGAGTGCAGGCGGTTGCGAAGCGCAGCGAGCGCGCCCCAGCCGCCACGCACAAAGCCATCAGCAGGGGATCGGGAGGGATCGGGAAGAACGAGGACTCGACGAAGGCCACCAAGCACAAGGCCACCATACCGTAGGGAGTTCGAGCCCAATGCACGGTCCAGTTGTACAGCCGCCGCACGGGATTGCGGGAGGGAGGTGGGGTTTCGGCGCTCAAGGGCAGTCCAACGTTGCCCGGTCGCGGCCCAACAGAAGAAGGTGGCAACCGGTCCGAGAGACGCGCAGGATAGCGCCTGCCCGCCGGCCCGTCAATTGGCGCCCCGCTAGTCCGAAGTTTGGCGTTTTTCCCACAAATGGGCACGGTCATTGACGGGATGCGGGCTGCCAGTAGTCAGAAATATGGGGCCCCCCCATCGGGAAGGCGTGCGAGAAAAGTCACGGCGTCGACCGTAGCCAGCCTGACAGTCCTTAGCCGAGCGTTCGTGTGCTCACCCAATGTCGGCTCGCAAGCTCGCCCGACATTGGGTTCGTAGACGGTGGGTTCCCGTGGCCAACGCGGGAGAGTCTGGCGCTTTGCCCCTGAGGGCACAAAGCGCCAAACTCCAGGCCAGCAGACGAGCGAAGTCGTACAATGGACGGAGCGCGGGACAGTCGCACCCGCGGCGTGTGGAGGATGAGGTGGACATCGCCAGCGTCCTGGCCAGCTGCGAGCTCTTCCAGGGAGTCGACGCCTCCGTGCTCGCCAGCATCGCCGCCTGCTGCAGCCAGCGGACACTCAGCGCCGGGGCTGTGCTGGTCGAGCAGGGCGAGCCCATCGATGCACTGTGTATCGTCGTGCGGGGCGAGCTCGAGGAGATCCGCCGCGATCCGGAGACCCACGCCGAGATAGTGTTGCGGCGCATCGGCAGCCTCGAGTTCATCGGGGCAGGATCAGCTGTGGGCTGCCGTCCCCGCGCCGCCAAGATCCGCGCGCGTGAGGCCACCCAGTTGCTGCAGCTGAGCCTCGAGAACTTCCGCAACATTGCGGCCCAACTGCCCGGCGTGGGCCTGAGTCTGGCGCGCCAGCTCGCCCTCCAGGCAGAGCCCCCGCCAGCCGCCCGTGCCGGCGTCGTCGACCTGGCCCGCTACCCTTTCAACAGCGAGGCCTTCGCCGTCTTCCCCGAACGCCTGCTGCGCATGCACCGCGCCATTCCCCTGCACAAGCAGCCCGACTCGCTGACTCTGGCGATGGTCGATCCGCACGACCGGGTGGCGCTCAACGAGCTGCAGCAGGTGGCCCAGGGTCTGATGCTCGAGCCCCTGGCCACCACGGCGCCGAAGTACCAGGCCTTCCTGCAGCGCCACGCGTCGCGCTTCCACAAGCTCGACAAGCGCAGCCAGATCCGTCGGGCCCCCGCCGAGATCCGCCACATCGAGGTGGGCCGGCGCGCCGAACGCACGCAGATTCCAGGTCAGGAGGTGATCGAGTTCCTCGACAACACGCTGCAGGAAGCGCTGATGCTCGGTGCCTCCGACATCCACTTCGAGACCCGCGACACAGGTTTCTTCGTGCGCTTGCGGGTGGACGGCCAGCTGCGCTGCGAGGGGGAGCCCCGGCCCGTCGAGATGGCCGCGGCGGTCATCGCACGCATCAAGGTGCTCGCGCGCATGGACGTCTCGGAGACGCGGCTCCCCCAGGATGGGCGCTTCGGAGTGATGCACGGCGCACACAAGATCGAGTTCCGCGTCTCGACCGTCCCGAACATCCATGGCGAAAAGGCTGTGCTGCGCGTGCTCGACGCTCAGATGCTGAGCACCGGGCTCGACAATCTGATCCTGGCAGCCCTGGTGCGCGACCTGGTCGGCGAGATGGTGCGCCAACCGTACGGATTGCTGGTCGTCAGTGGACCGACCAGCAGCGGCAAGACCACCACATTGTACTCGATCATCAATGAGATGGACCGGCGCACCCGCAACATCGTGACCGTCGAAGACCCGGTGGAATACGCCCTGGCCGATATCACCCAGACCCAGATCCAGGTGAAGAACCAGTTGGGCTTCCCGCAGATGGTGCGGGCCCTGCTGCGCCAGAACCCAGACGTGATTCTGGTCGGCGAGATCCGCGATGCCATCTCGGCCCGTGCGAGCGCCGAGGCGGCCATGACCGGCCACCTGGTCCTGACCTCACTGCACGCCAACGACGCGGTGTCTTCGGCGGTGCGCCTGCGCGAGCTCGACGTCGAGGCCTCTGTGCTGGCCAACGCGCTGCTCGGCGTGCTCAACCAGCGCCTGGTGCGGCGCACCTGCCCCTACTGCCGTGAGCCCTTGGCGCTCAGCGCCCTGGTGCGCGAGCAGATCGCCGCCAGCCTGGGAGCCGACGTGCAGTTGAGCAAGGCGTTCTCCGGCCCAGGCTGCGGAGATTGCCTGCACAGCGGCTTCCGCGGCCGGGTCGGCGTCTTCGAGCTGTTGCGTGTGGCAGGACCTTTGCGAGAAGCGATCGTCAAGGACGTCAGTCCCAAAGAGATGCGGCAGGCGGCCCGCGCCTCGGGGCTGATTCCACGGCGCGCCTACGCGGGCTTTTTGATCAACCGCGGCCTGGCGACGCCTGATGAAGTCTTGAAGACGCTGGCAGACTGAGACAGCGGAGAGCTATGGGATCACGCGACCATCCCAGAGAAGGCGGCATCGAGCTTGCGGAGGGCATCCACCTGCGGGCGGACGAGACGGTGCTCTGGCACGGCCAACCCGGCTGGGGTGTGTCGGCCTGGGAGCGGCGGCGCACCAAGCGCTTGTGGCTGATCCTGACCGCGACTCTGGGGATCGCCGTAGTGACGTGCCTGGGAAGCGCGGGGGGCTCGCTGCGCGGAGGCCTTTACAGCCTGTTGATGGCATTCGCGATCGGCAGTGTCTTCTTCTGCCTGTTGCCGAGCACCATGATCGCGGGCTCGGTCTACCTGTACAAGCTGATCGGCGGCTGCGGCTGGTCGATCACGGGGCTGGCCGTACTCGGTCCAGTGATCACGTACGTTTGGGGGGCGGTGCTGATCAACCAGGGCGCTGCCGGCCTCAGCCTGCTGCTGCGGGAATGGCTGTTCTGGCTCGGCGCCGGATTGTTGGCCGCATCGGCCACACGCCTGGTATTCGCCGCCATCGCCCGCCGCCAGACGCACTACTACGCGACCAACCAGCGGCTGCTCGAGTTGCGCGCGGGAACCGTCCGCTCCCGACTGGTCTGGCACCAGCCGCTGCCCAAAGGCTTCTTGCAGTTGCGCGTGATCTGGCCCTTCGGCCAGCGGGATCGCGGGCATCTGGCCATCGGCATGGGACGCCGCAAGCAGCTGATGCGCTTCCTGCCGAAGCCCGACGCCGTGCTGCAAGAGCTGCAGGCGGTGCTGGCCCTGGCGCAGGGAAAGACTGTGGAGTCCGGGGAAGCGGCGAGCTGAGTCAAAACGGACACAAGAACGGTAGGAACTTGTCACGGGCAACCAAGCGCTGGCCTGTTCTTGGGGGCCGGCGTTTGGCACGCTCTTCGCTCGATTTCCTGACAGCTCAACGTGAAGGAGGCTGTCATGAACCAGACCCCAGTGAAAAAAGGCGCGCGTGAAGAAGCGCAGAAAGACCGCTTCGGAAGCTTCGCCTACTTCTGGCTCGGACCGGTGTTGATTCCCGTCCTGCTGGGCGCACTCACCGGTTCCTGGTGGCTGGCCGGGGGAGTCTCGCTCGGCTTCCTGTGCTTCTTGCCGCGCTGAGCGCAGCGACCTGAGAGCGGCTCAACTCGATGCAGACTCATAACGCCGCAGTCCCAGCTTCCACAACCACAAAGTCACGCCCCAGACGACCGCACAAGTAACGGCCAAGGTCACCAGCGGCCAGACCTCACCGGGGTCGAGCAGGAAGTGGGCCGATTGGCTGCCGACCATCAGGATGGGAATGCCGAACGAGAACACCCGCCGGATCCAGCGCTGGTAGACGAAGTCCGGCCAGCGGCCCATATTCTGGAGCTCGATGCGGATGAAATTCACCCCTTGACCATACTGCAACCAGAACATCGAGCTGGCCATGCCGATCTCGATCCCGAACAGCAACAGCGTGGCCAACACCACCACAAGCGGCAGCAGCAGCATCTGCCCCAGCCCGAAGTCGAGCTGCCAGGCCCGATAGAACAGGTGCAGCCAGACCGGCAGGAAGAGCAGGGTCGTGGCCGGACGGATGTAGCGGAAGAACACCTGGAACAGGCTGCTGATCGGTTTGACCAGAATGAAGTCGAGCTCGCCCATGCGGATGGCCGGGCTCAGCCGCCAGAAGCTCTCAGAGACCAGCGCCATATGGAACTGGTCGACCACGAGCATGAAAGAGACGAAGAACAGAAGCTCCGCCTCGTTCCACAGCCCGATCGCTGTCGTGTGTTCGTAGATGATATGCACCGAGAAGATGCTCATCAGGTAGAAGGAGATGTCGACGAAGATCAACAGGAAGAAGTTCAGCCGGAACCCCATCTCCTTGGCGAAGGAGGTGCTCAGGAAACCCGCATAGACGCTGAGATAGTGCCGCACGCGGCTCCACAAATGGCGCATTACAAGCCCGCCGCGGTGTAGTTGCGGATGCCCCGGCGCCAGACCCAGAAGCACAGCCCGGCCGTGATCGCGATCCAGCCCAGCAGCACCAGCGTGGCTTTGCCGACTTCAGCGTCGCGTCCCATGAACGCCAGCACTGGTTGGAAGGTCATGTACGGGAAGGGCGTGTACTCCAACGCCCCGACCAGCCATTGCGGATACAGGTCGAGCGGGATCAGCTTGCCCGACAAGAAACCCGCCACGATGCGGAAGATCACCCGCAGGGTCCAGGTCTCGTCGAGCCAGAAGGCACACAGCGCGAAGATGTAGATGATCCAGAACCACAGCAAGCCCGCCAGCAATCCGAGCCAGAGCCCGCTGAACATCGCCTGCCAGCCCGCCAGGCCCAGGCGATCGGCGAGCAGCAGACGAAGCACCACCACCATCAAGCCAGCGATGCCTACATGCACGACCTGGCGCGCCAGGTACTGCGAGACGTGGTACTCCCACATCTCGAAGGGATAGAGCAGGAAGCTGCTGATGCGCCCCAGACGGATCTCCTCGGACAGGCGGTCGAAGCCATGGGAGACCTGCAGCATCGAGGTCACCATCGCCCAGAGATGGTAGGCGATCATCGCCTCCAGCGTGAAGCCGCCAATGGTGGCCTCGCCCGAGCTCTGGTAGATGCTGGTCCAGAGCGAGTACTTGATGACGAAGAAGATGCCGATCGGCCCGAACACCTGCAACGCCAGGTTGAAGCGGTAGACGAACAGCTTCGACCATTCGAGCAGCATCGACTGCCAGAGCTTCCGCGCCTCGAGAGACCACACCCGCGTCGAGCTCATCTCGGCAGCAGCTCGGGTTTCTCGAGCAGGCGATGCATCACGCGCTCGATCGGCAGCTTCTCGGTGCCAAAATCACTGACAGGGTAGCGTCCAAGCACCGCCGCACCGACCTCGCAGACCTTATCCTGCGGGACCTTCAGAGCCACCTCCGTGCGCTTGTCGTTCCACTCCGGACTGTATTCGCGAAAGAGCAGGTCATCGGAGGCGACCGGGCGCGTGAACATGAAGGTCAGCAGCTTCTCGCTCCCCAGCAGCCGGGCGAACGCATCGTGGCTGCCGTCAAAGCGCTTCTCGCCGCGGTCGACCAGCACGATGCGCTGGCACAATGCCTCGATGTCGGCCATGTAGTGGCTGGTCAGAATGATGGTCACACCGTGGCGCCGATGGTAGCTCTTGAGGAACTCACGGATCCGCCGTTGCGCGACCAGGTCGAGGCCGATGGTCGGCTCGTCGAGGAATACGAACTTCGGGTGGTGCAGCAGGCAAGCCATCAGCTCAAGCTTCATGCGCTCGCCCAATGACAGCTTACGCAGGGGAATGCGCAGGACATGGTCGGTTCCGAGCAGCTCCGACAGCTCACCGACCCGTTCTGTGTATTCGCGGTCCTCGAGCTCGTAGAAGCGCTTGAGCAGCTGCAACGAGTCGAGCGCTGGCAGATCCCACCAGAGTTGGGACTTCTGCCCCATCACCAGAGCTACGTTCTTGCGGAAGGCCCGGCTACGGTCGAAGGGCACATGGCCGAGTACGTGCAGATCGCCACCGCTGGGCATGATCAGCCCGGTCGCAAGCTTCATGAAGGTTGTCTTGCCCGCGCCGTTCGCGCCCAGCAGGCCGACGATCTCGCCCGGGGAGATGTCGAGGTCGAAGTCGCGCACCGCCGCGTTTTCTTCATACTTGCGGCGGAAGAGGCCACGCAACGAGCCCCAGAAACCGGGGCTCTTTTGGTAGATGCGGAATGTCTTTCCAAGCTTGCGTGCGCGTAGGGCGTAGGTAGCTGACATCTCCCTCTCCAGCAGCCTGCGGCGAAAATCGTGAAGCCAGGTGCCGCGCCGGTGGGTCGATGGCGAGGCGGACGACACAGCCGGCCCGGATGGCCGGCGAGGCGGAGAACGAAGGCAGCGGCCCGCCGCCGGGGTGGCTGGCGAAGCGAGTTTTGCCGCAGTCTGCCCAGGCCGTGAGTATAGCCCAGGAGTGTCTGCGGGGGAAGGTACGCTCTCAGCGACCTCGGGGGAACAACGAGAAGACCGCAATGCGATGGTTTTCAGCATCAAGCACATAGATGCCCCCATACCCATCCGTGCCCACATCGACAGGCTCGGGGCAGTGCTTGTCCATGTTGTCCGACAGCAATCCGAGGGGCCCCAGGCGAGCATCGAGCACACCCACCTTGGCCTCGCCAGGATCGCAGAACACCACGAAGCCGTTGACGAGCAGACCGAGATCACCGAAGTTCCCCAGCCCTGCATAAGGGCTGTACAGGGACTCGGCCGTGAAACGACTGCCCGCACCGCGGGTGTAACGCTTGACATGCACGGGGCTGTTGCAGCCGACCAGGGCGTCGCCGCCCAGGAATGCCGCGATCGAGACCGGGTAGTTGATGTCCATATCGCGCGCCGCCGGGAAGGCAGGCATCGCCTGGCCGCGGGCGTCGAAATGGAAGACCGGGAATTCATTGCGGTACATCAAGGCGAAGACTTCCCCGTCGTCCGTAGCATAGACGTCCAGATGGTCGGACATGCCCGATGCGCCACTGCCCTTGATGCCGATCTGCCCCGCGAGGGTGCCGTCGCGGGCATGCTTGCGGATGTTGCCCAGGCCTGCGTCGAGCACGTAGAAGTTGCCGCCTGCGTCGGAGCCCAGGTCTTTGGGGGTGGACAGGATTCCGTCTACATGCCCGAACTTGGCCACGATCCAACCGTCTGGAGCCAGGACCATCGCCGCAGGCTCACCTGGAGCAAGGACGCCGACGTAGCCGTCGAGATCTGCGCTGATACGGGTGGCGCTCTCGAAAGTCTCGCTCTCTCCGCCCCACTTCCCGTAGAGCGTCCAGCGTCCGGCATCGTTGCGGTAGCGGAACAGCTCACGCCCGGTGGTGCCAGCGGCCCAGGAGACCACAAAGACCTCTCCGACAGGGCTGACCTTCACCCGTGCCACGGTGCGCAGATTCGGGAAAGCCCGATTCGATTCAGACAGACTGCCGAATTGGGTCGGGCGCGCCCCGGGCTTGCAGTCGAGCACCTTGACGGGCTTGGGCCCTGAGGCGCCGCCGGTATTCGAGAGCACGAACAGCTTGCCGGTGATCGGGTCGAAGTCGATGCCGCTCATCGTCTCGCCCGCATCAGCGATCTGCAGCTGGAATTCGGGCCGGTGGTGGCGGAAGACCACGACCTTCTTGACCGGACCGTCATCGAGGATCGCCAGCCGGCCTTGGGGGTCGACCGCGATGGCCACAGGCTTCTCCAGCTGCAACGGCCGCTTGCCGTCCGCCTTCGAGCCCATGCTCAGCTGGAAGGTGCCATCGGGACCGAACAGCTGCACAGCCCCAGTGGTGGCGTCGAGAATGTACACCTCGCCGGCGGCGTTGATGGCCATGTCCACGGGGTTCACCAGCTCGCCGTTGACACCATAGGACCCTCCGCGGCCATACACCTGGGCCTTGTTGTCGAAGGCCGTGGCGGCGGCGAGCTCAAAACGGTAGGCGCTGCGCGCTTCCCGGTCGAGCAGGAAGGCGAAGGTCTGGCCGTTGACAACCTGGATCTCCAGGCGGAAGAAGTCGAAGTCCGACGAGTACGGCCCATAGACCATGCGGGGGCGCCAGGCGTCGTCCACCTGCGTGACCAGACGCCGCTCGGGATCGAGCACGAAGGCGTTGCCCTCGGGATCGAAGGCGACATCGGCGATCCGTTTGAAGACGGCGCCATGATCGCCGATATGGCGCTGGAAGTCGTAGACCCGAGGCATGAAGTTGGCCGGCGCGCCACGGGGGCGCACGGTCACGGTCTTCGGCGCCGATTCCAGCCCTGTGGCATCGCGCACCACCAGCGTGATGTTGACGGCATCTTTCGCGAAGGGCGCCGTCCAGGTATTGGTCGGCGCCATCGTCAGCGCCGCGCCGAGCTGTCCCTTGTCGCAGGTCCAGCGGTAGACCAGCGGTCCCCCATTGGGGTCGACAACCGCCGCCTCCAGCCGCAACCGCTCATTCCACGCCGCGGTCGCCGCGCTGGCCGTCAGGGTCTCGATCAGTGGGCTCTGGTCGGCTTCACGCCGGGTCCGGTTCAGGACCGCGTAGCGTGTCGGTTGCACCTCCGAGCCCGTGTCAGAAAAATTCTCGATGCGACAGTTCGCCTGCGAGCCTGTGGTGCTGAGCACAACGATCGAAGCAGTGACAAGGGTCTCCTGCAACAGAGGGTCGTCGGTGATCGGCAGCAAGACCAGCCGAGCGGGCCGGTAGACGTCGAAGACCATGCCCGGAAGCACTCCGTGCACGCTGCCGCGGTCGATCGTTGCGGTCTCTCCTTTGACCTCGACGATCTTGCCGAGGATGCTGGCTTGCTCGGGTTCCTGCGCGGTCAGCAGACTCGCCAGAGCCAGAGCTGCCCAAAAGGTCATCGCGTTCGTGGGCCTTGCCATCGTTATCCCCTCGGCTCTTTCGCTGCGTGCCAAAATGGTAGCGTCCAGGGCCACTTCCCGCATCTGCTTCGTCGGGAAGTCTGCCTTGCGGTCAAAATTTTCCATGCTGCTTGCGGAAGTCAACCTCTTGCCGCGCCAGCTCATCCGGGCTGATTCCGCAAGCCTGGGCCACGGCCTGCAAGGCGGTCGTCTCTTCCGGGCTGCGCTTGCCGTCCGCCCAGACTCTCTCGAAGACCCGCTCCAGCACCTGCGCGGCGGCGAGCTTGCGCAGAGCGTCGGCCCGCGAGGCCGACAAGCCCAACCCGCCTGCGATGGCGTTCAACCGCTGGGTCTCTGCTGCGCTCAGCTGTTCGTCCGCCAGGGCCAGCGAGAAAGCCAACAAAGCGATGGCCTCGCGGGCCAGCTCCGAGGTCCCTTGAAGCTCAGCGGCGCTCAGTGGGGGCTTGGCCGCCAGCTCCCTCAAATCTGTGCCAGGAAGGATCTGCCCCAGCAGCTGTTGCTCCCCCGCCTGCATGCTCCCGTCTGCACGCGCGACCTCGACCAGCACACGGGCCAGGACCATCCGGTCCCAACCTTCAGCGATGGGATGGCTCGCCAACAACTTGTCGTAGGCGCTCTGACTCTGTGCGACCTTTCCCGCAGCTCCCCATGTCTTTGTCTGTGGGTCGCGCGCGAACTTGCCCTGCACACGCTTGAAGGCCTCGACGATGGCACGCTGCACGTCGGCCTCGGAGTACTCGAGCTTGGCCGCCACGCTGCGTTGCACCTCGTGGGTGGCTTGGCGGGCGACCCTGCCGGCCACCCCTCCGCCGAACAATCCACCGAGAGCACGCATCAGCATGTTGCGTGCTTCATACATAAAGCTCCGCTTGACCGAGTCTTTGATGCGCTGGCCGGCGGTATTGTCCTTGCGCAGGGATGCACTGGTTGACACCGAAGGGCCGCCCTGTGGCCTGGCGAAGGTCACATGCACCTGACGACCCTTCACCATCCTCTGGGTGATCAGGGGTTCGATGCTGGCATAGTCGATGTCCATCGAAACTCCTCGCTGTTGCTGCCTCAAGGCTGATCGCCGGCGGCGGCCTCGGATTCTCGAATCAGGGCCACCACGGTGTCGGCGAGCGCGTTCGGAATCGGGAAGCACAGATTGTACTGTGCGAGGCGCCAGTTGTCTTCCTCTCGCAGCCACACACCGCTCCCGCGCGCCTCTCCGTAGTGTTCGTTGCGCAATCGCTCGTCAAACCAGGCCAGCTCACCCGAGGGTGCGAGGCTGAGATGGCGTTCGATGGGCTCGTAGGTCCAACCCCGACCCGCGTCGAAATACGGACGCGCGTAGGTCTCGAATTCCTGCACGCACCACCTCTCCGTGGCGTCGGTGCCGATAAAGATCCCGTCGCTGGCAAAGAGGCCGAAGTAGCGCTCTCCATCGGCCTCGGAGGCTGCGAGATGGAATGCGTCCAGCTGGTTCTCCAACGCGACCAGGGTCGTCTGGCGTTGCTCGGCAGTCAAGGCGCGGGGCGACTGCACGCATCCACAGACCAAAACGATGCCACAGAGAAACCCACGCATGATGCTCGCCTCCAGGAAAACGCCGCTGCGGCGAGACTACTCTCCGCGAGCAGGCTTTGCCAGCCACGAGCCTGCTTGCATTCCGACAGCTGCCGATCGAGACTCAATGCGGACAGGCCACCTGCGGTCGAAGAAACCACAGCCAACAAGCCTGAGGCCCCCTGTGATCTGTAGCCAGTGTTCGACGGACAACCCCGAGCGGGCCCGCTTCTGCCGCAAGTGCACAGCGCGCCTGCCCAGCGAAAGCCCCCGAGAGCAGCCGGCAGAAGCCCCCCTCAGTGGCGAGCGGCACAGCGACGGTCCTGAACGCTTCGTAGGACAGACTCTGGGAGGCTGCCGTGTGCGCAAACTGCTCGGCAGCGGAGCACTCGGCAGTGTCTACCTCGCCGAGCAGATAGAGCCCGCTCGCAAGGTCGCCCTCAGGGTCCTGTCCGCCGGTTTCTCGGCCCGCCGCGATCGGATCGACGACTTCCAGCGCGAGACGCGCACCCTGGCCGGCCTGAAACATCCCAACATCCTGCCGATCTACGGCATGTTCGAGGTCGAGGGGAGCTATTTCGTCGTGACGCGTTTCGTCCCCGAAGGCACGGCGCGGAAGCTGTTGCGGCGTCCGGGGCGCGTTCCGCAACAGCAAGTGCGCGCCATCGCGCTGCAGGTGGCGCGCGGTCTAGGGGCGGCGGCGCAACGAGGGATCGTGCACCGAGACATCAAACCGGACAATCTGATGCTCACCCGGCAGGGCGACGTGCAGATCGCCGAATTCGGCCTCACCCGGGGACAAACCCGCAAGTCTTTGACACACGCGGGGGCTACGCCAGGAACTCCGGGTTATCGCGCGCCCGAGCTGTGGCGTAGCGGCCACAAGGTTGAGCACAGTGCAGACTTGTATGCGCTCGGCTGCACTCTCTACGAGTTGCTGACCGGAGCTCTGCCCTTTGCTGGCCCCTCGACGCCCGAATTCGAGCAACAGCATCTGTACGCTGAGCCCCCAGATCCTCGCATCAAACGGCCCGACCTCGCCCCAGGGCTGGCCCGCATCGTGACCCGGCTGCTGCAGAAAAACGCGCGCGACCGGTTTGCGTCGGCTGCTGAGCTGGCCGAAGCCCTTGAGAGCCTGCCGGCGAAGCTCGCAGACAACCCGCGGGAGCCCCGGAACGTGCCAGCACCCGGCCGAGCTGCGCACGACACCCGGCCGCTGGCTTTGCCGCCGAAGCCACCTGCGCAGCCGATCTCCGGCGTTCGCGGCTGGGCATGGGTCGCGGGGTTGCTGGTGCTGGCGGCGGGGGTCTATTTCATCCAGCAGCGCTGGTTGCGCAGCGGGCCGGAGGTACCGGCCACACCGGGCAGCGCCGAGCCGGAGTTGGAGGCAGAACAGCCGCTGGCCAAGCTGCGCTTCATCGACCTGGCCCCGGTCCCGGGAACTTTGCTGATGAGCGATGGCGGGCGGCGCAGACTCGAGATCCGGGGTCGCCTCGAGTGCCTGGGGCCGGGTCGCCTTCCCGATGCGCTTTGGGTCGATGGCAGCCCACAGACGCAGAGCGGCGAGAGCTTCAGCCTGCGTCGCATACTGGACGATGGCATCAACAGCATCCACCTGCAGGCAGCCCAGGCCGACACTGAGCTGGTGGTGCTGTTCGATCCCTACTTCAAGGATGGGCTGGCGCACCTGAACGCAGGGCAGCTGGAGTCGGCCAATGTGTTGCTTGGAGCGAGCCGCGAGTTGCGTCGCAAGGTCTTGCGTGAGGCCGCGGACTGGGAGCTTGCGCAGCGCGCTTGCTTCGATGTCCAGCAACTGCTCGCTGGCATCGCTCGCAAGCGGGGCGACACCAACCGCGAAGTCGCGCTGTTGAACGAGTGCCTGCCGCTTGGTCGCGGCCTGTTGCAGCAGCAGCCTCGCTCCGTGGAGTTGCTCTCCCCGATGGCCGCGACGCTTGCACGCTTGGGCGAGCAGTTCCTGGCCTTCGACTCGCAGGTGCTGGCCCGGGCTTCCTTTCTCGACAGCTGCGAGCTCTGGCTGCGGCTGCTCGAGCTCGACCCAGAGGCAGGCAGCGCGTGCCGCGTGGTTCCCCAGCTGACGGCGCTGGCCGAGCATTTCCTGGCTGAGGACGAGCTCGAGCTGGCGCTCGAATGTCAGCAACAGGGCGCGCGGCTCGGTCGGGCGCTGGTTTCGGCGACGCCCGCGCGGGCGTCGGCGATACGGGAGCTGGCGGAGCTGCTCGAGGCGCTGGCCAGCACGTTGGCAATCACGGACGAGAAACAAGCAGCCCTCGAGGCTATGCAGGAATCGGTCAGGCTGCGGCAGCTGCTGGAGAAATAGAGCCCGGCAAAACACGCAGGATCGCCCATGTCGGGCTTGAGAAAAGTCGGCAAGCCTGCCACCATGCGGTATGGGCAAAACAGCACGAACACACTCGGCCCCCTGC
>JAJDCP010000170.1 GCA_029260765.1 Planctomycetota bacterium
GCGCGAGTTAGACGGTATGTGGCGCCAGAAATCACATGTTTGCCTGTGCGCGTGTCCAAGGCCCAGGTACTATTCCTTGTAGGGGAGGGGTTTATCCCCTCCCGAGCGAACGGGCGGGGGTAAACCCCGCCCCTACTTTTCGGCTTCGGCGGCTCCTGTGGCCCCCAGTTCGGTCCAGCAGGAGCAAGTGGGCGCGCTGCTCGACGACGCGCAGAGTGCATTGCTGCGTGCACACCGATTTGGTGAAGAGGCGGTTTTCCTGCCTTCGGAAGCTCGGGCCGCGTTGGACGTGTCGGCGCAGGCCGCGCTGCAGCAGGCCGTGACCAGCTACGCAGCGCTCGAAGGTCTGTGGGGGCGTTGGTTGGCCGGTTGTGGGGCGGGCCTGCGGGAGAGCTGGGAGGCTGCCAGACTCGACCTCTGCCACCAGATCTGGCTGGTCCACAACCTGCTTGATCTGCCGGGCCAGCGGGCTTGGGAAGATCGGGTGCGCGGCCTGGCCGGTGATCAGCCTCTCCCCGGGTTGCAGAAGGCCCGGGTCGAGCTCCAGACACCGCCGGGCGTGCAGCTGCACTTGTTCCGCTATGCGGTCGGCCTGCAGACCCGCTACACACTTCGGCCGGCGATTCCCTGTGCGGCCGACGGCAGCCCGTTGCCAGAGATCGAGCTGGCCGAGCCCCCGCGCCTGGCTCCGGAGAGCGTGCTGGTCGCCCAGGCAGCCGAGCTCGCGGCCGTTGCGCGGGCGCCCGGAGTTCCTGCGCAGGTGCTCGAACGCATCCTCAGCGTGGCCCTGGAATTCGCCGACCGCAGCAGTCAGGAACATGCCTGCCGCGCGGCGTTGATGCTGGCCGAGCTGGGCAAACCCGAGTTCCTCGACGCCTGGCCGCAGCCCGGTGCCTTCACGCTCTATACGGTCTTTGGCGGGGAGAACACACGCTATCTGCTGAAAGTCGACGGCGAGTGGGCCTGCCAGCCGATGCCGGAAGAACATCTCGACCCCAGCGTGCTGGGTCTGCAGGACGGGGTAGGCTTCCGCGTCGTCGATGCGGTCAGCGGTGAGCTCTCGGACCTGGCCTGGGACAGCAGCCGCCACCGCCTGGGCCAGCAGTTCTACGCACAACCGTCCTACGCGTACGAAGCGGGCGAGCGCAACCGCCTGGCAGAGAGGCTGCTCGAGCTTCCTGCCGGTGCCTATCTCGTGCAGGTGTCGCGCCAGGGCTGGCAGACGATGTTCCTGCCGTTTGTGCTCGTGGCTGGTGACGAGCTGCGCTTCGACCTGGACCCCGAGCTCTGGACCGCGACCCCCGAGGGCTTCTGTTGGCGGGCTGGAGGGCGTGCCTATGTCTTGCCCCTGCACCGCCAGCACGATGCGCCACTGCTGCCCCCCGAGCGTTGGCTCCATGAGGTCGAAGCCCTGCGGATGAGCAGGCATCCCCTGTCGTTGGGGGACTTCCGGGCTTTTCAGGCGGACACCGGCCTGCGGGAAGTACCTGTAAGAGTGTGCGCCGACGGTCAGAGCATCTGGGAACACGACTACGACACCCCGCAGGGGGTGCTGTTCATCGACAGTCTGGCGCTAGAGGCCTACTGCGCCTGGCTGGGAACGCGCTTCCCCGACTTCCTGTTCCGGCGTGCGCGTCCCGAAGAGCTGCACACCATCGAAGGCGGGCCCCACAACCAGCATGACGGCTACATCGAGAACGCCTACGGGCAGGTGATGCACCATACCCTGCCCAGCGGGGCCTATGATCCGCCCTTGCTCGATGAGAACCATCACGGCAGCGTGCCAGTTTCGAGGCGGATCTGGCTGGTGGCGGAACCTCTCGGGGATTGAGGTTCTCGTGACGCAGCACGATAACTTCGCAACACCCTGTAGCGGCGGGGGGAGTCGTCCCAGGGCACTGCGGGCACAGCCCCTGCCTGTTTTGCGGCGCTCAGCTGGCGGGACGCCAGTAGCCCGCCACCCAGCGGTAGCGGTCCTGGAAGGGGACCGCCTCCCAGCGCCCGGGAACCCACTCTTTGCCAGGTTGCGCCTCGGTCCACGCGCCAGGCCGCCAGACCCAGGTCTCGCCGACGTATTCGTAGTACCCGCGCCGCCGCACCCAGCCGGGCCGGACCGCCTCCCAGCCGCCCTCCTGGTAGACCCAACGCGCGCCGGCGTTGTCCCAGTACCCCTGGCGGTAGACGAAACCCGGGCGGGCGGACACGTAGCGGCCCCGTTGCCAGCGCCACTCGTTGCCGTCGAATTCCCAACGGGGCTCGATCCAGACCTGGCCGTTGACCCGCTCGAAGACGATGTCCTGGCCGCGCACCCGCGGCGGGATGAGCTCGCTTCGGGGCGTCGAGGCGCAGCCAGCCAGCCCAAGGATCAGCAGGCTCGCGAGGGATTGCAGGGGGGCCATCATCGCCTCCGGGTTCAAACGCCCGTGCAGTATCCTGGCGGGCTGCGGCGTTGTCCAGTGCGAACAGGGTCGAGGGCCATCAACCGCCGCAGCGGCGCTTCGGGGCGCGGGCCGCCGTTACAGCCGTCCGTCCGGCTTGAGGCGGCCCCCGTGGGGAGGTAGATTGGCGCAACCCTGCTACGGAGGAATCCCGATGCGTCTGACTGCTCTGCTGCTGCTCGCGACGGCTCTGGTCGCCGATGAGGCGTTCTTTCCACGCACGCCCTGCCTCTCCCCAGACGGTGCGCTCGTGGTCTTTGGCCTCGATGGCGACCTGTGGTCGGTGCCCTTTGCGGGCGGACGGGCCGAGCGGCTGACGGCGCATCCGGCCTATGACCACAGCCCCATCTTCAGCCCGGACGGGCAGGCACTGGTGTTCGCGTCGGACCGTTTTGGCAATGACGACTTGTTCCACCTGCCGCTGCAGGGGGGGCAACCCGCGCGCCTGACCTTTGCGGCCAGCGCCGATGTCCCGCAAGCGTGGCATGATGACGGACGGATCGTGTTCGCCAGCCGGCGCTGGTTCCCCTACCCGATGTCCACCCAGCTCTGGCAGCTGCCGGCCTCGGGGGGCACACCCTCCCCGTTCGTGGGGACCTTCGCCAACGCGGTCGCCTTCGGGCCCGCCGACGCTTTTGTCTGCCAGGTCGGGGGCTGGCGCCTGGGACGCAAAGGCTACCGCGGCAGCGCCCAGCCGGACCTGTGGCTCTTCCGTGCCGACGAGCCGCCGCGCCAGCTCACCACGCACCGAGGGGTGGACAGCCACCCTATGTGGGGCGACGACGGGCGCATCTATTGGCTGAACGACCAGGACGGCGTCTTCAACCTCTGGAGCATGGCCGCGGACGGCAGCGATCTGCGCCAGCTGAGCTTCTTTGCCGAGGACGGAGCGCGCAACGCACGCATGAGCCGCAACGGGCAGCGCATCGTGCTCGAGGCGGGCATGGGGCTGCACACCTGGCAGCGCGGCCAGAAAGGGACGCGCCCGATGGCGATCGACGTGCTGCGCGACGCGCTTGAGAACCCGCAGATCGTGGAGGCGGCGTCCTCCGCCAGCGAGCTCAGCAGCGCCGGAGACGAGCTCGCGCTGGTGGTGCGTGGCGAGATCGCGCTGTTGCATCGCGAGCTGGGTGGCAGCGCGCGGCTCCTCCAGCCCCACGCGGCGCGCGAAGAGGGGATCGCGTTCCGGCCAGGGCGGCCTGACACGCTGGTGCTGGTGACCGACCGCGACCCGGCGCTGGCCACGCGCTTCGGCCGGCCCCGCATCGCGCTGTGCGTGCCCGCCGACACCGCGAGCGAGACGCTGCGCAAGGCGCGCCACACCCGACTGCTGTACCTGACCAGCGCCGAACGCAGCTGTCACAGCCCTGGCTGGTCGCCCGATGGGCAGTGGCTCGCCTATCTCGAGGGCAAGGGAGACCTCCGGATCATGCGGGCTGACGGCAGCGAAGACCGCTTGCTGGCGGCCCACTGGTCCCAGGCGGACTTCGCCTGGTCCCCCGACAGCCGCTACCTGGCGTATGCACAGGAGGACCGCCACTACAACTCCGACATCTGGCTGCTGCCGATCGATGGCAGCGCTCCAGCGCTGAACCTCAGCCGCCATCCGGATGATGACACGCGCCCCGTCTGGAGCCCCGATGGGCGGCAGCTCGCCTGGTCGACGCGCCGGCATGAGAACCAGGCCGACGTGTACGCGGTCTACCTGCGCTCCGAAGACCACCAGCGGAGCCGCGAGCAGTGGCGGGAGTGGGACACCACGGGCGGCCCCGAGCCGGATTCGCTGCATGTGGTCGTCGACGCCGACGAGCTCTACCTGCGCACCAGGCGCCTGAGCAGCCTGCCCGGGGACGAGTTCCCGGTCGCGTTCACTGCCGACGCGCAGCGGCTGGTCTTCTCCGCGGAAGTGGACGGCCAGCGCGACTTGTTCAGCGTCGACCGCTTCGGCCGCGATCGCAAGCGGGTCACCAGCGGTGGCACCAACCCCCGGGACGTCGAGGTCGACGCGCTAGGCAAGGAGCTGGTCTTCCTCAGTGGCGGCCGTCCGGCATGGCTGCCGCTCGCGGGCGGCAAGCTCGAGAAGGCCAGCTTCAGCGCCCGGCTGACGATCTCCAGGCAGGGCGAGCGGCTGCAGATCCTCGACGAGGCGGTGCGGCGTCTGGGGGAGAGCTTCTACGATCCGGCGATGCACGGGGCAGACTGGCCCCGGCTGCAAGGGATCTACCGCGAGCGCGTCGCGCGGGTCGGCTGCGAGCGCGACTATGCGGACCTGCTGAACATGCTGCTCGGCGAGCTCAACTCCAGCCACCAGGGCTACCGCGGGCCATCGTCCCGCAGCCCCTACGGCAGCTCAGGCTACCTGGGTCTGCGTTTCGATGCTCAGGCCGTAGACGGCGGCCTGCGCGTCGCGGAGGTGCTGAGCGATGGTCCGGCCGACACCGAGACCGGCCGGCTGGTCCCCGGAGACGTCCTGTTGCGTATCGATGGCAGCCCGGTCGACGCCTCCCACAACGTCTTCGAGCCTCTGCAGGGCAAGGCTGGCATGCCCGTACTGGTCGAGCTGCGCCGCGCAGCGGACACCCTGGAGCTCGAGCTCGAGCCGGTGGACGGCGGGAGAATTCGGCAGCTCGCCTACCGGGAGATGGAGCGGGTGCGTAGCGCACGGGTGACCGAGGCCAGCGCCGGCCGGTTGGCGTATATCCACATCCAGGGCATGGGGCAGCCGCAGCTCGAAGACTTCGAGCGTGACCTCTACGCGCAGGCCGAGGGCCGCGAGGCGCTGCTCATCGACGTGCGCGACAACGGCGGGGGCTGGACCACGGACATGCTGCTGACGATCCTGACCCAACCCGTGCACGCGTACACGATCGGCCGCGATGGCCAGCCAGGCTATCCACAGCCGCGCTTTCCCCTGTACCGCTGGGAGCGGCCGGTGGTCGTGTTGTGCAACCAGAACAGCTTCTCCAACGCCGAGATCTTCTCCTGGGCGATCCAGACCACGGGGCGTGGCACGGTCGTGGGCACGGAGACAGCCGGCGGCGTGATCTCGACGGGCGGTTGGTCGACTCTGAACGGGGGGTCCTTCCGCCTGCCCTTCCGCGGCTGGTACGTCTACGGTTCGGGGACCAACATGGAGCACAACGGCTGCGTGCCGGACGTGTCCGTGCCCTACACGCCGGGCGATGGGCTGCGCGGAGTCGACCCGCAGCTGGAGGAGGCGATCCGGCTGGCCATCGAGGCAGCGGACGCGTTGGAAGCGGATCCGGAGACGGGGCGTTGAAGGTCGTGCCCGGAGAACAGGTCCGCGAAGAGCAGGAACAGGAATCCCTGACCGTCCTGCGCTCCACTGCCGGAGCGCCGCGCACCCAGAGTGGTACAACAAAACCTATACAAATGCTTGACAGTCGGTAGGTGATGCGTAGACTTCAGGAAACAAGGAGATCGCCATGCCACCCACTGCCAGCCCCCCGCTCACGCCCACCAAACCGTCATCAGCCCTGCGCACGGCGATCACGGCGAGCCTGGCGATCCTGTTGTGCAACGCCGTGGGCATCGCGGGCGCCCTGCTCACCTCCACGGACACAGACTGGTACCAGACCCTGACCAAGCCTTCGTTCCAACCACCTGGGTGGGTGTTCGGGCCGGTCTGGACATTGCTCTACACGCTGATGGGCGTCGCGCTCTTCCGCGTGTTCGTGCGCCGCAGCGCGCCGGGCGGCAGCGCCGCGTTGACGCTGTTCGGCGTCCAGTTGCTGCTCAATGCGATCTGGTCGCCGCTGTTCTTCGGTGCCCAGGCCATCACTGCCGCGCTGGTGGTGATCGTGCTGATGGTCCTGGCCGTGGTGGCCACCATGCGCAGCTTCTGGGGCATCGACCGCCCCGCCGCCTGGCTGCTCGCGCCCTATCTGGCGTGGATCGGTTTCGCGACGGTGCTCAACGGGGCGCTGCTCGCGCTGAACTGAGTTCTGCTGGCGGGCCGGAGGGCGTGCATATGCCGTACCCTTGCAGGGGCAGCACGATGCGCCGCTGCTGCCTCCGGAGCGCAGGCTCCGCGAGGTTGAAGCCCTACAGATACGCCCCACAACCAGCATGATGGCTAGATCGAGAACGCCTGCGGGCAGGTGATGCACCATACCCCGCCCGGCGGGGCCTATGATCCGCTCTTGCTCGTCGAGAACATCACGGCACCGTACCGGTTTCGATGCGGATTGGGTGGGTGGCGGAACCCCTAAGGTATGGAGACGGCCTACGGCCGCAAGACGCAACCGCCGACAGCAGTGCTGTTCCACTTCGCCCGCATCGCTTCAGCGAACGCGCTGAGGGGAAAGACCTGTGAGACGTGTGGCTTCAGCTTACCCGCCTCCACCCACGCAAGCAGCGCCCCCAGGCGCGCGGGACGCAGGCTCGGGTCGTGGTGGGTCGAGATCACGGTCGGGCAGCCCAGCACCTGCAGGCCTTTCATCATGATCAGGTTGGTCGGCAGCACGTTGGCGTTGGGGGCGCCACGCTGCCCCTTGCCGCGCGCGACGAACGGGGTCGCCGCCCAACCCACGATCAGAAAACGGGCGCCAAAGCGCACACAGCGCAGGCTCTCGAGAGACACGGCACCGCCGACCCCGTCGTAGACGACATCGACGCCCTCGCCGTCGGTCAGCGCACGGACCTGCTGGCGGAAGGCGGTGCTGCCATCCGCCTGCTGCGAGCACACTACGTGGTCGGCGCCTTGAGCCTCGACCTGCGCAAGTTTGCTGGGCGAGCGGCCCGTGGCGATCACCCGCGCGCCGAGCAGCTTGGCGATGTGCACGGCGGCCAGGCCGGTCGCGCCGGAGGCTCCATGGATCAGCACGGTCTCGCCGGCTTGCAGACGGCCGCGCGCCACCAGGCAGTGGTAGGCGGTCTCGTAGTTGCCCAGGAAGTTGCAGGCCTGATCAAAGTCGAAGCCGGCAGGTAATGGCAGGGCGGCGGCAGCGGGCGCGACGGCGTAGCTGGCGAAACCGCCCCAACGCTGGTGGCGGCCTTTCGATCGGGGTCCGGTCAGGAAACCGTCGGCCATGACCGGGTCGCCGACCTGCAACGAAGGGGGAACCTCGGGGCCGCACCAGACCAGCTCTCCACTGTATTCGAGACCCGGAGTATACGGAGGCTGAGCCATGTGCTGGTACTGGCCGCTGGTCATCAGCAGGTCTACCCAGCCGACCGCAGCGCTACGCACGGCGATGACCACGTCGTCGGGTTGCAGTTGAGATGGATCGGGGGCGGGCTGGCTCTCAAGCGTGCAGAAGTGCTCGAGCGCATCGAGCGGGGTCTCGCCGAACTCGGAGACTACGACGTGTTGGCCGGGCGGGCCTGGCGGTTGGGGCGCTGCGGGCATCGCTCTCTCCTACAACAAGATCAATGGCGAGCGGCTCTCGGGTTCAAAGCCATCGGTGCTGACCTGCCAGACCGCGCGGCTGACCGGGTAGGGGCTCTGCTCGTAGGAGTTCTCGACATTCTGGATGATGTGCTCGCTGTCGGGAGAGTGGCCGCGGGGAAACGCGATCAGCTCGTCCAGGCTGGGCAGGCAGGCGCGGCAGCCGAGTCCCAGGGTCTCGACCAACAGGCGGCGCAACCCGGGCAACAACAGCATGGCGTGGGCGTGTGGATGGCCCTCGAACAGGACCAGGCTGGGCGCATCGGCGCTCGGCCCCATCACTTGAGGGGGAAACAGAGTCAACAACTGCTCGAGGTTTTCCAGGGCGCGGGCGAGGGCTGCATCCCAATCGAGCCCCAGCTGCTGGAGATCGTTGGCGCCGAGGTATTTGTCCAGCGGGGGCTGGTGGTGGACCAGCGTCAGCCAGAGCCCGCCGGCGTGCTCGCGGTAGACAATGGCACCCTCCTCGAGCCCCGCGAAGCGCTCGCTCGGCATCAGGCGCGGAAAGATGGCCTCGCAGCTCAGCGCGACCGGATCCTCTTCTCCCGCCTCGGGCAGGTCGGGCAGCGAGGCGACGTATTCTGCGATGATCTCGTGCTTGCGCGCGGGCTCAGCGGCGATGCGCAAGGAGACGTTGCTCACGGCCAGACGCGCTTTGGGTTGCTCGGGACGCTCGATCTCGAGAATGGTGGGGTCGGGCATGCGGCATTCGCACTCCGGCCACTGTTTCTCAAAGGCATCCGTCAGCTGCATCGCCAACCCCAGGTGGAAACCCGGGTCGATGACCAGGCTGGCCATCACGGCATCAAAGCTCGAGCGGTAGCGTTCGATGTCTCGCGGAGCCTGCAGCACCACCACGATGACCCCGGCGCTGCAGGCAAGGATCGCGATCAGCTCCTGTTCTGTCGGAAAGCTCACCGTCGCCCATGCCCGGGGTGCAGGTTCGTCGTCGTCAGCGCTCTGCAGCCCTTCGATGGATACACAGCCCGACTGCTGCGCGACCTCTTGCAACATCTGTTCGGGCGACAAGGGCACCGGGGGCAGGACCATCACGCGCAGATGTGTCGGGGGACACACGAGCCGCAAGACTTCCTGAGGATCTTCGAGCTCACTGGTTTGCCAATCCTCGCCGAGGTGGAGCGAGACCAGTCCGGGAACGCTGTGCTGGGGCATGGGGACAGACTCCGTCGCGGTGTACGCACGAATCTACCCGGCGGGCCGGGCTCTTGGCCAGTGCTGAGGCTGGATAGTTCGACAGGCTCGCGCCAGCACCCGCTGGCCGCGGCTCGCGGTGCTTGCTACACTGGCCGGTCTCAACCGCGAAGGGAGGAAGCATGACGCTTTCGTGGATCGCCGAAAATCCCCCGCTCTGGGACGCAGACAAAATGCGCATCGTCGGTCAGGCACCGGCGGGTATCTTCGATACACGCTACAGCACTCTGCCCGAAGGAGAACAGGTGCCCGGCGAGTGGTGGCGGGTCGAAGATGACGGCAAGACGCTCGGATACGGCTGGCTCGAGTTGGTCTGGGGCGACGCCGAGATCCTGCTCGCCACCGACCCCGAAGCACGGGGTCGCGGGGTTGGCGGCTTTGCGTTGGAGAACCTGGCCAAGGTCGCTGCCAAGCACGGTGTGAACTACATCAACAACATCGTGCGGCCCACCCATCCGGCGGCAGACGAGCTGACCGCCTGGCTGACAAAGCGAGAGTTCAAACTCGTCGAGGACGGCCGTCTGGTGCGGCGGGTACGCCGGGACGGCTGAGCGGCTCAGCCCTTTTCCAGCGAGCGGCGCACCTTTTCGAGAGCCTTCTGCAGGGCGCGGCCGTTTTTGAAGCGGCTGTTGGGATCGCGCTGCAGGCAGCGAGCCAGCAGGCCTCCGATCTCCATCGACACCTCGGGACGCAATTGGTAGAGCGGTAGATAGCTTGGACTGGCTTCCGCACCTTTGGGCTGTTTCATCGGCGCACGGCCGGTCAGCAGGAAGAACAGCACCGCGCCCAGAGAATACACATCGGCGCTCGGAGCGAGGCGCCCTTCGCCGCGGCGTTCGGGCGCGAGGAAGGACCGCCAGGAGACGGCGTCGCCGCTCGGTTTCCACTCCTCGAGCGTCAGGCTGATCAGGGCGAGCTTGGTGTCCCTCAGCTCGCGCAGGTAATCTTTGCGGCTCAGACGCTTCTCGTGCTCGCGGGCGGGAATCAGGATGCGGCCGGGGTGGACCTTGGCGTGCAGCAGGCGCTGCTCATGCATGGCCGCCAGCCCTCGCGCGATCGACTCGACCACAACCAATGCGGGCAATTCGGCCATTCCCAGACGTTCTTTGCCTCGGATCGATGCGACCAGGTCGAATGCGGTCAAGTGCCGCACGCGGCGTTGTACGATGAAAGCCAGACCCGCCTCGTTGCCGGTCTTGACCACCCGCAGCAGATTGGGGTGTTTCATCGGCAGGAATCGCTCCGCACGCGCAAGAAAGCGCATCGCAGCCCGGGAATCCTGGAAATCAGGGGCCAGCAGAGTCAGCAGAACCCTCTTCTTGCTGGCCAGCTCCGTGCCGCGAAAAACCGCGGCGCCCCCGCGGCGCACGAGCCTCTTGGAGAGGGCGCAACCCGCGAGCAGTTTGTATCCTTCATGCCGGGGGAGCTCTTTGAGACAGCTGCGGATGCTCGCACCGGAGCTGGGCCTCGTGTCGGCTTCCTGTTCTTCCGCTTCAGCCTCAGCCACTGCAGGCCGCGCAGCGTCGCTCTCTGGTTGGGGAGCCCTCTCATCGACGAGAGCGCCGATGGGAGCATCTGCGGAGGTTTGCACGGCCAGCAGCGGCTCGGGTGTGAAAACGGAGCTGCCGAGACCTGCCAGTGACAGCTTCGCGGCCTTTTCTGCTCCGTTTTCGGCCGGCTCTTCTTCCCCGGCTTGCTCGTCCAGTGCGGCCTCTTCGGCCTGTTCGGTCTGTGCTGCGGGGCCGGCTTCATCGCTCAGGCCAGCAACCTCACCGGTTTCTGGCTCGTCTTCATCGTCATCGTCGTCGAAACCCAGCGCTTCCCAGGCCTGCACGATCACTTCGGTGTCGCGGTCCATGTCTTCGTCCGGCTCCAGCTCGGACTCTCGGTCCTGCTCGCCGGGCTCGGGTTTCCTGGCGATGGCCATCCAAAGCGCCGGTCCAGGCTTAGCGTCGTCTTCGTCTTCTTCTTCGTCTTCTTCGTCTTCGTCGTCGTCGCCGAAAACTTCCAACCCTTCGACTGCGTTCCGCAAGAAGGCCAGCTCCTCGCGCTCGTCAGCTTTGGCAGCAGGCGCGGCCACGTCGGAGGCGTCGCGAGTGAAGGCCGTCCGTTGCTCGGTATCGAGTCTCCAGGTGTCGGTGGGGGCATCGCTCTCCCAACGTTCGGCGCTCTCTTCCAGACTGCGGACGAAACTGCGGACGCTCTGCGCCTCCGTGGACTCTTCCAGCATCCCCCGCAAGAGCTCTTCGAGGTCTCCGTACCATGCCGAGCGCACTCCGGAGACCCTGTCGCCGAGCAAAGCGGGCTGCAGCGCCTCGCCGATCTGGTCGGCGCGCTCGATGGTCCGCGCCTCTCCACAGACCAAGAACAGACAGAGATCTGCCAGGCAGCGGGCATCTTCGACGGGGCTGGCGACGGCTCCAGAAAACACCTGCCGCTCGAGAGCGGTGCTCAGCGAGCAACCTGGAGCCAACAACCAGGTCCGTTCCCTGGCGGCGGGGCCGCGGCTCAGCCAGATATTGTGGGGATGCACACCCCCATGCCCACGATCGTCCTGGTGGAGGGTCGCGAGGCAACGGGCCAGATCGCGCAGCACCGCGAGCAGCGCGGCGACAGGCAGCTGCGTTTGCTCAGCGCGCCAACAGCGAAGGTTCTGCAGGTTGCTCAACGGGGTGGCCCAGGCTTCGACGGGGTTTCCTCGCCAGGGTTCTGTCGCCAGTTGCTCGACGGGCAGCCACGGAGGATTCGACACCGCAGTCTGCGGCCCGCCCGCCCCGGAGCGCAACAGAATCAGCCTGGGCTCGCCCTCGCGCCAGGCTCGCACCCGCAGGTAGGGGCCGCTTCGACCTTCGTACTGAGGCTGCGTCCAGGCGGGTAGGATCTGCGGCCAGTCGTTCAGCAGCTCGGCTGCCCGGCGCAGACGTTCGGCCTCGAGCGGGACGGCCTGAAGCCAGCTGCGGCAGAGCCCGGCGAGCTCGGGACCGGGCAGTGCGCTGCCCTGATCTGGCGAGCCCAGCTGACAGCCGTCCTGCTCGAGCTGCCAGCTTGCTGCCCCTTCTTCAGGCTCGGCTTCATTCAGGGATGCAGCCAGACTCTCTAGAGTGGCCTCAGGTGCGGGCCGCAGCTCGATCTGCCAGCGCTCTTGAGCGCGCAACAACAAGAATCCGACCGTGCCCTCGGCGGCCAGGGCGTCGTCGAGCCGCAACCAGGCTCGCCAGTTCTGGCTTTGCGGGTCGCTGAGCACCAGCCCCTGCTCGCGCACGCCCGCTGGACCCAGGTAGCTCCAGCGCTCTGCCCTGGTCAGGTCGGCCGCAAACGCTTGCAGGTCGAAGGCCAGCTCTTTGCGCGCCGCGGGCGGCAGAGGTTCCAGCACGGCATGCAACGTCTCCGCGTCCGCGGCTCCGGACAGGATCAGACCACTCAGGTCTTGCGGAGACGCCGAAGAAGAATCGGCCTCGACCTCGGCGTCCGAAGACGGGGTCGGGTTTTTTTCGTGGAGCACGCTCAGCACCAAGCGCGCTTCGTTGTCCGGCAGCTGCTCACAGCTCAGCAGCACCGTGCCGGCGGTCCCCTCCTCCTCGACCCGCAGCTGGCCCAGCGCATGGGGGGCCTCAGGGTCTGCGTCGAGGCCGGCGCGTTGCTTGAGGCAGTCGATCAGCTCCCGGTTGGTCAGCCCTTCGGGGGCGGACTCGTCTCCTTCGGCAAGCGGATCGGCGCTGGAGATCTGCAGGGTCGTCTGTTCCCTGCGCAGCAGAGATGCCAGGAAGCGCTCGGTGTAGCGGCGCACCTTGGATTCGTCGGGTTTGGCTTCGTTCGGCATGCGGGCTCGTCGGCTGGAGTGCATCCCATTCTACACATCCGCGCACTCCCGAGCAGCCCGTTCGGCGGCCGACGCCTCCGCAGACCGCCTGGTGCGGTCAGTTCAACGCTTCGAGCAGTGCTTGCAGGACCGGCTCGAGCGGGAACGCGTTGCGCTCGCGGTCACAGCCCAGCCGCACCACCACCAATTGCCTGGACGGAAGCACCAGCGTCAGCTGTCCTTCATAGCCCCGCATGGCAAAGAGATCGTCGGGCATGCTGGGCAACCAGCGTTTTTCTGGCGCTCCCTCGGGGCCGACGTTCAGCCAGAGGTGGGCCCCGTATCTTCCCGAGGAGTGGGGCGTGGGGGTGGTGCTGTAGGCAACCCAGCCCTCCGGCAGCAGGCGCTCTCCCTGCCAGACGCCATCGTCGAGCAGAAGCATACCGAGGCGTGCCCAGTCGCGGGCGCTGGCCCAGCCGAACGACGAGCCGATCAGAGTCCCCTCAGAATCGGGCTCGATCAGCGCAGTGCGCATTCCCAACGGAGCGAACAGGCGCTCTCGGGGAAAGGCCAGGCTGGCGGCCTGGTCGCCTCCCAGGGCATCGTGCAATACCCGGCACAGGATGTTGGTGCTGCCACTCGAATAGGCCCAGCGGCTGTCAGGCTGGTACGCCAGAGGCTGGTCGATGGCGTAGGCCGCCGCGCTGGGGGAGGCAAACAGCATCTTCACCACATCGGAGAAGGGATCACCGTAGCGTTCGCTGAACTGCAGACCGCTGCTCATGCGCAGCAGCTGATCCGGGGTCAGCGTGTGGCGCGGGTCGGCGAGGTCGCTCCACGCGGACAAGCCGACGGGCTGGTGTATGTCCAGGAGGCCGTCCTGGACGGCGATGCCGAGCAGCGCGTTGACCATGCTCTTGGTCATCGACCAGCCGAGCAAGGGCGTGTCGCGCCCGATGCCCGGGGCATACTGTTCGGCGATGATGCGCCCCCGATGGACAGCCAGCAGCGCACGTGTGTGGAACTTGGGAGCGTCCACCGGCGGCTGCGCGAAGGCCAGCGCGAGGGCGCTCGCGACGGCTGCTTGGTCAAAGGCGCTACTGTCCGCCTCCGCGGCCAGCTCCCCAAGCGGCCAGGGCCGCTCGGCCAGGGCGGGATCGAGGGGCCCGGGGGCGGTCAGACTGGCGAGGCTGTCCCCGAGCTCGAGCACACTGCCGAGCCCCTCGCGGAACACCGCGCTGTGCGAGAATGGGCCGATGCTGGTGGTGACCCTGTGCTGCTGCCGGTCGATGTTGAGCTGCATGAGCGGGAAGCGGGCCAGCTCTTCGGCCAGCAGCTGGTCTTCTGTGCGTTGGGCAATGAAGATGCCCGAGCAGGCCACGCGAGCGCTGTAGGCCGTTGCGAGGGAGGCGAGCTCGCGAGCTAGCAGGAAGGCTGCCAGCAACAGCGCGAGCACGAGCAGCAGCACGATCCTCTTCCAGCGTCTTCGGCGGGGCGGGGCGGCAGTCGGTGCCATGCGGTCCTCTTGGCGGAGGCCAGGCAGCAGTGTAGCATCGACGCGGAGGGGCTGTGAAACAACCTACCGCAACCGCATGTTGCTGGAGTGACGGCAATGAAAAACCCCTCGGGCTGTCAGCTCAGCCAGCGAGGGGGGGGTCGTGGGTCTTTGGGGTGGTTCAACGCAGGGTCGCGAGCTCGGTAGCGGCCGTGACCGGGAAGCGGTCGGCCAGGCGTTGGCTGGCCAGTTGGCGGTCGCGTTCGACGCCGTTGTGCGGCAGGCTGCTGGGCTGTGCTTCTAGAGCCTGCAGGTAGGCCTGGTGGGCGGCACCCTGCTCGCCCAGATCGAACAGCACGTCGCCGAGTCCCAGCCAGTTGCCGGGGAAGCCCGGAGCCTTATCGACCGCGGCTTTGAAGTGGTCCCGGGCGTTTCCGAGGTTGTAATAGCCACTGTTTCCGGGCGCTGAGGCATAGAGCTGGCCGAGCACACGGTCTGGTCCTGCGTGGTCGACGTAGGGGTCGATGCGCAAGGCCTGTTGGCTGAGGAACTCGACCTGCGGAAGGCGTTGCCAGCCCAACGCGGCATCGGCTTCAGCGTGCAGCTGCTCGAGGATCGCAGCCTGCAGGTAGGCGACGGCGCTGTGGTCGCGGGCACCCAGCTCTTCCCCCACACTGGCCATCAGCACGAGCCGCTCGGTGCGACGCTCTGCCGGAGGAAGCTTGCGGGCAGCATCGATCTCGCGGCGTGCTTCCATCAGGTAGACCGGAGGCATGCTGCGCCAGACTTCATCCTTCGATTGGGCGCCCTGGCATCCGCTCAGGGCGGTGCCTGTGATCAGTACGGCGCAACTCAGCAACAGGTGACGTGCGTGGCTCATGGGGGACCCTCCTTCTGCAGAGCCATCTCAGCACATGCTGTTCCAAAACTCCGCAAGAGCACTCTGTGCGGCCTTGGAGGCCGACTTGGAGTAAGAAGAGGCATGGAGACCTGCTGGCTGTATTCTCAAACTGAGTCGATGTGCAACAATTTTCGTCACTCGACCGACAAGATGTGGCAATAATCTGGGCAAAGTGAAAGTTCGTTGGCCAACGAAAAAGGCAAACTTCCGTTTTTGGTTTGAGGTTGTGCAGGTTGTCGATCAACTTCGAGCGCTGCTGGCTGTCCTGTCGAGGCTTCGGGCTGGCCCGCTTCCACAGCTTGCCTTAACCTGTATGCGAAATCTGCAGGAGTGTGCGCGCGTGGGCGATGCCCGACGATCCGGGGTCTCGGGCCGACAGTGGGCCGAATACCTCCACGAGGTGCTCTGGTTTTTCCGTACCTGGGCCCTGCCGGTCCGGCTGGAAGACGACGTTCCGGCCCGCTGGCTTCCCAGCCGCCATTGCATCCGCCGTCAGGGAGCCGCTGCTAGCGGACCTGGGGCGCGGCCGCACATCCTCTCCTGGAACATCTACCGGGCCCACTATGCTCGGCGCGTGCGGAAGAGCCTGCTGCAGTTGTTGCCGGAGTATGACATCCTGTTGTTGCAGGAGGTTCCCGTGCTGCCGGGCGGCGCCTTCTGGCAGATTCCCGAGCTTGCCAGCCATGACCTGGTGTTTGCTCCGTACCATCAGGTGCGCAGGCGCTCGAGTCTGTATCCCTATCTCGCGACCGGACAGGCCATTCTCAGCCGGCAGCCGATGCTGGCGGCGCGGGCCTTCGACCTGCCGACAGTGACCCGCTACACCCCCGGACGCGACCACATCGTCAAGCGCCTGGTGGTCTACGCGCGTTTTCAGCTCGAGGCTGGGCGTACGCTGGGCGTGTACAACGTGCATCTCGAATATGTCTGCGGGCCGCGGGGGCGGGCAGCCCAGGTCGAGAGCATGTTGCAGATCGCCGCGGGTCAGGATGACGATGTGGTGTTGTTGGGCGGCGACTTCAACGCGTTGCTGGGGGATCGGCGCGAGAGCTGGCTGGCCAGCCTGGCAGAGGCAGGCTTTCGGGAGGAATTCGCGCACGAACCGGCTTGGCTGCCACGGCCCGATCGTCTGCTCGTGCGAGGAGCGCGCCTGCCTGCGCGTTTCCTGCCCGGGCGCGGTTCCGACCACCGACCTTTGGGGGGGCGGCTGAGCAGAGACGGGTCCGGCGCGGCTTGAATCGCTGCGCGGCCCGCGCCAGACTGAGGGTTCCTCCGAGGCGGCTCCGCGATGCTCCCACGCCTGTTGCTGTTCGTCATCGTGCTTGCGCTGCTGGGCGCGGTACTGCTCATCGGCCTGCAGCCCGGCGACGCGCCGCGCGTCTCCGGAGTTGTCGAGGCAGACGAGATCCGGGTCGGCTCGTTGTTGGGGGGACGGGTGGCCCAGGTGTTGGTCGTCGAGGGCCAGGCCGTGGTGCGCGGGGAGGTGCTGGTCGAGCTCGAACCCCACGACCTGCTGGCGCGGGTGTCCGAGGCGCGCGCCCGGCTGGCCGAGCGGAGGGCGGTGCTCTCGCGCCTCGAGAGCGGATTCCGACCCGAAGAGGTGGCCCAGGCCTCCGCGCGTTGCCAGCAACTGCAGGCGCAACTGGAGAAGCTCGAGAACGGTCCACGCCCACAAGAGATCGCGGCGGCCCGCGCCGAGGCCGACTGGGCACAGGCGCAGCTCGACCTCGACCGGCACGCCTTCGAGCGCACCCGACAGCTGTTCGAGGCGGGCAAGACCACGCAACTGGAGATGGACCGGGCACACAAGGCGGTCGATGCCTCCGTGGCGCTGCAGCGCGTGCGCAGCGAACAGCTGGCCTTGTTGCTCGAAGGCAGCCGTAACGAGGACATCGCTGCCGCCAAGGCCGCTCTCGCTGAGGCGGTCGCCGCTCGTCAGCTGCTACAGGCCGGCTACCGCAGCGAAGAGCTGGTCCAGGCCCGCTCCGCAGTCGAGGCTGCCGTAGCCGCTTTGCAGGCGGTCTCGGTACTGATCGAAGAGCTCTCGATCCGCGCTCCCATCGATGGGCTGGTCGAGGCGGTCGATCTGCGCGAGGGCGACCTGATCTCCCCACAGGCGCCCGTGGTTTCTATCGCCGATACCAGCCGCCTGTGGCTGCGTGCCTTTGTGCCCGAAAACCGGCTCGATCTGCAGCTGGGGCAACAGCTCGAGATCAGCGTCGACAGCTTTCCTGAGCGCCGGTTTCATGGTGAGCTGAGCTTCATCGCCCGCCAGGCCGAGTTCAGCCCTCGCAACGTACAGACGGCTGACGCCCGCAGCCAGCTGGTGTTTCGCGTCAAGATCGAGATCGTCGAGGGGCGCGCGTTGCTGCGTCCCGGCACAAACGCCGACGTGTGGTTGCCTCCAGCCCCTGAGCCGGCGCCTTGAGCCTCGTCATCGAGGCGCGCGAGCTGGTGCGCAGCTTCGGATCGCTACGGGCCGTCGACGGTGTCTCGTTCGAGGTCGAGCGGGGCGCCATCTTCGGGTTGCTCGGCCCCAACGGGAGCGGCAAGTCGACCATCATCCGCATGCTGTGCGGCCTGCTCGCCCCGAGCTCCGGCAGCTGCAGGGTGCTGGGCTGCGAAGTCGTGCGCAACCCCGAACGGGTGAAGCCGCGCATCGGCTACATGTCCCAGGCATTCAGCCTGTACGGGGATCTGAGCGTCGATGAGAACCTGCACTTCTACGGCCGTATCTACGCCCTGTCCGCCGAGCGCCTGGTCGCGCGGCGTGCGGCTGTGCTCGAGCTCACCGGTCTGGGAGACCGTTGCGGCCAGTTGGCGGCGACTCTCTCGGGAGGTTGGAAGCAGAGGCTGGCGCTGGCCTGTGCGCTGATCCACGAACCCGAGCTGATCTTTCTGGACGAGCCGACCGCAGGGATCGATCCGGTCGCCCGACGGGAGCTCTGGGACCTGCTCTTCGAGCTGTCGGGTCGGGGAGTCAGCCTGTTCGTCACGACCCACTACATGGATGAAGCGGAACGGTGCAGCCAGGTCGCCTACATCTCAGACGGGCGCCTGCTCGCCTGCGGCCGACCCGAAGAGCTCAAAGCCATCGAGGCGGTCACGCCCGTCGGGACGCGCCGCTACGAGCTGCAGGTGCCGCAACCGGCGACCGGTCTGCAGTCGCTGCGCCAGCTCGAAGGGGTGCGGGACGCGACGCTCTTTGGCCAGGCGATCCATCTGCTGGCAGATACTGAGCTCGCGCAGCCGCGTATCGTCGAGGCTGCGGGGGGCCGCGCCGACCAGTCCGAGCTGCGTGAGATTCCACCGACTCTCGAGGATGTGTTCGTCACTCTCAGCCGGGCGGCCCGGCGAGGTGAGCTGCCGCCGTTGGAGGCGCCGGTTCCGAGAGCGAACGTCGAAGAGCCGCCTGTAGCCGAGCCTGAGGAGCGCCCGGCCAGGGCGAGCGCGGGTCTGGTAGCGGTGCTCATCAAGGAGCTCTCCCATATCCGTCGTGAGCCGGCGACCATCTTCTTCATGTTCGTCGTGCCCGTCGTGCAGCTGTTCATCTTTGGCTTCGCCATCGATACGGAGATCGAGAACATCCCGACCGTGGTGTTTGATCTCGACGGACGGCAGGCGGCGCGCAAGCTGCAAGAGGCCTTCCGCAACACCGGCACCTTCCGCATCGTCGAGCGCGTCTTCGATCAGCAATCCTTTGAGGCAGCCTTGCGCTCAGGGCGGGCCAAGGTGGGCATCAAGATCCCTGCGGGCTACGCCGAGGGCCTGCTGCGCGGGGAGCAGACCCAGGTGCAGATCCTGATCGATGGCAGTGATTCCCAGGTGGCCACCACGGCGCTCAACACCGCCAACCTGCTCGGCTACCAGCTGTCTGTCGCCCAGGTGCGGCCGCAGATCGAGGCTTCGCCGCGGGCTCCGGCGCTCGACCAGAGCGGGCGGCTGGCTTTTCCCATCGAGATGCGCCCGCGCCTGCTCTACAACCCCGACCTCGAGAGCGCGCACTTCTTTGTGCCGGGGTTGCTCGGGGTGATTCTGCAGCTGGTGACTCTGTTTCTGACGGCGTTTACCATCGTCCGTGAGCGCGAACGGGGCACGCTGGAGCAGCTGTTTGCCACGCCGGTGGGCAAGGTGGGGCTGCTCGCGGGCAAGCTGTTGCCGTATGTGTTGGTCGGCTGCGTCGAGATGCTCATGGTCCTCAACCTGATGGTGTTTGTATTCGGCGTCGGCATCGCGGGCAGCCTGGTCTTGTTGCTCGCCCTCTCCCTGCTGTTCATCATCTGTGCTCTGGGGTTGGGTCTGCTCGTCTCGACGGTCGCCCGGACACAGCTGCAGGCGATGCAGCTGGCCTTCATCATCATGCTGCCCTCGATCCTGCTGTCGGGCTTCATGTTTCCCCGCAGCCAGATGCCGCTGCCGATCTACCTGCTGACCTTTGGCATCCCGATCACCTACTTCCTCGAGATCCTTCGTGGAGTGGTGCTGCGGGGCGCAGGTCTTCGCGATCTGCTGCCCTATATCGGGGGCTTGCTGGCCTGTTCGCTGGTCATCCTCGGGCTGAGTCTGCAGCGTTTCCGCAAGCAGTTGGGGTGAGCTCGATGACGGATCCTGCGCTTGGCAGCCTGGCGGGGAGCGTCGAGCCAGGCAGCTCTGTGTTGCGCAGCTGGGCGCTGGCCGGCGGCATCTCTGCGCAGATGACTGCTGTCGAGCTGCGTTGCGCTGATGGGCGCATCCGGCGCCTGGTCCTGCGCCGGCCCGGTGATCATGCTCCTGCAGACGCGGCGCAGCGCGAGCAACGGCTGTTGCAGGCAGTGCGCGCCCGAGGGGTTCCCAGCCAGACTCCGCTCGGGTTGGTGGAGGGGGCAGGCAAGACATGCCTGTGGCTGGAGTACATCGAGGGGCAGCCGGACTTTCGCAGCGCAGGCGATGGCAGCCGCGTGCAGCAGATGGCCGCGCAGCTGGCGCGCATCCACAGCGCTGCCAGCGAGGATCTCAGCTTTCTGCCCCACCAGGCCCAACGGCTGGAGCAGCTGGCGGGCTGGCAGGCCAGTCCTGCGCGGGTCGCACGCGAGCACCGCTTGCGGCAGGTCCTGGCAGCGGGCTGGCCGCTGGAGCCCCGACGGCAGGTGTTGCTGCACGGGGACTTCTGGCCGGGAAACATCTTGTGGAGCTCCGGGCGGCTGGTCGCGGTCATCGATTGGGAAGACGCCCTGGTCGGGGATCCGCTGTACGACCTGGCCATCAGCCGGCTCGATCTGCTGTGGATCTATGGCCAGGCTGCGATGGAGCGATTCACCGCCGCCTACGCCGCCGAATCGGGGGACGACCTGCGCGCGCTGCCGTACTACGACCTGTGCGCCGCGTTGCGCCCTGGCTCGTTTCTGGCGGGCTGGGCGAAGGGGTATGCGGCCCGAGGCCGTCCAGACATCGATGTGGCTGGCCTCGAGGCGGGCCGGAGCAGGTTTGCCGAACAGGCCCTTGCGCGTTTGCGGGCTTGAGTTGCTGTTTCGCGCTCAGGCGGGATGGTATCGTGGTCGGGCAACCCTTGCTCGGAGCCTGTCATGCCACGTTTGTTTTGGGTCCTCCTGCTTGTCGTTCCCACCCTGGCCCAAGAACCAGGGCCTGATCTTGACAAGCTGCACGACGAGGCGATGGCCTGTTGGCAGACCGAAGCCTGGGAGCGGGCTCTGGAGCTGTACGGACAGATCCTGGCCGTCGAGCCGGGCGACACCATCGCCCACTACAATGCGGCGTGCGCGCACGCGCTGCTCGGGCAGAAGGCCGAGGCGGTCGCCAGCCTGCGCCAGGCCGTCGAGCATGGCTACCTCGACTTCCGGCATTTACAGAGCGACAGCGACCTCGATGCGATCCGTGAGGAGCCGGGTTACCTCGAGATCATGGCGGAGCAGGACCGCTGGCAGGCACAAGCCGCCGAGAAGCGCGTTGAGCGTTGGCGGGAGAAGCTCAGCCCTGCGTACCAGATCATCCGCGACGAAGAGTACAAGTTGATCCTGATCAGCGATGTCGACGAGGCCACGCGCGGGCAGCTGCAGAATGCGCTGCAGCGCTATGCCGCCTCGCACGCCAAGGACTTCTTCAAGTTCCCGCCCGACGACTACCTGACCGTTTTGATCCCCTCGACCCCCGAAGAGTACCGCGACACTTTCGGCGGAGGAGACGGGGCCGCCGGCTTCTACCAGCACGCCACCCGCACCCTCACCGTCAGCCTCGCCACGGGTACGGGAACCATGATCCACGAATACACGCATGCCTTGCACTACGGCGACATGGAAGGGCTGGGACAGGACCATCCGCAGTGGTTGATCGAGGGCTTCGGCAGCCTGTTCGAGCAGTGCCACCAACGCGAGGGCTCAGGGTATGGCCTGTTGAACTGGCGCCTGCCGATTCTCAAGAGGGCCATCGAGGCCGAGACCATCTTTCCGCTCGAGGACTTTCTCGCAGACAGTGAAGCATGCTTCGATGCCGACCAGAGCGTGGCCTACGCGCAGGCACGCTACCTGCTGTTCTTCTTGCAGGAGAAGGGATTGCTGCGCAGCTGGTATGCGGCCTACCGCGAGGACTATGCGGACGATCCCAGCGGGCGCGAGACCCTCGAGCGCATCTATGGCAGCGATCTGGCGCAGCTGCAAGAGGACTGGCTGGCCTTCATCGAGCCCCTGAGCTACGGCCGCGCTCCAGCCCCTGCGCGGCCGTGGATGGGGGTGGGCCTGGAAGATCTCGAGCGGGGCTTGCGCATCACTTCGCTAGGGGCAGGCAGCCCGGCTGAGCGCGCGGGCCTGCAAGAAGGCGATGTGTTGCTGGCCGTCGACGGCGAAGAGCTGGAATCCGTCGAGGAGCTGCTGGGCTTGCTCGACGAGCGCGAAGTCGGTGACGTCCTTGAGCTGCGCGTGGAGCGGGGCGACGATTTGGGTCTGGAGCTGCGTCTGGTGCTCGACCGGCGTCCGCGGGAGTGATGCCACGAGCCCGGTTCCAGATCTCCTGACATAGCCAGGCATTGAGGAAAAAGAGAAGTTCTGAGGAAGCCAGGAAGCCAGGAGAAGAGCCGCTGAACCTCCCGCGCCGCAGGCGCTTCCTGGGTTCCTGGCTTCCTCATAGATTTTCCCTTCGGCTCAAGAACGTACTTTCCCCAGGGCCCACACTAACGCGTCGAGGCCGCTGGCTGGGCACCTCTTCCGGGACTCAGCCCAATTGTAGCCGGGTCTTACGGGCTGGGATCCGAAGCCGACACTCGTCTGCGTGGCTCAGGCATGGCTGGTAGTCCGAGCGCGAGTTAGACGGTACATGGTTCCAGAAATTACATGTGATCGTGCCCGCGCATCCAAAGTGCAGGTACTAATTCTTGTAGGGGAGGGGTTTATCCCCTCCCGCTCGCTCGGGCGGAGCGAAGCGTCCGAGTCTTCGAGGTGTAAACCCCGCCCCTACTTTTCCGCACCAACGAGCCGACACTTGATGTCGCTGGACCCGCCGTTTTTGCCGACTCTCGAGCACTTCTGTCTAACTCACGCTTGGAGACTATGCCAAGCAGCTCCCGGCAGAGCTTCAGCCGCTCCACCCGCCAGCGGTTCACCAACAAGCCGTTCACCAACAAGCCGCAGTAGCGGATCCGCACCAAGCGCTTGGGCAACACATGCAGCAGGAAGCGCCGCAGGAACTCCGTCGCCTCGAGTGTCAGCACGCGCCGGCGGTTCCCCTGGCCGAAGTCCTTCCAGCGATACGAGAGCTGCCAATCGGGGAACAGCCAGCGCGGCGGGCGCTGCTCGAGCCAGTTGCGGCGCAGCTGTGTGAGTTGCGTTCGAACGATCCACTCAGGAACATCTGGCAACCGCCAGGCCGCGCTTCCGGGTTGACCTTCGGCCGCTTCGCTGAGCGGCGACGCCAAGAGGGCTCCACTATGCGGTCTCGGAGACGAAGTCTCGAAGACGCGCCGGCTCTTGTCTGGGCTCCGATACGTTTGCCACGATTTCGGATGTAGAACTTGAACCAATCATTGGACCACTCTAGACTAATTCTGCCCCATCACGTGAACGATCAAGCAGGGCCGACCATGAGCAACTCATTTACCATCCACAACCTTGATCCGGCGACCGCACGAATGCTGCGGTCACGAGCGCAGGCCGAAGGCCTCAGCCTCAACCGCATGGCCAAGAATCTGCTAGCTCAGGCCCTTGGGGTGGTTCCCCCGGACACGAACGCGCGGAGAGAGAATTTCGAGGAATTCTGCGGGGTCTGGAGCGAGGAAGAGGCAAGAGAGTTCGAGGAAGCTGTCGTGGGGCTCGTGCGGGTAGATCCTGGAGACTGGGCGTGAAGAAACTCCTTCTCGATACGAACGGATACTCCGCGCTGCTCAAGGGCGACACAGCAGTCCTCGACGCCTTGGCTCGCGCGGACCGTACCTATATGTCGGTGTTTGTGCTCGGCGAGCTCCACGCCGGGTTCCGCGGTGGGAGCCGATTCAATCAGAACCTGGGTCGCCTCGATGCCTTTCTGCGCAAGCCGAGTGTGCGCGTGCTGCAAGCGACAAGAGAGACTGCTGAAGTGTTCGGAACCGTCAAAGACTCGTTGAGACGCGCGGGCACCCCGCTGCCCATCAATGACGTCTGGATCGCCGCTCACTGCCTGGAATCTGGAGCGGAGCTCTTCACGTTTGATCGACACTTCCGCGCCATTGCTGGCCTACGGTTATGGGAGAACCCCTGACCACGTCCGCCGGGCGGTCCCGATTCCCGCGGAGGGGCACGCGACGAGGCGTGGGCCAATGACGTTGATCTGATCGAGAAGTGGCGCAAACGGGAGGTCGAGGGAGTCGGCCAGAGCTGGCAGATCAATCTCAGCGGGCCGATCCAGGCATTGCTCCGCCGCCTCGACCCGTCCGCGCCCGAGCTGCAGCAGCCGCAGGTCTCCTCCGCTTTCCTAGAGGCGGGACGCCAGGTGGTGCAGAGACGCGGGCCCCACTACAGCTTGGAGATGAGCGCGGTCGGGAGCGTGTTCGTCACGCAGCGGGAGTTCCTGGGCCAGTTCCGCGAGCAGCTCGACGCCAGCGCCACCGGTCCATGCTCCCAGCTCCCTCACAGGCCGCCGATCGGGCAGAGCCTGCCTGGAGTGCCAGGTTGGTTTGGAAGTCATGGGCGAAGCAGCTCTACCGGGTCTACCGCTGGACCTGTGGCTGCGGAGGCCACCTGAGCAGAGGCTAGTCCTTCGCGATCACGGCGCACTTAACGAATTTGTTGAACGGGTATCCCGTCAAACCGCCATGGGCCTCGATCTTGGATGCATACAACAGGGCAGTGGCGCCCGATGGCGCGGGGCCACCATCGTAGGCGGCCGAATCAACGCAGATTACGTCGCTTGAGTTGGCGTGGGTATAGTAATTGCCCATGGCATGACCGCTGTAGAGGATGCTCCAGCCCGCAGGCGCAGTGTGGGTTCCCCAGATGATGGTCGTTGAAGTCGGGCTGTAGCAGACGGCCGCCTTCAAGAGAGTATCTCCGCTGACTCCAGGTGGGAGAAGGCTGGTTGAGGGAGTCAGCGCTACGGGATAGAACAAGGATCCCACGACCCCCGGCTGATCCCCACCGGGATCATCGGCCTGCATGACAAGGATGTCGGCCGGCCCACCACTATGGTTGTAATGGCCGCTGAAGGCATAGCCTGTGTACAGCAGGGTGGATCCCGGGGGCGCCACATGTGAGCCCCAGTGGACGAAGACGCTGCCGGTCCCAGACGTGCCGCTGGCCCCTTCCAAGACCGCCAGCCGCGACTCGAGGTCGGAGCCCGGCCCGACCGGGCCGGGCAAACCCACCGCGGATTCCACGTTGCCGATCCGCGTGTCGTTGTCGTCGACGGCCGCTTTGACCTGATTGAAGTTGTTGTTGACGTCGCTCGCGCTCGCTGTAGTCGCCGGGAAGAACTCCACCAGGTTCGTCACCTGGCCGGCCAACAGGGCCCAGGGCAGGAACACCGCCAGCAGTACTCCGAGTCCCAGCAGCCAGCGCCGCGAACGCCTGACCTCGCTCTCCGGATGGCTCAAGCGAGCATCAGGGTTGTCCCGAGCATTGTCATCCATGACAGATCACCTCCAGTGGTTTCTGATAGCCTAGCCCGCCTTGTTCTTGATGGCAAATCTCGACCGACTACAACGCCCGCGCCAGACTCGACTTAGCATGTCGAGTCAGGGCGTGGCGAGCTCCGCAGCCGCGTCTT
The DNA here is from genome assembly GCA_029260765.1 of Planctomycetota bacterium. GTDB lineage: Bacteria > Planctomycetota > J058 > JAJDCP01 > JAJDCP01 > JAJDCP01. Next base: position 25,477 of record JAJDCP010000170.1, read on the forward strand.
TCTCAACTTGGCCAGAGAGACCCGCGACTGCCAGAATGTTTTCTGTCCTCGTGCATCGCCGTCCCGCTGCTTTGCCTGGAGAGCGAGAACGGCCGTATGCGGGCTACAAGTCAATAAGAGAGCTGGGAGAAGCATGACCGATCAGCGCCACATGCAAGCAGCCCGCACGCCACCCACGGTCGTCGCGGATCTCAAACGGCTCCTGTTGGGCATCACGGAGATCTTCGCCAGCCACGGCATAGAGTATCGCCTCTGCCCATTGGGCTAAGCCGCTTCGCGGTAGGGGTGTATGGCCTATCCACCGGGTCGCGATCGCGACCCGGCGGATCCCCTCGCTGGGCGCCGAACAGGTGCGCTTCTCGTGGTAGGACTACCGTGACGGAGGCCGACGCAAGCTCATGGAACTCGATGCGCGGAAGTTCCGCCGACGCTTCCTGCGCCACGTCCTGCCGAAGGGCTTTACGCGCATTCGCCGCTATGGTTTCCTCGCCGCCGTCGACACCGACGCGGTCCGTCCCGTCCTGATCCTCGGAGATGCGGACCGGGGCCCTGGGCCTGCTCAAAATGCTCACAAACTTCGACATGGATGCGCGCCTGGTCGTCAGCGTCATCCCCACCGGCCAGCCGTCGCCCCGGGCGATCCTCCAGCCTCAGCGATCACCCGAACAGTAGTGGTCGAAGAGCCGCGCAGCCTCCGGGCACCATATCTCCGTGTGGCCGCAGCCTCCGCAGATCCAGGCCTTGAGCTTGGCTGTGACGCGGTCTTTGAATACCCAGGCATGCGGGTCTCCATCGACGGCGACGCTCAGCTCTTTGTTGTAGTTCTCGTCATGGTCGATGATCTGGCTGGCGGGGAAGACCTTTTGGGCACTGCAGCGTTTGCACCGCCTGAGCGGTGGCAGGGGCCTCTCGTTTGTGTCTTCGACGACAGGTTCGCTGTCGACAGCCGGTGCGATGTCATCGAAGTGGACATCGTGCACTCCGGCACGCGAGGTGCCGCACTGCCAACAGGCGCCGAAGGAGTCTTGATGACGTTCCTTGCACTGCTTGCACGTCCACATACCGAGCTCCTGGAGTGTTGCCCGGTCGTGCCCCGTCCGGGCCGTCAGCAGATCCTAGCCCGGATCCGTCACCAGGATCGTAGCGAGGACCCGGATGGCCGCGAGGATTCGGGCTTGAGCAGCGCAGACGCTACGGGGATATCTTCGAGCAGCGAGGGTTCGAATTCGCCGGCCAGGCGGGGCCGCAGCAGAAACTGGTGACGGATTCGGGCTAACCGGAAACCTGGTTGTTTGTCTCTTCTGCAGCGGCTGAAAACGGCGCGACTCGCGGAGAGGGCTGTTGGTCAGCCCCGTCAGCTGTTATCATCCCGACAAGTCCTTAGAGGCGTTGGTGATGGCCCGGTTCCGCGTGCATTCCGGTCGTGTCGAACACATCACGGTGTCCCGCAAGGGAACCGTCAAGCTGGTCTCTGTGACGGATGCCGAGGGCACCGAGATGTTGGGGGGAGCCGCCGCCCTCGATCTCAAACGCCGCGGCAAGGGCGGAAAACTGCGCTACCAGATCAAAAAGGCGCCCCAGAAAGTCACCATTACCGTCGAGCGGATTCCGCAGAACAAGGTCCACAGCAAATTCTATCCCGACAAGATCGTCTCTACGGTTGTTTCCGAGCAACAATGCGCGCCGGGCAGTTATGAGATCGAATTGCGCCCCGACAGGGTCCGCGACAACAGCAGCAACGAGCTGTGGACCGGACGCGATGACGGCAAAGCCTGCCGTCTGCTGCTCGGCGGCCGGTACCGGCTGAAGATCGTAGGGGTCGACGGTTCGGGACGTGAAGCCAGCGACACGCAGTTGCTCGAGATCGCGGCGCCTGTTGCCATCCTGCATGGGCCCTGGTTCCCGCAACACTTCACTGAAGCCGAGGAAGAAGGCCCTGTCAGCAACCTCGACGACTCGAGCAATGCGGCAGCGGTGTTGAAGAACCTGGGCGATGGCTCGAGCTTTGCTTGCGAGTTGGTCGAGGTCAGCCGCGCAAAAAAAGTCATGCAGGGGCTGCGCAACGAGTCCGCCTTGTTCAGTTACAGCGGTCACGGCTCAGTCGGCCGTATCTGGTTCTACGACAACAGTACCGACGCTGCCGAGAAGACCGCGGCGACCACGCTGCTCGTCACGCACACGGAGTGCGCGGTGCTCTCCCACAATGACCGTACCTATGTACCGCAGTCGACCGAGCTGCCAAAGAGTGGCAAGCCGCTGCGCGACGTGCTGCTGGTCTTTTTGAACACGTGTTATGCCGGGGGAGGCGACCCGGAGGACAACATGGCCTTGAAGATGATCGAGCTCGGGGCCGATTTTGTGGTCGGGTTTGCGAAGTCGATCTATTTTCCCGTGGCCAACGACTTCACCCAGAACTTCTTCAAGCGCTGTTCGAAGGGGGAGCCGATCGTACGGGCCGCCCGCAGCGCCATCCGCTACGCGGACAAGCGCAATGCCTGGATCTACTCGCGTAGCGAGCCGAAGGCGGAGAGTTTCATCAAGCTCTATGTGGCGCCCGGTGTGCCGGAGCCGCATACGCTGGTGCCTGCGCGCTACGGCTGCGGGAAGGCGTAGGGGGGGGAGGCTGGCGTGGAGTTGCTTGACGAGCAGGCGTGCCGCGAGCGGGCCTTCGCGCTGTGGTTGGACGGGCGCGGCGAGGCGGCGCTGGATCGGGCTGTGTTCGAATTCTGCACCCGCGACCCCGAAGAGGCCGATTCTCCGATCGACGGCCCGACGCTGGTGTTCAGCGGCGAGTTGGGAACTTTCGAGGTCGCTCGTGAGAGCGGTCTGGTCGTCGACTACGCGGGCTCTCTGGCTCCTTTGCGGGTACCCCAGTGGGGTCCCGACGATGCGCCCTTGAGCGACTCCGAGAGACTGCGGCAGGCCGCCGATGCCGCCGAATTCGGGCTGGAAGAGGCCCGTCAGCTTGCGGAGGACTATGCCGCCCGACACCATTCCGGTTTCCGAGCGCGCAATTTCCAACCTCAACCGGACGGCGGCATGCGGTTGTTGGGGGATGAGGCCAGTTACAGCTTTGCATGGTGCGAGGAAGCGCGGGACGGCGAGGTCGCCGTCTTCCCCAATACCATCAGCGTTGAAGTGCATCCGTTGGAAGGTGTGGTCAGCGCCTACACCGCCAGCAATCTGGTGTTGGTCGAGCGCCAGCCTGCCGAGGTCCCCGAAGAGCAGGCACGCAAGGATGCTATCGCCTGTTTCCAGGCGTCGCTCGATGCGGGCAGTGTGCGGTTGGGAAGTGAGCCTCTGGCGGGTCTGACCATTCTGCCCGCAGCCGATCGGCTGAGCGGTCGGCTCGCCTGGAGCGTGCGTCTGGAGTTGGTCGGCAAGACCCACAGCCTTCGTTCGGTGCTGCTCGATGCGCGCAGCGGCGAGTTGCTGCGGAAGAGCTGAGCCGATGTCTGTGGGCGCCCCAGAGCCGATCGAAGAGTCGGCGCGTTTGTGCGCACTGTATCGGTTGGCGATTCTCGACACTCCCCCCGAAGAGTCCTTCGACCGCATTACACGGCTTGTCCGTAAGGCGCTTGAGGTGCCGATCGCCTTGATCGTCCTGGTCGATGCGGAGCGGCAGTGGTTCAAGTCGAGGCAAGGGCTCGAGGTCTCTGAGACACCACGCGAGATCGCCTTCTGCGCTCATACGATCCTGGCAGATCGTCTGTTCTTGGTGCCCGATGCCCGCGAGGATGCGCGCTTCAGGGACAATCCACTCGTCTGCGGTGCGCCGAACATCCGCTTCTATGCAGGCCAGCCACTCCACGGTCCCGATGGGTATCTGGTCGGAACCCTGTGTGTGATCGATGAAGTTCCGCGGAGCCTGTCCGCAGATCAGGTCGAGATCCTGCAAGACCTCGCAGCGATCGCTGAACAACAGCTCTCTGCCCGATCGGCGACGGAGCTGCTGCTGCAGATGGACGTGGCCAAACGCCGCTTTGAGACCCTGGCTGCCTTCCTGCCCGTGGGAGTTTTTGAGGCCGATATGGACGGCGGATGCACCTACACCAATAAGAGCTGGAACGAGATGACCGGACTCACCCCAGACCAGGCCCTGAAAGGGGGCTGGGCTGGAGCGATCCACGAAGATGACCGCGACGCCGTCCTGCAAGCCTGGAGAGAGGCCGTGGCGTCAGACGCAAAGGTGTTCGAGCGGACTTTTCGTTTCCGCCGCCCTTCCGGTGAATCACGCTGGGTGCAGACGCGCGCGAATGCCGTCCGCACTCCGGATGGCGCGGTGGTGGGCTGGGTCGGCCTCAACCAGGACATCACGGATGACCGCAATCTGCGGCAGGCCCTCGAAGAGAGCGAGCAGCGTTTCCGCCAGCTCGCCGAAGCCAGCGACGCGGTATTCTGGATTACAGAGGTTCCGTCCAACCAGGTGATCTACGTGAGCCCGGCCTATGCGAGGATCTGGAAGCGCTCCGTCGCGTCGCTTCTGGCCGATCCCTGGGATTGGATCGGGGCCATACACCCGAGCGACCGGGCGCGTACGCAGGCCGCCTTTGAAGAAGTGCTCAATGGGGCCGAGGCGTTTGAGGTGGAGTTCCGCGTGCAGCGGCCCGATGGCACAGAGCGCTATGTTCTCGACCGCGGATTCCCCGTGCGCGATGCGCAGGGAAACATCGTGCGCATGGCAGGGTATGCTTCCGATGTGACCGAGCTCCACGCCGCCCAGGAGAAGCTGCGTCTGAGGGCAGAGATCGATTGGCTGACCGGTGCGGTCAATGCGGGCAAGTTGCGCGGTCTGCTGAGCCACGAGCTGGCGCGGACGCAGCGACAGCGCGCGCCCCTGGCGCTGGCGATCATCGATGTCGACAACTTCAAGCAGGTCAATGACCGTTACGGGCACGCCGCGGGGGACGCTGCACTGCGGTGGATCGCGGAGAGTTTCCGCGCCCGGCTGCGCGCAGCCGACGTGTTGGGACGGCTTGGAGGCGACGAATTCTGTGTGGTGCTGCCAGATTGCGCCAAGGAGGCCGCTGCCAAGGTGCTGTCTGCGATTTCCCAGGAGATCGCCACCACGCCCGTAGTCTTGTTGTCGGGGGAGTCGATTGCGGTCACCGTCAGCATCGGCGTGACCGCTACGCTCGCGGGAGCCCTTTCCGACGATACGCTGCTGCGGCAGGCCGACGAGGCGCTCTACCAGGCGAAACACAACGGCCGCAACCAGGTGTGTTGCGCGCAGGGCCAGGGCTAGCGTCGTAGACACTCGAAAGCGACGAAACCATCGGAGAGAAGACGATGGCACGCGATCCAATACCCACCTGGGCGTTTGCATTGACTGTCGTGCGCAGCGGCCGCAGGGTCCTGCTGGTCCACGAGCGTAGACACGGCCAGCTCTGGTTCTTGCCAGCAGGACGCGTAGAACCTGGGGAGAGTCTGGCAGACGCGGCCAGACGCGAGACGCTCGAGGAGGCGGGGATTCCGATTGTGCTCGAGGGCATCGTGGCGATCCAACACACACCCAGCCCGACCGGAGCGCGGCTGCGGGCGATCTTCGTGGCACGTCCGGCCGACGACACGCCTCCGAAGACGCAGGCGGATGCCGAGTCGCTCGAGGCGCGTTGGGTCACCCTCGACGAGCTGGCGGAGCTACCCCTGCGTGGCGAGGAAGTCGCGCGCCTGTGTAGAGAAGTGCTCTCGGGGCGTCAGGTCTTCCCCTTGTCTCTACTGCAAACAGAGGGAGGCGAAAGCCGCTGAGGGCTCAAAGAGGTCCAGAAGTGTCGAGCAGCGTGTCACCGAGAGCCTCGTAGAGGTCCGCCGTATGGACCAGGCACAGGTGGATCGGGGATGTGCTCGTTCCATCGACCTCGATGCAGCTGTAGGCTGGATCGCAGCAGCCCTGAGCCCGACAGGGCGCCCAGCCGCCACGCACTCTGCGCGCTTCACAACTCAACTCCATGGAAGGCTCCTTGGGGACGTCATAATTGCCACCATGGGGATTATTGTCGCGATGGCCTCCGACTGCAACAACGTCGTCGCAAGGCCGCCTTCCTGGCCGCTCTTCAGCAAGAGACCCGGCAAGCATCGGGGATTCTCTCCGGGCTACCAGCCTCGCTGCTCGCGTACCCGCGCGCTCAGCGCTGCCAGGCGCCGCTTCTGCCGCTCGTTGGGTTGGGGGCCGAACGCCGCCAGCCGCGTGAGGTAGACGTAGACCACCCGCAGCCTCAGCAGACTCTCGAGTAGGGCGAGCTCGGGCAGATCGGGCCCGTACTCCTGATAACCCGCAAGCAAGGCGGTCCGGATGGCATCACGCTCTGGCCGGCGGGAAAGCACGGAGAGGCCGACGGCCAGGTCCATCGCAAAGAAGTGCCGACAGCAGTTTCCAAAGTCGAAGCCGGTGATGCCCGTCTCAGGAAGGTAGCGGAAGTTCACGGGCGCGCAGTCGGCGTGGATCATGCCGAAACCACGCCGGGTCTCGGGAACCGCGTCGAGCGCGGCGAGCAGCAGGTCCAGTTCCCTCCTGCAAGCCATCTCTGCATGGGGGATCAGCGCTGGCGCCGCGCGAAGCAGGGGCTCGTCCCGCCAGTGCCAGCGGCGCGCCGCGCCCGGTCTGAAACTGCGCGCAGCCTGATGGAGCTTTGCCAACCATGCCCCCCAGCTGCGAAAGAAACTCTCGTTCCAATGCTCACTGTCCGGCGCAACGAAATCCCCTCGGGCCGGTTCGAAGACTGTGACCTGCAAGAGTCCGTCGGGAGACTCGAGCTGCTCGAGCTCTAGACCCTGCTGCGATGGCAGCGGCGCCGCCACGGGCACTCCTGAGCGGAGCAGATGGCGCAGGAAGTCGAGCTCCGCGAGGCAGGCCTCGCGGCTGCGATGTTGAGGGCGGGTCAGCCGCAGGTAGCCGAGACCTGGCAGGTGGTACACGGCGTTGGCGGAGTCGGCGATGTGCTCAAGGCTCGCCGGATCGCCCCCCCAAAGCCGCGCGGCCGCTTGGGCCTGACTGCGCAGCCGATCCTGGGGAAGCAGACCGGCATCGGCCACCGAGCGCTCGGATGGTGGAGTCATTCGTCAACCAGTCGGCGCAGCCAGAGGATCTCGCGCGCCCGCTCGACAAAGGCTTGTTTCGCCTCTTCCGTCAGGTGTTGCAGACACCAGTTCCCACGTCTGTTCACTCCCTGCGCCCCCAACGCTGAGCCGTCTGCGCAAATCGCTCGAGACGGGACTCGATGCGCGCATTCAGGGAGTGCTCGGGGAAGCGGCCTTCGGCGTCTCTCTCCCCGACCGGATGCGCACACAAGATCTCGAGCGCCTGGTCGACGGTCTCGATGGGGGCGATACAGAAGCTTCCGGCCGCCACAGCTTCCACCACCTCGGGCTTGAGCATCAAGTGCGCCACGTTGCTGCGGGGCAGCAGCACGCCGGGCGGCTCCTCCTCGGCGTCCAGACCGCGCGCCTGGCAGAGCTCGAAGAAGCCCTCGATCTTCTCGTTGACCCCGCCCACCGCCTGGATGCGCCCGTACTGGTCCATCGAGCCGGTCATCGCGTAGCGCTGGAACACCGGGGCCTCGGCCAGCGCCGACAGCAGCGCGCACATCTCCGCCGCTGTGGCGCTGTCGCCATCGATCCCCCCGTAGGACTGCTCGAACACCAGCCGTGCATCCAACGCCAAAGGCTGTTGCGGGCAGTAACGCTGGCCGAGGTACCCCGCCAGAATCAAAATGCCCTTGCTGTGCAGCGGTCCTCCCAGCTCGACCTCGCGTTCGATATCGATCACTTCGCCACGCCCCAAGCGCACCGTCGAGGTGATGCGTCCGACTTTGCCGAACGCCACCCGCCCGGGACGCACCACCGACAGGCCATTGACCTGCCCCACGGCGCAGCCCGTGCTGCGGATGTGCCTCACCCCCTCGAGCACCTCCTCGATGATCCGCTCACGCAGCCGGCCTGCCCGGTATTCACTGGCCGCCAGGGCGCGCTCGACGTCGGCCCGTGTCACCACCTCGCGCTGTGCCTGGCTGGCAAAGAAGTCGGACTCACGCAACAGATCGAACAGTTGCTGCACATGGATCGAGAGCTTGCCTGCATGCTCGGCGTCACGGGCTGCGGCTTCGACGACCTGGCCCATAGCACCGGGATCGAGGGGCAGAAGACCTTCCTTCCGGATGAGTGTGGCGACCAGGCCGGCAAAGGCCTGCACCCCGGCGGCATCGCGTGGCATGTCTTCTTCGAAGTCGACCAGCACCTTGAAGAACTTCGTGAACTCCGGTTCGGCATCGCACAACAGCGCATACAGAGAGCGTTCGCCGATCAACACCACCTTCACGTCGAGGGGGATCGGGTCGGGTTCCAGAGACTCGGTGCTCAGGGAGCGTTGCTGCCCACTGTCGATGCGGATGCTTTGGGACCGCAAGCTGCGCTTCAGCGCTTCCCAGACCTCGTCATCTTTGAGCAGCCTGCGCGCTTCGATGATCAGGTAGCCCCCGTTGGCGCGATGCAGCGCGCCCGGCTTGATCAGGCTGTAGTCGGTCTCCATCACACCCATCGTGGAGCGGTACTCGAGCCGGCCCACCAACTCGCCGAGTCCGACCCGGTCCTCGAAGAGCACGGGCGCGCCCTCAGACTCGGCGTTGTCCACGATCAGGTTGGCCCCATAGCGGTCGAACAGCGACGAGCCGTCTGCATCGTCTCCGTCGTCGCCGACGATCTGTGCGACCACATCGACTACATCGTCCGCGACCGTATCGAGATGTTCGGCGACCCCGGAGTGCGAGCCATAGAGCTTCATCAGCTCTTGGATCAGGGGCTCGATGGCCGCACGGGCGATCTCTTCTTCGAGTTGCTTCAGCTGCTTGCGCTTTTCCCTTTCCCATTGCGGCATGCAGCGCAGCTCGCTCTGCAGCATCTCGTAGACCTTGCGCATGTTGCTCTGTAGAAGGTCCTGCTCTTCAACCGACAGCGCCTTGAAGCCGTCGTCGTTCAAGGGCTCGTTGTCCTTGAGGAACGACAGCTGCATCGACTGCTCGACTTCGACCAGCACGATGTTCAAGCCCCGCGCGCGGCGTTTGATGCCGTCGAGCACCTGGGCGCGCTCATGACGGAAGTGGCGCTCGATGTCGCTACGTTGCGCGCGGAACTTCTCGCCCTCGAAGGCGATCTCGAGGGCCGGCTTGAGCTCGGTGGCGAACTGCTTCAGGTCCGCGCACAGCCTGCGTCCTTCGCCAGCGAGCAGCCGCAAGGCGCGCGGCTTCTTGGGATCTTTGAAGTTCTCGACATAGCACCAATCCGAGGCGCTGGGCATGCTGGCTGCTTTGCTGGAGAGGAAGCGGCGCACGAAATAGTGCTTGCCCATGCCTGTGGGACCGCGGGCAAACAGGTTGTAGCCGACGCCGCGGATCTCCATCCCAAAGCGGATCGCCTCCGCGGCGCGGGCCTGGCCGACGATGCCTTCGGGAGGCTCGACCTCAGCGGTCGAGGCGAAGCTGAATACACTGGGATCGCAGCAGGTACGGACGGCCTCGGCAGACAGGGTCTCAAAGCTGGGCATGGGGGGCTCCTGGCAGAAGGACTGGTGCCCGCAAGGTACCAGGCGAGGGGGCTGGTTTGCAAAGCGTCTGCCCGCGGATTACAACCAGGAGATTCTCCACAGGAGACCCGCATGGCGACGCTCGAAGAGTTCCGTGCTGAGACCCGCGCCTGGCTGGAGGCTTCGGCTCCCGCCGAGCTGCGCGGCAGCTTCAGCCATCCCTTTGCCGGCTACTGGGGAGGACGCAAACAGCACGGCGCCACTCCAGAGAGCCTGCGCTGGCTGGCGCTTATGGCCGAGCGCGGTTGGACCGCCCCGACCTGGCCGACCCGTTACGGAGGCGGAGGGCTGAGCCGGGCCGAAGACGGCGTGCTGCAGCAGGAGCTTCGGCGCTTGCGCCTGCCTCCGCCGTTGGTAGGTTTCGGCTTGATCATGCTCGGGCCGACCTTGCTCGAGTTCGGCAGCGAACCGCAGAAGCTCGCGCATCTGCCGGCGATCTGCCGTGGTGAGGTGCGCTGGTGCCAGGGCTACTCGGAGCCCAACGCCGGCTCCGACCTGGCGGCTCTGGCCTGCAAGGCGGTCAGGGACGGCGACGGCTGGCTGGTCAATGGCCAGAAGGTCTGGACTTCCTATGCGGACCTGTCCGACTGCATCTTCTGCCTGGTGCGCACCAACAGCGAGGGGCCGCGCCAGAGCGGCATCAGCTTCTTGCTGCTCGACCTGGAACAGCCGGGGATCAGCGTGCGTCCCATCCAGCTGATCAGTGGGGCATCGCCCTTCTGCGAGGTGTTCTTCGAAGATGCCCGGGCTCCCCTGCAGAATCTGGTGCACCAGGTCGATGCCGGCTGGACGGTGGCCAAGGCCCTGTTGCGCCACGAGCGCGCCTTCGTCGGGGAGATCTTTGCGAGCTCGGTGGGGGGCGGCGAGTCCGAGCTGGTGGCGTTGGCGCGGCGCAATCTGGCAGCCGCAGAAGGGCCGCTCCCGGACGCGCTGCTGCGCGATGCCATCGCCCGCAACGCGATGGATGAGCGCTGCTTCTTGTTGACCCTGCAGCGTGTGAAAGAGGATATGGTCGCCGACCAACGGCCAGGCCCCGTCGCTTCGATCCTCAAGATCGAAGGCACCGAGCTGAACCAGCGGCGTCATGCCCTGGCTATGCGGATCGCCGGACCAGGGGGCTTGGGTTGGCAGGGGGCGGGCTTCGACGAGCGCTCGCTGCAGCTGCCCCGCCAGTGGCTGCGCTCGCGCGGCAACAGCATCGAAGGCGGAACCACCGAGATCCAACTCAACATCATCGCCAAGCGGGTGTTGGGACTGCCGAGCGCGGGAGGCCCGTCATGAGCTTCCGACTGGATGAGGAGCAACGCCTGCTGCAGCAGACAGCCCGGGAGCTCTTCAGCAAGCGCTCGCCGGTGTCGCGCGTGCGCAGCCTGGCCGAGGGGCCCGGCCATTCCGAGGAGCTTTGGCGCGAGCTGGCAGAGCTGGGCTGGGTGGGCCTGGCCTTTCCCGAAGAGCTCGAAGGCAGCGGGCTCGGGCACTTCGAGTTGGCGATCTTGCTCGAGGAGGCGGGCCGGCAGTTGGCCCCCGAGCCGTTCATTGCCAGCGTCTTGCTTGGTGGCATGGCCCTGTTGCACGGCGAGAATGCCGGCTTGCGACAGACCTGGCTGCCGGCAGTGGCGCGCGGAGAGGCGCGGCTCGGGCTGGCCTGGCAGGAGGCGGGCAGCCGCTACGATGCCCAGCAGATCGAGACCCGCGCCGAGGCCGTCGAAGGCGGCTGGCGGCTGCACGGCAGCAAGCTGCAAGTGATGGATGGCGGCACGGCCCAGGCGCTGGTCGTATCGGCAAGGCTCGCGGACGGGGGGATCGCTCTGTTCCTGGTCGAGAGCCAGGCCGACGGGGTGCGTTGCACGCGCCAGCAGCTGCTCGACGGGCGGCGTGCCGACCTGCTCGAGCTCGAGGCCGTACAGGTCGGCCCTGCGCAGCTGGTGGCGGGTCCCGAGACCGGGGCTGCGCTGCTCGAGCGTGTGCTCGATCTCGCCCGTGTGGGGCTGTGTGCCGAGATGCTGGGCGGCATGAGCCGCGCCTTCGAGGACACCTTGGCCTACCTGCAGAGCCGCGTGCAGTTCGGTGTTCCCATCGGCAGCTTTCAGGCTCTGCAGCATCGTGCGGCGCGCCTGTTCTGTGCCCTGGAGATGGCGCGCACAGCCGTGTTGGCGGCGGCCCGCTGCGCGGATCAGCGGCCCGAGAAGCTGCCCGAGCTGGCAAGCCTCGCCAAGGCCCGCTGTTCGGAGACCTATCTACTGGTCGGCTACGAAGGCGTGCAGCTTTTCGGCGGGGCGGGCATGACCGAAGAAGTCGATATCGGCCTGTTCCTCAAGCGCGCCGCGGTCGCCGCGGTCAGCCTGGGAGATGCTGCCTGGCATCGAGCGCGCTGGGCGGGCTTGAAGGGCTATTGAGCCTCAACGCCGCGCGGCCGGGTACAGCCTGTCCATCAGCTCGTCGATGCGGCAGTCCTGGTTGAGCGGGTACTCGGGGTACTTGCCGCGCACCTTGGGGCTCTGCGGCACGTACAACGCCAGGCCGCACCAGCCGCGGGCCGCGCGTTCGGCGCGCCGCTGTACGCGATGCGTGACCACCAGCTCTTCCTGCACCCAACTGCTGAAGGCCTCGAGCCCTTCCGTTTCGAGCTGATTGTCGGTGTACAGAGCGCCGAACCAGCCCAGCAGATCGAAGTTGGTCTCCGAGCCGTAGCCCCAGCCACCGAAACAGGGCTTGAGCTTGTCGCTGACCTGGAGGTCTTCGACCTGCACGAGCTCTTCGACCAGACCGTCGAGCCGCTCCGGAAGCTCGGCCAGGGCATCGCCGCGCACCGAGACATAGTTGGTGTAGTGCTGGTCGTCCGTCATGATGCGCTCGGCGATCGCCTGGCCATCGCTGTCGCGGTTGTCTGCCAGCCATCGCAACGTGGGGCTGTAGTAGGTATTTGGGGCGCCGACGGTGGTCTGCGAAGCCATCACATACTCGGCCGTACCCTGGAAGTTGTAGAGGTTGTCGACCGAGCCCCGCCCGCACTGTTGCAGGAACAGCAGGTCGACCTCGCCGCCGCAATCCTCCCGGAAGTCGCGCAGCACCGGTCCGACTTTTTCGGCGCTCAGCCAGAGCTTGTCGCTGCCATCGCCGGGCTGCTCGTCGAGGCACATCTGGTCGAGATCACCACCGTGGTCGAGGAAGACCAGCGCGTAGTGCGCGGCGGGATGGCTCTCGGCGACCCAGGCCAGGTACTCGGCCAGCACCTCTTCGGAGGCGCTGTTGTCGCTCTGTAGCACCTCATGATCGCGCTCCCCGGCGCGCATGGTGTGGCGCTGCAGGCCGTCGGTGTCGGTGAAGTCGGCCAGCACCGTGACGGCCATCCGTTCACTCTGCAGGCCTTCGTAGAGGCCGTCGAGGATGATGGGACCGCAACCTTCGAGGTTGTTGTCGTAGGACATAACGTAGACAAAGACCCAGTCCCAGTCTTTGGACTCGGCCATGGTCGGCGTGGGCGCGGCGAGCAAGCCCGCCCCCACCAGCCAGAGTAGCAGGCGTGATTTCATCGATGTCTCCCGGTAGATGGCTCACAAGGCGCGGGAGGTAGCCTACAGTTGCGCCCTGAGGAAGTGTCACGGGAGTGTCGGGAGGCACGGCATAGACTGGATGTGCGGGTCGAGGGCGAGGGTGCTCAGCATCCGGACGGTGACCCATTCCCGTTTCCATTGCTGGTCTATCTAGACCGGCATGATCTCGAGGGTGACCGCAGTCCCCTCGCGGTCCCCGATCAGCCCGGCCTCGGAGACCGTCGCCTCGTAAGAGCCGACGCCCGAGAGGAGGAGTTACTCCTGGCTCTCCTCCAAGCTGCGTAGATAGGCTGCAGCCTGCTTCCGGTCTTCGTGTTCCGCGAGCTGTCGTGCGGTCCAGCCCTCTGCCCAGGACAATCCACATGTCCTTTGCGTGTCCGCTCCTCGCTCGACGAGTATTCTCAATGCTTCGAGGTTGTTGGCTCGCGCAGCCAGCATTAAAGGCGTCAGCGGGCTTCCCGGCGGACCATCCACTTCGGCCCCCCGATCCAGAAGAGCCTCGATCACTTCCGGGTCGGAAGCGAACATCAAGGCGGTCATCGTATCGCTCTGCCTCACGCCATTGACGTCGGCTCCAGCCTCTATGAGCGCCACGGCGATCGCTTTCCCGGCTTTCCTGCCTTCAGAGCAGGCGACCATAAGTGGTGTCATCTCCAGGTCGTCACGGCACTCCAGCTCGGCTCCGCCTGCTAGGAGAAGTCTACAGGTCTCGACGGCTCCACTCCGTGCAGCAGCGTGGAGGGCTGTCCGTCCCCTCCCTCCCCTTCCGTTGAGGTCGACACCGTCTTCGATCAGGCCCGTCAGGGTCTCAACGTCATTGTTCGCGGCAGCGCGGCACAGAGCGACGAACTCTGCCTTGGGCTCGGGAGCGGGCTCGGGGCGGGCGACACCTTGTTCGTCAAGCCAGCTGTGGCTGACTCCTTCGAGCCTGCATGCCTCACCTGTCCAAGTGCTGCTGATGAGAAAGCGCAGCCGGCTGCCGGCGATCTGCGAGCCAGCAGCAAGGGCGAGTTTCCAGGTCCGTACCGCAGCCCTTTTGTCCTCTTCGGTGCCCATACCCGAGCCGTAGCACCAGCCCGCGAGTGCCTCTAGGGCCTTGACACTTCCGGAATCCGCAGCGCGCTGGTACCAGTCAAAGGCGGCTTTGGCATCGACTTCGACCTTGAGTCCCCACAGAAGACGGTGTGCGAGGCGCTCCATGGCCTGCACATCACCGGCCTCGGCCTGTTCCCGCAATGGCTCAATGCTCTGCAGCGCCGCTTCCGCTCCCTCGTTGTCGCTGCGTACCGGGGCTTGGACGAGAGGACGCTTCAGCGAGGACTCGGACGCATCGGGCGCGGTCGTCCCCAAAACGCTGGCCAATAGCAATGTCAGCGGGATGGCCAGCCCCCAGCAAGCCAGGCTGACCAGAGCCCAGAAACGGCGCTTGTAGGGGGCAGCCGCCTTCTCGGGCTCGGGCTCGGATTCGGATTTGGTTTCGGGCTCGGCAGCTCCCATTCCCTGCGCTTCGGCGTCCCCCCCTTGCTCGAGGCCGGCCTCGGCAGTGCCCGATTCCTCGGCCTGCGACTCCTGCTGTTCGAAGTCGCTCGCCGCCTGGGCCTCGGGCCCCTGTTCCTCGGCGTTCTCTACCTCCGCTTCGGGGAATCTCTCAAGGAGCGAGGCCAGCTCTTCATTCTCGGCAGCGGACTCCTGCTCCAGTCCGAGCTTGCGGCTCAGGAGAGAAGTGATCTCCTGGCCCGCCTGGCGGGCTCGCCCCTCCTGTTCTTGAGCTTGCGTCACTAGGGTCGCGATCCCGTCGGGCGCTTCGCTGGTCGAATCTACCTCGAGTTTCTCGGCGGCCTCACGCTGCATACGCGCGCGCACCTCAAAGAGTTGTTTCTCGGCCTGCAAGCGCTCGATGTCCTTCTCGACCTGTCCGATCTGGCTCGTCCGCTGCTGCAGGCTGGCCCGAAGATCCCTCACGCTACTCTGACGAACCTCCTTCAGGGATGAGCGGACTTTCTTCCAGCGTTTGCGGCTCCCAAAGCGGTAGGGCTCTTGCTTGCCGAAGATCTCCCACAGGAACAGGCTCAGCGCCACGAAGGCTGTCGCCCCCACATCCTTCAAGGAATCGAGGTTGTCCCAGGCATTGCTATCGAAGTAGATCGCCGTGGCTGCTCGAATCACGGCAGCCAGGAGTACCAGGTTGGCCAACAGCAGTCCCCCGCGCTGGAGGATCAGCTCCTTGAGTGTCCTGCTGGGGCCGTTGCCCTGCTTGTACTTCTCGAGAATTGCGCGCCGGCGTTTGCGCTCTCGCGTACGGCCTCGCTTGAGGACTGCGCGCGAAGGGGGCTTGCGGGCCATGGGACCTCCTGGGTCGCCGATCGAATATCGGAACTTGCAGCAGTTCGGCTGCCAGCACCTCGTGGCTTCGACAAACGGCCGGCCGTGTTTGTGCCCAGGGATCATATCGCATGGAGCGGATGCATTACACCCTCGTGACCCTCGAGCTCTTCGCTCTCGCGGTCTCGGACGTTTCGCTCTGGGCGGGGATGAACCCCGAACCGTACAAGAAAGAGCGGGCGGTTCGAGGAGCTTGGGCTCCATGGACGGGCTTGAGGGCCACGGCCTGGTCCACCGCCCCGGAGCACAGGTCTGTCACCCGGTCTTCAGCTCCCAGCTCGTCGGGCCCGATCACCGTCCTCCCTTGTTCTTCCATGCGCCGCTCCAGCTTTTTCAGGGTCTCGGTGGTCGAGCCGAAGAGGAACTCGCGGAAGGCGTCGGCCTCCTCCTCGCACTGATCGTCGTTCATGAGGTAGTCGACGAAGCGCTCATCGCAGCCTTCAGCCAGCAGCGCGAACATCTCCTTGGTCCCGATCAAGGTGCCGAGGGTCACCGGGACGCGGCTGCGGGCCTGCCTTGTCGATTGCCGCATTGTCGGGCTCTCCTGCCCGAAGGCAGAAGACCCTCCTGAAGTCGGGTAGCAGGGCCCTCCATCACGGGACAAGTGTTGATGGGGCCCCGATGCAAGAGCGGCCCGTGAATCACCAGCGCCACGCTCGAAGAATGTGCTCAGGTCAGGCGCTCCGAGTAGACGGTGTGGTGCCCGGTGCGGGCATAGATCTCGTAGCGGTTGCCCTTGAACAGCGCGACCCGGAGGTCGGGCAGGGCCACGGCAGCTTCGAGGCCCCGCATGTCGTCGGGGACCTCCTCGTTCTCGTGGGGCGCATCGCGGAACTTCCCGGTCGTCTTGTCGAACAGGAGGTAGGCGTTGTCGCGGAAAAAAGCGAGGCTGTTTTCCCCCCAGGGAATGATGGTATCGACGCCGCCGTCGAGAAAGCCGTCGGTGTCGGCGAAGTCCTCAGCGATATAGCCCTCAAGGTGGCCTTGCGCAGGTGCTCTCCGTGGAAGGCCAGGCAGATCAGCCGCGAGACCTCGACCGGATCGGTGTCCTCGTCGTCCGAATCGCGTGCGGACTTGACCGGGTCGGTCGAGAGGGCCGGACGCAGGCTGGACTGGATCGGGAGCTTCCCGTGAGACGCGATCTTCAGTGCCGCGAGGCCGATCGACCAGTGGAGGATGTCGCCGCCTTCGACCAGCGCGACCGCGTGCACCGCATTCTCGTAGCGCGCCAGCGAGGCCGTCGACAGGGCCTTCTTGCCGCCTGTGTCGAGGGTCTCGGCACGGCGCCAAGTGCCTTCCCTTCCTGTCCAGAGCTCCAGCTGGTGGTCCTGATTCATCACCACGAAGCAGAGCTCGTCCCCGTCGTAGGCCATGACCGGAGCGGAGAGCATGCCCTCGGCGAGGGTCGCCGGCTCCGAGCGCTCCCAGTCGCTGTCCTGACTCGCGCTGTAGCTCTGCAGCCGCCCCTCCGAGACGGTGGCGACGACAGCGACGTACTTCTGGCCAGGAGGATGTCCGAGCGCCACTCCCTTCGGTTCCTCGACGCGGAAGGTCTGATCGAGTCTGGCTTGTGCCAGGTCCTTGTGGGTCGCGGCCAGCACCCGCACATCCGGACAGAGCTCCACTCCCCCACCCAGCCTGCGGAAACCCTGCCCTTCCAACACGCGTAGCAGCATCGCCTGGGTCTCGAGCGCCAACTCGCCCGCCTCGTCGAGGAACAGCGTGCCTCCGTCGGCTAGGAGCCTGTGCCGCATTGGACTTCATCAGACTTGCGGCGGGGCACCTATTGCTTCGTCCTCGTCTTCCCCGCTACATGTAGGGGCTCATCCTCGATCCTGGCACTAGGCACCCCGGCGCATCGCCTGCTTTTGCCCAATACGACACAGCCTCCTAGCTCGAAGGCGCCTTTGCGCAGGGCGACGGCGCCGGTGAAGGCACCCTTTTCGTGGCCGAAGAGCTCACTGTGCAGCATCTGCCCACTCAGCAGCGCGGCATTGATCGCGATGAAGGGCCCGCCACGCCGCGGGGAGTTGCGGTGGACCGCGCGGGCGACCAACTCCTTGCCTGTTCCACTCTCGCCGCAAATCAGCACATGGCCCGGAGCGGCCGCTGCCTTGAAGATCCTGCGCGTCACCTCACGCATCTCTGGACTGTCGCCGAGCAGCTCGCGAGGCTGCATCACGGGCCCTGCCAAGGGTTCGCCGGGCGACCGCTCTGCGGTCGCTGCATGCAGCGTAGAGAGCCCGGCTTGCAGCAGGCGGTTGCCCGCGACGGCTGCATCCTCGCAGAACAGCAGGCGCACGCCGCCGAGGCGGATGGTGTCGCCGGGCAGCAACGCGGCATGCTCACAGCGGACACCGTTGAGGAAGGTGCCGTTCCTGCTGCCGAGATCGGCCAGCCGAAAGCCATCCGCGGCGCTGGAGATTTCCGCATGCACCCGAGAGATCTGCTCATCGGGCAGCATCACCTCCAGCTCGGCGTCCCGGCCCAGGCGGTTGTTCTGCGGGAAGAGTGGATACACGGCGCCGCGGTTCGCGCCTTCAATCACGACCAGCTGTGCCATCGCTGTCCCTTCTTGTGATTCTCTATCGGTCATGATGCAGGACCGTGAACCTCAGCCACAACATCATCTGCGCACAAACACGCGACCTGCTGGCCGCCCGAGGTCGAAGGCGACCAGCTCTGCCTTGGTGAAGAACCGAAGGAGCCAAAGCTGGTTCGGTGGGTTTCAGCGCGCAATGATCAGCAGAAAGAAGATCTGGGCCCCGCTGCGGAACGAGTTGCGCCGATGGTGCACCCCTCAGCCCATCCTACTGCTACCCCGAGCTGTGGCTGGCTGGATGGGCGGGTTCCTCCCTTCGAGCCCCGAATCCTGGAGCTTCATAGGGATCCGGATGGAGGGACTCTCGCGGGTAGCATTTGAAGGCACGCCGGCTCGTCGATAGAGCTCGAGGGGAGCTTCGACGCTGGCTCCCCCAAGCGGTGAGGAGGTTCTCGAAGAGGCTTCTCCGCGCCGAACAGAGGGCACGCGCGGCCGAGTGCCCTCTGGGTCGAACATGGTGGGCTGAACAGCGCTTCGGCCAGCCGACCTACTCCAAGATCCTCGGACTCTCTGGACCAGCAAATGCATCGACCGCCCGCCGCAGGATGCCGCTGTCGTCGATGAAATAGAAGGTACCGGCGCCACTTTCCGGCGCCGCGTGCGCATGCCAACCCTGGTCACCGATCGACATGGTCAACCTGTAGCCATGTTTCGTGCCCCCGACGGGGAACTCATAGAATCCGTGCACGGCCAGTTCGGTAAGCGTTGCATAGTCAGGCGAACCATCGCCATCGAGGTCGGCGTCGCGAAACCACTCCTGGGAGCCGGCGAGAGACTTCAACTCGAGAAGGACTGCCAGTTTCATCTGCGGTGTGGGCCCCCCATCCACGACCCGTGGGGTGCGTGGTCCATTGACAAGCAGAATTCTGTCGGAGTGGGTCGCGGGTTGGCCATAGCGCTCGTGGACATGGTAGCTTTCGTCCCGAGATGCAGTCCGTCCGTGTCATCCGGCGTTGCTGTGACAGTCCAGCCATCTGGGCTGCTCTCTACGTCGAACGTGTAGCCGTCACCCCGTCCGCTTGCTAGTGGGCCGTTAAGCATGTCGCTGGCTACCAACACGGCGAGGTTGGACGCCGGGCGTTCAACTCCCTCACACACTCGCGTCAGAAGGGTGAAACGACGCTGCGCCTCCAGCAACGTCTCCAGAGTGACCAAGGCTCGCTCCGTTTCGAGAGGAAGCGTCCGGAGCGACGCAACGACCTCTTGGGTCAGGAGCTCGTCGGCGTCCATGATGGCCCAACGATGCGTGAGGAAGACCTCGAGCTCTCCGGGCTCGGCGTCAAAGACCCTGCTATTCGCCAGCTCTAATTTGGCCTTCACAGCAAGCCAATCACGCGCACTGCAACCGCTGTCCTGCCAGAACTCCCAAGCCTCCAGCCGAGCCAGCGGCAGGCTGCTGTCGAGGGCATAGCGGCGCAGCAGCAGGAGGTGATCGTGAGTCCATGTCGCAAGCTCTTGAGTCGTCGCTGTATAGAGCCGCACGTCCGACTCCGTCAGAGGCAGAGAAACAAAGAGTTGGGGGATCAGGTCGCGGTCCATCCCATCCTTGAACAGATGGGCTCCTTCGACCTGGGCCATCAGGGGCAGGCTCAGTGCCAATAGCAATACAATAGTCGGGCTCTTCATCCTTCCTCCTTGGGGGGCTAAGGCGACGCGCCTGCTGGAGTCCATCAAAGAGAGTGCCGTTCGATGTACGGGCCAGAGACGGGATGGCGCTCGACTGGCTGTCCGAGAATCGTACATTGCAGGCTCGATCGGGGCGATGAAGAGAGTCGTGGACTGGGAGGTTCTTCGATGGGGTGTGCTGGTTCCGGTTGGTAAGGACCAGGGACAAATCGACGGTGGTGAAAGCAAAGACGGAACAGATCGCGAACCCGCCTCCGTGGCCGGCTTCGATCGCGACTCCGACTCCGACCCCGGTCGCGAGCCCGATCGGCGACCTTCGAGGCCCGAGTACCGTGAGGACCGAGGCCCGTGAAGACCGAGGACCGAGGTTGGCGTTGGATTGCGATGAGACTGTGTACGATGGTGGCTGGCCTCGTTGGGCCTAGCAGGCGCAATTCTAGCCGCACGATGGACGGAGGGGGGTGGCTCGGGAAGCTCGAGGATGGCTCGACTGCACAAATGGCGGCGCAAGGAGGCCGAATCTAAGTCATCTCCTGGTAGTTGGGGTTACAATGCAGGCAGGTCGCTGTCCGGGCCGCACATTGCATGGAGGGCGACATGCCGCGAGGATTGGATCTGCCGCTCCGATGTCCGTGCTGCAAATGCAGGACGTTGCCCGAGAGGGGTGGATACGAGATTTGCCCAGTGTGTTTTTGGGAAGACGATGGGCAGGACGATCACAATGCCGACGTCGTGCTTGGTGGTCCGAATGGGGGCCTG
Organism: Planctomycetota bacterium; assembly: GCA_029260765.1. GTDB lineage: Bacteria > Planctomycetota > J058 > JAJDCP01 > JAJDCP01 > JAJDCP01. The sequence goes on from JAJDCP010000170.1 coordinate 45,974, forward strand.
AGCCTATCTCAGGCTCGCCTGAACTACTCGATGTTCCGCGCCTGCGATGAGCAGAGTGAGAATTCTGTACGGAGACCACTACCTGGTGAATCTGCTTGCCAAGAGGAGACGGACCCATGAAGGCCATTCATGCAGTCTTCGAGAATGGCGTGTTCCGGCCAACTGAGGCTGTTGAGCTGCCTGACCATTGCGAAGTTGAGGTCGTAGTGACGGTCATCAAGAGCGTGAAAGCAGCCGAAACTCTCGACAGCGTATACGCGATTTTAGGCCAACGCTTTGATTCGGGCGACCGCGACGTGGCAGCGAAACACAACGAACATCAGCCGTGACCGAGGTCTTTCTCGATACCGTTGGACTTCTCGCACTATGGGACGTCGCTGACCAATGGCATAAACCGGCTGAGGTAGCATTCGCAGAGATTGTGGCTCAACGACGAGGACTCAAGACAACAACATTCGTCCTCCTCGAGTGCGGAAACGCATCCGCGCGACGACCCTATCGCTTAGAGGTCTGCAGGCTGCGGCGGGCCTTAGATGCGAGAGGCGACCTAATCACCCCGAGCGACGAAGATTGGCGGCGAGCGTGGGTCGCATTTCAGCGCGGCGAAGCCGGATACGCGGGCATCGTCGATCATGTGTCGTTTGAGGTCATGCGTCGACTTGGTATCACTGAGGCGTTCAGCAACGACAAGCATTTCCGCGCTGCGGGCTTCTGCACGCTATTCTAGGCCAATTCGTAGACTCGCAAACGCCCCCCCAGACTCCGTCTTGTCCCTCGCTCGCAGGCTTGCCGCTTGCGTCCGTCAACCTAAGAACCTTCGATTCGATCGTCGGCTCCACTCTCATGGGGACGCAACCAGAGAGCCAAACTTCCGGGTAGCTGCGACAAGCGCCAACGAACAGGCCTTCGGCTGGCCGACAGCCAACCTTCGGAATCGAAGAACCTTGAATTCGACTCTGCAATACCGTTTCGCCGCTGATCCCTCCGCTCCGGCCCCCTGCTTGCGCCGGCAGCGACGGAGCTGATGATTCGCAAGAGGCGATCGGAACCAGCGCAAGCAACCGAGGGGCCCGAGCTCCGGGTCGGCTTCGCCGACGGCGAAGTGTCTTACAAGCCACGTCAAGGTCATTCAGAGGTTTTTTCCCCAGAGTTTTCCACCGCGGCCAGGGCCTGGCCGACGGGGCTTCCGCGGCGCACAAGAGCAGCCTCGTACCTGGTGTCGTCGTAGATGAC
>JAJDCP010000018.1 GCA_029260765.1 Planctomycetota bacterium
TGTCCAAGGCCCAGGTACTATTCCTTGTAGGGGAGGGGTTTATCCCCTCCCGAGCGAACGGGCGGGGGTAAACCCCGCCCCTACTTTTCGGCACCAACGAGCCTACATTTGATGTGGCTAGACCCGCTGTTCATGCCGACTCTCACCCGCATCTGTCTAACTCACGCCCAGGGGCTCGGCGTCCATCACCGGCTTGAAATCGAGCCGGTAACGCTTCTTGCGGTGGAAGAAACGCACCAGCTTGCGCCGCCAGCTCTCACAGCCGCGCAACATCGCGCGCGGCTTGCAGCCGGGGCGGGCGCCGAAATAGGCGCGGAAGAAGGCGAGCCGTGCCTCGGCCGGCAGCAACGTCGCGGCCCACTTCTCAAAGCAACCCAGATCATACGTGGGCCCGCGCCACTTGAGCCAGCCGTGGCTACCCTTGCGGCAGTCGATCAGCCAGACTTGTAGAGCCTCGGGGTTCTCAGTGTCCAACAGAATGTTGCGCAGGAACAGGTCTCGGTGGACGAATCCCTGCTCATGCATGCTTCCGATCACTCCTCCCAGCTTGCTGCAGAGAGGAACCAGCAACTCCGCGTCGAGGGCATCTTCGCGCAACAAACCAAACAAGTCTCGGGCACCGTCGATGCGCTCCGTCAGCAGGAAATGCGAGACGATCAGACCCCAGCGGCGCTCATACCCCGCCGCGGCTGGGCGCGGTGCGGGCAGTCCGTGCGCCCGCAACCAGCACAGGTTGCGGTACTCGGCAAGATGCGGGGGGGTCACCCAGGGGCCGGTGTTCTGGAAGAAGCGGGTGATACGCCGTACCGGAGTGGGGTAGGAGTTGATCTTGAAGTAGTAGGCATGCCCTGCCAACTCGACGAACCCGCTGGTGCGGATGCGTCCTAGCCCCAATCCCTGGAGCACCCCGTCGTAGCTGTCAGGTAGGAATTCCTGTCCGGGGGCGCGTACGACGCACTCCATGCCGACCTCTCAAAAGCACCACTGCCCGCAGTTGGGGATGTTCTTCACGCGTCCGTCGAACCGTCGAAAATCGAGCGCGAGCAGACCGCCGCAACGCGTTCGCGCTTCCCCTTCATCGGCCTGCCAGCGCATTGTGCGGAACGGCCCGAGCTCGAAGCTGCCGTCGGCGAGGCTGGTTTCGAAGCGTTGTCCGCACAGGCCGTGCGCCGCCAGACCGAGAATCAGACAGAACCATAGAACACACCCAGATATACGTCGACATGGCTGCCATGCAATTACTGTACGGTACCAGATTATCAAGGACATCGAAACTCCCGAGCAGACAGCCCCGCCAGGCAAGTTTTTTCTTGTCAGCGTGCGGCCAAAGGCCACAATGGCCGGCAGTTTGGGAGGCCCGCATGACCACGACCCGTGAGCGCATCCGCGTCGATGACCTCGCGCCGCATCTGCTGCTGAAGAATGGCAACTTTCTCTATAAGCTGCCCTTCCGCGACGGTTTCGCGGTGCTCAAAGTCTACTACGGCAGCCGCGGCTTTTTTGGACGGGTGCTCAAGAGCATCAGCAACGTCGTATTTCAGGGGCAGACCAGCTACATGCCGCGCACGCGCCTGAAGGTCGAGCGCGATTGCATGCGCACCTGGGCCAGACACGGCTTCCGGGTGTTCGAGGTCTTTGACGATGTCGAGGTCGAGGCGCCGGGTCTGCGGCAAGACGGCTATCTGCTGATGGAGTTCATGGTTCGGCCCAAGCTGAACAACTATCTGGCAGACAGCTCGATTCCTGAGGATGAACGCTTCACGACCTACCGCCGTTGGCTGCAGGAGTGGAGTCGTCGGCACGACGTCGCGATCGAAGAACGTGATCCGCGCCTGGTGCACGAGAACGGCGACGGCAAGCACGTCTACATCCTCGACGACGGGGGCTTCCTCTGGTTTGACTTCGAGATGATCTTCCGCAGCCCGAACCGCGTGGCCGAGCACGTCTCCCACGAGATCATCCAGTACGTCTGGAACATCCATAAGAACATCCCGACAGAGATCCGCGAACGGCTGCTCGATGAGACGGTTGAGGGCTACCCCGACCGAGAGAGGTTGCTGCGCAGCTACGATTACTTCTTCCGCCATCCCCGCCTCTTCCAACGCATGGGCAGAGCCATCGATCGCCGTTTCTACAAGAGAGCCCGCAAGCCGACGAGCAAATACAACATCGCCCGTCGCCTGCGGGAGCGTCTTGAACGAAGCTAGCAGTCAAGCAGCCCCCCGATGGCAACTGCCCGCCGGTGCACAACTCCTCGATGAGCCCGGTCCGAAGGGTGGGAACATCCTGCTCCGTTTGGGCGATGCCGTGCTCAAGCTCTACCGCTCGCGCGGCAACGCCTGGTATGAGGCCTTGCGCAGTGTGCTCGTGCGGATCTTCGAACGCAAACGCGGCATCACGCCTTGGGCGCGGCACCGTACCGAGCGGCGTTCGCTGGCGCTCTGGGAGCGCGAGGGCTTTGAGGTTCCACGACGTCTGCAGCGCCCGCTGCCTCGAGGGTTGGCTCCGCCAGGCCTGTGGTTGGAGTTCTGCCCGGGACCGACGTTGTCCCAGCTGCTTGAGGAGCAAGAGCATGAGCGGGTGCGGCTGGCTGAAGAGCTCGGCCGGCGGCTGCAGCCGAGGCATAGGCGTGCGCTGGCGCTGCGTGAGCCGTTGCTTTTGATGGAACATGCCACCACCAATCACATCTTCATCGACGGCGATCGTTGGGTGAGTTTCGACCTGGAGAATGGCTACTGTCCGGGGTTTCCGGTGCTGGATGGGCTGGTCTACGAGTTGTCGTCTTTCCTGCGGGCGTTGGCCAAACGCACCGGTGATCAAGCCGACGCTGCCTTGCGCGCCTTCGTGCGGGGCTACAACGATCCGCTGCTCCTCGAGCAGGTCTGTGCTCGCGGGCTCGACAGCGAGAGCGTGCTGCATCGCTTGCGGCGTTGGTCCGACCAGCGTCGGCGGGAGAGCCTGAGCAAGACCGCGATGTTGGTGGGACTGCGTCAGCTGCTAGCGCTGCCCACTGCCCACCAGTAGCCTTTGACAAACTTGGCGGCTCTGTGGGTTCAGGAGCGTCCCCCCCGCCGTGGCTTCAGGCCTCCGGCTTCAGACTTCAGCCTGCCTGCTGGAATACCCGGAGTTTCCGGTGGTCTCTATTCATGACGAGTCCCTTGGCAGAAGCCTGGAGCCCGTAGCCTGGAGCGAGCAGCCAGGGCATGCCAAACGCCGGGTTCGCGCCAACTTGTCTGGGCCGACTTGTCGGCAACGGGGAGCGCTAGCGTGTGCGCAAGACCGCTAGCGTCGAATCAGCTCGCAGCGTGACGAAGGCGCTCTCGGCGTCCAGCGCCGGCCAATCTCTCCAGCCAGTCTGGAGCAGGCGGTCGACGCGCTCGATCGCTTCGGCGGGCCGTTCTTCGCAGGCCAGCATGGCGGCCTCCCAGAAGAGGGCCTGCTGTAAGGCAGCTTTGCGTTGAGCGGCGTCCAGGTCCTCGGCCAGCTCGATGCGTGCCCGCCAGCTGGGCAGCAGCCCGAGCAGCAGCCCGCGCTTCTCGGGCAGTCCGGCGATCAGCCGGTAGCGAGCAGCATTCATCATGCGCCACTGCTCGAGCGGGTGTTGCTCGCTGGGCATGACAGCGCGTGCGCCGCTCATCTTACCGATGAAGCTCTCGGGAGTCAGGTCCGCCAGGCGTGCAAAGATCTCTATGCCGCCGGGAATGTCGCGGCACGACAACCAGAGCAGGTTTCCCTTGATCCAAAGACTCAGGAACTCGTCTGGATGCTCGTCCAAGGCCGCGTCCAGCTCTTGCAGCGCCGCGTGATACTGAGAGTCTGTGGGCTGCCAGTAGCTGATGTTGTTGGCAGTCACGGGATCGCCAAGATGTGCCATCGCGCGGCTGACACGAATCGGACAGATATGGGCGGCGAGCTCCAGAGCCTTGTCCAGGGACTGCCAGCCTTCCGCATCGTGGCCCAGGCGCAGCAAGACATTGCCGAGCAGGCTGTGGGAATGGCTGCTGAGCGGGGCGACGGCGACCGTCTCCTGGGCGTATTGCTCGGCTTCGGCGTCGCGCCCGGCCGCCAGGTACATCCAGACCAATTGCTGGCGGAAATAGACCGCATTGGGTTGCAGGTTGACCGCCCGTTCCATGTGCTGGATCGAGGCTATCCACTGATCGGCGCTCAGATCGCCCCCGAGTCCTCCCTGGTCGGCGAGCGCCTGGTTGCTGGCCGCCCAGTTCAGCAACACATGCCCCCAGGGATTGCCCGGGTTGGCCGCCAGCACAGCCTCTCCGAGCGTTTCTAGCTCGTCCGCAAGCGTCCGCCAGAGGTCGACGGCCAGGTCCGCGTCGGTCAACGCTTCGGAGAGCCGCTCGCCCAGCTCGCCGTAGGCGACCAGTCCGCGAGCCGTGGCGATCCAATCTTCAGGGACATCCAGCAGCAACAGGCGCTCGAGGTCCTCCCGCATCCGCTTCAGCGGCTCCGGGGCGTTGCCGACAGGCGAGCCCATGGCCTGCTGGTTGAGCTCGGCGTGCAGTCCGAGGATGCGGCGGTACAAAGCCTCGTGATGTCCGGGATCGCAAGCCAGCGCCTTGTCGAAGGCCTCCAGTGCCCGGTCCCATTGTTCGCGAGCCTGGTAGCAGCGGCCCAGGTAGAAATGGCTGTCAGCCAGCTCGGGGGCCAGCTCGACGGCCTGCTCGCTCGCAGCCAACGCCTGCTCCAACCAGTCCTGGCGGCGCAATCGGTCTTCGGGGCTGGTGAGATACTGGGCGTTGTTCAGATGTTGATCGACAGTCTTCAGCAAGCCTCGCGCTCTGCTTTGCTGCGCACGATCGACCGGAGCTGGCGCAGGCTCGGTGTTCGGATCCTGGCTGGGGGCATCGCCAGCGTTCTGCATCATCAGCAGACCGAGCAGCACGGCGAGCACCGCGCCGATCAACGCGACCCATGCGCGGGGACGGCGCGGGCGCTCGCCACGCGGGGCGACGGGTTGGGCATCGAGATTCTCCAGCGCCTCTGCGAGTTGCTCCCCCGTCTGGAAGCGGAGCGCGGGGTCTTTGGCCAACAGACGCGCCACGATACCCGCCAGCGCCGGATGCACGTCGGCGCAGGAGTCCCTCAGGTCGGGGGCGGGGTTCAGACAGTGCTGCTTGGTGAAATTCGCCGTGGTCGGCCCCCGAAATGGCGGATGGCCGGCCAACATCTCGAACAGAGTGCAGCCGAGCGCGTAGAGGTCTGAGCGATGGTCGGTCTGCCGGCCGTCGTTCCATTGCTCTGGAGGCATGTAGGCCGGCGTGCCCATCATCGAGCCGGTCCGAGTCAGGCCGGAGGACTCTTCAGCAGCCTTGGCCAGACCGAAATCGCCGATCTTCAGCCGGTTCTGTGCATCGATCAACAGATTGTCCGGTTTGATGTCGCGGTGAACGAGGCCCTGCTGCGCGGCCGCCCAGAGTCCGCGAGCCGCCTGGCAGCAGAGGTCGACGGCCAGGGGCCCGGGCAAGGCTCCAGCGCGTATGCGCTGCTTGAGAGTGCCGCCATCGACATAGTGCATCACGATGCAGAAACGACCATCCTGTTCGAGCAGCTCGTGGATGGAGACGATGGAAGGATGGTGCACGCGGGCCAACAAGCGGGCCTCGCGGCGGAAGCGCTCGATCAGACTACGGTCACGGGCGAGGCCCGGAGCCAGGATCTTGAGGGCGACCTTGCGGCCCAACTCGACCTGCTGGGCAAGATAGACGACCCCCATTCCCCCCTCTCCGAGCTTGCGGACGATACGGTAGCCGGGGATGTCCGGGCGCGCATCCGTCTCGTCTTCGGCAAGGCATGAGGGTTCGAGCAACGAAGCGGCCAGCGGGCTATCCTCGGGCGAGACCAGGGTTGCCCGGGAGTCTTCTGGTCTGCTGAAGGCCACGCCACAGCCGGGGCATGAGCGGACATCGGTCGGGCAGAGGGCGTCACAGGTGGGACAGCGCATCGCAACTCCGTAGAACGTCGTTCTCTGCATCATCGATACGCCTCCGCGCGTCAAGCGAAATCACGATGAGCGGAGCTCGAAGCAGCCCCATACGTAGGGCATTGTGCCTCGCTTGGATTGCAGTCTCAGGCGTCCTGCTGCTAAGCTGAGATCAGGCATGATCACGGCGGCCCAGGCATGAAGAACCATCCAGGTTTCAGCAAACTGCGGGAATCGCAGCGCGTGCGCGAACAGAAGCAGCGGGACAGCCGCAGGCTGGAAGCCCGTAGCCAGCTAGCGGGGCGCTGGCTGCTTGTGTTGGCCTGCCTCGACGCTCTGGCTGCCGTGGCTGCGCTGGGTCTGTGTCTGGCTTCGCAGCTTCAAAGCGAAGGCGAGCTGCTCTACAGCGGCTCTTTGCTGGCTGTTGTGCTTGCAGCCCTGGCCTGGGGATTGTTCACGCACCGTCCTTGGGCACGTCCGGGCGGGTTGTGGGCCGCTGGCTTGTTGCTGCTGGGCGCAGCCGGGCTCGCCCTGTTTGGTCCACTCGGAGGCTATGGCTGGGCAGGAGTTGGACTGTTTGCGTCCGCCGGGGTGTTGCACACCAGCCTGTTCTGGCCAGCAAGCGCGCTCCCCTTCCAGAAACGGCTCCCTCCTCAAGGTCCCCCGGATTCGGGTGCCTGGCAGAGTGTGCGTGCACGACACTGAGACGCGGATTGCGGCGCACAGGCGCAGGTGCAGGGGTGGCCCGCTGGTTTTCTCCCTTGAATCCTTCGCTCAAGAGTAGGGTGCATCGGCCTCACCACGCAGAGATCGACCAGCACACCGGACTGTGTCCGTCCCATTTGGCGGCTAGCCAATCACCAACGGGCCCGATAGAGTAGGCTGCAATCAGGCAGTTTGCGCGGGTGTCAGGCAAGACGATGCAGATCGATGGGCCCCCTCCGGCAGAGAAGTTCGGGACGTTTCTGGGTGTATTCACTCCGAGCGTGTTGACGATCCTCGGCCTGATCATGTACCTGCGCTTCGGCTGGGTCGTCGGCAACGTCGGTTTGCCGGGGTCGTTGTTGATCGTGCTGCTCGCCAGTGGGATCACCTACATCACCTCGCTGAGCGCCTCCGCGGTTGCGACCAACATGACGGTGGGTGTGGGCGGGCCCTACTACTTGATTTCGCGCAGTCTGGGACTCGAGCTCGGCGGAGCCATCGGCATCCCGCTGTTTTTTTGCCGAACCCTGAGCATCACCTTCTACAGTTTCGGTCTCGCTGAATCGATCCTCGCCTTCTGGCCGACGGCGATGCCCCCGCACACTCTCGAGCTCGTGACTGCGGGCATCATCCTGTTGATCACGAGCGTGTCGGGTCGCAGTGCCGGCATCGCCCTGAAGCTGCAGCTGCCGATCATGGCGCTGGTCGGAGCGTCGATCCTGGCCCTCGCGGTCGGCGTGTTTTCGGCACCTCTGCAGACGCCCGAGTGGGAGCCCGTGTACCGGACCACCCCGGACGGGGCGGGTTTCTGGTACGTTTTCGCGGTGTTCTTTCCCGCCGTTACCGGTTGGGCGGTCGGCATCGGGATGAGCGGCGACCTCAAGGAGCCGCGCTACTCCATCCCGCGCGGCACCATCTGGGCCGTGATCACGGGCACGATCATCTACCTGCTGATTCCGATCCTGCTCGCGATTACGACCAAGGTCAGCCCCGAGCAGCTGGCGGAGCCGCGGATGATCTGGCTCGACATCGCGGTGCTCGGCACCTGGTTGGTCCTGCCGGGCCTCTGGGGGGCCCTCCTCTCATCAGCCTTCGGGAGTGTGCTTGGCGGTCCGCGGGTGCTGCAGGCACTGGCCAACGACGGCTTGGCGCCGAAGTTTACCGCTCGGGTGTCGAAGACCGGTCAGCCGACCATCGCGACCTGGATCAGCGGTGCGATCGCGGTCGCGGCGGTCGGGCTGGGAAGTCTCGAGACGGTTGCCGAGCTGGTCACGATGTTGTTCCTCACCCTGTACGTCGTAGTCAACTTCAGCGCGGCGGTCGAGAAACTGGTGGGCGATCCGTCCTACCGACCGACGATCAACGTGCCCGCCTGGCTTTCGATCATCGGTGCGATCGCGACGATCGCGGTGATGTTCTTGATCAGCCCTCAGGCCTGCATCGCGGCCGTGACCCTGGAGCTGGCGCTCTACCTGTACCTGCGCCGCCGGGCTTTGAAGCAGAGCTGGGGCGATGTGCGCGGAGGCTTGTGGCTGACCATCGTGCGCTTTGCCCTGGTCCGGTTGCGGAGCCACGGGGACGATCCACGCAACTGGCGCCCCCATATCCTGGTGTTCGTCGGTCAGCTGGACAAGAACATCGGCCTGGTGCGGCTGGCGAACTGGTTCAACCAGGACCGGGGTGTCGTCACTGTCTGCCGGCTGCTGACCGGCGACCTGACGCGTGAGAAGCCCGATGTGGTCACAATGCGCGAGGAGATGCAGGACACTCTGACCGTCGCGGGACAGGTAGCATTCGCGGAGGTGGACGTGGTGTCCGACTGGGAGTCGGGGGCCATCCAGGTCACGCAGGCCAACGGAATCGCAGGACTGCAGTCCAACACGGTGATGTTTGGCTGGTCTGAGGAACATGAGGGCAGAGTCAGGCAGCTACGAGTGATGCGCGCAGTCGCCCACGTCGGGAAGAGCACGATCATCGTCCGGCTCAAGTGGGCCTACGAGCCCGGCCAGAAGAAGCGCATAGATGTCTGGTGGCGGGGCAAGCAGCGCAACGGAGACATGATGCTGCTCCTGGCGCACCTGCTGAAACTGAACCAAGAGTGGCACGACGCCGTGGTTCTGGTGCGCTCGATCGTGACCGAGCAGGAACGCGAAGCCACCGCTCGCAGTCTGGCGGCGCTGATGCCTGAGGTGCGCATCCAGGCCGAGACTGAGGTGATGCTCAAGCCGCCGGACAAGTCGGTGGTGGAAGTGATGCACGAGAAGAGCCGCGATGCCGACATCGTCTTTCTGGGACTGGCAGAACCGGAGATCGGCGAAGAAGAAGCCTACGCCGAGGGGCTCGCCACATTGGTCGAGGGCTTCAACACCACGATCCTGGTACGCAACGCGCACGCGTTTGCGGGCGAGCTGATCTGAGCCTCGCAGGCTGCAGCGGGACTATTCCCGCGGCGGTTCCGGATTCCAGTCTTCCAGCCCAGCGACCTCGGCCCGGGCTTCGTCGGTGACAGGAATGCCCCAGCGCTCGAAGAACGGCCCCAGGTCCCTACCGCACGCCCGAGAAAGCCGGACCAGCCACTGATCGCGTTTGGCTGCATCGTTCTCGGGACGCTGGCCGCGCGGTAGATCGCGGTACTCGGCAAACACCTTGTGGAAGACCTCCCACCCGAACGCTTCTTGCACCTGCATGTACATCATCAATGCCAGAAACGGCCGGCTCTTCCAGGTCGCAAATGGTGAACCAGCTTCGAAATAGGCGCGTACATCGGGCCACAGCTTTTGCAGGCGCGGCAGCTCGCTCGGCGTGCAGCCATGCAAGTTTTCGAGCACGAAGACCGTGAACAGGTTGCAGGTCACCTCGATGGTGCCGTCGAAGGTCCAGTCGCTCTGCTGGTGGTTGTGGCCCAGCTCGTGCCAGAAGCCCCAGCCGGCTTTGGAGTCGGCGGTCAGGGCGTCCACCGATACTATGGCCTGCTCGACGTCGAGCAGGGTCATGATCGGATAGCCCGAATGCATGTACCCGGCGCTGATCTGCACGTCGCAGACCATCCGCTCCGGGGGCTGCGCAAGCGGACGCTGCCCGAGCTCCGCATACAGTCCCAGCACGCGGTCCCAGAAGTCCATCAGCCGCGCCGGGTCGTCGAGACTGCGTATCACTCGTGAGGGTACGCTGAGGATGATGCGATCGCTGGCAAGCTCTGCCCACGGTGCCCCACGGGTGCGGATCTCTGCCTGCCAGGCTTCGATGTCGGTCACACCGTGCTGGTAGAACGGTGCTTCCACAGCTCCCGCTATCTGCAGCCCGAGCGGCAGGTGGCCCAGGCCAGCCGGGACCTCGATATACACCAGGCCCCCGAAGGGGCTGGCCTGCCGCGTGATTCGGCGTTCGAGGGGCCAGCTGCTGCTGATCTCTGGATGGCGGCGCCAGGCGTTTTTTTCCCAGAGCCGATCGCTATGGCAACCAATCCGCAGGCGCAATCCGCGTCGGGCAAGCCCTTTCTCCAGCTGAACCTCGATCACCTCGCCGGGTGCTGCGTAGAGACCCGTGCTGCGCCAGCAAGCGGGACCGGCCGGCCAGGCAAACGCGCGCGTGACCCGGTCCGCTGTATCCGAAACCACCCCCGGAAAGAGCGAGGCTTCAGGCGCAGCCCCTAGCTCTTCGGGCTGGACACTAAGCCAGCGCCGCTGCTCGAGGTAGACGGAGAGGCGGTCCAGCGCATCGTCGACTCTCAGAGGATGCTGCTCGGAAAGTTGGGGCCGTTGCCGCTCTGCCAGCAATCCTCGCAGCTCGGGCCACAGGCGTGGGCTGGTAGGATGCAGGCAGCTGAGTGCATTCATGACCACCGCCTCAGTTTGTTCAAGCTGATCGACCGCCAGCCCGCCGTGCTCGTCATGGGCTACCAGCAACGCGAGCGCTCGCGTTGCATGGCAGGCCCGCAGCGTGCTGCTGTCGGCAGGCACCAACCGTGGGACCTGCTCAAGGTAGCCGTCTCCCAGCCCGAGACCGCAGGGCACGAGTAGGCGGTTGACGGGATGCTCGCTCAGCACCTTGTCCGGGTTCAGCTGCAACCAGCCCCAGCCCAGGTTCGCCACCACCATGCCCCCCCCTGCGGCGACGAAGGCGCGCAGCCGGGCCTGCTCTTCGGGCCGAGCCAGCAAACCCGGGTCGCCGCAGACCAGAGCCGCCCGCGCCAGGCTGTCCGCGAGGTCACCCCCTGACCAGACTTCGACCTTGTAGCCGGATTCCTCCAACCAGCTCGCGGTTTCGCCCAGGCCGAGCGCGAGCACCTGCCCCGCCGTGGCGTCCGGCGCTGCCCAGCGCAGGGCATTCGCGAACAGACGTCCGGTCTGGCCTTCATCCAGCCGACTACGATCGAAGTACCCACCGTGGCCGAACAGCACGATCCTGCCCGCTCCGTAGCGGGCAGCCCCGACACCGGCCAGGCGCGCCGCGCCACTCTTGCCGGCGACGACGGCAAAGCAGCTGTCTCCGAACAAAGCCACGGGTCCCGGCACGCCGGGCTTGGCGATCTCCTCGACGCCCGCGCGTAAGCTCGCGAGGTCGGTCGCGCTCTGTGCCACGACCAGTGCGCACAGGCTGAGCCAGATGCACAAGCGACGCATCTTCGCCCCCTTTCTTGCAGATTGTGACCAGGATCGCAGGCCGTCGAATCTCAGCTGCCCAGACGCGAGACCAGGTCTGGCCGGCCGAGCAGAAAACCCTGCCCGAACCGCACCCCCAGCTTGACGACCGCGCGCATGTCCGCATCGTTCTCGAGGCCGAGAGCCACGAGCTCAGAGCCCACAGACTTGACCTTGGCTAGCAGTCGTTGTAGGTCCTGGCGCTTCACCGGGTCGTCTGCGATGCCGATGATCATCTTCGGGTTGGTCTTGACGATCCGCGGCTTCTTCAGCGTGATCGCGCGCATCGAGCTCTTGCTGATGTCGACGTGATCGAGGGAAGTGGGAATTCCCAGCTTGTCGAGCCGCGCCAGCACGCGGAAAAGGGGCGATGGATTGCCGGTAATGCGCCGGATGCTGACATCGAAGATGATCAAGTGGTTGGGAGCCTGGCGTTTGCAGGCGGCAGCGAGCTCATGGGGATCGATGCCGAGTATGGTCGAAGGCAGCACGTTGAAACACAACCCGGAGCGCGGCGGAAACGACGGCGCCTGCGCCAGGCAGAGCTCGAGACACTTCAAGTCGAGATCTGTCTCAAGGTCGAGCTCGCGCGCGGCAGCGAACAGTTTGCCCGGATCATGCAGCTCATCGCGTCCGCGCACAAACAACTCGTAGATGAAGGGCTCTTTCTGGTTGAGATCCATCACGACCTGCTGCACGACTTCGAGTTGGTCGTCAGAGTCGAGCACGCTGGTCAGGCGATCGATCGCGACCAGCCCTCCCTGCACCCGCTGATGGGCTACGATGTCGGCCTCTTCGAAGGCGTCTGGCTCAGCTAGCTGCACAGCATCCATCAAGTCGTGCACCGTCTCGACTTTGTCGGGAATGCGCGCGACCTTGACGGTGGTTTGAGGTTGTGCGGTACCCGCTGGAAGCGGGATGGCGACGTTGGCCAGCTCTTCTTGCAGCCGTCGTGCGACGCGTGATGCCTGGTCGACCGTCGTCTCAGGCAGCACGACCACGAAATACTCGCCATCGATGACTGCGATCTCTCCCTGGTCTCCCACCAGATCGCGCAACACATCGGCGATCACCAGCAAAAGCTGATCACCGACATACAGACCGAAGTTCTGGTTGAGTTGGCGCAGGTTCTTGAAGTCGACCAACACCGCCGCGGCGCTGCGACGGCTGACACGTGCGCCTTGAAGCACCCGCGCCACTGTCCGCTCGAGGCCCCGCCGGTTCAAGAGCTCGGTCAGAGGCTCTCGATCACCCAGGGTGGACTCGTTGCTGACCGACGCAGGGGCGACAGCCAGCTCAGCACGGAGCACCTCGCGGGCACGGGCAAAGGCGATGGCACGCTGCAGGCGGCTGCCGCTGAGGTCGCGCCGCGCGAGATAGTCTTGAGCCCCGGCAGAGAGCAAGGCCGAGGCCAGCTCGAGGTCGTCGTCATGCCCGAACACCACCACTGGTGGATGCGGATCGCCCTGCTCTGCCAACATACGCAGGAGGTCTTGCGCGCCTGCGTCTGGAAGCTGGTGCGCGCACAACACGCAATCGAAGCGTCGCTGGAGGATGGCCTCGTAGCCCTTCGAGATCAAGGGCTCAGACTCGAGCTTGAGATTTGGGTCGATCCAGCCGAGCTGCGTTTGCATCGCAACTCTCGCGAGCCGATCCTCGTCGATCAGGAGAATCTTCACCAGCCGTTGCCCCCACCGCAGGCGGTCCCTTGCGTCAGAGTATGCCAGATGCCCCCGTCATGCGCCAGCGCTCCCGTTCAGGGCGGACCCCTCACGCGGGATCGCGAACAGCGGGCGGCGCATCCTAAGCCTTTGCTGACAGGCCGCTTGCTCGCTGGAAAAGGGTTCCCATGCCCCAACCCGCGGGATAGAATTGCCGCGCACAGCTTGTGTGGGAGCGGCACCGGTGAAGCCCATCAAGATTCCGGGCTGGGGATTTGTAGTTCAAGAGAGTGTTCCGCTTTCTCGATCACTGCTCTGGAAACTGCAGCGTGATTTCTATGACCAGCGCGGTCTGTCTGCCTGGCGCGAGAAGGGTGTCCCCTGCTACGTGACCACCAACCCCTTCATCGCCGAGAAGTATGCCCAGGTCGTGCACGCCAGCTTGCTCGACAGCCTGCAGAATGTGGGATTCGTGCTCGATCCTGGCGAGCCCCTGTACGTGGTTGAGCTCGCCTCGGGTTCCGGAGAGTTTGGCTTCCGATTCCTGCGTCAGCTGCGTCAGCTCTTGCAGGAACAGCCCATCCCCGGGGACATGCGGGTCTGCTTCGTGATGACAGACTTCACCGAGAGCAACCTCAGAGAGTTCGAAGCGCAGGCCTGCTTCCAACCGTTTCTCGAAGAAGGCAGCCTCGACCTGGCGCTCTTTGATTGCGAGCGCACGACCCGACTCACGTTGCGCCGCTCGGGGGTGGTGCTCGAGCGCACTGCAAATCCACTGATCGTGTTCGCCAACTACCTGTTCGATTCCTTGCCTCAGGATGCCTTCTGGATCCGCGACGGCGCGTTGCGCGAAGGCAGAATCACCCTGACCAGCGCGCAGCCGGTGGCCGATCCGGAGGGCCTGGTCGAGAAGCTTCCACAGCTCAAACGCTTCTTCAACGAGCTTCCGGTTGAGCTGCCGTTCTATCACGAGCCGGCGCTCGATGCGATTCTCGAGCGCTATCTCGAACTGCTCGAGCAGGCCAGCTTTCTGTTCCCGATCACCGTGTTGCGCTGCCTCGAACGCTTGCGCACGCTTGCTGGCGGCCGCATGCTGCTCGTCGCGGCCGACAAGGGCTACGCGCACATCGAAGAGCTGCCGCTCGACGAAGAGCCCCATCTCGAGATCCACGGAGATGGCTGTTTTTCGTTCATGGTCGATTTCCACGCCCTGGGGGTCTACTGCAAGGCCGTGGGAGGACGTCCCTTCCTTCCCTCGCGTCGCGACGACAGCCTGCTGCCGACAGTCTTTCTGTTCGGCGCGGGCGACGCACGCTTCCCGCGCATGAACCGATCGGCTGACGAGCTGCTCGAGGGGTTCGGGCCCTGCGATTTCCTCACCTTGCTGCACAAGGCCGAACAACTGAAGAACTGCGACATCGCCGAGTTTGTCGCGCTGCTGAAGCTCAGCCGTTTCGAACCCAGCGTGATCGTGCGCCTGGGGGGCAAGCTGGTTGACAACGTCGAGAGCGCGCCCGAAGGCACACGTGCGCAGCTCGTCGAGGCCTTGCGGCGCGCGTGGCCCAACTTCTACCCCAGCAGCGCCGACGATGTGCCCCTGGAGTTCGGGCGGGTGTTCTACTCGCTGGGCCACTATCGAGAGGCGATCGACTTCTACAAGACATCCCTCGAGCTATTCGGCGAGCACTCGATCACTCTCCACAACCTGGGGCTCTGCTACCGTGAGCTCGGTCGACGCGACAAGGCTCTGGTCTATTTCGAGCACGCCCTGCGCCTGAATCCAGACGATCAGGGCTCCAAAGAGTGCCTGGCAGAGATCGCCGCGGAGTCGGGCGCCTCGAGCTGAAGGAGGCGGACCGTGCGTGTGTTGCTGGTCGAAGATTCCCCCAAGTTGCAGACCTACGTGGGCAAAGCCCTGCGCAAAGCGGGCTACGCGGTCGACGTTGCGGGCGATGGCGAGCAGGGGCTGTGGCTGGCTTTGGGCAACGAGTACGACTGCATCGTGCTCGACATCATGTTGCCCAAGCGCGATGGGCTGAGTGTGTTGCAGGAGATGCGCGCGCAGGGACGCATCTCCCATGTGTTGCTGCTGACGGCGCGAGACGCGGTCGACGACCGGGTGACCGGCCTGCAACGCGGCGCCGACGACTACCTCGTCAAACCCTTCGCGATGGCGGAGTTGCTCGCACGGGTGCAAGCCCTGACACGGCGCGCCCACGGGCACAAGTCCCCGGACATCGAAGTCGGAAACCTGCGTATCGCCACGGTCGAGCGCAAAGTGTACCGGGCAGGCGAGCCGCTGGACCTGACGCCCCGAGAGCTGGCTTTGCTGGAGTTCTTGGCGTTGCGGCGCGAGCAGGTGGTCTCACGCACAGAGATCGAGCAGCACATCTACGATGAGCTTGCCGAGCCGATGAGCAATGTGGTGAATTCTGCGATCTGCCTGCTGCGCAAGAAGATCGATACGCCCGGCAAGCCGTCGCTGATCAAGACCCGACGCGGCCTGGGGTACATGCTGCACGCCGACTGAGCCGGGCGTTGCGCCGCGGGCTGCTCAGCCGGCGATGCGCAGCGAAGCCATGGCCTTGCAGAGTGCCTTGACCGCGCTCTCGTCGTTGCCCGCAACCATGATGTGCAACACAAGCTGTTGGACGTCAGCGCCTTGCGCGCCCTTGAAGAAGTCCCGCAGGTGCAGCTCGCGATGGTGCATCGCGTTGCCTTCAGAGCCTTCCTGCCAGGCGACCCAATCGACCTTGCGGTCGCCGATCATGCCGGACTCGGTCACACCCGCAGTCTCGCTGGGTTGGGGATGGTGGCCGACATAGATCACTGCGGCGGCCAGGGAGCTGGCGACGGCAGATCCGTCACGGATCGAGTAGACGCTGTAGTCGGCGCCATCTTCTTTGGTCAGCTGGTAGTTTCCGGGCAGGTTGACGAGCACCTCGGGCGCGCCCTGGCCCCACGACTCGAGACGATGCTCGGATCCGGTCCAGGTCTTGGGCGGGTCCGGGATCGGGTCGGGTTCGGTGGTGCTGGGGCAACCGGCAAGCACACAGGCCATTGCCAGGGCTGCTGCGATGAGGCTGAGCCTTCGCATGGCATTCTCCTTTGTCTGGTTGGACTCATTTATAGGAAACCCGTCGAGCCAACGCATGCGAAAATTTTTGCCAGACTGTCACGACGCCGTGCAAGCGGTGCACACAGCGCTCCCTGTCATGGCTGGCGCTTTGGAACCATCGGCCCGGTAGCACAGCCTTTACCCGCGCCGCGGATCGCATACAATCGTCGCTCCCGTCCTCATCGGAGCCCTTCCCTATGCATTTCCGCATCATCTTCCTGGCACTGGCCCTGAGCCTGGGCCTGCTTGCGCAGGACCCGCGCGGTGTCTTGCCCGACGACAGCTTTCGGCAGCTCGAAGAGATCTTGCCGACCCCCAACCTCTACCGCACAGCGTCGGGGGCGCCAGGTCACGCCTATTGGCAGCAGCAGGTCGATTATGCGATCGAGGTCGAGATCGACGACATCGCGCAGCGGCTGCTGGGCTCCGAGACCATCCACTATACGAACAACTCTCCGGACGTGCTGCGCTACCTCTGGCTGCAGCTCGACGCGAACATCTACCGGCCCGATGCGGATGCAGCCCTGGTTTCCGGTCCGCCGGATTTCGGCGACCTGTCTTTTGAGCGCGCCCTGGGACTGATGGCGCGGCGCGAATTCGACGGAGGAGCGAAGATCTCCGCGGTGCGTGATGCCTTGGGCAAGCCCCTGCCCTACTCGATCGTCAAGACCATGATGCGGGTCGACCTGCCCGAGCCCTTGAAGAGCGGTGCCTCGGTGGTCTTTTCGGTGGACTGGAGCTATGCGATCAACGACTCCCGCTACGTGCGGGGGCGTACCGCCTGCGAGTACTTCGAGGACGATGGCAACTTCATCTACGAGATGGCCCAGTGGTTCCCCCGGCTGTGCCCCTACACCGACGTCAACGGCTGGCAGAACAAGCAGTTTCTGGGTCGTGGAGAGTTCGCGCTCGAATTCGGCGACTACACGGTGCGCATCACGGCTCCTGACGATCACATCGTCGCCTCGACGGGTGTGTTGCAGAATCCCGAAGAGGTCTTGAGCGCTGCGCAGCGCGCGCGCCTCAAGCAGGCCGAGAGCAGTGGCACGCCCGTCTTCATCGTGACACCTGAAGAGGCGCTGGCACAGCAAGCGGGCGCCCCCACGGGGACCAAGACCTGGGTTTTCCAGGCCGAGAACGTGCGCGACTTCGCCTTCGCGAGCTCGCGTAAGTTTATCTGGGACGCGGCACTGCATACCGTGGGCTCACGCCCGGTCTGGGCGATGTCCTACTACCCGAACGAAGGCGAGCCGCTCTGGAGTCGCTACTCGACCCACTCGATCATCCACACGCTGAACGTCTATTCGCGCTACACCTTCGACTATCCCTATCCCGTCGCGATCTCGGTCAATGGTCCGGTCGGCGGGATGGAGTACCCGATGATCTGCTTCAACGGCCCTCGGCCCGAGAAGGACGGGACCTATTCCGCACGTACCAAGTACGGTCTGATCTCGGTGATCATCCACGAGGTGGGCCACAACTATTTCCCGATGATCATCAACTCCGATGAGCGTCAATGGACCTGGATGGACGAGGGCCTGAACACCTTTGTGCAGTTTCTCGCAGAACGGGAGTGGCAGGACGACTATCCCTCGCGACGCGGGGAACCCCGCAACATCGTCGACTATATGAAGAGTGAACGGCAGGTGCCGATAATGACCAACAGCGAGTCGATCCTGCAGTTCGGCAACAACGCCTACGGCAAGCCAGCGACGGCCCTGAACATATTGCGTGAGACAGTGTTGGGGCGTGAGCTCTTCGACTTTGCGTTCAAAGAGTATGCGCGGCGTTGGAAGTTCAAGCGGCCGATGCCGGCCGACTTCTTCCGTACGATGGAAGATGCGTCCGGCATCGACCTCGACTGGTTCTGGCGTGGCTGGTTCTATACCACCGACCACACCGACCTGGCCCTGAGCGACGTGCGCCAGTATCAGATGGAGGCGCTCGATCCCGAGTTGGCCGCCGAGACCCGTCGTCAAGAACGCGCCGAAGAGCCTGCGTCCCTCTCGCGCGAACGCAACAGTGCGCTGCAGATGCGGGTCGATCTCTATCCCGAGCTCAAGGACTTCTACAACGAGTACGATGAGCTCGACGTCACCAAGAAGGACCGCGAATCCTACCAGAAGCTGATCGAGCGTCTCGACGAGGCGGACAAGGCACTTCTCGACAGAGGTCTGTACTTTTATGTCGTCGACATCGAGAACCTGGGCGGGCTGCCGATGCCGGTGATTCTCGAGATCCATTACAGCGATGGCAGCCTGGACGAGCTGCGGATTCCTGCCGAGATCTGGCGCCGCAACGACCCCAAGGTCTCCAAGCTGCTGGTGCTCGAGAAGCCGTTGGAGCTGCTTGTGCTCGATCCCTGGCTCGAGACCGCCGACACCGTGCTGGACAACAATGTCTTTCCCCGTCAGCTCGGTGAGCAGCGTTTCAAGCTCTTCAAGCGCGATGAGCGGGACGGCATGAACCCGATGCGGCGCCACCAGAAAGAGCAGGCTGAGGAGCAGAGCGCCGATGCGGGGACCGAGTAGCGCCTGCCTGCTGGTCTGGCTGGCAAGCCTGGCGCTGGCCCACCCCTACCACGTCAGCAGCACCGAGCTGGTCTATGACCGCGACAGCGGCAGGCTCGCAGGCACGCTACGGGTGTTTGCCGATGACCTCGAGGGAAGTCTGCGCGAGCGCCTGCAGCGGCGCGTCCAGCTCGAGGAAGGCGCGGAGCTCGAGCCGTTGCTCGCCGAGTTGGTCGAGGCAGGCATAAGCCTGCGCGGCGCGGGCGAGCAGGAGCACCCGGCCGCGTTCATCGGCTGGCATCTCGAGGGCACACGCGCCGTATTGCAGTTCAGTTTGCCCGCTCTGTTTGGACTGCCCGGTCTGGAGTTGCGCAACGCTTTGTTGTGCGACCGGCTGCCGGACCAGTCGAATCTGGTCCAGCTGACCGTCGAGGGGGCGCGCGAGACGCTGCTGTGCAGCGCCGAAGAGCCCTGGCAGCCCGTCAGCCTGCAGCTCCCGCCGACGGGCGAGCTGTCGGTGCGCAGTCTCGGAGAGCGTGGGCCCACGCTGCTGTTGCTGCCCGGTGTCGGCTGCGACGCCCGCTTCTTCGAACCATTCATGCAACGACACGCGCAGCGTTACCAGATGCATGCGTGCAACCTGCCGGGAACCGCGGGCTCGCCGCTCCCCGAGGGACTCGACCCCGATTGGCGCTCAGGCGCCTGGCTGGCGCATGCCGAGCGGGCGGTGCATCTCTGGCTGCGATCGCAGGGCGAGCCGTCGGTCGTGCTGCTCGGTCATGGGCTGGGCGGTCTGCTGGCAGCCCGCCTGGCGGTGGCCTTCCCCGAGCGCTTTGTGGCAGTGGTAGCCCTGGACGCCTGGCATCCCCTGCAGCTGGCGCGGCTCGAGCCGACCGCGCAGCGCCCGCTGTGCGAACGGGTGGCACAGCGCCAGGCGGCCTTGAGCGACGAGGCCTGGTGGCAGCAGAGGCTGGCCAGCGTGCAGGTCTGGAGCGGGGACGCGTTGCGCAGCGAAGAGCTGCTGGAGATGCAACGGCGCGTGCCGCGGGAGGTGCAGGCCCGCTATCAGCTCGAATGGTTCGACAGTCGCCTGGACGCAGAGCTGCGTTCGCTGGGTGGTCGTCTGCTCAACCTCGAGGCGACGCTCGACGCGGCTGCCTCGGAGGCCGCCTTTCCGGGCGCCGTGCAGGTGCGCGTAGAGGGAGCGGGGCACGCGCTGCTCGACGATGCGCCGGCGCAGGTGGACGCGGCGTTGGCGGAGTTCTTGTCGGGGCTGGAGGGGCGCTGAGCTGGGGTGTCGTACGACATCAGCAGACGACCTTTGTGCGTGCCGCGGGCGAATTTCAACCACCGACGTCACAGAGGCCACAGAGAGAGGCGGGTTCTGCCTCAGCAAGAGTCGATTCTTGGCTCTACTCGGTGTCCTCGGTGATCACTATGGCGCATCCCGCCCTCACATGCCCTGTGGAAACTGTCGATCGGATTTGTCAGACACGCAAGTTGCGTGTATCCTCTCGATTGGAGTACTTTCAACAAATCGACGGAAGCACTTCTGGCAGCAGTGGTTCGCTGCAGCCCTGGGGATGTGTTGTCTTGCAAGGCAACACACCCAACTGCGACGGAACCGGGGGGACCATGCCGATGGAGGTGAGCCACGAGCCCGCAACCATGTTCCGTGGCCGGCCTCTGCGAGATTGGTCCACCCAGAACCCGGCCCTCTTTCGGGCCCTCGTGCTCGCGCGCCACGCCCGCCGTTGTACGATTCCGGTGATCATCTTGGGCGAGACAGGGACCGGCAAGACGCTGTTGGCTCGGGCCATCCACCGGGCTTCCGAGCGGGAGCACCGGCCCTTCGTCGCGCTGAACGCCTCGGCGCTTCCCGAGACCCTGGTCGAGAGTCAACTCTTCGGGCACGTGCGCGGCGCCTTCACCGGTGCCCTGACGAACCAGGCGGGCAAGTTCGAGCGGGCCGACGGCGGCACGCTGTTTCTCGACGAAGTCGGTGATCTGGCGGCCAATGCCCAGGCCAAGCTGTTGCGGGCGGCAGACCATGGCGAGTTTGAACCCCTCGGCAGCGCAAGCAGTCGGCGGGCGGACGTACGGCTGATCTCGGCCACCAACCGCCCTCTGCGGCGCCTGGTGCGCGATGGAGCCTTCCGTGCAGATCTGTACCACAGGCTTGCGGGTCTGACCATCGTGCTGCCGCCCTTGCGCGAGCGTCCCGAAGACCTGCCAGCCTTGATCGACGATGGGCTGCTGCAGGCTTCCACCATCCTGGGGGTCGCCGTCCCCCGCTTGTCTGAGGAAGGCCGGCGGATGATGCGGGAATACTCGTGGCCGGGCAATCTGCGCGAGCTGCACCAGGTGCTGCGCACGGCCACGCTGCTGTCCGACGGGGGCGCCATCTGTCGTCAGCATCTGCTCATGGCGAATCCTGGCTTTCTAGACGCCAGTGCGCAGGCCGCAGCGTCGGACACGACCTGTTGCCTCGAGCGAGCCAAGGAGCGGCACATTCTCAAAGTGCTCGAGCTTGCGGGAGGCAACCGGCGCAAAACCGCCCGTCTACTCGACATTTCCCGCTCGACGCTGGCTCGCTACCTCGAACGCCTCGATCTGAGCTCGGTCTCTGCGTCGAAGGGCGACACCCGCTGAGGCCACGCTCAGTCGTCGCTCCCCGCGGACAGGCGCAGCACGGGTTTGCACGCCAGCCCGAGCACAACGCCGTACACGACATGGCCGAGAAGGCCGATGCCGAAGTTCACGGCTGTGATGGGGAAGAGAAAGGTCGTGGCGTCGGGAACGAACAGCAGCGTGGCCAGCAGATTGCAGAAGATCCACAGGCCGTAGACCACCCCCCAGAACGCCGCTCGTCCACGGGGATGCAAGAAGCTGAGGATGATGGCGTAGGACACGCCCATCCCCCCGCCATTGCCGGCGAAACGCCAGGCATAGCCGACAATGGGGTGCACGCCCTCGCGCTGCAGCAGCCAGTCGCCGATGCCGGGAATGAAATCATGCATGATGCCGGCAAAGACAAAGGGCATCCGCGAACAATCGTAGAGCAGCACAGCCAACAAGCCGGCCAACCAACCGCACAGCGCGATCTTGCCGACTTTCGGGAAGATCACACCTACAGCAACCAGCAGCACCGCGACGGGAAACACGACAAACGGTCCCCACAGGTGGAGAGGGATCGCGCCCGACACGTGTCCGACGATGCCGAGAATGGTCACGAAGCCACCAGCCAGGAACATCAAGCGGGTCACGACTTCCGCAGTGCTGATTCCCAAGCTCCCAAGCCGGTTGCGCAGAGCCCTCGCCACAGATGGGCGCTCTTCCATGGTTCCCCCTTCACACCCCACTCCGTCAGGCCGTGAACGCATTGCGCGTGCGCGGCCATGAGCTGGAGAACGGCTAGGCCCATTAGGAAGCAAGCGGCGTTCCGGCGCCCGGATTACGGGGTGGAAGCACAACGCAACACGGGCTCGGGGTGGATAGTGGATTCTTGGGGGCAGGTGAGGTGGACCGATTTTGAGGCCAACCGGCCTCAAACCGGGCCAGGCTCCAGCCCAGCGGCAGCGATGCGCGCCAGCCGCCGGGCTTTCCAGTTTCAGGCGCTCTTCGCCAGCCGGCGCAGCACCGTGTGCAGGATGCCACCATTGCGGTAGTAGTCGACCTCGACGGGCGTGTCGATGCGGCAGGTCGTGGTGAGATCCCAGGTGGTGCCATCGGGGTTCTGCACGCTCACGCGCACATCCTGCAACGGTTGCAGCCCGTCATCGACGTGGATCGTGAACACTTCCTGGCCTGTCAGTCCCAGCGCGCCCGCGTTCTCGCCCGGCTTGAACTCCAACGGCAGCACGCCCATGCCGATCAGATTGCTGCGATGGATGCGCTCATAGCTCTCGGCGATGACAGCCCGCACGCCCAGTAGATAGGTGCCCTTGGCGGCCCAGTCGCGGCTGCTGCCCATGCCGTAGTCGCGGCCAGCCAGCACCACCAGCGGGATGCGATGCTTCTGGTACTTGACGCTGGCGTCGTAGATGCTGGTCACCGCGCCCGGAGCGGGATCCTGGTCGCTTTCGTAGCTCAGCCAGGGATACGGTCCCGCGGGCACATCCTGCGGCCCCAGATAGGTCGTGAAGCCGCCTTCGGTGCCCGGCGCCAGCTTGTTGCGCAGGCGGATGTTGGCGAAGGTTCCCCGGGTCATCACCCGGTCGTTGCCGCGCCGCGAGCCAAAGCTGTTGAAGTCGCTACGCTCGACCCCCGAGGCCTTCAAGAAGGCGCCCGCCGGGCCGTCGTGGGCGATGGCCCCCGCCGGGCTGATGTGGTCGGTGGTCGTGCTGTCGCCACAAGAAACCAGGCAACGCGCTGCCTCGATCGCATGGATGGGCTGCGCTTCGACGGGCATATCGACGAAGAAGGGCGGCTCCTGAATGTAGGTGCTGGCGGCCTTCCAGCTGTAGACATCGCCTTGCGGTGCTTCGAGGCTGCGCCAGCTCTCGGGTCCCGAGAAGGCGTCGCGGTAGCGCGCCAGGAACTGTTCGCGCACCACGCTGGAGTTGCGCGCCGCATCCACTTCTGCCGAGCTGGGCCAGATATCGCGCAAGAAGACCTGGTTGCCGTTCTGGTCGACACCGATGGGATCGTTCTGCAGATCGCAATCGACCGTGCCTGCTAGCGCGTAAGCGACCACCAGTGGCGGCGAGGCCAGATAGTTGCCGCGTGTAAGCGGGCTCACCCGGCCCTCGAAGTTGCGGTTGCCACTGAGCACGCTGGTCACCATCAGCTCGCCCTGCCGGATGCTGTCTACGATCGGCGGGCTCAGGGGGCCGCTGTTGCCGATACAGGTGGTGCAGCCATAGCCGACGGTGAAGAACCCGACCGCCTCGAGAGCTCCGGTCAGTCCTGCCTTGTCGAGGTAGTCGCTGACGACCCGCGAGCCCGGAGCCAGCGAGGTCTTGACCCAGGGCTTGGCCTTGAGTCCGCGGGCGGCGGCCTTCTGCGCCACCAGCCCGGCGGCCAGCATGACATCGGGGTTGGAGGTGTTGGTGCAGCTGGTGATGGCTGCGATCACCACGGCGCCATGGGAGAGCTCGAAACTCTCGCCCTTGTAGGCTGTCGTGACACCGGCGTCGCTCGGCTGTTTGCCCAGGCTCTTCAAGGTCTCGTGCCAGGAGCTCTGCATGCCGCTCAAGTTGATCCGGTCCTGGGGACGGGTGGGCCCGGCGAGCGACGGCTGCACGTCGCCGAGCTCGAGCTCGAGCTGCGAGCTGTAGACGACCTCGCGCTGGTCATCGCGCCAGAGGCCCTGGGCTTTGCAGTACTTCTCGACCAGGTCGATCTGTTCCTCTGTGCGGCCCGTCAAACGCAGGTAGTCGATGGTGCGTTCGTCGACCGGGAAGAAGCCGATGGTGGCGCCGTATTCGGGGGCCATGTTGGCGATCGTGGCCCGGTCGGCCAGGGTCAGGTCGGCCAACCCGGGACCGAAGAACTCGACGAACTTGCCGACGCAGCCATGCGCACGCAGCAGCTGGGTCACGGTCAACACGACGTCGGTCGCGGTCGTGCCTTCGGGCATCTTCCCGTTCAGCTTGAAGCCGACCACTTCGGGGATCAGCATGTAGATCGGCTGGCCGAGCATACAGGCTTCCGCCTCGATGCCGCCCACGCCCCAGCCGACCACGCCCAGACCGTTGATCATGGTGGAGTGGCTGTCGGTGCCGACCAGCGAGTCAGGCAACGCCCAGGTCTCGCCGTCGCGCTGTTCGGTCAGCACGCAGCCCGCCAGGTATTCCAGGTTGACCTGGTGCACGATGCCGGTCTCGGGCGGAACCACGCTGAAGTTGTCAAAGGCCTGCTGCCCCCACTTCAAAAACTCGTAGCGTTCCTGATTGCGTTGGAATTCGAGCTTCGTGTTCGCATCCATCGCGCTCGCCGAGCCGTACTCGTCGACCTGGACGGAGTGGTCGATCACCAGGTCCGCGCGGATCAGCGGGTTGACTTTCTGCACGTCGCCGCCGAGGCGCTGCATGGCGCTGCGCAGTGCCGCGAAGTCGACGACCGCGGGCACGCCGGTGAAGTCCTGAAGCACCACGCGGCCGGGGTGGAAGGCGATCTCCTGCTCGCCGACCGAGCGGGCGTCATAGTTGGCGAGGGCTTCGACATGCTCGCGCGTCACGATGTGCCCGTCGCAGTTGCGAAGACAGGCTTCGAGCAGCACGCGGATCGAGCAGGGGAGCCGGTCGATGTCGCCGATGCCTTGTTCTTTGAGGACATCGAGGCGGGCATAGTTCACGGTGCCTGCGGCGGTTTCTAGTTGGGCCTTGGCTGCGAATTCAGTCATGGGAAGCTCCTTCTTTGGTCCCTGGGTACACCCGCAAAGGTACAAAGCACTCGAGAATAAAGAAAATCGATTGATTCAATCTTTGTGATAGAATTTTCCTATGGCTTGCTGCAGGAGGTTGTGTCGATGCCGGAGCGGACCAGACTCCACACATTCCTGTTGATCGCCCGCGAGGGCAATCTCACCCGCGCGGCCGAGCAGATGCACCTGAGCCAACCGGCGGTCAGCGCCCAACTGGCAGGTCTCGAACAGGAGGTCGGTCAGCGGCTGTTCGATCGCACCGCCCGGGGCATGGTGTTGACCGAGGCAGGGACCACCTACCGCGCCTATGTGGAGGAAGCACTCGAGCGGCTCGACGCCGGAGAGCGCGCCGTCAGGGCCCTGGCAGGGCTCGAAGGCGGCAGCCTCTCCATCGGAGGAGGGGCGACGGCAACCACCTACCTGATCCCCAGCGTGCTGGGCGCTTTCCACCGGGACTTCCCGAGCATCCGTCTGTTCGTCAGGGAACAGGGGAGCCAGGGGGTTGCCGCAGCCGTGTTCGCAGGCGATCTCGATCTGGGCATCGTCACCCTGCCGATCACGGGACTCGACCGCCACACGCTGGCGTGCCTGCGGGTCGAGGCCTGGGTCGAGGACGAGCTGCGGCTGATTCTGCCCCCGGGGCACCGGTTGCGCGAGCGCAAGACCTTCCGCTGGCCCGAGCTGCAGGGCCAGCCGCTGGTGCTGTTCGAGGCGGGGACCGCGGTGCGCAGCCTGCTCGATGGGCACATCGAAGCGGCAGGCGTGCAGGTGCAGCCCGTCATGGAGCTGCGTAGCATCGAGTCGATCCAACAGATGGTGGCGCAAGGCATCGGCGCTGCCTTCGTCAGCCGCTATGCGCTCAGCGAGCAACAGCCGGGGCTGTACTGTGCCGATGGCCGGGTGCTGCGCAAGCTGGCTGTCGTCACGCGGCGTGACCGCACGGCGAGCGCGGCGGCGCGCACCTTCCGACGGCGGTTGCTGGGGGAGGGCCAGCGGGTGGGTTGATGGCGTCGCGGTTGTTGTGAGGCCTCGATCACTCTACAATCGCCAGCAAGTCGTTCGGCCGGGGTAGAGCCGGCCACAACCTCGGAAGACCATGCATATCCGTTCGATTCTCATCGCTGGTGCGATTCTTGCCAGCGCATTCCCAGTCCTCGCTCAAGAGCTCAACCAGTGCCCCGAATGCCATGAGCTGTTTGCTCCTGACGGGCGCTTCTGCACCCAGTGCGCGGGGCCCTTGCAGCCCTGGCGTCCCGCCTGCGGCAACTGCGATCGCACGTTCGCGGCGCGGGATCATTTCTGTTCTGGCTGTGGCAGTCCTTTGGAACACGCCCCGCTGTATTGCGCGGGTTGTGAACGCCCTATCGACGCCTCGGACCGGTTCTGCCGGCTGTGCGGGCACGCAAACCGCGCTCCCCTGGCGGGGGCACCCGACAACGAAGCCAGTCCGAAATTCCTCAGCGCGGCCGCGACGTTCTCCCAGGCTCTGATCAGCGAGGCCTATGGCGCCTATAAGGCGGGACAATTGCAGCGCTCGCTACGTCTATACAGCGAGGCTCTGCGCTGGGACCGCGAGCAGCCACGCGCCTGGGCAGGCAGGGGGCGGGTGCGCCTGCTGTTGGGGAACCGCGACGGTGCGTTGCACGATTTCCGGGCCGCGCGCATGCGCGACACGGAGGTGTTTCCCGGCCTCTGGGAGTTTGCCTCCGGCGGTGGGAACGCAGGGCTGCAAGAGCACAGTCAACCGGGCGTCTGGCGCGGCTCCCTGGCACGCTACTACCTGGACGAGATCGACGCCGATACGCTGCTCGAGATCGCGGCGGGCGACGCCGAACAGCTCTGCGAAGCTCATGGCTACATCGGGCTCCGAGCGGAGCTGGAAGAAGACTTCGAGCGGGCCCGCGAGCACTACGAACAATGCGTTGCGGCCGGCGTCAGCAACTACATAGAACACGCCTACGCGGCCAATTGGTTGCGAATGCACGCAGGCGAGTCGAAGGTCGAATAGCGGGCCTCCCTCATTCCGCCAGCTTCCGTGCCGTCAGCGCGTACACCATCGGGATGCGCGGCGCGATGTGCTCGATACGGAAACGCCCCGGCTGCGCCTCGACAGCGTGGGAAAAACATGCGTACGGGGAGTAGTCGAATTCCTGCAGCGATTGGAGCTGCAGACCCGCCTCGAGCGCGCAGCTGACCACCTTTCCCAGCCCGTGGTTCCAACCAACCGAGCGGATGGGGGCGGTGGCCGTGGGGTTCCCGTAGCTTCCCTGCTGCTCTTCGATGATCGGCGCGGCGCTGCAGTAGTCGTAGCGCAGCTCACGGAAGTCGTCGTCGAAAGTCCAGATGAACGGGTGGAACTCGACCAGCACCAGCTGCCCCCCCGGGCGCAGAAAGCCCGCTACCAGCCGCGCCCAGGCCTGCAGATCCGGCAACCAGCCGATGGCTCCGTAGGAGACGAACACCCGGTCGAAGCGCTCGCTGATCAACGACGCCGCGTCGTAGACATTGCAGCACACAAACCGGGCCTCGACCCCGAGCTCGTCGGCGAGCCGGCGGGCCTCGTCAATCGCCCGGTCGGAGAAGTCGACTCCCACAGCCCGTGCACCCATGCGGGCCAACGAGATCGTGTCCTGGCCGAAATGACACTGCAGGTGCAGAATCGACTGGCCCCCGACATCCCCCAGGATCTCGAGCTCGATCTCTTTCAGCGAAGTCTCCCCCTGGCGGAAGGCTTCATGGCGGTACCAATCGGATTGCAGGTGCAGCTCGGTGCGTCGGTTCCAGTTCTCGCGGTTGATCTGGAAGTACTCTTCGTTGCTCATCGCGTCTCGCGCTTTGGGGTTCCTTCTACTGTCTTGGTGGACGCCGATGCCCGCAATCGATTTCTCGCTCTGTAGAGATTTCTGGACAGGTAAAGTGCTCCCGAGGGATGCAAGAGAATCGGCCCCACAAGCGCAGTCTGGACCAGCGCTGCAGGGGCTGCCTGGAGCGGATGGGCTGAAAAGGCCCGTGCATGCCGATAAACTGAACAATGGAAGTTGACCCCCCCCGCGAACCAAGGAGAGCACGGTGGGCCCCGAGCACGCGCGAACCGCAGCCTCCGCGGCCGACGATTCCGGGCCGGTCTCGAGCTCCAAGTGGAACCTGGAGCCCGATGGAGTCTCGACCGGCAGGCCGTTGTGGAACGCGCTGACCTTAGTCTTCAAGGATCCTGAGCTCGAGCGACTCTTCGGCGAGTACATCCGTTCGCGCACCGCCACGCTGGCTCGCCGCAGCGTAGTCCTGGCGATCCTCCTCTACGCGGTTTTCGGCTTCGCAGACTACCACCTCGCCGGCGACGCCTGGAACGCCAATACTGCGATCCGATTTCTGATCGTCGTCCCCTATTTGCTGCTGGTCTACTTCCTGCTCAAGCTGCCTCGAGCAAGGCGCTATCAGCAGCCCTTGATGCTCAGCGTCGAGATCGTGGCAGGCCTGGGCCTGTTGGCCATGATGGCCGTGATGCCCCGGGAGGTGGGCAGCCTCTACTTTGGCGGCCTGGCCTTGTGTTGCATGTTCGGCTATATGGTCTTCCCGATGGGCCTGGTCAGGGCCTCCGTTGCCGGATGGTCGCTCATGGCTGGTTTCCTGCTCGTTGCGCGGGGGCAGGTGTTCGACGGCCCCAACCTGGTCGTCTACCCGTTCTTTTTCGCGGCCGCGAACATCGCCGGGATGTTTGCAACCTGGTCCCTCGAGCGCTACCGGCGCAAGAACTACTTCCAGCTGCGCTCGCTGTGGAAGCAGCGGGCTGCCTTCGAGCGCCTCAATGAAGAGCTCGAGAGGTTGGCCACTCATGATCCTCTGACCGGCTTACTGAACCGTCGCTCTCTCGACCAACGGCTTGCTGAAGTCATTGCAGCCCAGACGCGCCACGGAGATACAGCGAGTCTGTTCTTGCTGGACCTCGACCGGTTCAAACAAGTCAACGACCAGCTTGGACATCTGCGAGGCGACGCTTTTTTGTGCCAGATAGCGCAGCTCATCTGCGTAACCGTGCGCGAGATCGACGTGGTGTTTCGCTTCGGTGGCGACGAGTTTCTCGTACTGCTCCCCAGGACCTCCGAAGCCCAGGCGCTGGTTGTGGCCGATCGTCTGCGCACGGCATTCGAGCAGATGGTCGAGGGCATCGAAGAGCTGCGGGAACTCGGTCTGGGCTGCAGCATCGGCGTCGATCACGTGCGGGACGGGGACACGCCGGACGCGATCCTCCGCCGTGCCGATGCGATGCTCTATGAGGAAAAACAGAGCAAGAGAGTGGCCGCGACCTGACAGATCTGTCCGGCCCAGGGGCCTCTGTCACGGCGGCGCTAGCTGCCCCTACGCCGCCGCTTCAGCCAGCTCAGCGAAAGCTGTGTTGAACTCCTCAGCCAAGATCTCGGGATCAGGAATCAAGCCGGCATCGGAGGCCACCCCGAGCGTGACCTGACCGGCATAGCTCAGGATGCTCAGTCCCAGCCCCAGCCGCCCAGCCTGCGGCACCCAGAAGACCATCTCGCGGATGGGGGCACCCGCCAGACAGCGTACCTGGCTTGGTCCGGGAACATTGGTGACGACGGCTGTCGCTTTGCTGCCAAACAGATCGATGACGCGGCTCTCGACGCTGGCCGGCACGCCTCCCATCGCGGTCAACATGCCGAAGGCGACCACGGCCTCAGGGGACCGCTTGAGCCGGTCCATGCGGCGTTTGAGCTCGGCCAGCCGCTCGAGGGGATCGCCGACCACCAGGGGCAGCGCGAGAAACACCAGCCCGAAGCGGTTGCCGAGCTCAGGATCGCTGCGGCGCCGCAGATCGACGGGCACGACGGCCCGGATGTCCGCGGGGAGAGGAGCGCCCCGTCGTCGCAGATAGCCGGCTAGAGCACCTGCCAGGGCCGCCATCAACACGTCATTGACCGTGCCCTGCACCGCTACTTTGACACGTTTGATGGTCGCGAGCGGGATCGGCTCCGACCAGGCCGCGAGTTTCGGCACCCCCAGACGACCCTTCAGCGGAGTGACAGGATCGGCCGGCAACACCAGCAGATGCCCCAACTCGCCCGCCACACCCAGCGAAGCCCCCGCCAGGTCGAGGAGTTTGCCCGGCTGTAGAGCGATAGCGCGGCCCTCGTGCAGCAAGCGCAGGCTCAGCGGCGCCTTCTGCCCTTTGGCCGGGGGCGCTGCCACGGGCAGCCGGGGGGGGAACGCCTGCTCAGCCTCGCCGGGCAACGCGTGGGTCATCTGCAGCAGCACCCGCATCAAGGCTATTCCGTCCCCGATGGCATGGTGCAGGCGGCTGACGAGCACGCTGCCCTCGGGGCGCTGCAGCAGATGCCAGTGCCAGAGGGGACGCCTGCGGTCCAGAGGCAATGCCATCAACACGCCCACCCGTTTCTGCAGAGCCTCCGTGCCGGGCTCGATCTGTGAGCAGGACAGATGGGAGTCGAGCTCGAAGTCCGGGTCGAGCTCCCAATGGGGAAGGCCCAGCCCTGTGTCGACGGCCCGCATGCGGAAGCGTGGGTAGCCGAGCAGGCCGGTGCGGAAGACCTCCTTGAGCGCGTCTACTTCGAGCCGCCTGTCGAGGATGAACACACCCGTGATCTGCATCAGGTTGCTCGGATCATCCATGTGCAGCCAGGCCGCGTCCGCCAACGCAAACGGCTCTCTGTGCGGCGTCGGCTCCAGTCCGCCGCCCGCTGAGCCACGCAGCGCGAAGCGTTCCTGGTCGAGACGCACCTCGACCTCGTGGCGGAAGGCGGCCGAGGGAACTTCCACGGCAGGGCACTGCAGGTCCTTCTCGATGGCGGCCAGCAACCTCCGCCAGGTGTGTTCGCGGCTCGCGATCGCTTGCGGGCTGCGGATCCGTCCGAACTGCTGCACGTACTTGTTGTGCCGACACACCATCCGGAAGACCTGCTCGCCGTCCGGCCTGTCCGAAGGCAGGCCGAGCAGGCGTTCGTCGTTGCCCACCTGGTGCCGGGGTTGGTTCCACTCGCTGTAGTTGCCGAAGACCTCTGAGAGCTTGTCGAGCGCCCGGGCCAGGCTGCCCTGCTGCATCTTCCTCAGCATCCAGCCCAAGATCGGGCGCCGCACCAGGCGGTGGAAGGCCGGCTCCGCCAACTTGACATCGATCTCCAGCTCTTCGGCCAGGATCTCCTGCATGCGGAGGGCGGTGATCCTGCGGTCGGTGGCCAGGTGGATGCGTTCGCCGATGGCCTCTGGATGCACCAGACCTGCCAGCACGCCCGCGGCCACCCAGTCGACCGGGATGAGGTTGATCTCTGCCAACGGGTCGCCCGGAAAGACCGTCGCGAACTGCCCGACGAACCAGCCCAGGGCCTTCTCGCCCCAGCCGCGGGCCGGATCGTGCAAGGCGTCGGCGGCGCGTCCGAACAGATTGACCGGCGCGTTGACAACCTTGAGGTCGCCGCGGTTGCAGCCGCAGCGCCCCCGTCCGACCACGATCGAAGGGCACAGCTGCACGACGCGCAGGCCATGCTCGAGCATGAAAGCCTCGGTCTCCAGCGCCGCGATGGCCTTGGTCAGCTCGTAGTAGTTGTTGAAATAGTGGCGGGGGAACACCAGCGCATCTTCGGCGGCCTCGCCGCGCCCGTGGATGTAGCAGGTCTCGATAGCGAGGTGGGCGACAAAGGACCCTCCCGACTGCTGCCAACGCAGCGCCAGTTCGAGAGTCTGCCGGTTGCCGAGCACGTTGGCTCGAAAGGCGTCCTGATACTCGGAATCGAAGGCCACATTGGCCGCGCAGTGCACGATATGGGTGATGCGTGCTCCCAACTCGGCGCGCAGCTCGGGAGTCAGGCCGAGCTCCGGTTGTTCGACGTCTCCCTCGACGAAGCGCAGCTTCGGCGATTCCTCCAATCCCAACTCAGCGCACAGCAGGCGCCCCCGCTCCTGCGTGCTCTGCTGCCGCCGTTCACCGCCGTCAAGCACAGAGCGGGGTCGCACCAGGACTACAGTCTCGGCGACGGCGGGATCGCGAGCTGCCTGCGTCAGGATCTCCTTGCCGATGAAGCCTGTGCCGCCTGTCAGCAGGACGCGCAGGCCGTCTGTCTGCTGTTTCAGCTGCTGGCTTGCTGCTTCGCGCAGCTCTTGGCGCTTGAAACGGGCGGGCGGGCGGGCCTTGAAGCGGAAACCGTAGGGCCTGTGGGGCAAACCAAACAGCTGCCGGGCCACGCTGTCGTCCTGCGGAGTGCCGAGACCACGGGCCACGAGGTTCGAGGCCCGGTAGGCGAGGTTGCGGAGGATGTGATCGACAACCCGCACACCGGTCGTCTGCCCGCTGGTCTCACTCACCAGGCCGAGCAGCGCGCGTGCGGCGATCTCGACCGGGTGCCGGTCGCGGTGGCTGCGGACCAGCAGCTCTTCGGGCCGGATGATGCCGCCTACGACCTGGCCTGAGGCGAGATGTATCCGTTCGACATAGTGCTCAGGATCCACCGTTTGCTCCCTGATCTGGGCGTTACGGGATCGAAGCAATTTCCGTTCCGGATCGGAGCGGGCTTGGATGGGCCGGGTGTGTTACGGGATCGAAACGCCTGGTCTGTGCAGAAAGCGCTGTCTGTGACGGGCTCGCCGATGAGACACTCGTGGACGGCGTCTAATGCGATGGGAAGCGGGCTTCCGAGGCGTCTTGAGATGCCCGACGTTTCCGTCCATAAGCCCAGCTGCTGACCCTGCATCGGACCGACGCCGAGGGTCTGCCCGTGAGGATCGGCGACGGTCACCCTGGTCATCGCAGCACAGCTCGGCAATGGGCCGGTCCGCCCCTTGTTTCCCCAGGCTCAGGTCCCAGGCACGCGGAGTATTCTCAGCTCGCGAGACGGTTCGCCCGGCAGGATTCTATGGTTGGGGTCCCGGGCGGGGAGGTTTTGGGGTCCGAGTGCCATAAACACATAACACGGCCCCGGCATAGCAACGGGAACCTTGAGGACGCTGTTCTGGAACAACCCGGGTTCGGTGCATTTGTCCCAGACCGAGGCGATGTTCAGATGGCCTCCTGTGATCGGGGAGTGGCCAGAAATCACAGCCTGGGCAAACGCACTCCAGTGAAGGTGGGTGAAATTCTGGCCCGCTTCGGGGTCCAGTCCTTGATCTTGACGGATAGCTTGATCAACTGTCCGGGCATCACGGCGAGTGGCTTGGCGTGGTTCCAGGAGATCCAGGGATCGCGGAGCGGGACCCCCGCCGACCGGCGGTTGCCGACCATCACCTCCCTGCTCTGCTGTTCGTCGACGCAGATCGCGAAGGTCGAGCCGGATTGATGGCCGCTTGTAATCGACAGGTATCCAGTCGGCATAGCGAGGCTCCTTGGTTTCCCCAGGCATACTGCCCGCAACAACAATGCTCTGCAAGACATCAGCCCCCCAAAAACCTGTCCCCTAGCCAGGCCGAAACCCGCTACGGCAGCAGTGCGGGACGTGAGGTTCCGCGCGCCAGGGAGAGTGTGCTCGCAACGTTTGCAGGACTGAGGCATTTGAAACGACTCGTTCTGTCTCGTTGCAAGCTGATCCCCGGGAAGTCTGAACCTCTGCGAGAGCTCTCCCTGGAAGCGCAAGCCCATGAGGGCTGTCCGTTGGGTGAGCCCGATGGGCAGTAACCCAGCAGGATCGCCTCGCTGGAGTGCCTCGAGTTGTCAGCGCGCGGCATCGCATGGGACCCAGCAATTGTGCGCTCTCGACTCGATGCGCCAATGCGCGTGGGCACCCAGCCAGGATCGACAAGCCCCTCGATCCACGGCACAATGTTCCTCGTGACCTTCGGGAGCCACACACCTTGACGGTTGGAGCCTGGTTGCGCTCGCGCGCCGATGCACGACCGTCTCCGCGGCTGAGCTCGAACGAGCGGCTGGCGCGCAGCCTGGCGACCCCGGCGCAAGTCGTCGAGAGCTCGCAGCAGCTGGGCTGCTTGGCCGGTGTTCAGCAGGAAGCGGAGACGGTGCAGTCGGATCAACCGGTCGCAAGCCTGGTGGTACGCTGGTGGTAGCTCTTGAGCCGTGCGGCCGAGGGCCACTAGCGTCGAGTTGGTCCAGCTGAGGAGGTGCTCTGTGCGTGCGATTCCCGTTCTTGTCTGTCTTCTCAGCCTGTTCGGCGCTGCCCAGGGCGGCGAGGTGCGCGAGAGCCACGGCCTGACCTTCTCGCTGCGGGTGCCTCGGGGCTGGCGGCCGGGCGGTCTGATGGTCGTCGCCTTCCACGGCGAAGAGGACGACCACGCGAGCTTCCTGCGCGTCCTGGAGACCTTCGACTTCCTCGACGACGCGGTCCTGGTCGTCCCGAACGCGCCGCAGGATGCGACCTGGATCAGCGACAACATCGATCCGGTCGCTGGTCTGCTCGCCGAAGTGCAGGAGGAGCTCGGACCGGGGCGCACGAGCGCGCTGGGATTCTCGCGGGGCGCCTTCTTTGTGTTCGGCTTCGGGCTGGAAAAGGCGACCCAGGTAGAGGGCGTCGTCGCGCACTCCGGAGGCCTGATCCAGGCCATCCCCCGCGGCGACGACGCGCGCCGGCAGGTGTTCTACGTCATCCACGGCACGGCTGATGGGGTCGTGCGCACCGACCAGAGCCGCGCGGCCGTCAAGCTGCTGGCCGGAGAGGGGATCAAGGTCGAGTACGAGCCGGTCACGGGGCTCGCCCACCACATCGACCCCGAGGCATGCGAGCACGGCTTTGCCTGGCTCGAGCGCAACCTCGGCGCGCTCGGACTCTCCGACGAGGACGCCAAGGCGCGCCTCGAGGCCATCGAGGCGCTCGTCAAAGCCGGCGACTTCGCTGCGGCCGCAGAGGCCTGGCGGGAGATCCGCGGACTCTCAGACAAGCTGCAACGCGGCTTCTCCAAGCTCGCCAGAAAGCACGTTGAGCACGAGGACGAAGACCTTGCCCGGGCCGCGATCGCAGCCTGCGCCGAGCTCGGCAGCCACGGAGTGGGGGCGCTCAAACGGGTCCCGGCTGACGACGAGGACCGCACCATCGCCGCCGCGCAGGCGCTGGGCGAGAACGGCAACGCGAAGGCCTTCGCTCCCCTCGAGAAGCTGCTCGGCGCCGATGCTGAGGCGGTCGGGGTCGCCGCTGCGCGAGGTCTGGAGAGCTACGGCGGGGACGAGGCGGTCGAGGCGCTGATCGACAAGCTCGCCGACTTCGAGCAGCTACCCGTCCACGCTGAGCGCTCTGCGGCGATCCTCCGGGCCCTCGAGGCCTTGACCGGCGAGAGCTTCGCGAGCGCCGGGCAGTGGCAGGCGTGGCAGAAGAAACGCTGAGGTGGGGCGCAGAGCTCTCCGCTTTGCGCCTGCGCTGGGCGCCAGTCAGAGCAGATGCGGGGGCCAGCTGCGCAGCATCTCGAAGCTGCGGGCGGCACGGCAACTGAGCCGCTTGGCGATCAAGCGCAATCGGATGAACCGCTCGCAGCGCAACGATCTGTCAGAGCAACCTGTCCCTGCTCGGAACGGGCCAGGTGTGGGATTTGCTCGCCCGCAGGCTGGCCCAAGGGCGCGCCGGCCTCCGGATCACGATCCACGAAGCGTGTGCCTGGATCGCCGGTCCTCATCCGTCCGGCAAGATCTTTGCAGCCTTCGTTGCACCCACCCACCAGGAGCGCGGGACCATGATGCAGGTCTGGGAGTTCATGTCCGAGCCCGTCACGTCCATCCGCAAGGATCAAGAACTGAAGGTCGTCGAGGAGATCATGCGGCAGGCCCGCATCCGCCACCTCCCGATCGTTGACGACGCCGAGCAGGTCGTCGGAATCATCTCGCAACGCGACCTGTTCCGCGCGGCCCTTCAGCGGGTCACCGAGGCCGACACCAGCGTCCGTGAGGCCTGGACGGTGCGCGTTGAAGAGGTGATGCAGCGCGAGGTGATGACCGTTGAAGTCGACGAGGACATGCAGCGCGCCGCCAGGACGATGGTCCAGTGCAAAATCGGCTGCTTGCCGGTAGTGAAGGAGGGGCGTCTGCGCGGCATCATCACCGAGCACGACCTCCTCAGGATCCTCGCCGACGTCGAAGTCCGGGTGATCGAAGAGGCCGGGCCGACGGCGGGGCAGCCTTCGTAACACGCGGCGACGTTCCCTCGCCGCAACGCGCGCTCGGGAACCTGTTACAAGTTCGCGACGGGACAGCGCCGCGCGAAGCCGTGGACCAGGGCGTTCGGTGCAGGCTTCCGTATGAGACAGCTTGTGCACGGTTTGGGGAGCTGCGTATGCTCTGGAATCCGAGCCCCTCGGCGGTCCACCCCTGCAGGCGCCGCAGGTCCTTTCAGGCGCGCGCGTCATCGTCCTCGACAAGCCAGGTGCACCGAACGGCCTTTCCGACCGCCGATCCGAGCTGATTCCTGGCGGTCGGTTTCGACGAGCGGGACGGGCACGGTGTCGTCGAGCTCGACTTCTGCTCGACTTCCGACCGTGAGGTCGTCCACCGCCTCTACGGCTTCTGCGAGATGACCCAGGCCAAGAACCCCACGCTGGGTCGATACAAGATCCAGGAGCACCTGGTTCGAGCGGAGCTCCGCTACCACTGGCTCCCTTCTCCCGGGCTCTTTGTGACCTTCGGGCACGACGGCCGGACGATCCGGGTCCGGCCCTTCGAGCCCGAGCGTGCCGGGACGACGCCGGCTCCGGAAGTGCGCGCGCAACGGCGGACGGCTGTCATCCCTGGCGAGGTCTTCAGTGTGCAGCTCGATGTGGCGGCGGCGTCCCTCCGCTGCGAGCTGGTCGCAGGACCTCCCGGGGCCAGCGTGTCCCCTGCAGGCTTTGTGCGCTGGCCCGTACCCGTCGAGGTCCGCAAGCCGGTCGGGTTTGCCGTCGCTGTGACAGGGCCCGGCGGCAATGAAGTTCTGCACACCTTTCACATCGAGGTCGAGACCCGGGGAACGGACCGGCCCGAGGCGGCGGTCGTCGCGTATCTGCAGGCGATTCTTCAGGGCGACGCCGAGGCCGTCTTGCAGATCGTCGACTGGTCGGCCCTCTTCGACCAGTGGTGCAGAAGGGAGGGCCGGGAGGAATGGGACCGCTCGTCGCAGGCCGAGGGGGCCGAACTGTCCAGCTCCTTCGGACGCAGGGGGCCCGGACAGAGCTCG
Organism: Planctomycetota bacterium; assembly: GCA_029260765.1. Lineage (GTDB taxonomy): Bacteria > Planctomycetota > J058 > JAJDCP01 > JAJDCP01 > JAJDCP01. The sequence continues at coordinate 37,044 of JAJDCP010000018.1, forward strand.
TCGACAACGTCCTCTCGCCCGATGAGGTCGCGCGCCTCGCCAAGCCCGGGTTGTGGGAACTGGATCGGGACCGCGTGGGCATGGGAAGCTCGTTGCGCGCGCGCTATCCGGCCCTGGAGACTGTCCTGGTCTTCGGTGTCATCGGAGATCGGGCGGGAGGCTGGCGGATCCGCACGCTTCCGGAGAGGTGAGCGAAGCGGCAAGGTGCCTTCTTCCAGTCCAGCGACAGGGACAGACAGGGGAGGTGGCGGGCCTGGATCAACCTCATCAGGGCCGAGCCTGGCCGACTGTCTGCCAGCCCCCACGTTCCGAGAGTTTCGCCAATGCCCCCGTTTCGCCGTCGTCGCGCTACGAAGCGGCCCAAGGGGCCAACCCGGAGCTCAGGCCAGCCGGTTGCCACAGCCGGGGACTGGGACTGCCGCGCAGCATGATGGAGGAAGATGAGGAAGAGCAAGCGGCTGGCCAGGGCGTGGGGCAGTGCGCCAAGTGGGTATTGCAGAGTCGAGTTCAGAGGTCTTCGATTCCGCAAGGTCGGCCGAGAGTCGGTCGAAGGCCGGCTCGCCATGGTTGTCGCTGTCGCTGCAGCCGCCAAGGTTGCGCGCCGCACGCATGCGACACCGGAGGCTCAGCACCTCGGATGCCTCGAGGTCGGCCAGGAAATGACGGCGAACCTGGCTCCGAACCAGCATTCGCAGAGCAGCCTGGCTCAGACCCAACCCGGCCCACTCCGCCAGAGGCGGAGCTCTACAAGCTCAACCCGGGGTCGAGTGGTCACGCTTTTCGGTCGACTCGAAAGCCGTTTCGGTCAACGGCCAGGCCGACAGCCCTGTGACCGCGTTGAGGAGGTCTTTGCTGGGGTTTGTCTTGGAGCGAGGTGGCTCAGTTCTACTTGGCCCAAGTGGCTCAGATGCTCTCGGCCGTTGACAAGAGCGTCACGGGAAGACCACGAGCGGAACCAGAGTTCCGCCGCCGGACGAGCACACCCGCGGACCGGGAGCCGCCTCCCCGTCCGAAGGGTCCTCGAGCGGTGATGGCGCCGGCGCCCCCAGGCAGGCGCGGATCTTCGCCAGCGCTCCCGTCTTGCCGCGATTGGTGAGGAAGCCATAGCTGCGGATGCGCGTGAAGCCCTTCGGTAGGACGTGGAGCAGAAAGCACCAAACCTTGTTCATGACCTGCTACTCCGCGGGCTTGCGCACCTCGGAGCTGGTGCTGTGAATGGCGGCGAAAACTGGTGAGGGTGGGGGCGTTGTTCCCACGGATCAGCGGGATGGCCGGAAGATGCCGTGGGTCGGACGCGTACCCCGATAGCGCCGCCGATTCACTCGGTTCTTCGCCTGCTCCAGCTTCTCGCTCTCAGCCCAGGACGCCGACATGCTGCTGATCGAGGCCACTCTCCTGCCACAAACCTTCAATGATAGATCGCAGCTCCGTGACCTCACCAGGGCGGGCCATCGAGCAGCCGACGCAGCTCTTTGAGAGCTCCCCGGAGAGCAAACCTCTACGAAACTCTCTGGCCTTCTCGCCCGAGAGAATCTCAGTCAAGCTTTGATCTTTGAGGGAGCCGATGCCTTCCTGCCGCATGGTGACACAACATGGAAACACCAACCCATCTGCGCCGACGGTACACCGCTGCCAAGGCTGTGTGCACAAACGGGTCCATCGCCTTTGCGAGCCACTATCCCAGTTTGTCTGCTCGTCTCCAATACGCGAGAGCCGCTTCACAAGGCGATCGAGGAGGTCTGGCTGAACGTCAAAGGCGAGATTCTTGTGCTTGAAGAGACCGTGAGCCTTTTCAAGCTGTCTGCAGAAGTCCAGAAACTCGGCTTCTGGCAAGTCTGTGACGCAAGCGACTGGCAGCCCCGGAATCGGAGACAACTCGTAGAGACTGCTCACCCCGAGACTTAGATCAAGGGTGGCCGCATAGCAGGCGAGGTCATAGAACTTCTGTGCGACGCGACTCGTCGCGGTGCAGTTCAGATGCAGATAGGGGCTCCTGGTACCTGCTGCGAGGGAAACGCTGCGAAGTCTGACGACATTCAGGGTAAAGATCTCGAGCTCCATCTTCCGACGAAGATCCTTCAGCACCCCCCTGTCAACCGTATCCAGACTGATCATGATGGTCGTGAAGCGGCTCAAGGTGGCGAGCTCCGCCTCGCTGAACCTACGGGCGAAATTGGAGACGATCGAGATGACTCCCGGCAGTTCGAGGAAGGGCTGAACCCGATCCATCCAGCCCTTCAGCGACGTCGTCTCCCCGGTTCCAGACAAGATCAGCTTGAGTTCAATGCCCTGGTCGGCAAGCCATCGACAATGAGCCAAGGCACGTTGCCGAATCAACTCTGGCATGTCTTGATCCCGGCCTGGCAGCAACTTATCTCCGGGTTGGCTCTTTGGGCAATAGACACACCGCAGGTTACAGGTGCTTGTCAGCTCAATCATTAGGTCGTTTTCACAGAACATCGCCAGCGGATCGAAGGCGCTTCGTTGGGCTGAGTCCTGTGGCTGCTCCTGCTGGTCTTCGGCGGTTGTCGCAAACAGGGACAGCAACCTGCTCTTGAGCAGCAGCGCCGGCTTGGGTCCCCAAGTGGCATGACTCATGAGGCTGAGGTCGTCAGGGCTGACGGAGTAGGGAAGTAGGCGCCCAGAAAATCGCGGAAGAGCGCTGAATGCCTGACGAAGACAGCATTCTCGGAGAAGTCCTCCAAATAGGCTTGGGGGACGGTGCCTTGCCCTTCCTTTCGAGTGAAAAGACGTAGCAATCCAGGGGGGGCGCTCACAGGGAAAAGACTCTGCGGGACAAAGGCGAGGTTTTGGATTGCCCTGCGAAGCTTCACGTCGAAGTGTCCGGCCCAGGGGGTGGACACAGTGTCCGACGACGTCGTTGTGCCGAATCGGCCCTCAAGGAGGCGAAAACAGGCCAACGGATCCTCTCGAAGTTGCTCCTGCGGAAGGACCAAGACACGGTCAACTCCGAAGACCCTATGGTAGATGCCAATGATCGAGTCGAAGTCCAGAAGTACAAGGAGCTTGTCACGGTATTCTCGGAGGAATTCCGCAAGGCAGCTCTTGATGCCAGACTCTCTGGCCCATCTGAACAGGGAGCGCAAGGCCGCTGAATGGCCCTGCAACCACAACAACACAAAGCTCTGGGGAAAGCTGTCACGCAGGGACATGCAAAGCTCTATCCGACGTTGGACCAGCGCTTCGGTGGAGAGCTCGAAGAACGGTCTCGAATCGCGTCCCAGGAAGCGTGCCTCGTAGTCGAAGAAGCTTGCGCTTACAAATCTATCACTCTGCGAGCCAGCGTCGAGACCCAAGAGTGCTTGCAGAGTCTTGAAAAGGCCTCTGCGAGGCACATCGAAGTGACCTTCGAAGAGTGTCTGGTTGGCAGAAACTTTTGCAGTCCAGGAGCTGAGTAGACTATCGGCTTCCGTGGTCGGGCCAATATGCAGCAATTGGGAGATTCGGGCGCCACTCTTCCGAGCCGATTTTTCTGAACGGGCGACCTTCGACTCCAGGTGCACCTGCTCAAAGAGATTGGGCCAATTGAAGCAAGAGATGGCTGAGACGTTGTCAAGCCAGGCTATCCACCGAGCGGCGCCCATCTTGCCACTCCAGTCCAGGGTCGTAGCACCAAAGGGTCCAAAGCGCGTATCGGTAATCTCGACCTGCATCTCCTGTACCGAAGCAGGCATCGGGAAGCTCTCGTGACCAAAGGCAGCGTTGCAGGCACTGAAATAGGCAGGCCAGTCATAGTTTACGCTGAATCTCTTGCCAACCGAGGAGTCGTAGTCTGGGGTAATCAGCAGTTGCCGCTGATAGGAGACGACGTCGGAGAGCCCTTCGATTCCCTGGAATCGCGCCTCCAAGAACCCCCCAAGCTCGTCGTAGAACAGCTCTCGCCGAAGTACCAGCTGAAAGAGAAACCACTGGGTCTGCGTAACGTAGTAACCATAGCTTGAGATCTCAGCCAAACGAGCCTGGGCGTGGACGAGCCCCTTCTCAGTCACAAATCGACGATAGTGATCCCGAACGGTTTCAACAAGCGCGCCATACACGCTATGAACTGCCAAGAACTCATCCAAGATGGCCGTGTAGAAGCTGTGGTAGGCCACGCCATGACTGTGGCGAAGATAGCGAGCCACCAACTGGGTCGGGCCACAGAAGTGCAGGGCTTCACACAAAACCGCCAGGACGTTCAGCTCAACCCAGTCCGGCGTTGAGAAGCTCTTGGTCGCGACCAGGGTAGCTATGTGCAAGACTCCGTCTCGCGTGCCGAGAGGTCGACGAGAGCTGGTTGTCTGAAGCAAGCCCTTCAAGGGTTGCAATTCCCACTTCTCACTGTAATCCGCCTGGGCTGCAGGCGCGTTGGGGAGCAGTATGTAGGGGTAGATGTGGACTTGTCCGTGAAGACCCCACTCCATGAGCTTGGTCAGGCAGGTCCGCCATAGTTCGGGGGTGTCCCCGGGCTGGCCAAGGATGAGTTGCACCGACAGGGCAATTCCCGACCGCGCCAGCTCCTTCGCGGCCAACATCTGCTTTTCGGGGGAGATGTTGGAGCGTTCTCCCGCAGCGAGCACCGACTCTTCAGTGTGTTGAATAGAGAGGAAGTGGCTCGGTAGTACGTTGCCCTCATTGAGAATCTGTGCGATCGCGATGTTGCGATCCGAGCGGTTTTTCGAGGCACTATAGGAGAGGCTTCGAGGTGCACCATGGGCTGCGCGTGCTTTACCGAAGAGCTTGGCGATGCTGAGATCCCGTTCGAGGATTCCAAAGTTTGCATCTGCAATCATGATGAAATTCACATCTAGCTTCGCCAGGTGCAGAATGTCGGTTTCTATACGCTGAAGATCAAACCTACGCACGCGAGAATTCGTGGCAGAGCCCCAGTCGCAGAAGCTGCAGCGGTAGGGGCAACCCCGATTTGTCTCGAGAATGCCGCCGAGATCGCCAAAATCCACGTTATTGAGCAGCTTGTTCAAAACCTCGAACTGGTCGGCGTAGGGGCTGTGATCGAAGGTCGTGAGCTTCTCCGGGGGCGCGGTGGGGAGAAATTCCTCGCCTCCCACAGGGCGCAGAAGCAAGCCGGGAATCTCTCGCAAGCCTTCATCTGAATTCCGCAGGCGAGCCTCCAGAATCGCCTGAAAGGGGACCTCGCCCTCCTGGACGACGACGATGTCGATGTAGGGATGGCGAGCGGCGAAGTCTGGGTCCTTCAGGTCGGGCTCCGGGCCTCCCATCACCACCAGGCAATCAGGCTGAGCCTGCTTGACCTTCTTGGCGATTTGGACCTGCAGATCGAAGTTCCAGGCGTAGGAGCTCAGGCCAAGCACGTCGAGGGGCTGTTGGAGGGCTTCGTCCAAAGCGGTCTCGAGGCTCGGCCTCTTGAAGATCGGATCCAACCAATCAACGCGATCGGCCTGCGGACTATTGCGTTCAAACCAGGACTTGAGCACAGCCCAGACATAAGGAAGGTATACCGATCTGCCGGAATTGGGCTCGCAAATCAGAACCTGCAGTTTCCTTTCGCCGATACAATGCTCTCTCACGTTTTTCCCAACTTCAGTCGCGACCGCGGAACATTCTGCGGCATTTTGGGTTATTCGCGACTTCTGAGTGACGAGCCATTCCGAATGAAATCATGATAATGCTTGCTTCAGATCCTTTGCAACGGAATCCCGGAGATCCGCCTTTCCCCTGAGCTCCCTCTCGTACTGGTGGTCCCAGTCGAAGGCTTCGATGGTCTTCAGGACGGAGAAGCGGGCTCGGGTGAGCCGTCCCTGGACCCGTCGGTCGAAGCGAGCTGCGGCCTCATCGAGGCTGTCTCACGGAACGTCTGGAGGCGTGCGATTGATTCCAGAAGGCAATTCCGATCCTTTGCAATTCGGCGGCCAAGACCGACGTTTCTTATTGTAGGGGAGGGATTTACACCATCCAGAAAGGCCCGCGGGCGGGGGTAGACCCCGCCCCTGCATGAGGATCAAAAACAACCCATCGGTAGGGTCTCGTTCCGTGAGACAGCCTCTCCTCTGCAAGCAGAGCATCCAGGAAGCCGAGGTGGCTCTGACTGGTCGTTGCGGCGAGGGGTAGGGTGCGCGATGGCGTCAACCTGGATTTGTCCAGCTTGAGCGGGTCGGTGCGGGGATGTGACCCTGAGGTTGACGTCGGGCTGCTCTTGCCAGCAAGCCTCAGACCTGGGTGTGTCTGAGTGGGGCCATGCCCAGGGGCCGCGTGAGCGCCGCGACACGGACCAGGACCAAGAGTCCTGGGGGATCACTCCAGCCCTGTGTAGTTGATGACGCTGGAGCCTACCGTGACACTGCCGTCGTTCGCGTTGCTCGCGGTGTAGTCGGAGCTCGCAAAGGTGCCGCCCACGAGGCTCAGCGCGTCTCCGGTAGTCTGGGAGCCGCCGTTGTAGGTCAGCGTCCGCTCGAGGTCTCCCCCGCTGAGGTCGACCGTCAGGCGATCATCCCCGTCGCCGGCATCGAACACCACCTCGGTCCCGCCAATCGAAGCCAGCGGAATCGTCAGGGTGCTGGTTCCATGGCCCGTCGCTCCGGGAATGCTGGTGGTCAGCGTCTTGCCGGGATCGGTGATCTCCAGGTTGTTGCCGTTCTTGACGATGGTCAGGGCGTCATCGACGCCGTCCACGTCCGCGATCACCAGATTGCCCGAGGCATCCAGGCTGGCGGAGGTGGTGTACTCCACGGTCAGGGTGACATCGTTGCCAGTGCCTCCCGCACAGGAGACTCTGAAGAAGTCTCCGCCGGCCTGCAGGACCGCTCCCTCGGGGAGTCCCGCGAAGGTACCCGAGATCGAGCTGGCGCTGTCGAGACTGTCGATGATGTGCAGCACATCCCCGGCCGTGGGCGCATAGCTGCCCCCAAGCCGGACTGCGAGCGTGACCCCGTTGAGAGCTGCAATCTCTGACTTGGGAAGCCCTTTTCTCTCTGGATTGCAGCCGTGATCGCGGCATTGTGTTGCGAGAAGGGAGCCCCCGGTCTACTCGACGAACGCCGGTGTCGACCCGACAGCGGATCCCCGCAGGGCCTGAACGCCGAGCCGTGTGGCTGCAGTGCCACCCGGTGCTCGGCGATGGCTACCCGCGTTTTGAGTTGAAGGCTTGTCCCGTCCATCGCAGCGCCCCGGGTTCGGTCTCACTGACTCCAAGGGGACGTATTGTGCCCGCCGAGCGAGATGCAAGAGCCTCAGGCTTTCTTTGACCACGTGGTCTTGATGGTGCTTGCCGACGGATCGTGCACGACAAGGAGCGGGACTTCTTCTTGCCCGATGTTGGTTACTTTTCCCCATCGTGTTGCTTCAAAAGACTTTGCTACCCGGCATCCTCGATTTGACCGCACCATGCTCGCTCGGGCGCTACTCAGGAAAGCGCCTCCGACTCAACCTTGGGATTCCTCTCTCCCCCTGGGGGGCGTGGTCCGGCACTTGCTGCGGGTGCGAGAGTTTCCGATGGCGCTGGCGGCGTGACGGAGATCGCTTAGCTCAGGCCCAGGCGATCTCCGTCCCTGCGGGCAGATCGCGCAAGAGGCGCTCATCAGCCAGCGACTGGAGCAGGCCGAAGCGCGCGGTCTGGAAGCGGACGAGCGCGGCGCAACGCAACTCGGGCGGACAGCCAGGGCCGATCCGGCGTACGATCTCGAGCACGCGCTCGGCTGCCTGCCGCGACTTCTCGGGGTCCGCCGGTGGGAACAGGTCCGCTACCCGCGGATCGTCCTCAGGTCCGCCCCGCGACAGAGGAGGCAGGGCGATCGGGAAAGCCCCTCCCACCGCAGGGCTCGTGAAATCCAGCACGGATGGGTCGCTGGTTCCACCGCGGGTAAACTGCTTGCGGAGCTCGTCGGCGTTCTCGGGCTTTGCGCCGCCGCCGCCGATGACTTCACCGAAAGGGTCGCCGGAAGTACTCTCCTGGCCGTCGTCTCCTCCCTTGCCGCCTCCTGCGTCCGCGTCGGACGCGGCGCTGTCGTCTTCGTCCTCGTCTCCATCCCCGTCCTCGCTCCCATCCGGGCCGCGGTCTTCCTCCCCGGTACCATCCGGGTCGCGGTCGTCGTCCCCGGCCGCGCCGTCTTCGTCACGGTCGCCGTCTGCGCCGCCGCCTTCACCCAAGTCGTCGCCCTTGCCGCCTCCCTGATCGGGAGTGTCGCCATCACTCGGAGTGTCGTCGTCCAGCAGGCCGTTGGCCCGGGCGATCTCGTAGTCGAGGTCGGGGCTGGTCCACTCGCCGTCCTCGCCCTGTTTCGCCCGGAAATAGTCGTCCTGACGAGGCGCTCGCACCATCGTCGGGCCGTCCAGGGGGAGGGTGTCGTAACCGTCGTGGCGGAAGACGAGGTAGGTGTCTTGCTCCTTGGGGCCTATCCGGTATACACCGGCTTGGCCGCCAGCGATCGGCATCGTCCCGACCCGCACGCCATCGACGCGAGGCCCGCTGCTCGATGATCCTGGCGGGTTGCGGGGCGTGTCTCGCGGCGGACTCCCGCTACCGGCGCTGCTCGGCAGGCCGTACATGCCGGCGTGCCAGGTCAGGATATCCTCAGCAACCCCGGGCCCGCTGTCAGGCGTGGCGCCGGCGGGCAGGAAGCGCTCGAGGGCTCCGCCGACGTGGCAGGCGCCTCCTGCCGGCCAGGGAACGCCGCCGTCGTCCCAGCCCTCGCCACCCGGGGTCGCAGTGATCGTCAGCTCCTCGCCTTCAACCGAGGTGAAGACCAACGCGAGGGAGTTTTTGGCCTGCGGCCCGTCGTACACGCGCGCCAGCGCCGAGTCGGTGGCCAAGCGCTGGCGCAGGCCGCTCCGGAATTGCTTGACCGCGGTACCGGTCGCGACGACCTCCAGCCGGACCCGGCGTGCGACTCGCAGGTCGCACAGGAGCGCGACGTGCAGGGCGTAGGCGAGCGCCTGCGCGACGCTGTCCAGCCGCAGCTTCGGAATCTCAACGGCGAGTTTGTTCCGCACGCCCGTCCGGAGGATCAGGGGTTCGTCGGCGGCAATCCGCCGGGTCTGGGTCAGGCTCATCATCGACTCCTCGTTGATCTTGGTGTCGAGAATCAAGCAGGCAAGGAGCGTGCCAGCGATCGACACGGAAGTTGGCGGGCGGCCGGGACTGCGTGTGCGGGAGAGCAGGTGCATTCTGCGCATCCGGCAGAAACGCGTGCACCCTGTGCAAGTTGTGCAGGGGACTGCAGACTCGGGACCAGGCAGGGGGACGGGCGTCGACGTCAGGAAAGCCGCCGCCCGCCGGAGGGGGCCTGGCTCGGTCTCTGCTGCGACGCCTCAGGGCGAACACGGGACAGCTCCGCGACCAGCCTCGCGAACAGCCCGACCAGCTCGGGGCGCACCCAGGGCCAGGCTGCGCAGGTGCGGTTGGCGCCGACCGTTGAGGCCCGCGGCCGTGTGCACGGTCGCCTCGTGATGGTACAGATGCAGCAGGTCGTTGGGATGGAAGCGGCTGTCCGCCTGCGGGCGGATGGCTTCTGCTCCCGCGGAGGCCTTTGCAGCCAGGACGGTGTCGATCTCGACCACGACGGTGCCAGCGACGAAGAAGCGGTCGATCTTCTCCTTGGGCAGGGCGGCGAGTTTCTCCGCGCTCCACCAGGCGGCGGGCTCCTCTTCGGCGTGGCGGGCCATCCCCTCGGTAGACCGGGCGAAGTGCTGCGCCGCCTCGAGCTTGGCCCATCCCCCGGGCGAAATCGCCGGGTCAGCTTGCAGCCCATCACAATGGCCTTCGAGGAACGTAGGGTGTTGAGCCAGATTCTAGCGTCCCCATCCCCAGAGACTTGTGCGCCGACGGCCGCTTGCGTGCGACGGACACCTCCGCCGGTCAAGGAAGCGTGCCGGCGTGCTCCCGGCAGATGCGCAGCGAATCGGCGCGGGTCAACCGCTCACCAGTGAGGCCACAAGCGTGTTGCGAGCCCTCGCGCTTGAAGTGCACACAGGTGCGGCACTGGCCGAAGGTACGGAAGTTGCGGCCGGCCTGGAGCGCACGCAGCAGCTCAACGGCCGCGTGCCCGGCATCAGTCTGGTGGTCGTCAGCCATGTCGGTGAGAAATCCCGCAGGATGGGCGCTCTTGACGATCATGTGGCCCGCGGCTGTGACCGCGCAGTGGAACACCCGCCCGTCGTTGGCGTCGACCTTCTTCTCGACCAGGGCCCGCCGTTCGAGAGCGATGACGGTCTGGCTCGCGGTCCCCCGGGTCACCCCCAGGTATTCGGCGAGGGCACCCGCGGTATCGCTGTAGCGGTTGGCGCGCGAGAGGTAGATCAGCGCCTCAAGCTGGACGAGCTTCAGCCGATGGCCGCCCGCGGCCTCACGGAGTTGCGTTCGGAACAGCGAGCAGATGCGCTCCAGCACAAGGTGCAGGCTGCGGGATCGATCGTTGGCTGCTTCCACAAGACGCTCCTCAGTGGTCCGTGCGTCGCGCTCCAGACATCCAAATAGTATCGACTCGATATCTTCTGGACAAGCTCTAGCGACGCCGATATAGTATCGAGTCGCTATCAGTTTGCAGCTCGTTGCTGTCTCACTTCACGGAGGAAATGAAAGATGAGCCTTCCCGGTTACTTGAAAGGTGACTCCAAGCTTGCGTCCAGCCCGATCACGCGCGACGCCTTCCAGGCGATGCAGGAAGCGGCGCTGTTTGGCGAAGACGACGTGAAGGCGCTGCGGGCCTCGCGCCCGATCCTCGAGCCGCAGGTCGACCAGATTCTCGATGTCTGGTACGGCTTCGTCGGCTCGAAGCCCTTCCTGCTCAAACAGTTCAGTCACCCTGACAGCGGCCAGCCCGACCCGGAGTACCTCGGACGCGTCCGGGCGCGGTTCGGCCAGTGGATTCTCGACACGGCCGACGCGCAGTACGACGAAGACTGGCTGCGCTGGCAGTTCGAGATTGGTCGGCGGCACCACCGTGTGGGCAAGAACCTGACCGATGCTGCCGTCAGCACGGCGTTGATTCCCTTCCGTTATCTGCTCCCGCTCGCGCAGCCCATCGTGCAGACGCTGCGGCCCTTCTTGGAACGCACCGGCGGGCCCACGAAGACCGTGGACGCCATGCAGGACGCGTGGCGCAAGTCTGTGTTGCTGCAGGTGACCCTGTGGTCGTACCCTTATGTCATCGCTGGAGACTTCTGATGAGCAGGTTCGTGCTATTGCCCCCAGAGCAGGCCCCGCCCGCGCCCGAATGGACGATCGAGTCGTGGTTCCATCACCAGGGTGCTCAGACGCTCGCGGACCTCCGGGGCCGCGTCGTGGCGCTGCACGCATTCCAGATGCTGTGTCCGGGCTGCGTGACGCACGGCATCCCCCAGGCGCAACGGATCCGGGCCACGTTCGGCCGCGAGGACGTCGCTGTCATCGGGTTGCACACGGTGTTCGAGCACCACGAGGCGATGCGTCCTGTCTCCCTGCGCGCCTTCCTGCACGAGTACCGTGTCGACTTCCCCGTCGGCGTCGATGCTGCCCAGCCCAACAACCCGATCCCGTCGACGATGGAGGCCTTCCAGATGCGCGGCACCCCGACGCTGATCCTGATAGACCGGCTCGGGCGCCTGCGGTTGCACGCGTTCGGCCGTCCAGAGGACATGGCCGTCGGTGCCGCCGTTGCTTCGCTGTTGGCGGAGCCATGGCGGCCCGGCGCCGAGGGCGCTGGCGGCGGGAAAGAGGCTTCGGCATCCGATCTATGTGACGCCGACGGCTGTCCGATCTGAAGCGCGGGCTCTCTGTACAAAGCGCACGGAGCGGGCCGCCCACCCTGGAGATGGGACACCTTGTTCTGGCGCGGTACTCAGCTTCCTCAGGGCTCGAGCGCCATCCGGTGCAAGGCCGTGGCCGCCTCCTCGTGGACCTCGAGAACGCGCTCGGCTCCTACCTCGCGAAAGCGACAGAGCGGCTCGCCCCAGAGCGTGAGTTGCTCTCTGCGTTGAAGTCCGCCCCTATGTGGAACATGATTCACCTCCTTAGGCGGGTTGGCGGGCTTCCAGGCATTCTCGCGTTGTTGGAAGATTGCAGGCAGGCCCGCAGCTCCTTCGGCAGAAAGCGGTAGGCTTGTAATCACAGTGCAGTGGTTCTCGGCCTTGGGGCTTGACACAACGTATGACCCCAGCTTCCGTACTTGCTGAACTGTAGAATGGATGATGCAACCGGCCGTGGCGGCGAGTTCCGCCACGGATTTGTCATTCCGTGTCTGCACGGAGAATCCTCGAAGCCTTGGAACATCAACGTGTTCAGAGGCACCTTTCTGGAGGTTTTGGGGCTGAGCCATCCCGCCACGAACAACTTTCGCCTCGTCTTTCAGATCTCCGAAGAGCACTCGTCGCAGCAGGATGCACAGCCTTCCGGGGGTACAAGAAGAATCTGGGGTAGCGTGCCGGGAACAAGCGTTCCGCAATCGAAGGCAGCCGTACATGGCTCACTCCAGAGTTGATGGTTCCCATCGGTCTTGTGGTGCTGGCGAAAAGATCTTGCGCGCACTGTCGAGTCCGTCAATCAGACGAATCTGGTCGCATTGGCCCAAGTCGTTGGCCGCATGAGAATAGACCACACATGTACGATATCTTTGTGCGCTCGAAACCACGTCGAGTCTGGCGAAGGCGCGACTGCGGGCGGTCTGAGTGGCTCGGAGGACCGGCGTCTACAGCGCGTAGACGGCTCTGGTTGTGGCGGTGTGCCCGAACGTATGCCAGCGAGGGGCAAGGGGTCGCTTGGGCTCAACTCGGGTGCCTGGACGGCGACCTGGCAGGTTGGCCGGCAGGCCTCGCGAAACTCGCAGCCACAGGCGGCGCAGCCAATGGCCGCAGCTTTGAACGTGCGCGGGCTCATCCGCAGCTTGCGCGGCGGTTCGCAAGCACACACATACAGGGGCCGACTCGCCTTCGAGGGCGTCAGCCGCACCGCTGGCGGACACCGATAGCGCATTTCCGCGGCGCGATGCCCATCGATCTCTTGGGCATGTTCCTTGCGAACGAAGTCGCTCAGGCGGGTGTGGTTGAAGCCCCAGAGTTTGCGCTTCGCGACTTCGAGGTCGACATCCAGCGCCAGGCCGAGGAACCGGGCGTTGTGGTAGCGCCCGTTCTGGCCAGTGTCCTTCACGCCTCGGGCAAACGTCAGGCCATGCGAGGCTTCGTGCAGCTGGACTGCTAGCAGGCGCTCGCCGGGGTCTGTTTCATAGACCACGCCCGAGCAGTCCGGCGCCAACAGCCCGGTGCCGATGGGGTGCCATTGGCTGTCCAGGTCGACGTTGCCCAGTGCCCAAGCTTCAATGGGCGGCAGCACTGCGCTTGCCCTGCAAGGATCATCACTGCCGCAGGAACCGCCCTATGCCGGCGACGAATGGCCAGCCAGGTACGCTCGAGCGCCCGAACCAGTCTTCCCGTTTCCACACTCATGACTCCCTCGCACAGGCGGCTGCCGCCAGCTTCCGGCCCACAGGGCGGGGCTCAGTCTGCCGGGTTGTCGTACTGGTCGATGAAGGCCTCGAGCATTTCGGCGGGCGGGTCCGGGTTCAGCGTGGCGAAGAACTCTTGCAGCGTGCCGCCCACCGGCAGCACTGTCGCCCTTTTCGGGGCGGTGAGTGTGGCCCGGTCGACCAATTCCCGGGCGGATCCCGTGCAAGAACGGCGTCCGAAGCTATCCCTCCTGAAATCGGGCTGCAAGAGGCAGCGGTTCCGCGGACACGGGCGACGCGTGCTCTGGCAGGACTGTAGGGGCAGACCAACACCTTCTACCCAGGGTCGTTCGTTGCGGATACACTCGTTGAGATCCACCACCAAGGTGCGCCGAGGAGCAGCCCGCGCTGTCTAGTACTACTCTTCGAGCCCCGTAGGAAAGACCCATGCGCCGCCGTCCGCTCAGTCTCTCGACTCTTGGACTCCTTCTTCTCCTGCTCACGCCCGTTGTGACGGCGCAGACCACTCTCGACTTCGGGGACGCCCCAGACCCGAGCTATCCCACCCTGTTGGGCAGCGATGGGGCGCGCCATGTGATCGTCGCCGGGCTGCATCTCGGCGGCGGGCCGGACAGCGAGGCCGACGGCCAGCCCACCTCGGAGCTGATCCATCTCGAATGCAGCCACATCGACAGCGGGCGGAAGCTTCTGCGTGTCGAAGCGGGCAAGGGCTGCAAGGACCGCATGGTGCCGTTGTCGGAGCGCCTGCTCGCCCAGCTGCGCCGCAATTGGCTCGAGCAGCGCCCGCCGCGCTGGCTGTTCCCCGGTTGGCAGGTCAGCGTCCCGATCGCCGCCCACACCGTCCAGAAGGCATTTCTCCGCGCTCGGCGGCGCGCCGGGATCGAGAAGCCCGCCACGCTGCGCTCGCTGCGTCATTCCTTTGCCACCCACCATCTCGAAGCAGGCACCGACCTACGCACCCTGCAGATGCTGATGGGGCACCGCAGCCTGGCGACCACAGCGATCTACCTGCACGTCTCCCAGAGCACGCTTGCCAATGCCCCAAGTCCGCTCGACACCCTTACGGGGCTCGAGTAGCCATGGGTGCGGACACACTACGACGCCCAACGGCACGCGCCACCAGGCCGAAGCTAGAGGTCGCGGACGTCATCCGCCACTGCGCTCCCGATTACCTGCACGCCTACGCACCGGAGGCGGCCCATGAGCGCGTCCTGCGCCATCTCGCCGCCTGCCGTACAGCGCAGCTCGGAGGCCACGTTGAGCGCTGCGACCGTTGTGGTTACGAGCGCAACGCCTACAACTCCTGCCGCGACCGCCACTGCCCGAAGTGCCAGGCGTTCGGCTCCGTCCGCTGGGTCGAGGCGCGCGAAAGTGACCTGCTGCCGGTGCACTACTTCCATGTCGTCTTCACGTTGCCAGCTTCGATCGCCGCGATCGCGCTGCAGAACAAGCGAGTCGTCTACGGCCTGCTGTTCCAGGCATCGAGTTCCGTCTTGATGGAACTCGCCGCCGACCCGAAGCACCTGGGTAGTCGCCTCGGCTTCCTGGGCGTGCTGCACACCTGGGGCCAGGCGCTGACCCACCATCCGCATGTGCACTATGTCGTCGCGGGTGGGGGACCGTCGCTGGACGGCGAGCGCTGGCTGGCCTGCCGACCGAGCTACTTCCTGCCGATCCCTGTACTGCAGTTGAAGTTCCGGGGCAGGTTCCTCGACCTGCTGAAGCACGCCTATGCGGCGGGAAGGCTGCAATTCCGCGGCGGCTTGCGCCGGCTGGCAGGGCGCAAGAAGTTCCTCAAGTACTTGCGAACTCCTTACAGGCAAAACTGGGTCGTGTATGCCAAACCGCCATTCGGGAGCCCGCGGCAGGTCGTGAGGTATCTAGGCCGCTACACCCACCGTGTCGCGATCGCCAACAGCCGTCTGCTGGAGCTTCGGGGCGGGCGGGTCTCCTTCCGCTGGAAGGACTACAGCCAAGGAAATCGCCTGCGCGTGCTGACGCTCGAGGCCACGGAGTTCCTGCGGCGCAGACTGCTGCATGTGCTGCCGAAACGCTTCGTTCGCATCCGCTACTACGGCTTTCTGGCGAACCGCTGGCGGGTGGAGAAGTTGAAGCTGTGCCGGGAGCTGCTTGGCGTGGCCTCCACGGCCGAGACCACGACCGACGAAGAGGAGCAGGCTGCGTCAGAGTCCGAGGTCGTGCAGGTTGCCTGTCCGAAGTGCAAGGAGGGTAAAATGTTGCGCGCTGGTCTTGTGCCACCGGTGTCGCCCCCGAGCTGGCGGATCGCCTTTGCGGAGGCCGAGGCAGAGCTACCGAAGTGGTCGTGTGATACGTCTTGACCGCGGGAGGGCCTTGATCACTGACGAGACTGCATTCCTCATTGTGAGCCGACGCGCCGTTTGCGGCGTCTGTCCTGGGCATGGTCGTGCCTGTGCTGCAGGAGATCCCCCAGGAAGGGCGGCATCAAGCCGATCGAGACCCCGCGAGCTGGCGGCAAAGTCTCTGGAACCCTTGCGCATCTCCAGCCAGCCCCTCCGATCTTCCTGCCGGGGGAGAGGGGTCACCTTCGAAACCCCATAGCCGCATCGCCGCGAAGCGGCATTGTTCAACGGCGTGTTGCCGCAACCCGGCCAGGCGGTGGCGCAGGCCGCTTTCGTGGGTTTCTGGCTGGCCGGGCTACGGCAACACTTCTCTTCATTGCGTGGCCGGAGTGCAGGTCCGATCCGGAACCGGCGAAGGGCGGTTGGAGGGGCTCGAGTCTCTTCACTGAACGGGGCCTTCTCTCAGCCGAACGTTCAATGAAGAAGAGATCTATGAGGAACCCAGGAACCCAGGATTCCGGAAACCGCAACGTGCGAGAACCCGCTTGGGAACGAGCTTGTCACTGGAAATTTGAGCAGCAGCCCGTGCTCTCGTCGGGCGGCGCGCAAGTACGATCGGACGACAACGAAGTGGACATTCTGCAGTTGCTTGATCGCCTTGAGCTCGACGACAACAAGGTCGGCGACAAGCATGTCCCATCGATGACGAGCGTCCTCTTGACCGTCGTAGAGTACAGCGATCTCAACCTGACGTTCGAAATCTATGCCTCGCTTGGCAAGCTCGATCGGGTATACCGACTCCAGGAAGCCTGGACCCAAAGAGCTGTGAACTTGAATGGCTGCCCCGATGATCTGGTGTGTAAGGTCTGCATGCACCAACATGCAGCAAATCCTGGGTTCCTGGGTTCCTCATAGCTAATTCTTTTCCAACGAGAGCTCAGCAAGGTTCGACTGCATTGTGCCCTCCGATCCCGCAAATGCAAACAAATGTCTGTATTTGTTTTGAGCGGCCAGATCCTCCCATTTCGCCTCGCTGGAGGCGTCCGCACACCTCTGCGCGGCCCAAGAAAACGCAACCGCGCGAGTCTGTCGATCTGTACCAACAGATCACACAAAGAGATCACGCAATGGATGGTCTGGGCGTCGCCGCAGGCGACCCGGAGCCTTGGCCCGGCGGTTGCTCGCGCCCCTGAACGGATCAAGCGCCGTAATGCTATGGCACAATTGAAGATGAAGCAAGCGGTGGGCCAGAGCGTAGGGCTTTGCGCCAAGAGGCCGTTGGCAAGCTGGCGTTCGAATCCAGGTCTTCGATGGGCGCTGCCGTGCCAGGGCCAAAGGGCCCTGGGGGGTGGCTTGGGGGTCGGGCGGTGTTTTAAGTGTGGCGCGGTTGTCTTGCGGTCGCCTCCGAGACCGATCCCGAGGAGGATCGCGAAGGACCGATGGGCGATCGCCAATCGCGATGTCGGAGGGCCGATGTCCGAATGAGAGCGGTCGCCAGCGGGACCTGCGGCCGGAGGTCTGGCCTCGCGGTTGCCACAACCAGCACAGCAACTGAACGAGGCTCGCCAGAGCCGACCACCAACCGCAACCGCGGAGACAGAGCGCTGTGGAGGTTGGCGGCCCCGGGCTCCGAATCGAAGCGAACGTCAACTACGCCGCCAGCAGAGCAACCGGTCGTTCGGTCTTCAAGACGGAGTGGTGCCAGGAACCGTGCTGCAAACAGAGACGGCATCCAGTCCAGGGGACCCTCAAGGACCGAGTCCTGACCAGGAACCGAGCCAGAAGCCCAACCCGGTCACGGCAACGGTGGGACCTTCTTCTTGGCCGCCTTCTTCTTGGCCGCCTTCTTCTTGGCCGCCTTCTTCTTGGCCGCCTTCTTCTTGGTCGGCTTCTTCTTGGCCGGCTTCTTCTTGGCCGGCTTCTTCTTGGCCGGCTTCTTCTTGGTCGGCTTCTTCTTGGCCGCCTTCTTCTTGACGGTCGCCCTCCTGCTGGGCGATTGCTTCGCGGCCCCCTCCCTCCCTAGCCCCTTCTTCCTCGCGAGCTCGAGGAGCGCTTTGCAACTCCCATCCACGTCGTATCCCGCGTTGCCATACAGGGGGTGCCACAGGTCGACGTCGCCTCGGGGTTCGAGTCGAAACGCTGAGACGTCCAAGGGGTCACCCGATAGGTGCCGGAGTAGCCGCTCTTCGATCGAGTCGGCGTCGAACACGACATAGGGTTCGAGCCCCACGAGGGTCTCCGGGCGCTCGATCCGCCGCTCCCCTTCCGGGGCCATGAGGAAGAACCCGTGTCCTCCTCTTCCGAAGGAGCCGACTTTGTAGTGCAGGAGGGGCTCCTTCAGCTCCTCCCGAATGGGTGCCTTGCCCACCTTCTTCCAACGGCCGCTCGTCACGGAGCGGTGGAAGAACATGGTCCGAAACAGCACCCGCGCGCCCTCGATCGCGCTCGCGCCGAGCGGCTCCCCGCTGGTTAGATCGAAGAGAGCGAGCGATCTCGGGAGGATCTGTCCGTACCCGAGAAGGCCTGAACTCAGGGGGAGCGTTACGACCGCTCCCACGGTGACGCGCTGCTTTGCCATTACTTGCAGGGCCCCCGCCCTTCCGAATGTTGCCCGACTTCTTCAGGGATATAAACCATTTCCCTACAGACTAGTGCGCCGGGCATCAACGTGCTGCAAGAGCCGGCTTGAGCTGACTGCTGGGGAACTCTCGCCCAGCGACCAGCTTCTCGCAGTTTCTCGGTGTCGTTCTGGTGTCCATTCCAGGGCACCACCGAGCAAGGCTGCTCAGGAGCATAACAGGTGACGTCTACGAGACAAAAGCGGAACACCCAAGCTACCGGAGGGTAACGCATGTTTGATTACATTCCGTAGATTCGTTGTGTTGTTTGAGTGGGATGAAGTGGAATGAAATCTGCCTACCCAATGATGCAGGTCTAGTTTTCTGGAATTGAGGTCGCATGTGCCTGATGATAATGCTGAAAAGAGGAGACGGATAGGGAATTCCACCTGCCGAACGCAACAAGCCAAGAGTAGGCAACTTGCGCAAGGAAGTCAACGTCAACAGGACCTGTCGGTGATGCTGCGAGGGTGCTTGGGGGGCCTGATCTAGGGGGCTTGGTTACAGTTGGCACGCCCAGCCCACAACTTCAGGCACAGCGCCTCCCTGCCCTCGCGATCAGGGTAGCTGGACAGGCAGTCCTCGAGCGGACGCGACGCGTTGCTGCTGCCCCGGCTTGATCAGCAGCCCTGTCCGGACGTCGAAGCTGGGTTCCTCCCATGCGGGTGGGTCGACGCATGGGTCATCGGCGGGGAAGGGATCGATGTCGAGCTCACCTCCCCTGTCCGCCAAGCAGCGCGCGGACGGAGCGCGAGCCGGCGACAGGCTTGGCGTGTCACGGGGAAGCCCGAGGTGCGCCAGGATCTTCGGGACGACAGGGTCGTGTCGGATGATCGAGAGCAGACGGAACGTCCAGCCGCAGGGGCAGGTCAGAGGATCGGTCTCGTACAAGCGCCATAGGTGCTTTGCCCAACGTCGCCTGCCCGCGTTTGCCAGGTGCCCGGGCTCGGCTGGACGCGGCTGGCGGGCGGGCGCCGGAAGGCAGGAACGGTGCTGTGGTGCAGTGCGGCGTAGTACCGTTCCTGGTGACGGCGCCGATGGGGGATGTGGTCGCTGAGCGCGGCGAGGAACTCGACGGCGTCGAACACATGGAAGTTGCGCTTGGGCAGGCCATGGCGCTTCTTCGCTCGGTAGAGGATCTTGCCGGTCTCCGGCTGGTACACGATCCCCTCGGCGTGGAACGGGTGACGGAAGAGGTAGCACAGGATCTTGCGCAGACGGCTCCGCCGCCCATGCGGAACGCGGACCGATGCGTCGAGGTGAAAGCCGCTGTGGGGCCAGCCGAGCATGCTCCGTCGCGTCGCCGACGAGACCTTGCCGCGTCTGGTCAACATGAGCAGGACCCGTTTGCGGAGAGCTTCGGTGAGGGCCGGCAGGTCCTTTGTCCGAAGGCGTGGCATCGAAACGAAGCGGGCGTCGCGAGTGAAGGCCCCGTCACTGATCAGGAGGTGCTGGTGTGGGTGGTGCGCGAGCAACGTCCCGAAGGTCTGGTCGCAGTAGAGGACGGCCGGACGGCGGTCGCCCCGGCCGAGGATGACCTGCATCCAGTCGCAGAGGAGGTCGTTGAGGATCCGGCTGAGCGCCTTGAACAGTCCACCGTCATGCCGGAAGAAAACGCGGACCCACTTTTGGATCGTCAGCACCCATTGTCGGTAGGCCACATCGGGGAGGACCTCGTCGGTTAGCCAGTCTGCCCACGCCGCCTGGCACGAGGGGCAGAGGCCTCGTCTTCGACACGACAGAGCCAGCAGCCTCTCGTTGCGACAGGACTGGCAGCGCAGGCGGGCGAAGCCGAAGCGCAGGACGCCGCACTCCAGATAGTCTTCGAACGTCTTGCGCACCTCGGGGCGGAGGTAGCCACGGACCGGATCCGGTCCAGCGCCACGTTCTGCGAGGAAGGTCTCGAGCTGGTCGAGCAGAACGCGATAGAGGGCGCCCTGCTGGGGGCGTCTCGGACGGTAGTGTGGGCTGGAGGACATCGGCCGACGGCGGCAGGGGGATCGAGGTGCCTGCACACAAGGGGCCACACAGCCTTGTCCGCGAAGCTGCTGGCGCATCGCGGCGGGACCGCAATGTCTGCTTGCCAGCCTGTCAAGTGCGGACAGTCACTGTACGCTCGCCGCTTGCGCAGCAGGGTTTGGAGCGATCGCACAAACCCGCCACAGCCGAAACTTCCCCGAGACTCGCCAATAAGATATCTTGCAGTCGCCGCAGGCGACTCGGAAGCTTGGCCCGGCGGTTGCCTCGCGAGCGGGATGGGGACAAGTAGCAGAATCTGGTGGCCTTCAGGGAAGTGGAGCAGGCGCCGGGCCGGGCTGGAGGGCCAGCTGCAAGACAGTATTGTGGAGTTGAGTGGGAGGCGTTTCGGACTCGGAAGGCCGGCCCGTCAGGGCTTGCCGGCGCGGCCATGGATCGGGCCTTGCTTCCCTCGGCCGCTCGTGTTGACTGTCTGTTCTCTGTCGAACGGCTCGAGATCAGGACATGGCGATGCGCACCCACACCAATTCCCAGCCTGCCCGCAACCCATCAGCCTATCAGGTCGAATGCCGGTAGAGTCCGCCTAGCGTCAAATTGGTGGCTGGGAATGCAAGTTTGCGCTCCGCTTGAGCCAAGATCTTATCGCCTCCCATTTCGAAACATAACTAGATCACCAATTCGAGACTTCTGTGTGGTTTGGTAGCTCCTCAAGGGTGACGAATGTTGACCCTTGGGATCCGCTTGCTGAGATAAACCCAAGGGCCCCAGCTCCTTGGGCACTCGTTATCAAATCGGAGGATTGTGCCTGAAAAATAAAATTAATGGGAATGCCAAAGTGGACACCACTTGAAGATCGGTTACCACAAAAAACTCGACCCACAAGATTTCCAT
Source organism: Planctomycetota bacterium (assembly GCA_029260765.1). GTDB lineage: Bacteria > Planctomycetota > J058 > JAJDCP01 > JAJDCP01 > JAJDCP01. The sequence continues at coordinate 58,263 of JAJDCP010000018.1, forward strand.
TGTTGGAAAAGTTGAGGGTAACGCGACTAGTAGAGTTTACTGACCCAAATGAGCCGAGTCCTGATATTCTATAGTATGAGTCAATGGTGAGTCCACTAAATGAGATCTCGTCAATATTGCCATCTGTTACTACGCTAGAGTTGAGCAGTTTAGTCTGAAAGAGGGTTTCGTTGTTGCCATCCATTCCGCCAACCGATACCCACTCTGTCCCATTCGAGAATTCAACTGTGCCACTATTGTATCTCAGCGCTCCCTCGACAGTCGTGGGATCCTCGGCTGAGTCAGCTAGCTTCAAGTAGTCTCCAGCCCGGAAAAATCCCTGTGTCTCGATGTCGCCGTCAAAATAGAACAGCCCCGCGCCATTGGCAGTCACGGTCTTGGTGTCATGATCCTCGAGGGCTGCGATTTCATCGGAGTGGTCGCTGATGGTGCTCGCGTTGTCGTTGACCTCGGTAGCAAGTGCTGAGAAGTTCGAGTTGACTTCGGCTGCGCTCGCAGGGCTTCCGGCCGTGAAGGTGATCAATCCGCCCACAGTCCCTGCGTACAGTAGCGCCGGGGGTGTTACGACGACAGCAAACAAGAGCAAGCAGCCAGCGACCGCTGTGCCAAGCGTGATTTCTATCCGAAGCGTACGGTTCACTGAGCACCTCCATAACACGGGAAAGTTGAGGAATGGTGACATCTTAGGCGATCGAAGAGGAATGGACAAGACGGTGGTCGTCCGAGTTCGGTCTTGTGGCTAGTTGGCTGAATTCGCAGCACCAAGAAGCACTCGCATGGCAGCAGGGCTCGAACCCAACCCGCCTTACTCTGGCCGGGACACGGCTCGACAAGCTCGACAGGGGCCGAGTGTTCGCGCCGGACTGGCATGGCTGGAGGGCGCAACCCGTTTGTGCGCTGCAGCCAAGAGGACTGTGGGGGCCGCGGCGGGTTCAAGCCCCGTAGCGACTGCGTTACTCAATCCAGCCCGAAGGTGTGGTCCGTGTGCAAAGAACAGTGCGCGATGTCTGCCGGGCTGAACACATCGGCGTGCGCACCGAAGCGCTGCGAATCTGCCCTCCCAGCCCACTCAAGGCGAGCGTAGTCAGCCAGACAGGCTCGATCGCCCGAATGCCTCGATTCAGTTCGGAGGGGGAATCCGAGCGCAGCCGACAAGTTGCGTTCAAAGAGAAACCAGGCTCCGGCCCAAGCTGGCCGACCCCGCCTGGGACAGCCCACGAAATGCTTAGTCCAGCCAGACAGCGAACATGTGTCGACAACCGAACTTCACTGTCAAACCGCGATCGTTAGCCAACCTCGGCCCTCGGTCTTCACGGTCTTCAGTCCCCACGGATTTCTGCCCTCGGTACTCGGAGCTCCAATGTCGGGACCGGCGTCGGATACGGCCACTGATCCGGGCCCGGGGTCCGATTCGGATCCTGGCCCGACTCCGTCTTCGTCTTCGTTGTACCGCTGAACGACGAATAGCCCCACCCACCGTGACTCGCATACCCCCGTCGATGCGGCCCCGCCCGCGACTTTCTTCAGCCTCCAGTCACGCCCACAATGGACTGTCTTGCCGGCGCCGGAGGGCGGCTGCAGGAGGGGCGCATGCTGGTGCCAGCGTCCACCAAGGCCGCAGCGAGCGGGGCGGAGAAGGCACCCGGAGGTGACCCGGAGGCCCGGCGCGGCGCTTGCCACCGTGCCTGACCGAGACCTGCGACCTTCGAAGTTGGGCCGCCCTGGGCGGAGCAAGCGCCGCGATGGGCCGGAGGGCTTAGCCGCGAGACGGCGTTGGCGAGCTTGCGTTCGACTCCAAGGTCTTCTCGGAGGTTGCGAGCGACCTGCAGAGCGTTGGACTTGCTATCGCCTCCCGACCCCGAACCGGAGGCTGATCGAGACCCCGAGGACCGAGGGCGAGCTCGACGCTCGACCCGAGCCCGTGAGTCGAACGCAGGACCCGAGCTCCGGAGCTCAGTCCGTCAGCTCGTCCACGCACGCGCGTAGCCACTCTGCAGCGGGCGGAGTCAGGAGCCTGCGCACGGCTTCGACCGTGTTCGGGACGCCGAACACCCGGGCGATGCACACGAGGTTCGCTCTCTGCTCCTTTTTCGTGGGCCGTCCCATCTTCAAGCCTGCGTTCAGCCCGACCAGCTGGCGCAGGTCGCAGAGGCTGCCCTGGCGCGTGAAGGCCTGCATGAACTTCGCGGCCGAACGGACCCTGATCGCGTGCGCCACCTCAGAGAAGGTGGCATCGTGGTGCAGGCTGATGATCCGGGCACTCTCGAGAACCAGCCAGAAATCGGTCCCCAGGCCATCCCCACCGACGATCACCGCGGGGAAGGGCTTGGCGCCCAGCTTGCCGAACAGCGCCTGGAAGCTCTGGGGCGAGCCGAACACCTGCTCGACGTCCAGTGGCAGCTCGAGGTGGCCTGCGATCAAGTCGATGACGTCGGCGTGGGGTGTGACCCGGAAGCGTTGCTTCAACAGTTTCTTGAGCGGCCTGGCGTCGTCGTTGTCGAGGTAGGCCTCCAGCGCGAGCGCCATCCTGCTCTTGCCGGGCTTTGCGCCGACGGAGTGGAGCAGTCCGAGCAGGGCACCCGGAGAGGTCGCCCGCTGGGCCAGATCCAGGGCCGTGAAGCCTTCGCGGCAGGCGAGGTCGGGGTCCGCGCCGGCGGCGAGCAGGAGCTGCGCGATCTGGAAACGGTAGACACGGTACATGCCCTGCAGCCGCATCAGCGGCGTCCGTCCCGCGCTGTTCTGATGGTTGACGTTGGCACCCGCCTCCAGGAGCCAGCGGGCGAATTCCACCGACTGTCTCGAGACGACCGTCATCGAGCAGAGGCTGTGCAGCGGTGTGTTGCCCCTGTCGTCCGTCGCATCGACTGGCGCACCGTGGTCGAACAAGGTCCGAGCCGCCTCGAGGTGTCTCCTGTAGTAGCCCTTCCGGGCACAGCCATGCAGGGGGGTCTGGCCCTCTTCGTCCCTGACAGCGGGGCCGACGCCCAGGGCGAGAAGCCGCTTGAGAAAGGCGACGTCGCCTTTCTCGGCCGCCGAGTGGAGGAGGCCGTGGGCGGCTGGATCAGCGCATCGACCGACGAGGTAGTCGAAGAGCTGCGGCTGTCCGTCGACGCGGCGTGACAGCAAGAGGCAGGAGTAGGAGACCTGCGCGCCGGCCTCCACGAGCTTCTCGACGACATCCATGCGGGGTCGCACGTCCTTCTCGAGCACGACCGACGCCCGCGTGATCCTCAGGATGACGGCGCTTTGCAGAGCGCAAGACAGAGGGCTCGGTCGCCCGCCGTCGGGATCGGCTCCAAGCTCGAGCAACAGCGTCACCAGCCCGGGGTGCGACAGCTGCGCGGCCAACATCAGCGGCGTCACACCATACACCTCGTCGTCGATCCCCGCCCCCGCCTGGAGCGTGCTGCGGACGGCAGCCAGATCCCGGCGAAGCATGGCCCCGATCCACCCGCCGAGCTCCGGCTTGGGCTCGGGCCGCTGGGCTTCGAGCGGCTCGAGACAGCCCGCGAGCTCGGCAGAGTCGATGCCCGCGTGGTCGGCGCCGGCCTCGATCAGCAGCGGCAGGATCTTCCGGGCGTTGAGGGCCTGGACGATGGGCGGGGGCTGGTCTGCGGGAGCCCGGTCGGAATCTGCGCCGACCTCCAGGAGCTTCTTCACGGCCCGATCCCAGCCCTTGCGGACGGCGAGCACCAGGGCGGTGGTCCCATCGGTGTCCGTACGTTCAGGATCGGCGCCGTGATCGAGCAGGTCCTCGATCGCAGGGGTATAGGATGTATCCTGCAGCGCCGTGATCAGGGGCGTCGTGCCGTCGGAGCTCTCGACGTCGGGGTCCGCTCCCAGCTTGAGCAGCAGCTGGACGGTCTCCTCGCACAACGCTTGCTTCATCGCCACGGAGAGAAGCGACATGCCCGCGGGGTCGCGCCAGTCGAAGCGTGCCCCGTGGTCCAACAGCCGCCTGGCCGCCCACTCGTTCTGGACGTGGACAAGGGCCACCGTAGCCTGCGGACTCAGCAGATTGGGGTCGGCCTTCGCCTTGAGCAGGAGCCGGAGAATCTCGCAGTAGGGCCCGTCGGCGTCGGACTCGCCGAGCGGGTCTAGCGCAGGGATGTTCTTGACACACGAGCAGAGCACCGCGGAGGCGTTGGGGTCGGCCCCGTGCTCCAGCAGGGTGGCGACGACCGGGGCCGAGCCCTTCCAGACGGCGTTGTTCAGGGTCGAGCCCGGATCCCGCGGATCCAGCGTCGCGCCTGCCTCGAGCAGCCTGGCGGCGATCGGCGCGTGGCCGACGTCCACGGCAAGCTCGAGCAGCGAGAAGCGATCGCCCTCGGTCCTGGCGTCCGGATCGCCACCTGCGCTCAGATACTGCTCGACCTGGCCGAGATCCCAGCTCCTGATGGACTCCGTGATGTCGATGGGTCTTCCCCCGTGGGCTCAGTGGGCCGCCAGCCAGCCTGCCCGCTGGCCAGCTCGATCCGAACACAGGCTGATTGCGCAATGTGCTGCGGGCCGACGATCTTGTGGAGGTGTCCATTTCGGAACCTCACAGAGATGTCGCTCATCGACGCAAGCAGTGCAACTCTCCCGCGGGAACGACGCGACTTGGAGCATCGGGGACAGACCGACGATGTGGTCGGGCTCGACCCGCAGCCGCCGCACGCTCCCTTCCCACAGCCGCTCGACCGGCTCTCCGTCCCGCACCGCGAAGGCGACGGCGTAGGCTTCGATCACGCGCTCCCCCCCGTGGTTGGTGCAGGCGTAGTCCTGCAGGGTGCGGGCCCGCACCTGCCCGCCCTGCGCGGTCAGGATGTAGTGGTCCTTGTACCCCGGCGTCAGCAGGAGGTCGTCGGTGCGGTCCTCGCGGTCGTCGGTGCGGTCCTCGCGGTCGCCGTCGCTCCCGCTGTCCCGATCGTAGAAGCGCAGCGCCACCTTGGCCCCGTCGCCCTCCGGCCGACCCTCCACCTGGTAGTGTCGTCCCCTGTGCATCTTCCTCCCCCAATAACGTGAGCTGTGTCCCGATGCTGGTTCGTTCGGTTTCGCTTGTCAAGGCGGGTCCGTGTGTGCAGGACGTCACGCTCGTCACCCAGGGTAGATCGCTGCTTACGGACCGCTCGAACCGACCCCGCTCCCAGACCAGGGCATACACGGGCTCTTCTATGTGCGGTATTGCCCCACAGAGTCTTCCTCTTCCTCTGCGGCTGACCGCGCTACCTGGCAAACCTCTGACGCAACGCTGTGAGCGATTCCATTCATTGTGCTTCCTCCGGCTCGAAATCGGCTTGGGAGGAAGGCTAGCGGGGAAGAGGTGGGGATTCACGCAGGCTTGCCGGAAGGACACGCTGCAGCGAGCGTTCCGCAATCTACGAGTCCAGCAAGTGCGCATGGGCAAGGCGGAGTACTGGGTGACGGTACAGCTGACCGCCGATCAGGAGGAGATCTTCGACGCTATTGGATACGACCGGCCTCCCAAGAGATTCACCGTCAAGCGTCAGTAGCCGGCGCCTACATCAAACGCTCGACCGCTGGGAACCGCCTGGTTCCTTGCTTCCGAGGTAGGTGCAGGGTAACTCACGCTCAGGCGCGACCCCCGCAAGACCGCACGACACGCCCGAACCCGATCGACCCCTCCCCCGAGAACCCGAGACTCGTCAATGAACCGTTCCGCTGGCGCCGGAGGCGCGGAGCGGAACCGGCGTAGGTCGTGGATGTCCCTCGGGACCAGGTCTTGCTCCGAAGACCTTTGAGGCTGGCCGCGGGGGCCGGACACAGGAGGACAGGCGGTGGGAGTCGCCGCTGTCGTCCGGAGGGATAGGGGCTGCCCGCTTGTCGAGGACAGCCGGCTCGTGGGAGGCTTCATCGGATCGGACTCGGAATCGGTCTCGCCATCGCGATCGGACCTCGGCCTCGCGATCGGGCTCGGATTCGGGCTCGGGCTCGGAGGGGACCCCAGACCGACGCTCTGCCTTGAGCGATGCACGACCTCAGACAATGACCCCAGGACGGCCGCTAAACAGTCACAAACCATGCGACCACAACATTTTACGCATGAGTTTCGCCAATGGCCAAATCCCCGCCCCCACCATCCGCAAGGCCCCCCATCTCCCCGAATGGCCGACACCTCCCCCAAGAAAGCCGCTCCCAAAAGTCAAC
>JAJDCP010000171.1 GCA_029260765.1 Planctomycetota bacterium
GCCCCCTTTTTGGGTTGGGGGCGGGGGGGTGCCCGGCCGCAACGCGGTTCGTGTGGGGCGGTTTTGCCCCCCCGCCCAACAACCCGCCAAACTCCAAACTAGAGCAGCCGCCGCAGCCACTTCTTCTTGTCATCGGTGAACGGCGGGTAGGTCAGGCTGACGTCGAAGTAGGTCGACTTGCGCAGCACCGACTTCCGATGCGTGAAGACATCGAAGCTGGCCTTGCCGTGGTAGGCCCCCATGCCACTCTCGCCCACGCCGCCGAACGGCAGGTTCGGGTTGGCCAGGTGCATCCAGCAGTGGTTGACCGTCGCGCCGCCTGAGCTGGTGCGGGTCAACACGCGGTCCTGCACGCCCTTGTTGTTCGAGAAGACGTACAGCGCCAGGGGCTTCGGCCGCGCGTTGACGAACTCGATCGCCGACTGGATCGAGTCGACCGCCAGCACGGGCAGGATGGGACCGAAGATCTCGTCGGACATCACCGGTGCGTCGGGTTGCACATTCTTCAACACGGTCGGCGCGATGTAGCGGTCGGCTTCGTCCCCTTGACCACCAACGACAGGCTCGCCGCTCTCGATCATCGCCATCAGCCGGCGATGGTGGCGTTCGTTGACCACGCGCCCGTAGTCAGGGCTCTGCTGCGGGTCTTCGCCATAGAACTGGACGACCGTGCGGCGCAACCCCTCGAGCAGGCGGTCGTGGATGCGGCGATGGGCGAGGATGTAGTCGGGTGCCACGCAGGTCTGGCCTGCGTTGGAGAACTTGCCCCAGCAGATCCGCTTGAGCGTGACCTCAAGGTCGACATTTTCATCGACGATGCAGGGACTCTTGCCGCCCAACTCCAAGGTTACGGGCGTCAGATGCTTGGCCGCGGCAGCCATGACCAGGCGGCCCACGCGTCCGTTGCCCGTGTAGAAGATATGGTCGAAGCGCTGCTCGAGCAGCACCGTCGTCTCTTCGACCGCGCCCTCGACCACTTTGACGGCCTCGGCATCGAGGTAGCGGGGCAAGAGCTCAGCCGCGAGCGCCGACGTGGCCGCAGCCACTTCGGAGGGCTTGACCACGACACAATTGCCGGCCGCCAGGGCGCCGATGAGCGGCCCAATCAGCAGTCCCAGCGGATAGTTCCAGGGCGCGATGATCAACACCACACCCAGCGGATCCTTGTGGATGTAGCTGCTGCCCGGCTGCAGGAACACCGGGCTCGACACCCGCTTCGGTTTCATCCAGCCTTTGAGCTTGGAGCGGGCCAGCTCGACTTCACCCAGGCAGTACGCCACCTCGCTCATGAAGCCTTCGAGCTCGGGCTTGCCCACATCCGTGCGCAGTGCCTGCAGAATGCTGGCCTCCTGCTCGCGCAGCATGCGTTGCAGGCCGGCAAGCTGCCCGTCACGCCAGGCAAACGAGTGGGTGCGGCCCTTGTTGAAGGTCGTGCGCAATTCCTGGACGACTTCGGGAATACGCTTGAGCGTGGCGGTCTGTTGCATCGGAGGAACCTCATTGCGGGTGTGTGGTGCAGCCAGGATGGCTGTGCAGCCCCGGGGGCATCGTCCCGCTATTATGGGAAACTTGCGTGGGGCCGTCTAGGAGTGTGTCGGAGTGCTGGTGAAACGGAGTGCTGCGCCGGTGGGTCGATGCTGAGGCGGACGACGCAGGCGGCCCGGATGCCCGGCGAGGTGGACAACGACGGCCGCGGCCCGCCGCCGTAGTGCTCCGTGAAGCCGGGTACTTCGACAGGCTCCGAGGGCTGGACTGCAGTTCAGAGTGTCTAGAAGGAGAGGCCGAGCCCGAAGTAGATCTCCAGGGCCGAGGCGGTGACCGAGGCGCCGTCGAGCTCGGGGAGGCTGTCGTGGGTGTCGACCGAGAGAGAATTCTCGAAGCCGTAGAGCATGCCGAAGTCGAAGCTCCACGGGCCCCAATAGACGGAGCTGCCGACGGTCACGTGGTGCTCGATGATCGCGGCCAGACCCGGGGAGACCTTCTCTTCTTTGACTGGATTGTTCCCGTAGTTGTAGCCCGCGCGCAGCGTCAGCCAGTCGGTGGGGCTCAAGGTGACCCCGAAAGCCAGGATGAACTGGTCTTCCCACTCGAGGTTGATGTCGACGTCGACCTGATCGCTGCCGACGAAAATGTTCAGGTTCGGGTTGTCCCCATCGGTCAGGGTCGCTGACAGGGACTGGAAGGACGAGGAATAGTCGGTCCAGCCGAAATCGAAGGCGAAAGTGAACCAGGTCGTCGGGCTGATGGCGATGCCGGCTTTGATCTGTTGGGGCAGCTCGAGCTCGAGCTCCATTCCCCAAGTGCCGACGAAACCCTGATCGAAGTCGGGCAGCTCGGTGCGCAGGAAGGCCTCAGTGAAGAATCCGAGCGGGTTGTTCGGATTGATCATGTCGTTGAATTCGCGGGTGAAGTCCGTTGTGACCTCACCCTGCAGAGGCAGGAAGTAGGTCGGGGGCCGGTACACAAAGCCGATGCTGATCTCGGGAATCGGTCGCACCATCACACCGATCCGGCCGCCAAAACCGTAGCTGGTGAGGTCGTCGATGTCTACGTAGGTGATCGTGCTGCTCTCTCCGAGCAGCGTCGAGGCCAGCTCTCCAAAGGTGCCTCCGCCAATCGATTGCGGCATTCCCCCGAGCTTGCCGGGTTCGAGGCCCAGTGGCGAATCGACTTCGAACTGGGCATACACGAAATCGAAGCTCACGCCGATCGACAGCCAGTCGGTGACGCGCAACGCGGCCGAGGCGATGAAGGCCGGCACCAGAATGTTCGACTCCCACTTCGTACCGTCGGGGAACAGGGGCTCGCTGGCGATCTCGGTCTCTCCGCTCGAGCCGGTGATCGCAGTCACACCGAAGCCGATGCGGAAACGGCTGCCATACATCTCTTCGTTGTAGGATTCGGCAGCCAGAGACGCGGGGTCCTCGGCGTCTCCCAGCGGGTCGACGTAGTAACTGTCGAAGGTCGCTGGATCGAAAGCCTCCTCGAAGTAGAAAGGATCGCCCGGCGAGAAGAAGGTTGCGAAGTCCCCGGCAGGACCGAAGTCGGCGTTCGATTCTTTGTCGATGCTGGTCTCAAACTCGGTGTCGAAGCGCAAAGTTCCGAAGTTCAAGTCCATCCTGTGGCCCATGACGAAAGCCATGCCCGCAGGATTGGAAAGGATCGCAAAGGCGTCGTCACTCAGCGCAATGTCCGCGCCGCCGCGGCCTGTGGCTCGTGCTCCGACAGAAACTCGGTAGAGGCCGTTGGTGGCGTGCAGCTCAGCAACGAGCAGGCCCACGACCAAGATCGTGGCGAAAAACGGGTGCCGCATCAGGCATCACCAGTACTGGTAGGAATCTCGGAACTCTAGCAGCCTGGTTGGGGCGTGTCAATCGTTGCTCATTTGCGCTAGCAGACTGCGGCGAAAACCGCTTCGCCAGCCACCACGGCGGCGGCCCGCTGGCTTCGTTGTCCTCCTCGCCGGCCATCCGGGCCGACTGTGTCGTCCGCCTTGCCATCGAACCACCGGCGCGGCACCTGGCTTCACGCTTTTCGCCGCAGGCTGCTTAGATTGCACCAACACTTCGGGTATGCGTCGGGTATTATGGGTGTCCATCCATACCCTCCTAGTTTGATCAGTTTTGGGAATTGCGAAACGCACCTGAAACGGATCCGCGCTGCGGTTCTGGCCGACCGACGCAGTCTGGGGGCGTTGGGGGCCATTTGATATTGGCCTGCGAATTGCTACAGTTGCCCTACAACGGTCGAAACACGTGATGGAGAAAGATGTGACTTCAGGGCGCCTTTCCAAAGGAATGATCCGCCTGCAGGTGCTGGCACTTGCGGGTTTGATGCTCATCTTCGGCCTGCTCTGTGGCTGCCGCGAGATGGGGGGCGGCAACAGCGCCGGCTTCGGCTCTTTGCAGTCGACCGGCTCCAGTGCCTCGACGGGGCTGGGGCTGCTGGCGTACAACATCTATCACACATCGCTGCGGAATGACGGCGAGACTGCCGCGGTGACGGTGCTGGAAGGCCGGCGCACCGAGTTCATCACGGCGGTCGACAAGATCCTGCCCCAGAGTGTCTCTTCGAACCTGCTCGGGACCATCCGTGACCTCGTCCCCTTGATCCAGGACGGTACCTTGCCCGATATGGGTGACGATATCCGGGATGTCCTGGTCATGCTCAAGCAGGATGATGACGTGCTGCAGGCGATTGTCGACCTCAGCTCGGGCGGAACGGGGGGCATCAACCACAACGGCGATGGCCAGAACTACTATGCTCTGCTCAGCCGTCTGCTGGCATATCCCGATTTCGAGCCGCTGACCGACGCTCTGTCCGGCATCATCGAAGAGAATGATGGTGTCGACGCCAATGGCACGCCCAACGGCGAGATGGACATCATCAACGAGTTTCTGGCGACGCTGGCGAAGACGCTCAAGAACCTGCCCGATCCCAACCCGAACAGTGGCGCCACCACGACCAGCGAGTTGATCGAGGTGCTGCTGCAAGAGACGGCGCAACGTGACGGTGTGGCGCTGGGCGCTCCGGCCTGGGCGGTGCGCTACGACGGCGACCTGCCGCAGGTTGCCACGACCGCCAACGGCGACTTCCTGCCGCCCTTTGTCGACCTGAACAACGACCAGGCGATCGATGTCAACGCCAACGGTGAACCTGTAGACCTCAACGGGCAGGTCATCACGCTGACGGCCTTCGGCACCGATGGCAATCGTGATGCGGACGGCAAGGCGATCACCGCCCAGAGTGTTGAGATCTTTGTCTACTACGACATGAAGAAGACTGTGCTGGGTACGGTGGGCCGGGTCATCGGTGACATTCTGCGTACCTCGGTGCTCAGCGACCAGATCGCTGTCATGGCAGGCATGCCTGACCCGCTTCTGTCGGGCGGCTACTCTGCCGACAACCCCTCGATCGACCAGACCTTCGCTCTGTACGAGCTGATGAAAGCCGACGCGGCGTCCAACCTGCTGCAGGGTTTTGCGGCCCTGTTCGAGTCCGATCCCGTCTTTGCTGAGCTGATCCTGACCGATGTCGGCAGCATGGTCAGCTCGATCCAGGCGGCTCCGATCACCCAGCCTTCGACGGGCTCCTCGGGTGGTGGTTTCACGCTCGACTCGCTGGTTCCCGTGCTCGACCAGGCTCTTGAGCCGACCGGCACCGGGCCGACGCCGATCCGCGCGCTCTTGCAGGCGTTTTCTGATCAGCAGCAGGTGCTGCAGAATCTGCCCCAGGGCTTTGCGATCATGTTCCGTTACCACGACGTCGGCGCAGGTACGCTGACGGCGCCTGGGCTGCCGAGCGCCTTCGAGCGCTTGATGGAGCTGATCGAGGCGGCCGGCAATTGTGGGGGCGGGGGTGCCTTGAGCTTCCTCGGCATCAACAGCATGGCAGAGTTCTATCTCGACTCCATCGCGGGCAACGCGACCCTGCTCGGCATCCCGATCAGCGTCAATCTGCTGCACCTGATCCTGCCCTATACGGCCAACTTGTTCTGCAGCAGCCTGACCCAGCAGCACGTGGCAGTGCTGCAGGACTTTGACCAGTCAGGCGCGCTCGACGCTTTCCGGCCTGTCGTGAAGGTCTTCTCGGACGCGGGCCAGACCAGCCTGTTGACAGACATTCTGAGCGGCCTGGGTGGCGGTGGCAACTACGGCACGTCGATCCGTCCGCTCGAAGACACCATCGCAGACGTTCTGGAGTCTGGCGCCATCGAGCATTTCTTCGACGCTTTCGCGAAGATGAACACGATCCAGATCCCCGGTTCGAGTGACGTGATCTCTGACGCGCTGGCTGACATGATCGCGATCCTGGTCGAAGACGACGGCATCGTCACCGACCGTCACGGCAGCACCCACATGTCGTTGCTGCACATGTTGGCCGACGCGATGGAAGCCGTCTCCGACCGTCAGGACCTGCGTGGTCTTGACGACGAATCGGGTCGCGTGACCGACAAGGTCGTTGAGATTCTGACCGAGACCGTGACCGATGCGCAGGGCAATGTTCTGCTCAAGAACGCCTGGATCGTGCCTCTGGCAAGCGCCGCGCTCAAAGAGATCGCCAACGCGATCCCGACCGATGCGGCGGCTCGGCTGGTCTATGTGCAGGATCTGCAGCAGGACGGGCTTGCGAGCGCGACCAGCGCTGATACGCGCAGGATGCACGAGTTGCTCCTGGCGATCGACACCTCGGCCCACGCCCCGGATGTCTACACAGCTCTGGCGAACGTGTTCACGCCTGACACCAATCCGGCGCACGACGTCTATGGGGCGCTGCTCAAGGTGGTGGGAAGCTCGATCGGTTCCGGAGGCAGCGACCTCGATTCGGGCGCGCTGGTCAAGGTGCTGCGTTTTGCGGGTCTGGTGATCGATCCGGCGGCGGGCACGCTGAACGACTTCGTCGATGGCTTGCAGAGCCTGATCGCCATGGCTGATGGCCAAGTGTTGCTGTCGATCATCCGCAACGCTCTCGACAAGGGGCCGAACGGTGACGAAGACTCGCCGATCGAGATTGTCCTCGACGTGATCGACGAGGTCTCTGCGACGGTCCATCCCGGGCCGACTCCGCCGCTCAGTGTGCAGTCGTTGAAGGACAGCCTGGACGGCGTCATCAACTTCCTGGAAGATCAGAACAGTGGCTTGCCGATGATCTGGAACCAGCTGCAGGGCACGACGCCCTGAGGCGGGCTTGAACGTTCTGGCCGTCTAGATAAAGCCCCGGAGACGGGGCTTTTCTTCATCGACGCGCTGCAACGCGCCGCAGCATGGTGATCGACGGCCAGGTGCGGAAGTTGCTGCGGCCGATTTCCTGGAACCCGAAACGCTGGTAGAAGCCATCGGCGTCCTTGGTCGTCAGCAGCACCTGCTGGACGCGACGCACCGCAGGGTGGTCGAGTAGCAGCTGCATCAGCCGGGTGCCCAGACCTTTACCACGCAGCTCTGGCACCACCAAGACATCGTAGATCCAGGCTCGACTGGTACAGTCGCTGATGGCTCTTCCTACTCCGACCAGGGATCCGGTTTTCAAGCAGCGCAATCCCACCACGGCGCTCGAGCCGCGCAGGGCTGCGGCGATCTGTGCCTGGCTGCGGTCGGTGTTCCAGTAGGCGCTGGCCAGCAGCTGACTGGCGGGTTCGATGGATTCGTCAGCCAGGGCGCAGCACAGGCGGTAGTTGGGCCCAGCGTCGAGGAATTCCGGGGTCGGGTGCGCGGGCAGCAAGCCGAGCAGGCGTTCGATTGTGGTGTCGTCGCCCGTCTTCCCGCGGCGCCAGATGGCATGCAGTGCTGCCTGGAGCTGCTCAGGGCGGCGATTCTGGCCCAATTTCAGCTTGCCGACCAGTCCGTCGAGCGGCAACTCGCTGATCGAGATGCCGCGCACGACCTTCTGGTAGAGGGGATGGTCTTTGGCGATCGGCTGGTAGCCTCCCTCGGGTTGGAAGCGCTCCATCAGCGCGTCCAACACGGCGGCTTTGCGGTCCAGGTCGGCGACCGGGCGCAGAACACCGTGCAGCTGTACGCTGCGGTACCAGGTGGTGGCGGGACAGGCCCGCTCAGGATCAAAGGCATAGGAGGGCAGCTCGGCCAGCACCTCCTCAGCGCTGACGACGGCCGGGCCGCCGAGAGCGGTAGATTTCTCACCGCGGGGGCTGCCGTGGAAGGCGAGGCAGCCGTCCGAAACGATCGCGTGCAGACTCCGAAGCAGGGGGCGGCCGTCAGGAAGCGTGGCAGCCAGGTGGACAAAGGGGGCACGCCGCAGCAAGGCGACCGCATCGGCGTGGGGCATCGAAGAGTAGGCGGGCGAAGAACGCATGGGACAATCTCCATAGCTCGGGGTTAGCCTTCCATCGTGACGAGAATTGGTCTATCATAAAGATCCAAAAATGATATATTGGACAGACCACTGAAATGAGCCAACAATCTTGGGATCTTGAGATTGATCTGCGGGCCGACTCCGAGCGTCCTCTTTTCCTGCAGATTGCGCAGGCCGTGAGCCACGCTATCGAGGCAGGACGTCTGCGCGCCGCCGAGCGGCTGCCTGGCAGCCGGCGCCTGGCCCAGCGACTGGAAGTCCACCGGAACACGGTGCTGGCTGCCTACGGGGAGCTGTCGGCGCAAGGCTGGATCGTGCAGCAAGAGGCGCGCGGGACCTTTGTGGCTCAAGACATACCGAAGCGTGTTCGGGCCAGCTCTGGGCATGCAATGGCTGTCGAGCCCGGCTACGAGTTGCTCCCGGACGCCGGGTGCAAACCACCTGAAACTCCGGGGTTGCTTCCTCTGGGCGGAGGCATGCCCGATCCGCGTCTGATTCCTTGCGCCGAGATCGGCCGCGCCTACCGCCGTGCTCTGGCACAGCTTGGCGAAGAGCTGCTCGACTACGGCGATCCCCGCGGCTACGAAGGCCTGCGGGAGGCGCTCTGTGTCATGCTGCGGGCGCGCCGCGGGCTGGTCCTGCAGCCCGAAGAGCTGTTGCTGACCCGGGGCGCGCAGATGGCGCTCTACCTCGCGGGCCGGCTGTTGCTTCGGCCGGGAGACTCCGTCGCGGTCGAAGAGTTCGGCTATCCGCCCGCCTGGCAAGCGTTCCGGGCGATGGGGGCCCAGCTGCTTCCCCTGCAAGTCGACGCGGCGGGGGCCCGGATCGAGGACCTGGCCCAGCTCTGCGCCGGGCGCCCGCCGCGGGCGGTGTACCTGACTCCGCACCATCAGTTCCCCACCATGGCGGTCTTGTCCGCGGGCCGCCGGCTTAGACTGCTCGAGCTGGCCAGGCAGTACGGCTTGGCGGTCATCGAGGACGACTACGACAACGAATTCCACTACCAGGGCCGGCCCGTGCTGCCGGTCGCTGCCGCAGATCGGGCGGGCAGCGTCTTGTATGTTGGCTCGCTGTCCAAGGTGCTGGCTCCCGGGTTGCGGATCGGCTACCTGGCTGCGCCGCGGCCGGTCATCGAGCGCCTGGCTGCCTTACGACGCGGCATCGATCGGCAGGGAGACGGGGCAGCGGAAGCAGCCGTCGCAGACCTGCTCGAGAGCGGCCTGCTCGCGCGGCATATCCGCAAGATGCGGCGGAAATACCAGGCCCGACGTGATGTCTTGCTCGCCGAGCTGGCAGAGAAGCTACCGGAGGCCCTGCAGTTCGAGGTGCCTGCGGGGGGGTTGTCGCTATGGGCCACCGTCGCTGCCGGCATCGATCCTGACGCCTGGGTGGCTGCTGGGCGGGAGCGGGGGGTGGCGTTTCAGGCTGCCAGCAGCTTCAGCTTCGATGGACGCCCGCGGGGGTTCGTGCGCCTGGGTTTTGCCCGCCTGCAACCCGCAGAGATCCGGCGCGCCGTCGGATTGCTGGCAGAGGCGTTGCAGTTGTCTCTGCAGAGCTGAGGCGGCCCGTCAGAAATCGAGACCCAGCAAAGGCCGGGCGATCGCGACCAGGTGATCTTCCACCGCCTGGCGCTGTTGCTCTGGGTCACCCGGGACGCCGACGACCACGGCCAGCTCGGCAGGCTCGACCAGGGCATAGCGGATCATCAACGCCTGCAGGCTGTGCAATCCCAACCGAACGCGGCCCCGGGGCAATCTGCTGAAGGACTCGAGCAGCTCTCCGACGCCACCCAAGAAGGGCTGCAACACCTTCTCTCGCCAGGCTGCATCCAGCTCGCCCGTGTCGAGGATGGTGCGCATGTTGAGGCGGATCGAGTCCTGGTGAGAGCACGCAAAACGGAAGGCTCGCCGAACGCCATTCTCGAGCAGACTGGCGAGCCCCAGGGGCTCGCCGGGCTGCGGCCAGAGCTCCTGGCGAAGACTCTCGACCTCGGCGTAGGTGGCATCGACGCAGGCCCGGTAGAGCGCGGCCTTCGAGCCGAAGTAGTGATGGACACAGGCCTGGCTGACCGACGCTGCGCGGGCGATCTCACGCATCCGGGCGTGGCCCGCACCGACTTCGGCGAAGTGATGGCACGCCGCCGCCAGAATGCGAGCCCGGGTGGCCTGAGCGTCTGCTTGCACGGGACGTGCCATCTCAGACTCCACTCCCCAGGGCGACGGTCTCCCGGTCAGCCTGCGTCGGCTCCATGATGGGCTCGCGAAGCAGGGGCTGCCAGCGGAAAGGAGACGCGAGATGGGCCAGCACGTTGCGGCCGAAGTCCATCTCTTCGATGCCCGTCTCGACCGGAGGATGCCGGTCGGCTGGTAGGAACCAGGTTCCGAAGACCAGGTCCCAGATGATCAGGTTGTTGCCGAAGTTGCACTGGCCCTCGGCCTCGACTCTGGAGTGATGCCAGCGGTGCAGCTCGGGGCTGGCCAGGAAATAGTTCAGCCAGCCGCTGCGCGTGGCGAGGTCGGTGTGCTGCCAGAATCCCTGCAGCGCGGTAAACCCGGTGTGGAGCAGCAGAACCTCGTCCCCCGCGCCGAGCAGCACCAGAGGAATCAGCGTCAGCATGCTGGTGCCGAGAGCGTTCAGCGGGTGATTCCTGCCCGAGGCGAGGAAGTACAGGCGCTCGGTGCTGTGGTGCAGCGCATGGATGCGCCACAGCGCGGCGAAGCGGTGGCAGAGCCGGTGGAGCGCATAGGCTCCGAGCTCACCCAGGCACAGCGCCAGCAGCAGTTGCAGCAACAGCGGCCAGCTCTGCGGCCAGAGGCTAGCGCCCACGGCTTTACTCATCGCGCTCGAGGCGGCGTACAGCGCCGCAAAGCTCAGGGTCTTGAACAGCGTGGGGAACACCCCGGTCAGCGCCGTGTGCACCAGATCTGCGAACATCGTGGCGGCAGGTGCGCGCCAGCCGGGGCCGCCATAGGGATAGCGCCGTTCGAGCCAGGCGATGGCGAGGATCCCCAGGGGCAGGGGCAAGCCGAGCGACCAGACGACGGACAAGCCCGCGTTCTGCAACGCAAAGACACAGGCGAGACCACCAAACAAGATGACCGGGTAGGCGAGCCGCTGGACCCAGACGGGAGCGGTCGTGGATGGGGCGATGCGGGGCATGAGCTGGCTCCATTCGGTGTGTTGCAGACAGCCTATCACGAACTAACTGATTGAACAGTTAATTCCTTGGGCGATGAGAAGAGGGCATCGCTGCTCCCATTGCATGGCGATCTCCTGCTGAGCCCAGCGTCCCCTGTCCATTCCGCCGAAGCCTGCGGCAAGCGGGCGAAGCCACCCCCTGTGAAGGTCGGCGCAGGCGAAAAAAATTCAGCTTGCAGCTGAGCCTGGCAGGCTGAGGGCGGGCCCTGGCGAGAAGATTCTTCTTTCGGGATCGCAGTCCTGCCGTAGATGTGCAGCTAGAGAACTGTGGCGCCCAGCGCGCCACTCACAACGAAGGACATTCATGCTGCATCCCCACACGAAGCTGGCGCATATCAATGGCACCATCGGCAACGGGGTGATCGCGACGCAGAGAATTCCTCGCGGCACGATCACCTGGGTTCGTGACAAACTCGATCAGACGATCTCTCCGGAGCGTCTGGACGCATTGGGTGAGCTCTACCGAGAGATGGTCGTCACCTATGCGTTCATCGACCGTCACGGAGACTACGTTCTGTGCTGGGATCTCAGCCGTTACATCAATCACAGCTGCGAGGCGAACTGCCTCAGCCCGGGCTTTGATCTGGAGATCGCCATCCGTGACATCGAAGAGGGTGAGGAGTTGACCGACGAGTACGGCAGCCTCAACCTCGAACACGACTTCACCTGCGCGTGCGGGAGGCCTTCCTGCCGGGGCACCATCCAGGCGAGCGACCTGCTCGATCTCGGTGCCAGCTGGGATGGCAAGATCGGCGAGGCCTTCGGTGACATTGAATCTGTACCTCAGCCACTTTGGCCGTTTGTCGCCGAGAAGGAACGCGTTTCTCAAGCGCGCTCGCGGCTGTGCGAGATTCCCTCCAGCCGGTGGAACCATTTCCGCCGGGCCTCGGTTTGAACCATGCCGGGAAAAAGCAAAGGCCTTGCCAAAAAGGTCAAGAAGAACCCCCGCGTCAAGGTGAGGCTGGCGGAAGCCAGCGAAGTCACAGAGATCCATCGCTGTCAAGCGGCTGCCTACCCAACGCTACCGCCGGACGGACTGTGTGACGAGCGGTTGTTGGCCATGCAGCTCGCGGTGTTCCCCGAAGGGCAGCTGGTTGCCGTGTGCGATGGGGTGATCGTCGGCTACGCGATGTCGTTGATCGTGTCCCTGGACGACGCTTCTCCCTGGTACTCCTACTCGGAGATCACCGGGGTCGGGACCTTCAGCACCCACACTTCGAGTGGCGACACTCTCTATGGTGCCGACATCGCCGTCCATCCCGACTTTCGCGGGCGGGGGGTCGCGGGCCTGCTCTACAAGGGCCGCAAGCGTATCCTCAAGCGTTTCAATCTCCGCAGGATGGTCGCTGGCGGGCGGATTCCTGGTTTCAGGGAACATGCCGGCCGGATGAGCGCAGAGGACTACGTCGCCAAAGTTGTCGCGGGTGAGCTCAAAGACATGGCCTTGACGGCGCACATCAAGGCGGGATACCGGGTTATGGGCGTCCACCTCGGCTATCTGGGCGATGCGGCCAGCCTCGACTACGCGACCTACATCGAGTACCAGAACCCCAGCTTCAACGCCGCGCGCCGGCGCATCGCCGCGGCCCCTATCCGCAGACCCGCGCGCAAGGTCCGTGTGTGTGCCGTGCAGTACGGGATGCGTCGCGTGCGCACCTGGGAAGAAGTCGAACATCAGCTCGACTTCTTCATCGCGACCGCCAACGAGTACCACTGCCACTTTGTGCTGTTTCCCGAGCTGCTGACCGCGCAGCTGTTCAGCATGTTCCCCTACGAGATGCCGCTCGAAGAGGTCATCCGCGGAGTCGAGCAGTACCACGAGCGCTTCATGGCTCTGTTCCGCGATCGGGCCAGACGCCACGGCCTGTTCATCATCGGCGGAACCCATCTGGTCCATACCAGCGAGGGGTTGCGCAACATCGCCTACTTGTTCACCCCGGGCGGCGAGATCCACGAGCAGGAGAAGCTCCACATCACGCCGACCGAGCGCGAGTACTACGGCGTCGAGCCGGGGGCGGGTCTCAAGGTCTTCGACACCGGGCTCGCCCGGATCGCGATCGTGATCTGCTACGATATCGAGTTCCCCGAGTTGACCCGGTTGCTGACGCTGGCCGGTGCTGAGATTGTGTTCGTGCCCTTCGCGACCGACGAGCGCAAGGCCTACTTCCGCGTGCGGTACTGCGCGCAGGCGCGAGCTGTTGAGAACATGATCTACACCGTGCTCTCAGGCAGCACAGGGAATCTGCCGCAGGTGCGCAACTTCCTGCTCAACTACGGCAGGGCTGCCATTCTCACGCCCGCCGATTTTGCCTTCCCGACCGACGGCGTCGCGGCAGAGGCTGGCGCGGACGGTGAGACGGTGGTGATCTCTGACCTGGATCTCGACTCCCTCGACCAGCAGCGCGAAATGGGGAGCGTGCGCCTGCTGCGGGACCGGCGAAAGGACCTGTATTCGCTGCAGGCGCGGGAGCCGGTGCAAGTGATCCGGACCTCCTAGGAGGCCGTGTCGCATAGCCCGAGTCCACGTCCACGTCCACGTCCACGCACACGTCACTTGACGGCGCACACCATGCATGGCGAACCACCGGAATCCCATGAAGAAGCGTGGCGGCCCCCAATCGGTGTTTTGAACGCGCCCAATGGCTTGGAGGGGCCTGCCAGGGTCCGAAAAAGCGCTTCTACGCCAGCCGGAAGCCTGATCGGAACAGCTTGAGCACGTTGTGGCAGAGGCACACGAGGGAGAACTCCGCCGACACCCCTTCGATGCCGCGT
>JAJDCP010000172.1 GCA_029260765.1 Planctomycetota bacterium
CAGCCGCTCCGGCACCTCTCCATGTTCCGGTCTGATCCGGCGGCGCTCGCGAAAGAAGGCGCGCAGGTTTTCACTGCACACCTCGCCGAGAACACCACCCTCCAAATCGACTCTGTGGTTCAGACGAGGGTCCTGTACCAGGTTGAACAGGCTACCACAGGCTCCGGCCTTCGGGTCACTCGCACCAAAGACCACGCGCGGAATGCGCGCCAGGACGATCGCACCCGCACACATAGCGCAGGGTTCGAGCGTCACGTAGAGCGTGGACTCTGTCAACCTCCAGTTGCCAACGACCTTCGCGGCTTCAGAAATCGCGAGGACTTCAGCATGCGCCACGGGGTTGCCCGCCGTATGGCGCAGGTTGTGGGCACTCGCGATCACGCGTCCTTCGCGGACAATGACCGCCCCCACAGGGACGTTTCCCAGTCGACCACCGGCCACCGCTTCGTCGAGAGCCAGGCGCATGAAGGCCTGATCCTGCGTCGATTTGGTGGCCGTTTCCATCGGACTCAGGAGGACTCGAACCTCCAACCTCCGGTTCCGTAGACCGATGCTCTATCCAATTGAGCTATGAGTCCCAAACCCATGGCAGCTGCCATCGGCCTGCAGAGTTTAGGAACTCCCCCCACCAGTGTCAAGACCTCTGACCGCACTTTGGCAGGATTTGTGGAGGATGACTGCAACTACCTGAATCCGAAGGGGTTCGAAGCGTTTGATGCGAGATGGACGCACGCGCAGCTGCTCGCTACCATGACACGATGTCCGCGGAGACCGGCATGAAAAGAAAACTGCGCATGTACCTGTTGACCGTGATCGTGATCTATCTGCTGGTGTGTGTGGCGATGTTTGTGCTGCAACGCAAGTTGTTGTACATGCCGAGCGCATTTGATGCCTACGATCAGCGGGTCGCCGAGGACTTGCGGGCCGAACGGGTCGAGCTGCAGACGGCGGATGGGCACCAGATCTACGCCTGGTGGATGCCGGGCCCGCTGACTCGCGCTCCCTTTCCGGGCATGGGAAAGGTTGTCGAACAGGCTCTGCCTGCGCTTCCCAGCCAACCCGCTCCGGCTGACTCGCTGGTTTGGCTTTCTCTGGGTGGAAACGCGGCCGGTTTTGCCAGCTGCGGGTCGCTGGGCTCGGTGTTGCTGACGCACGGCCAGCAGATGCTGCGGCTCGCCTACCGGGGATACTCAGGCAGCCAGGGCAGCCCCAGCGAGGCAGGGCTGATCGCCGACGCCCGTGCGGCCTGGGATTGGCTGCGTGCCCAGGGCATCGCCGATAGCAACATCGTGATCGTCGGCAAATCCCTGGGAGGGGGCGTCGCCACGGCGCTGACCGATGCGCTGATCGCCGACGGCGCGACGCCTGCTGCGTTGGTGCTCGAGACCACCTTCACCAGCGTCGCTGAGCGCGCCCAGCAGCTCTACTGGTGGCTCCCTGTCAGGCTGCTGGTGCTGGACAGCTTTGACAGCGAGACGCGCCTCAGACGCGTAGCCGGCAAGCTCCCCATCGCCATTCTGGGCGCTACCCGCGACCAGGTCGTGCCGTTCGCGATGAGCGAACGCTTGCGTGCCATCGCGGGCGACGATTGCTATTTCGTCTCGGCCCCCCTGTCGCATAATGAGCAGATGCTCGCTTCGGGCACGCTGCTCGAGAATCTGCTGGGATGGTTGGGCGCGCGCCGTCGCGCGGGGCCCTGAGGCATCGCGGAGGAGGAAGACCGTGTTTGCGGATAAACGCCTGGGCTTGATCGGCGCCGGCAACATGGGACGTGCGCTCTTGCGCGGCGTCCTGCATGGCGGGCTGCTCGACGGCGACCGAGTCCTGGCCTCGGCACGTACGCAGTCCCGGCTCGACGCGCTGCGCGCGCGACTGCCGGTCCGCACGACCCTCGACAATGCAAGGCTGGTCGGCGAGGCCGACCTGGTCATCCTGGCGGTCAAACCGCAGGACATGGCGGGCATGCTGACACCGCTGCGCGGCAAGTTCCGGCCCGAACAGGTCGTGATCAGCATCGCTGCAGGCGTATCGACACGCTTTCTCGAAGAGCGTATCGGTTGTGACTTGCCCGTATTGCGGGCGATGCCGAACACGCCGGCCATCGTCGGCCAGGGAGCCAGCGCCTACTGCCGCGGCCGCTTCGCCACTGCTGAGCACGCGCTCTGGACCCAATCTGTGCTCGATTCGGTAGGCATCGCCGTCGAGGTCGCCGAACATCAACTCGACGCCATCACCGCTGTCAGCGGAACGGGTCCGGCATACTTCTACTACATGATGGAGGCGTTGGTGGCCGCTGGCTGTGAGCTCGGCTTGTCGACCTCGCTCGCGAAGCGTCTGGTCAAGCAGACTCTGCTCGGTGCCGCCCGCCTGGTGATGGACTCCGGGGAAGAACCCGATCAGCTCCGCGCCCGTGTCACCTCCAAAGGAGGCACCACGGAGGCAGCGATTGCAAACCTCGAGCGCGACCAGTACGCTCGCATTGTTGTTCAGGCTGTTCAGGCCGCGGCGCGGCGTTCCGCCGAGCTCGGCAGCGCCCATGTGCAGGAGGCTACTCCATGATCCGTTTCGACATTGACCATGACGACTTGCGCCTCGGTCTGGTGCTGGGCCAGGATGTGATCGGCGGCATGTCCCCCGAAGAGCTTGTGCAGCAGATCCGCGACTACGAAGGCAGCCTGCGCATGAGCGACGCTCTTTTCTGTGACCGGACGAGCTCGACGATCCGCACCGTGCTCCGCAAGGGAGGCTACAAGCCCAGCGGCCGCGGCAAGCCGGCCTCCGAGTATCTGTACAAACTCGCCAAAGCCAGTGGCCTGCCGTTGATCAATGTACTGGTGGACATCAACAACTTTGTGTCGGTCAAGACCGGCTACCCGATCTCGATCTTCGACGCTGCCCGGCTGGGAACAGACCTCTCGGTTCGCTTTGGCCGCGAGGGCGAGAAGTATGCGTTCAACAGCGCAGGGCAAGAGATCGACCTCAAGGGCCTGCCTGTCATCTGCCGCAAGGATGAACCGGTAGGCAACGCGATCAAAGACGGCATGCTGTGTAAGGTCAGCGCCGAGACCGGCCGATCCCTGGCGGTGATCTACGGCAGCAGAGAGGGCGCCACCTTCCCGCTCGAAGAAGCTTGCGCGTTGTACGCAGATCTGCTCACACGCTACGCCCACGCGAGCCGCGTTGAGACGATCCTGCTGCCTTCGTGAGCTGCCGCTGCGCACGCGGCTTCCGACCGATGTAGCGTCGGTCTATGACCGACGGGAACACCGATCCGCTTGGCGCCGCCCCAGATCTTCGCAGCTGCCGCTGCGCACGCGGCTTCCGGCGCTCACAGAGCGCCGCTACAGGAGGAGAGGCCGCTGCGGATAGTACCGGGTCTCGCTTCATCGCTTCTCCACAGGAAACGCCCCCCGAAATCGCCACACGCAGGGCTAGCAGCGCCCGTAACAGACCCCGAACTCACGTAGCCGCATGGCTGCCCAGGCGGGTAGCTCCCGCGCCCTCCAGCTCCAGTTGCCGTTCGCGACACCGGGCGTATTCATGCGCGCGGACTCTGGCAGTTTCAGCACGTCCTGCAGGGGTGTCAGCGCGTCTCGCGCCACCGAAGCCCAGGCCAGCCGGATCAAATCCCAACCGGGCTCGCTGCCATCGCGTCCGACGTACTGACGGTAGCCGTCGCGCTCACCCGGCAACGCGTCTTCCTCGTACCAGCCCCGAGCAGTGTTGTTGTCATGAGTCCCGGTATAGACCACACAGTGGGGGCTCTCGAAGCTGTGGGGTAGGAAAGGATGGCCCCCACCACCGCCAAACGCGAACTGCAGCACCTTCATGCCCGGCAGTTGCAGCTCGTCACGAAGCGCATCGACCTCGCTGGTGATGCTGCCGAGGTCCTCGGCGATCAGCGGGAGCTGTTTCTGGCAGCCAGGCACGTTCTTGCGCAGCGCCGCGAAGAGCTCACGCCCCGGCGTCGGCGTCCAACTTCCTGCGCGGGCGGTGCGCGCACCAGCAGGTATGGCCCAACAGGCAACGAAACCGCGGAAATGGTCGAGGCGTACGCGGTCGTTGAGATCGAGCGCACGCTGCAATCGGCGCCCCCACCAGGCGAATCCATCCTTGCGATGCTCGGGCCAGTCAAACAGGGGGTTGCCCCAGAGCTGGCCATCCTTGGCGAAGTAGTCGGGCGGCACGCCCGCGCGCAGGCTTGGAGCCCCGTTCTCATCGAGCAGAAACAGCTCAGGGTGCTCCCACGTGTCGCAGGACTGGGCCGACACGAAGATCGGCATGTCGCCGAGCAGCTGGATGCCCCGCGCGCTCGCCAGCTTCCGCAGACGCAACCACTGGCGCTCGAACAAGAACTGCAGCGCCAACTCACGCATGAGCTCAGGCCGACGCCGCTCGCGCTCACGCTCGACCGCTGCCTGTTCGAAGGCGCGCAGGCCGGCGTCCGGCCAACTGGACCATGGGCCGAGATCGTCGATCAGGCTGCGATAGAGCGCCCAGCTCCAAGCCCATCGATGGCCTGCGGCCCAGGCCAGGATCTCGGCTTCCGCCTCAGCCACGAGCTGGTCTGCGGCCCGGCGCAGAAGTGGGCGCTTCCAGGCGTCGACAAGCTCCCAGTGGACCCGATCCTGACCGGGCGGAACCGCTACCCGCTCAAGCAGACCATCTTCGGCTAGCAGGTCGAGGGACAGCAGGGCGGACTCGCACGCGAAGGCACTCGGGGAGGAATAGGGCGACCTGCCTGCCCCGACGGGGTTGAGCGGGAGCACCTGCCAGAGCTTGCATCCTGCTTCGGCCAGCCAGTCCAGGAAACGTTCGGCCCCTTCTCCTAGATCACCTATCGGTCCGCCGCCGGGCAACGAGCTGATGTGCAGCAGGATGCCCCCGCGTCGCGGTTCCTCTTCCTCCAGCTCCATCGCCGATTGCCTCCGGCAGGGTCACTCTCCAAACATAGCATTTGCGTCCTGCCCCCGCGACGGCTTAACAATAGTAGAACTGTGGAACCTGGCAGCGCGACCTGCGTCCAAGAAACGGACCCCGCAAGGAGACGACGATGAAACCCCAAGCCCTGCTTTTCGGCCTGCTGTGCCTGGCCCCCTGGCTGGTCGGTCAGGACATCGAGCCCGACACTGAACCCCTGCGCCCGCCGGCTTTGTTGGTGCGGCCCGCGCTCGACGCCCCTTCGCAGCCGCTTTCGGTGCACAGCGCGGCCCTGCGGCTCGAGATTCTCGGCCAGCTCGCGCGCGCCGAGCTAGACCTCACCTTCAAGAACGATACCGATAGCATCCTCGAAGGCCAGCTGGTCCTGCCGCTCCCCAGTGGCGCGACGGTCTCCGCCTTTGCGCTGGAGATCGAAGGAGTGCTGCGTGAAGCAGCCGTGGTGGAGCGGGAGAAGGCTCGCGTGGTGTTCGAGGAGATCGTGCGGCGCGGCGTCGACCCGGGCCTGGTCGAGTGGGTGCAGGGCAATGTGTTCCAGACCCGGGTCTACCCGATCCCTGCACGCGGGACCAAACGCTGCGTGCTGGCCTATGAGTGGGAGGTCGGCGAGCGTCTGACCCTGCCCGTGCGTTTCGGCAACCAACTGGCCAGCCTCTCCGTGGACGTGACCGCCGCTGCAGGCGTCACCCCGCAGGTCGAGAGCGCACCCTGCGCAGGCGAGACCGCCACGACCGACGATGGCACCTTCACGGCCCACTACCAGGCCGAGAACATCGCTGCCGAGCAAGACCTGGTGTTGCGTATGCCTGGGATCTCGAAGCCCCGCGTCGCCGTGCAGAGCTCGTCCCAGGGGAACTTCTTCTACGCCAGCATGCGCGTGCCCGTGCCCGAAGCACAGACCCAGGCACCGCCCGAGCGCCTGACTCTGCTCTTCGACGCCTCGGCATCGCGGGAGCTCAAAGCGCGTGAGCAGGAAATCGAGCTGCTGCGCGCCTGGTTTGCTGCCATCTCTCCCAAAGCCGTGCGTCTGGTGGTGTTCTCCAACGCCGTCTGGTTCGAGGAAGACTTCGACGCGGCCAGCCTGGATCAGTTGTTCGAGCGTATGAGCGGCTTGCGCACCGACGGGGGCACACGCCTCAGCTGTCTCGACCTGGCCCGCTACGACGACTCCGACGCGCTGGTGCTGTGCAGCGACGGGCTCAACACCCTGGGAGACGGCATGCCCGCCTCCGGCGCCAAGCCGGTCCACGTGATCGTCAGCGGCGCCCGCCAGGATCGCGGGCGTCTCGAGCAGATCGCCGCCCGGGGCCAGCTGCTCGACCTGAACCAGCAGGACCCGGCAGCCTGCCTCGAGGCGCTCAGTCGTCTGCCGGTCGCCTTCATGGGACTGCGCGGCGAGGGGATCAGCGACGTCAGCCCCGCGGCGCCCAGCAGGGCCGCGGGCGTCTTCAGCGTCGCCGGCCGTCTGCAGGGCGAGCCCAACCAGATCGAAGCCATCTTCGTCGACGGTATGGGCCGGACCTGGAGCTTCCCCCTCGAGCTACCGGCTGCCAGCACGGAGCAGAGCGGACTGCTGGCTCGAGCCTGGGCGCGGAAGCGCGTGGCGGAGCTGGCCCCCTTCCCGGAGCGCGAGTTGGAAGTCAAACAGCTCGGCCTGAAGTTCGGCATCGTCACCCCACAGACCTCGCTCCTGGTCCTCGAAACCCTGGCCGACTACATCCGCTACCGCATCGTTCCCCCGCCGGTCTGGCAGGATGCCTACTTCGAGCAGATCGAAGCCGCCGCCAAGCTCGAAGAAGACAGCCGCATCCAGCGCCTGGCCGAGCTGCGCGCGCTGTGGACGGCCCGGCTGGCGTGGTGGAACCAGAACTTCGAGTACGCCGACGACTTCCGTTTCGCCCAACCGAGCGAGGACGGAGCCAACGGAGACCTGGGCGGAGCCGGTGGGGGCGGGGCCTTCGGAGATGCAGAGCCGCCAGCGACGGCCAGCCCTCAGCCGCGGCGCACCCGAGCCGCTGACGCTCCGATCGAAGAGAGCTTGGCGCTCAGCGAGTCGGACGCCCGAGGAGACCGCGAAGAAGCGAAGATGGAAGGCGAGGCAGAAAACGGCTTCAGCGTGGAGCTCAAGCCCTGGACGCCCGACATGCCCTATATGGCCGCGCTGCAGGAAGCCGGCGATGGGGCTTGGGAAGTCTACCTGCGGCTGCGCCCCGAGTACGGCAACAGCTCGGCATTCTACCTGGATGTCTCCGACGTCTTCGCCGATCGCGGCGAAACCGACCGGGCCCTGCGGGTGCTCTCCAACGTCGCCGAGCTCGACCTCGGCAGCGCGCCCCTGCTGCGGATCCTGGCCCATCGGCTCGCCCAACTCGAGCGGCCCGACCTGGCCGCCGAGATCTTCCGTGAGGTGCTCCGGCTGCGCCCCGAAGAGCCCCAGTCGCATCGTGACCTGGCGCTTGTGCTCGAGAAGCTCGCTGCGTACTCCGAGGCGATCTCGCTGCTCGAGACAGTGGTGATGGGTTCCTGGGATGGCCGCTTCCCCGAGATCCAGGTGCTGGCCCTGGGCGAGCTGAACCGCTGCATCGCGCTGTGTCGGGAAGCCACAGGCTCTTCGCCGCACGTGATTCCCGAAGAGTTTGTCAAGGTGCTCGATGTCGACCTGCGCGTGATCCTGACCTGGGACGCCGACCAATGCGACATGGACCTGTGGGTCGTCGAGCCGAGCGGGGAGAAGGCCTTCTACAGCCACACACGAACGGCCATCGGCGGCTGGTTCGGACGCGACTTCACCGGAGGTTACGGGCCCGAAGAGTACCTGCTGAAGAAGGCGATGCCGGGCAGCTACAAGATTCAGGTCAACTACTACGGCAACCGGCAACAGATGCTCGCGGGCGCGACCACCATCCAGCTGACGCTGGTGAAGAACTACGGTCGTCCGAATGAAGAGCGCGTCGCCGTCACACGGAGACTGCGCGATGTCCAGCAGGTGCTCGACATCGCTGAGCTGCGCTTTCCCTGAGCGGCTCCAGCTTGCGCCCCCCGCGCTCGTCGCCGATCATGGGGGCGCGTACCATGCTGTGAGGATCCGACGGTGGAATGCCACGCCTGTGCGACCGCCAACGCGCCGACGGCGCGTTTTTGCCGTGGCTGCGGACAGGCGCTCTCCCAACCTGCCGCCTGCGCACAATGCGGCCAGGCCAACGCCTCCGACGCACGTTTCTGCCTCGCCTGCGGGAGTCCGCTGAACGCGGTCCCCTCCTCAACGCGTCGCTGTCAGGCTTGCGGCCAGGAGAACGGTCCTGAGGCGCGTTTCTGCCTCGCCTGTGGGAGCGGGCTTGCGGCTCCCCCGACCTCCGACGCCCAGGCGGTCTACAGCTCGGGAAGCCTCCCGGCAGCTGTACCCGCCTGTCCCTCCTGCCGACAACACAACGCACCGAGCGCTCGCTTCTGCCTGGCCTGTGGGCACGATCTGCGCCCGAAGAGCGCAGCGGCCCGCGCAGCTCCGGTCCCACCGCCCCCGGCTCCCAGATCCTCAGCTAGCTTGATCGGCCAGACCCTGTCGGGGTACCGCATCGAGCGCAAGCTCGGAGAGGGAGGCATGGGGGCGGTATTCCTGGCGACCCATCTGCGCCTGCAGCGGAGTGTCGCCTGCAAGCTGCTTCCCCAGCACCTGTCCAGCGACCGGCGCCTGATCGAACGCTTCGAGCGCGAGGCCCGCGCGCTGGCAAAGGTCGTCCATCCAGGAATCGTCCCAATCCACGACATGTTCGAGCTGGCCGGTCACTATTGCATCGTGATGGCCTACGCCGATGGGGGCTCGCTGGGCGAGCTGCTGGCCCGCCAGGGTCCACTGCCCGCCGAGCGGGTCGCCCAGCTCGGCAGCCACGCGGCCCGAGCACTGTGTGCCGCCGCCCGGCACGGGATCGTACACCGCGATGTCAAACCCGACAACCTGCTACTGACAGCCGACGGGCGGCTGTTTGTGGCGGACTTCGGGCTGGCACGGGTCGCCGAGGACAGCCACACGTTGACCCGCGAAGGTTCGATGATGGGCACCCCGGCGTTCATGGCTCCAGAGCAGTGGGAGAACAGCCACAACGCCGACCACCGCGCCGACCTGTATGCGCTCGGCTGCACCCTCTACGCGCTGCTGACCGGGCGGCCGCCCTTCCAGGGACCTGCGACCAGCGAATTCATCAAGCAGCACCTGCTCGAGGCACCCGTTCCTCCGCGTAAGCTGCGCCCCGAGCTGCCCGAAGCCATCGAGCGCGTGGTGCTCAAGCTGCTGGAGAAAGATCCCGCACGGCGTTACCCCGATGGTGAAGCGCTGGCGGTGGCGCTGGATTCCTGCCTGACCGCCCCACCCCTGCCTAGCGAGTTGGAGGAACTGTTCGCGGAGCCCGAAGCCGAGTCCGAACCCGAGTCCGAAACCGAGTCCGAAACCGAGTCCGAAGCCGAAACCGAAACCGAGTCCGAACCTGAGCCCGAGCCACACCCTGCGAGCGGCGGCTGTGGCTGCTGGCTGCTGGGACTTCTGCTGCCCTTTGCGGCCGCGGCAGGCATCTTCCACGAAGAGCTCTGGGACCTCTGGCAGGAGCTCCAACGCAACCTGTGAGAGTTTCCACCCGACCTGGCGCACGGACCGGCCGATCTGGCACAATGCACCCGAGGAGGCCAGGTGTGCGCAGATTGACCTGGATCGCGATGGCAGGGCTGCTGCTCGTTCTGTTCGGCTGCCGCGGTGTGCAGCGCCAGCTGGGCGGCTGGCTGCGGCTCGAATCTGCCGGTGTGGTCGTCCGCCAGCAGCCGCTCGAGCTGCGCTGGCCGCGCTTCGCCGAGACTGCCTCGGTTGTGGTTCTCAGCAGCGCCGACACTCTCGCTACCGGCACGGTCGCGGGCCGCACCGCGTTGAGTGGCGAGCTGCTGGCCAGCCGCCTCGACCTGAAGTGGCGACTGGATCCCTACGGCTGGCCCGGGGAAGCTCGTGTCGGCCTGCGCCTGTTCGCGATTCCCGGCCAGGACGGGCTGTTGGGCCGGGGTTCGGTCGTGCTCTGGGCCGGAGACCCCTTCCTGGACGTCGAGCTGCCGGCGTTTGTGGATGGCCCAAGCCCAGACATCCCTGCGCCAGAACGTGCGCGCTGGGTGCTGCACTACGCGTTCCAATGAGCTGGGAGCCTGTCGGAGTACTCGCTTCACACTCCTGGGATCGGGCTCAGATCTTCTTCCGCAGCTGCTCGATCACCTCGCTGTAAGAGGTGTTCTTGACCAACTCCGTGAGCTGTGCGACATAGATCTCTTCCAGATCACTCCGGCGCCTCTCCTTGGCGTCCTCCAGCAACTTGTAGACCCGCTTGAAGGCGCGCTCACTGTTGACGAAGAACTCGCAGGCCGACAGGGTTGCTTGCACGGTCGCGGCAGCCACGCTGCGGTTTTCCGCCTCAAACGCCTGGCAACGCCCCTCAGAGTTGCGCACCTCCAAGACCGCATTGGCCAACGCATCGGCACCCGATGCGCTCTTCCCGGTGTCCATCTTGCCGCGCACCGAGAAGGCCTCGATCTGCAGCGAGTTCAGGCTGGGATAGGCGCGCGCCAGCTTTTCTTTGACCGCGTTGAACAGGGCATCGAGCAGGCCGACTCCCTGACCGACGATGGTCATCGCCTCATCGGGGCCCTTGTGCCGGAGATCGCAGCGCACGCGAGTCTCTGCGGTTTCGAGGTCCTCAGAATACTCGAAGCGTCCGACCATCAAATGCATGTACTGTTCGCCCAGGATCTCTCGGATCTGGGCGCGGATCTGTTCGACGGGAACCATGGGTTCTCCTTGTGCGTCCTCCCTAAGGACAACCGTGTCCGGTGCAATTCCCCTGCCAAAAGCTCCCATCAGACGGCGGCCAGATCAAGCGCCGAGCCAACTGCCGCGCAGGGGTGCTGTGCCAGCCCGGTCGACTCCCCTAGTTTGTTGATCGGCTTTGCGGGAGCACCGCTCCAAATCGGCACATACGCCGCGGCAGTCTGGCAGGACTGGCACGGGCTCACGACACTTCGGGATTCGCAGTCTGACTGACTCCCAGCACCTCGTAGACCCGCAGTTCCTTCCCCATACCGCGCAGTTGCTTGGGACCGAGATCGACCATCTCGAACAGGCCCTCGACTTCGTGCGCCGTGTCTTCACCGATCGCGATCCCGTTCGGCGAAGCCTGTTTCTCCAATCGCGCGGCCACGTTGACCGCATCGCCCAGCACGGTGTATTCCAGGCGGTTGGTCGCGCCGATGTTGCCCGCGACCACCGAACCGGTGTTGATGCCGATACGGATGCGGAAGCGCCGGTCCTCGGGCAGCGTCTCTCGGAACTTCGCCAGCTCTTCGATCATCTTGAGCGAGGCGCGCACCGCCCGCTCGGCATCATCCGGACGCCGCACAGGAGCCCCGAAAATAGCCATGATCGCGTCGCCGATGAACTTGTTCAGGGAGCCTTTGTACTCGAAGACGATGCGGGTCATGATCTCAAAATAGCCGTTGAGCAACTCAGCGATCTCTTTGGGAGACAGCCTCTCTGACAGCTTTGAGAAGCCCTCGATGTCCGAGAAAAGCACAGTCACCGTGCGCGCTTCGACCTCGAGCCCGACTGGGTTCTCTTTGTTCAGGATCATGTCGACCACATCCGGCGAGTGGTAGCGCTCGAGATTCGAGCGGTAGATCGCATCGCGCTGGATC
The DNA here is from genome assembly GCA_029260765.1 of Planctomycetota bacterium. Lineage (GTDB taxonomy): Bacteria > Planctomycetota > J058 > JAJDCP01 > JAJDCP01 > JAJDCP01. The sequence goes on from JAJDCP010000172.1 coordinate 11,653, forward strand.
TGTTCCTTGAGGATCTCGCGGTAATAGGCCGCCCCGATCTGATTTCCGACGGCCGTCAAGAGGTCGCGGTCTGCCTCGGTAAAAGCGTGCGAGGTCACCAGATTGTCAATGTAGATCAGGCCATAGACATCATCATCGACCCAGATCGGCGCGCACAGCGCGCTGCGGATGTTGAACTGGACGATGGACAGCCCCATCTGCAGCTTGGGATCGAGGGTCGCATCGCCCGTCAACACCGCCTTGCGCTCGTGCAGGACCAGGTTGGTGATGGTCGAGGAGATGTGGATTTCACTGGAGTCGCCGTCGGGCGCGTTGCGTACAACTTGCGAGACCAACTGACCCGCCGCGTTCTTCATCATCAGTACGCCGCGCTCGGCGTTCAACCCCTCGAACACCATCGGCATCACCAGCCGCAGCAACCTGTCGAAGCTCTCTGTCCGGTTGATCAGGTCGGCGAGCTTGAAGAGGAACAGAAAGTGTTCGCGGTCGCGGGATGAAGATTTCTCGCGCTGGGCGATCATCTCGCGGAAACGCTGCCGCTCCTGATCGGTGTCGACAAAAGACACCGTGTACTGAGGCATCAAGTCTTTGACCGAGATCGCCTTCAGCTCATCGCTGCTCATCATATCTTCGTCGGAATCTTCGAGCGCCGCCGTCACCGAGGAAGGCTCGTTGGGATCCTGGAAAGTCAGCACAGTGGTGCCGATGCGGATCGAATCTCCGCTGACCAGGATCTTTTCGGTGATGCGTTGCCCATTGACGAAGGTGCCGTTGGAGCTGTTCAAGTCGACGCAGCGATAGACCTCGCCGCTGAGCACCACCCGGGTATGGCGTCGAGAGACCAGAGAATCGACCAGCTCCAGTTCGTTGTCGAGCGAACGCCCGATCACGAAGGGAGCATCTGTCAGCGGAATCTCCCGCCGCCCCGTCGGGCCGTTCAGGATCAGCAACGCGGGCGGGCGTCCTTTCATTTCTTGGACTTCCCTCCGCCCAACAACCAACCGATCGCGAAGAGTGTGCCCCCGAATGCCAGCATCATCAGTTCCACGTTCGGTGCCGCCTGGCCCGTCAGTCCCATGATCAGCGCACAGGGCACAAAAACCAACGCCACTAGTTGCAGGAGACGTCCCATGATCTCAGTTTATCCCATCCCGGCCCGGTTTTCCGCCTCTTCCCAATCGGCCGGGGTATTCAGATTGAAACACTGTTGCTGATGTTCCGGCGCAAGCCGCCAGACAGGGATCTTCAGAGCCGCCAGCGCTCCTCTCACTGACCGCTCGCCGCGCTCGAGTCGGGCTTGCAGAACCGAAAGGGCCGAAGCCGGCCAGACCCCGAGCAACGGAGGGCTCTTGGCAGCCCCGTCAGCGACCAAAAGACCCCGCGCATCGGCACGTTCGAGCAGCTCGCCCACCAACCGTTCGCTAACGAAGGGCAGATCGCAGGCTACCACCAACAAACCCGCGGGCGAGGCCCTCAGCAATCCCGCCTCGATGCCGGCAAGCGGCCCGGCATCGGGCCGCAGATCCGGCAAGACAGGCAGCCCGCTACCCGCGAAGGGGGCGGGCTCGTTCGCGGACAGCCAGACCGGAAGCCAGGGCTCGAGCACCTTACGCAGCCGGTCGATCAAAGGACGACCGGCCACGGGGAGTAGGGCCTTCTGCCGCCCGCCCAGCCGCCGTCCCCGCCCACCGGCGAGAATCAAGGCGGCCGCAACGCCATCCGATGGCGGGCGTTTCAGGAGGCCAGTGCGCCGAGCTTGCTGTCGAGAACCGACTCGGAGGTCCAGCCGATCATCTGATCGTGGACTTCGCCACCGACAAAGATCAACAGGCGGGGCACACTGGTGACGTTGAATTTCGTCGCGGTGTGGGGAGCCTGGTCGATGTCCACCATGCCCACTTTGACCTTGCCTTCCCACTTCTTGGCGAGGGACTCGACGATCGGCGCCTGCCGTTTGCACGGGCCGCACCAGGTCGCGGAGAAGTCGACGAGCACGGGAATCTCAGACTTCAGGACTTCCGCCTCGAACTCACTGTCCTTGAACTCGGGGACATTGGCCATGATGGACTCCTTGGGGGTTGGGATGTTCGACCGGGCACATTGTAGCCGATTCGGCCCGGGGCGCTAGAACCCTGTCGCACGCTCAAGTCGCGGCCGGCATACACGGAGTCGCAGTAAGAAACTTCCTCCAGGCAGCACAGTGTCGACCTGGTTGGTGAAGCCGGGGAGTCGGGCCGGCGCGCGTCCAACTCAAGAAGCACAACCCACAAAAACTGTGTCTGATGAAGGCTGGCGAACTGGCCCAAAACCTGCTCGCCAGGCTTGCCACGTTGTCAGAGGGGGCATTCTGCATTAAACTCGGCTGTATATGGACCTCGAACAGCACATCCAATACCGCTTCCGCGATCGCGAGTTGCTCGAGCGGGCACTGTCCCACGCGTCGATGCGTAGCGATGGCTGCCGCAGCAACGAACGCCTGGAATTCCTCGGCGATGCGGTGCTCGGGCTGATCGTGGGCGAGCATGTTTTTGTCAACGCACCCGACCTCGCCCAGGGTGAGCTGACCCGCATCAGGGCCGCCACGGTGTCGAACAAGTCTCTGGCCCGAGTCGCCAGCCGACTGGGGCTTGAGAAGGCGCTGTTGACCAAAGGCCTCGCTGGTGTGCCGAAAAAGGCCTTGGCCGATGCCTTTGAGGCGCTGGTTGGAGCGATCTATCTCGACGGAGGGCTCGAGGCCGCACGCGAGTTCGTGCTCGCCGCAGTCGGTGACAACGTCGAAAGGCACACGCAACAGCCTCCGGGCGACTCGAAATCGACGCTGCAGCAGGTGGTGCAGATGGTGCTGCAGACCCAGCCCGAGTACCGCACCATCAGCGAGACGGGTCCGCCCCACGACCGTCGCTTCGCGGTGGCCGCCGTGCTGCAAGGAGAGTGCCTGGGCACGGGCGTCGGGCGCTCAAAGAAAGAAGCCACCCAGGCCGCGGCCTGCGAAGCGCTGCTGGCCCTGCGGGAACGCGGGCGCAACAACGGCCGCCATCTTGACTGAGCCCCAACCTCCCCTGCCGCGCGCCGTTCTGCTCGAGCACCCGCGCGTGCTCGCTGCTGCGGACAAACTCAACGCCGGCCAGAGTGCGGAGCTCTCCGGCCTGCCTGGCGGCGGGGCCCATCTGCTGGTCTTCGCGCTTCTGCACCTGCTCGAGCAGCCCCCCGTGGTGATCGTGCCGACCCTGGCCTGGCTCGACAGGCTGCAAGAAGACCTGGCGAGCCTCGGCTGGACGTCGGAGACTCCCTGCCTGCTGCCCCTCGATGCCCCGCCCACCCCGACCTCTCCTGCAGCTGCCGCCCGCATCTCCGCGCGCTTGCGCACCCTGTCAGCGCCCGGCCCCTGGCTGGCGAGTGTCGACAGCGTGCACCAGAAGACAGCCAGCCCTGAGCTCCTGAATGCCTCGCTGTTCGATCTGCGCCCCGAGCGCGAGCTCGACATCGACCGCTTCATGGGGCGCATGGTCCAGGCGGGCTTCCAACGAGTACGCAGGGTCGAGTTGCCAGGCGAATACGCAGTGCGCGGCGGCATCATCGATGTGTTCAGCTTTGGCGCAGAGCACCCCCTGCGTATCGAGCTATTCGGCGACGAAATCGACTCGCTCCGAGCCTTCGATCCAAACACCCAGGCATCGATCGCCCGGCTGCCGCATGCCCGTTGCCTGTTGTTCGACCGCCAGCGCTTCATCACGTCGGTGTCCAAGCTGGGAGTCGGCCCGCTGAGCTACCTGCCCGACGCGACGCTGATCTTGCTGGGCGAGCCGTCCTACAGCGAGGCAGTCGGGCCGTTGTACCAACGTTTTCCCATCTCGAGCCTGTGTACCGACGATCCGTTCAAAGACCGGACCTGCGCGCGCATCAGTCCCGTACCGGGCGGAGGGGAGCTCGACTTCGGCTGGCAGCCGGCCCGGGCGGTCTGGCGCGACTTGCAGGAAGCCGAGGCGATCGTCAAGAATCGCGCCGACGCGGGCTTGCAGGTGCGGGTGCTGTGCAAACGCCCTGTCGAGTGCGCTTCGCTGGTCGAAGCCCTCGAGCCCGCGGTCGAGATCTGCCTGGCACCGTTCTCGGCAGGCGTCGAGCTGCCCGAGCGGAACCTTCTGCTGCTGACTTTCGACGAGGTCGTCGGCAAGCACACACGCAAACGTCGAGCGCCCAAGGAGGAGTTGTCCGGCGCACCGGTCGAAGATTTTCTCGAGCTGAAGCCCGGCGACTACCTGGTACACCTTGCCCACGGCATAGGCCAGTTCGAGGCGCTCGAGCGCATCACCAAAGCGGGCAGGGTGCAGGAGTTCCTGCAGGTCGTGTTCGCCAACGACACGCGCATCTTCGTGCCGGTCGCGCGGCTCGACCTGGTGCAGAAGTACGTCGGCGTCGGCACGCACGAACCGCGCTTATCCCGGGTGGGAAGCCGCGGCTGGACGAGCAAGAAGAACGCCGCCAGCCGCGCGTGTATGGACCTGGCGGCCGAGCTGCTCGAGCTGGCAGCCCGGCGCAAGGCGCGCACCGGATTCACCTACCAGGCGCGCGACAATTGGGAGCTCGAGTTCGCTGCGCGGTTCCCGTTCGAAGAGACCCCCGATCAGCTGAAGGCCTGGGACGCCATCGAGGGAGACATGACCCAGGGCGCGCCGATGGACCGGCTGATTTGTGGGGATGTCGGCTTCGGCAAGACCGAGATCGCCATCCGCGCGGCCTTCAAGGCGGTGATGGGCGGCAGGCAGGTCGCGGTGCTCGCGCCGACCACCATCCTCAGCGAGCAGCATCTACGCACCTTCCGCAAACGCATGGAGGCCTACCCCGTGCGGGTCGAAGTGCTCAATCGCTTCCGCAGCAAGAAAGAACAGAACATCATCATCGCCGGTCTGGGCGCCGGAGCCGTCGACATCGTCATCGGTACCCACCGCCTGCTGAGCGGCGATCTGGTCTTCAAGAACCTCGGGCTGCTGGTCGTCGACGAAGAACAGCGCTTCGGTGTCGCCCACAAGGAGAAGATCAAGAAGCTGCGCACCAACGTCGAGATCCTGACCCTGTCGGCCACTCCGATCCCGCGCACACTCCACCAGTCATTGATCGGGCTGCGTGATATCTCCAACCTGAGCACGCCGCCGCCCGACCGGCGCGACATCGAATCCCAGGTCCAGAGCTTCGACCTGAGCACCATCCGCGAGGCGATCCTGCGCGAGCTGGCTCGCCAGGGCCAGGTCTTCTTCGTGCACGACCGCATCCAATCGCTGCCCGCTCTGACCCGGCTGCTCGAACGCATAGTGCCTGAAGCGCGCATCACATCCGCCCATGGGAAGATGAAGAAGAGAGAGCTCGAGAAACACATGATGGCCTTCATCCGTGGGAAGGTCGATGTGCTGCTGTCGACGTCTATCGTCGAGAGCGGGCTCGACATCTCTCGCGCCAACACGATCATCATCGACCGGGCTGACCGCTTCGGTCTGGCCGAGCTGCACCAGCTGCGTGGGCGCGTCGGTCGTGGGGGACGGCAGGCCTATGCCTACTTCCTGGTTCCCAGCCTCAAGAGCCTGAGTCCGGTCTCACGCCGGCGACTGAAAGCGATCGAAGAGTTCAGCAAGCTCGGCGCCGGCTTCTCGATCGCGATGCGCGACCTCGAGATCCGCGGCGCAGGGAACCTTCTGGGTGCGCAGCAGTCAGGACATATCGCCAACATCGGCTACGAGCTGTATTGCCGGCTGCTGGCGGATGCCCAACGTGCCCTGAAGGCGGGAGGCGTGGCGGCGACTCTGGCGGTCGAGTGCGAGGTCGAGATCGATGTCGCCGCGCACATTCCGGAGACGCAGGTTCCCCAGCCCGCGCGCCGCGTCGCCATCTACAAGAAGCTGGCCGGCCTGCACGCACCCGAGGACCTGGCCGCCTACTCCGAAGAGCTGCGTGATTTCCTTGGCCGGTTGCCGGACGCGTTCGAGAACCTCTTCAGCCTCCACGAGCTGCGGGTGCGGCTCGAGGCCGTCGGAGTGCGGCGCGTGCGCCTGCGTGAGAACGGCTTGGAGTTCGATGTCGTGGATCCGTCACGGCTGGTGATGATGCTGGCCAACTTCGCCGACCGCCTGCAGCGCCCGCGGGATGACCGCATCATCTTGCGCTTCAGCACACCGCCGCGGCCCGAGGACGCGCTGCGCACGTTGCTGTTCCATCTACGCCGCGGAGCGGACCTGGCCCAGGCCGGTCCTTGAGGGAAGCCCTGCTTCAATAGGAGGAGACATGGTCGTATTCGTGCTCAGCGTGGTCTTTGCCCTGGCGGTCTCAGGCCTGTGCTCGTTGCTCGAGGCAACCCTGCTCAGCATGACCCCCAGCCAGATCGCCCACCTGACCAAGACAAAGCCCAAGCGTGGGAAGATCTGGCAGGGCTTCAAGAAGAACATCGAGCGGCCCATCGCCGCGATCCTGATCATCAACACGGCCTCGCACACCATCGGCGCAACCCTGGCGGGCTCCCAGTTTGAAGCCATCGCGCCGGCAAAGTACATGATCGTGTTTTCGGTGGTGTTCACCTTCCTGATGCTGCAGCTGTCCGAGATCCTACCCAAGACCATCGGCGTGCAGCAGAATGCCCGCTTTGCACCGCTGGTCGCCTACCCCCTTCACTGGTTGACACGGCTGCTCAGCCCGGTCTCCTACTTCGTCCACCTGCTGAACCGCCCCTTTGAACGCAAACGACCGGACGGCCAGCAGCCACGGACGCTTGAGGAGATCCGGGCGCTCGCCAGCCTGGCCCGTATGTCAGAGCTGATCGGAAGCTACCAGGAACGCATCATCACCGGGGCCTCCGCGCTGGCAGAACAGAAGGTGCATGAGGTGATGATTCCCATCGAGCAGGTGACCGCGTTGAGCACCGAGCAGACCCTCGAGCAGGCGGTCGCGACGGCCCGCGCCAACCCCCACACCCGCTTTCCGGTGTTCGAAGGCGGGGACCCGAACAAGACGGTCGGGTATGTGAACTTCAAGGAGCTGGTGTTCTTCTTTCAGGACAAACGCGCTGAAGAAAACCTGGACGACGTGCTGCGTCCGCTGCGGATCATCAGCCCGGATGAGCCGGCCAACAAGCTGCTACGGCTGTTCGCAAGCGACTACGTGCACATGGCCATCGTGCGTGACGAGAACGGCCAGACGCTCGGACTGGTCACGTTGGAAGACATCGTCGAAGAGCTGGTCGGAGAGCTCGAGGACGAGTTCGACCGCCTGCCCCATGGCATCTTTCCTTTGCGCAACCGGCTCTGGCTGGTCGGAGGCGGCGCGCACCTCAGCCAGGTCGTAGAGACCCTGGGCCTGCAGATCCCCGAGGCGCAACCGGAACGCTCGCTGTCGGCCTGGTTGATCGAAGACATCGGGCTGGCGCCCAAGCTCGGGGAGTCGGCTGCAGTGTGCGGGGCGCAGTTCGTGGTCAGGCGCACACGCCGAGGAAGGTTGTTCGACATCAGCGTGCGGCTCTTGGACAGCCCAGAGGCAGAGACACCAGCCAGCACCTGAACGCACACCTCCCCCCCCCTGTGCCATCCGAAGCATCCGTCGGCAGCGACGGCTGACAGGTAGGGTTTGCATTTCGAGTGATCTACGACGACAATTTGATGTGAGAACATCAACGATAGCGCTACTTCTGGTTGAGAGCCGACTCCCCTTGGCCGAGCTGCTCCGGAGCGCTCTCCCCGCGGCGGGTTTCAGCGGCCCCTGCCATCATGTCTCCACGCTCGCTGAGGCTGTCGCTGCTCTCCCCCATGCCCAGCCAGATCTGTTGGTCCTCGCCGCTGATCTCCCGGACGCTCCAGGTTTGGCTGGGGTGCGAGCGTTGCAATGCCAGGCCCCTCATCTGCCGATCATCATGCTGATTGCCGACGGGGACATCGAGTTGGGGCTCAGTTGTGTGGATGCCGGCGCACAGGGCTTCCTCTTCAGCGACGAGCTCAGTCCCCTGCGCTTGCAGCGGGCATTGCGCAGCGGGCTTGTGCGTCGCCGATACCAGGCGGCGACAGATCTGGAGCTGGGCCGCGAGAGAGTGCGCCGGCTCGAGCTGCTCGCACGCGCCGCCCTGGCCTTGACTTCGACCCCCAACATCCAGGAGCTTCTCAACCGCGCGGCAGACTTCGGCCGCCGCCTGCTCGACGCGCACCAATGTGTGGTGCTGTTCGTCGAAGAGCAGAACTGGGCAGGCATGCAGCTCGGAGTCTCGCTCTCGGACAAATATGCCGACTTTCGAGACTTCGCTACGCTTCCGCGTGGGCACGGCCTGTATCGGGTTGTATGCCGCGGAAACATCACCCTGCGCCTCGATGATGCACAACTGCGGCTGCACCCCGCCTGGCGCGGTCTGGAGGGGGTGGGCGACAGCCACCCGCCTCTGCGGGGGCTGCTCGCGGTCTCACTGGTCGGACGCGAGGGCACCCATTTTGGAGCGCTGCTGGCTTCCGACAAGCACCAGGGAGATTTCAGCCCAGAAGACGAGGGTTTGTTGAAGCAGTTCGCCCAGTTGACGACGGCCGACCTTGAGCTGCGGCAGGTCTGGGAGCGCGAGGCGGAGATCTACGCAAAGCTGACACGCACGAATGAACAGCTCGAACGCTTTGTGTCAGCCGTCTCCCACGACCTGCGTGCGCCGTTGCGCGGTGTGCGGCAACTCGCGAGTTGGATCGCCGAGGATCTCGAGGCAGCGCGGAACGAAGAGGTGCTAGCCAACCTGCGCTTGCTGACCGGACGCATCGAACGCATGCAGCTGATGCTTGAGGGACTGCTCAACTACGCACGCATTGGCCGCACCGCCCTGACAGTCGCAGAGATCGAGCCGCGCAGCTTCTTGCGCGAGACCATCGAGCTGCTCGAACCGCCCGCCAGCTTTGAGATCAGCGTCTCCGCGCCGATCCCGAGCTTCTCGACCGCGGTGGCGCCCCTGCGGCAGGTCATCCAGAATCTGGTCGACAATGCGATCAAACATCATGACCGCGGAGGCGGCCAGGTCGCTGTCTCCATCAGCGACCGGGGAGATGCCTTCGAGCTGCGCGTCAGCGACGACGGACCCGGGATTCCGCAAAAGCAGCACGAGGCGGTGTTCGTTCCTTTCCGCACGCTGCAAGCTGCGCACAAAGAAGGAGGGAGTGGCATGGGCTTGACGCTGGTCAAGAGAGTGGTCGAACAGCTCGGCGGGGCCATCGCCATCGTGTCCAAGGGGGCGCGAGGGACGTGCTTCGTGATCCGCTGGCCCAAGTTGCGCGCTGGACACGTCTATGAAACGCCATCGGGCCGGACGCTGGAGACGCGGGCGACCAACAGGGGAAGCGGCTCGCGCCCGCATCCGGGCTAGTGCTGCCCCATCAGTCGACCGCGTGGCACGTATCGCAACCCAGCACGCGCACCCGGTGCCCGTCGACCTCACCGCTGAACAACCCCTGGCGGGCATACCGGTAACGCAGCAACTTCCACAGTGCTGCGCTCTCGAACAACTCGATGT
>JAJDCP010000173.1 GCA_029260765.1 Planctomycetota bacterium
AGGACGAAGCCGTCGTCCTCGAACTGTGCCCGGAGCTCGGGCAGGGTCTTCAGCAACAGCTCTTGCCGGCCATTGCGCTCGCGGGTTGTCACCTGCTCGGCACCGAAACGTTCGATCAGGGCCGCGAGGCGCTTGGGATTCAGCCGGCCCTTGGCTTTGACCGGGTACCACTTCTCACCCAGCTGCAGGATGTTGTGATCGGACAGCACCAGGAAGTCGTAGCCGCGTTCTTTGTAGCCGTCGACCACCAGCTCCGGGGCCCCGTCGCCGTCGCTCCAGTAGGTATGGCTGTGGGTGTTTCCGCGGTACCATTGTTGGGCGTAGCTGGTGGCCAGCAGGCAAAGGACCAGGGCAAATGTGCGCATGGCAGGCCTCGCAGATGGGGAATGGGCTTCCTGGTTGCGTATGGGTCGGCGAAGAAAATCAAAGATGAACATCGAGACGTCCAGGCGCAAGTCCGGGCAGTATTCTTAGCCAGAGCCTGGATTCCCCCGTCAGGCCCAACCTCTGCGGTCAGTCTTTGAGCTCCAATGCATAGACCGCGAAGCCGGGCCGCACGTCTCCTTTTACACCAGGCCTGGCGGCAACGAACAGCCGGTTTTCGGCCTGCAACGCGGCGCGCGGCAATTGCACATCGAGCCAGAAGGCGCCTGCGGGTACCGCGGGCAGGTTGATGCGTTGCTGGCCGTTGAGCCGTATGTAGCCCTCGTCGGCGGTATCCAGGCCCTCAACCAGGCAGCGGAGCTTGACAGTCGGGTTGGGTTTGCTCAGGTCGACGGCGAACTTCAGCTCGCGCGAGCGCATCTGCCCGCCCTGGCCCACCTGCAACAGCAGCTTCCGTTTTCTTGTCAGGTCGGGGCGGTCCCAGCTGAGGATCATGAACCAGTCCGATGGGACGGCGTTGAAGTGGTAGTCGAGATGCTGCTCCGCCCAAACCCGGGTGGGCTGATCGACATGGACAGTTCGCAAGAAGTTGTCGCCGATCAGCCAGCCGCGGGGACGCAGCCGCACCGTCGCCTGCAGATCCTGCAGCGACGCCGCGGAGGTGCCGTCGAGGGGCCCGACCCCGAAGGCCTGCACGGCTCCGCTGCCCGGTTGCACCGTCTGTTGGCGGAAAACGATGCTGTCGTCGCGGCGCAGATAGTAGTCGCTGGCCTGAGGCACGGTCGCGAGGATGGCGTCGTCGGGACCCAGATTTCGAGCCACATACGCGCACGCCGCACGCCAGTCCTTGAAAAAGATGTGAGCGAGCTCGATGGGCACGACGTTGCCGTGCCTGGAGGTGTTGAGCAGCTGCCAGACTCCCTGCCAGGGGCCGGCGGCCATCAGCAAGGTCAGTCCCCCAGCCAGCATCAGCACACGCAGTCGGGCCGCGTCACGCCAAGCGGCGGGCAGGCGCCCTGCCAGAAGCAGGAGGATCTCGTGCAGTCCCCAGGCCATGGCGATCAAGAACAGCGGATAGCAGAACGTCAGGTAGCGGGGTTCGCACGGGTCGCGCAGAACGAAGCTGAGGAGCAGCAGCGGAGCGAGGAAGCTGCACGCCAGGAAGGCCGTGGCCCGTGGTCGCCGCCGCAGTCCCAGGAGCATGCCGGCCCAGCCGAGCAGCTGCAGCCAGCCCTGATCGGCGTGGAGCATCGCCAGGTAGCGTCGTAGGTTGTCGAAGCGTTCAGGGGAGCGTAGGGCCTGCCAGACGTTTGCCAGATCCGGCGTCAGCCATCGCAGCTGACCTTCGGAGAGCAACAGACCCGCCACGGTGCGTAGCACGCTTTGACCCGGTCCGGTGAAGAGCGAGGCCGCCAGCAAGACTCCCAGACCCGCCAGGAAGGCGTGGCGGTCGAGGATCGGTCGCTGCCGCCGCAGCCAGCGTGCGACCAGCACCGCCGTACCCCACGCGCTGAGACCGAACAGCAGCAGGCCGCTCAGTTGATGGCTGAGGATCGCGAGTAGAGCGGCCCCGGCGAGCAGTCCCAGACCGCGGCCGTCGATGCCGCGCCGGGCCAGCCAGGAGCCGGCAGCCACAGGTTTCTTGTCGAAGGCCCAGAGAAAGCCGAGCAGCAAGAGCAGGCAGAACAGCTGCGCCGCGGCGTACATGCGCGCCAACCGCGACCAGTGGACGCAGACCAGCGACAGGCATACCAGTGAGGCGGAGCACAGCCCGATCCACGCGTTGAGCAAGCGTCGGGCAAGAAGATAGGCGGCGGGAATGCACAGGGTTCCGTAGAGCACGCTCGGCAAACGCGCTGCGAAGTCGGAGACCCCGAGCACACCGAAAGACATCAACACACTGTACGTTTGCAGAATGCCGTTCAGCCCCGGATCGACCGGAGCCAGCCGGCCTTCGAGATAGGCGCGCGCGGTCTGGGCGTGCACGAGCTCGTCGATCCAGAGGCTGAGGAACTCGAGCCGGTAGAGGCGCAAGCCCAGGCCGATCAGTGTGAGCAGCCCCACCAACCAGGGGGCCAGCCGCTTCAGACCGGGACCGAGCAAGGAGGGGGGGCCGGTGTCTTTCGGCATCGGGCTTCCATGTCAAACGGAAACGGCACTTGTGCCGCAGCGTAGAGCGACATTGTCGGGCAGTGTGCTGCGGGATCGCCGCCATGGTATCCTGCAAGGCTTGCGGAGTCACCAGGGAGTCGGGAATGAGCGGCCAGCTGCCGAGAAAACGCTGGAGACGGCTGGCAAACCGGGTCGAGCACGGGCTCGGCCAGCTGGTCTGGCTCGGAGAGGGAGCCGAGGCGCTGCCGCCAGCGTTGCCGGGCTGGCGACGGATCGAGCCGGATCCGCAGGCGCCAGCCATGGTCGGCCTGCTGCGGGCGCTGCTGGAGAGCATCGATGACCTCGAGCTGCAAAGCCCGCTGTCGTTGACGATTCCCCTCGCTAGCCTTCAGGGAGCCAGCCGCGGTGCGCTGGGCCGCCTCGACCCCAGGCTGCAGGGCTTCGCTGCCCCACCGACGACAGGCCCTAACGCGCAGCGTCTGGAGTGCTTTGCCGAAGCTCTGGCAGATCTGCTGGTCCAGTTGGCTCTGTTGCGTCCGACGCTGCTGTTGCTCGGGGATCTGAGCGGCTATGGGCGGAGCTTCTCGGTTTTCTTCGGCCAGCTGGTAGCACGCAGCCCGGCCAGCCGCCTGCTGGTTGTGTTTTCCGGCGAGCGACCCGACTGCCCGGCATTTACCGCCCTGCGGGAGGACGTGACGCGCGGCGATCTGCTGTGTCTGGGGCGAGCCGAGCGACGCACAGACAGGACCGAGCGACCTGAATTGGACCCGGTCGCTCTGCAACAGCTGGCGGCGTGCGATGAAGCTGCGCTGGCAGGTTGGCTGTTGGATCTGTTCTGCTTCGAGGCGGTTCTGGAGGTGGGCGATCCGGAGCGCATGGGGCAGGTGTTGCGCGGCGAAGCTCTGGCCGGCCTGGGTAGACACGCTCTGGCTGAGGAGTGTTTTCTGGCCGCTGGCGAAGGTCTGGCCAAGGAGGCCGGCGAAGAACAGCTCGAGCTCGTTCTGCTCAGGGCTGAGAATCAATGGCGTGCTGACCCCGCCGATCCCGCGGCCGTCGCTCTGCTCTTCGATGCTGTCGGAGAGCTGACTGCGGGACTCCTGGACCAGGAGGACTTCGAGCTCTACGAGAAGCTGACCTCAGGGAGTTTCCTCGCCGCCGAGACTGCTGGGCTCAAGAGCTCCGTCAGGTCAGCCGGCGGTCTTGCCCGGCTGTTCGCGGCCCTGCTGAGGATGTTGCCGCCAGGAGACGTTGAGCAGGCTGCGAGCGTCGCGCTGCATGGCATCGTGCTGGCCGCAAAGCTCGGCGATCGCGAGATTCTCGCGAGCTTGGCCAGCGACCATGCGGGCTTGCTGCTGCGGCAAGGGCGGCGAGCCTTGGCAGACGAGCTGCTGCGTTGGGTGGATTCGAACATCGAGGGTCTGGTCAGCCCAGCGTGCGGGCGGAAACTGCGTCTGCAGGCCGCGCGCCTCGCGATCGCGGGGGCTGAGCTCGAGCGGGCCGCCTCTCTGTTGGTCCAGGTCGGTCAGGGGGAGGGCGTGCCTGAGCTAGCGGTCGCCTGTGAAGCGGCATTGCTCTCCACGCAGGTGGCGCTGTGGCGCGGCGAGCTGCGGACGGCGCTTGAGCGGGGGCTGGCGACGCGCTTGCTGCTGCGCAACCGAAACGACCCCGAACGCGAAGCAAGCTGTCTGCTGGGTCTCGGTCGTGCCTATCTATTGCTGGGCAACGAAGCCCTGGCGGCGGACTGCAGCCGTCGTTGTAGCCAGCTGCGGGCGGACGTGTCTTCAGGGGTGCGGTTGGGCTGCGCGCGCTTGCAGGCCGAGCTGGCGATGGCTGCAGGGCGCCTGCCGGAGGCGTTGCCCCTGCTCAGCCCGGTGTTGAGCGAGCACGACGGGCTGGGAGTCGAGCACGGCCTTGCCTGGGCCTGTCTGGGGACCGCGCTGATCGGAGTCAGTGGTGGCGACCCGGCCGCCCTGCAAGAGCTCGCTCCGGTGCTGCAACAGGCTCTGGAGCGTTGCGTAGAGCAGGCCGAGGCCTTCCCACTGCTCGAGCCACGAGTGCTGCGCTTTCAGGGCTTGTTCCTGGCGGTCACCGGCGCCCGCGAGCACGCGCTTGCCGGGCTCGAGGCCGCCCAACAGGCTGGTGTCCGCCGTGGCCTGCCCCTCGAGCAGGCCCGCGCGGCTCTCGAGCTCGCACGCTTGCGCCACATCTGGCGGGTCGGCAGCGCGCTTCCCTTGCTGGAGCAGGCCGAGCGCCTGTTGGTCGCCTGTGGGAGTCAGTATGACCTGCGGTTCTTGCAGCAGGTCCGCAGCCAGGTTTTTGTGGGATTGTCTTAGTGGTTGGGGCTCGGCAGCCGCAGTCTGCGGCTACTCGTTGAGGAAGCGCCGCCGCAGGTCGGCGCTGAGCCGCGTACGCATCTGTTTCAGGAACGCATGCAGCGACGCCGTAGAGATCCGCCAAAGCACCGCGGCATCCCCGCTGACGGTGAGGACGGTGTCGCCTTGCGGACTGAAATGCGCGATCAACACCTCTTCGCGATGCCTCAACAACAAGGGCTCGCCCCCGTCCAGGGGCCAGATCCTGGCGCTACGGTCGTCTGACGCGGTGACCAGCTGCTTGCCATCGGGGCTGAACTCGGCCGACCACAGGGGACCGTGGTGGCCTTCGAAGCGTCTGGCCGGTGTCTCGTCCCGCAGGGACCAGACCCGGGCGATGCCGTCGTCGCAGGCTGTGGCCAGAGACTGTCCATCGGGGCTGAGTTGCGCGGCCCAGAGCTTCGCTTCGCCCTCGCGCAAGATCCGTGGCTCTCCACCATCGACGGGCCAGACCCTGGCGGCACCGTCGAAACAGGCGGTCAAGAGCTGGCTCCCATCGGGACTGAAGCCCGCAAACAACAGTTTGTCCGGATGCTCGAGTAGCCGCAGCTCGCCATAGCCGTCGCCGGCCCAAAGGCGGACCTTTCCACTCTGGGAAGCCGTCGCCAAGAGCGTGCCATCGGGACTGAATTCGACGCTGATCAGCGGGTCGCGTCCGGTCTGGAAGGCGCGTCCTTGCCCAGGTTCTGCCACGTTCCACAGGCGCGCCGTGCCATCGTAGGAGGCGGTTGCGATGTGGCGGCCGTCGGGGCTGAAGGAGGCCGTCGAGATCAGCCGCCGGTGGCCGCGCAGAAGTTGGGGCTCGCCGTGATCGGAGAGCGACCACAAGCGCGCGGTGCCGTCGGGGGCCGCCGTCAGGATATGCTCTCCTGCGGGGCTGAACTGCGCGAGCGAGCAGAAATACCCGCTGCGACCGAAGGGCAGTCCTCCCGGTCCCCCGAGGGCTTGATTGTGACCGGAGCCGTCGGTGTTCCAGATCTCCGCAGCTCCGTCGAGGGACACCGTGAGCACCCGCTGGCCATCGGGGCTGAACTGGGCGATGCGCACCCGGCTCATATGGTGCAGATAGAGTGGATGCTGCTGGCCGTCCGCGAACCACAGACGCAGCGTCGGCCCGCTCGATCCCTGCTTGCGCCCCTCCTGCGTCCCGCGAAGCAGCAGGTTGATCGCGGCCTGACGCCACTCTTCGATCTTCTCTGGCGCTCGCACTTCGGCCAGGAACTGTGCGGCATGGAGAGGATCGCTCTCGCGCAACAGATAGTAGGCTCGCATGCAGAGTGCATCGCGCCAGCCCACCTGTTCTGGGCTCGCCGCTTTCTCGCTCGCCTCGAGCAGGGCGGTCACTTCGCTGGGGAAGGGGCTGTCGCTGCGGCTCTGCAGATACCGGGCGTAGCCCAGTTGGTTGCCACGCAGTAGCGCGCCCTCGGCAGAATCGGACTCAGCATGCTGCCATTGGGCTGCCTGCTGCCGCAGCCGCGCCAGTTGGTCCCAGAAGGCGCGTTCCTGCCGCACCCAGGTGCCCAACTCGGGCCAGAAACGCAGCAGCACGTCATGAGCCAACTCGACCCGGGGTCGTGTACTTCCGCTACGATACAACAGTCCGAGCTCGCCCAGGTGCTCAAGTACCGGGTCGAGGGCCGCACCCAGCTCATTGCGCAGGCGTTCGACGGACCGCGCCCGGCCGGTGAAGGGCAGCGCATCGGGACGCGTATCGACCAGCGCGAGCAACAGACGTCGGGCGGTCTGGCGCAGCGCGCTGCCCTGGATCTCGCCGAGCGCGCGCGACACAAGAGCACGCAACGGGGCCTCGAGCGGGTCGCTGAAGTCGGGCTCGAGCTTGCTCTTCCAGCGCGCGCGCCAGAGTTGATCCAGGGCCAACTGCAGCAAGGGCAGGCCCCAGGAGCGTGAGGCGGCTTCGGAGGTCAGCAGCTCGATGGCATCTTCGTCGAGCTCGAGGCCGACCAGCTGTGCAGGGGCCTCGATGATCTCGCGCAGCTCGTGCTTGACCATGGGCGCCAACCACATGCGGTGGGAGTGGCTGGTGTAGACCAGGCTGGCCAGGTCGGGACGGCGGCCGCCGCTCCCGGGAAGATCGGCGAAGCGGCTGGCGTGGTCGGCGCGTAGCACCGCCAGCACAGTCACTCCCTGCATCTCAGAGACCTGCCACAGCACGTCGAGGAAGTTCTCGCACTCGGCCTCGGTGTTCCAGGCGCTGAACAGCTGTTCGAGGGGGTCGACCACCAACAGTGCCCGCAGCGTGGGCTCGGGCTGCCACTGGCGCAGGAAGATGGTCAGCGCGTGCAGCCCGGGGCTGTCGGGGCGCAGCCGATGCAGCTGCCAGCGGCGCTGACTCCCCCCTTCATTGCGCAGCTGAGGAAGCAGGCCGGCCTGGACGAGTGAGGTCTTGCCTGTGCCTGAGGCGCCGACCAGAATCTGAAACCCTGGCCTCTTGCTCTCGGCCGCCTCGATCGTGCGCCACAAGAGCTCATGGCGTTCGGCCTGGCGTCCAAAATAGAAGCGTTCGTAGTCTTCGCTGAAATGAAGCAGGCCCCGAAAGGGGCGGAACTCGATCGGCCGCAGATCGCGTTGCGGTCCGAAGTACTGCAATGCCGCCCAGCCCAGGGCCGCCGAGTGCTCGACCAGCCGCTCGCGGACGTGGCGTACGGCTGTTTGCAAGGGCCTCAGTTTCTCGAGCAGTTGAAGGTATAGATTCTCGGCAACCACGATCGTATCTGACGGGACCATCGG
This sequence comes from Planctomycetota bacterium, assembly GCA_029260765.1. Lineage (GTDB taxonomy): Bacteria > Planctomycetota > J058 > JAJDCP01 > JAJDCP01 > JAJDCP01. The sequence goes on from JAJDCP010000173.1 coordinate 7,617, forward strand.
AAAGCGGTGGCTGAGGACAGCTTTGACGCCGACCGCTCGCAAAGCGGCGCCAAAATCGGCCATCGTCTGGTTGAGCTCATGGTCTTTGCGGCTGACAGCAGACAAGACGACCAGTTGCAGACAAGAAGCCACCGGAGCGAGTAGGCTGGCAAGGCCCGCGCTGCCGACGATCGCTTCTTCTTCGTCCCCGTCGGGGTGCCAGCGCAAGCCAAAGCCCTCGCTGGGGCCGGCCTGGCGGTGGGCTTGGCAGAGGATGTGCAGCACGGCGGGCGTGGGCTGCTTGCGGAGGGCAGCGCTCAGCCGTTTGCGCGACAACCTGGCGAGCACATCGTCAGGGCTCAACTCGAGCTTGGCTGCCGCGCAGGCCCGCGCGACGGCGGCCTGGTGGTGAGGATGGGGCACGCCGGGCTCGAAGTCGGCGAATGCGAAGAGGATGCGGCCCCCTTCGGCGTTCTGCTGCCCGCTGGGTTGCGGAAGAGGCTTGACGAGCTGCCGCGCCAGCGCGCCGTCCTGGGGTGCTTCGGGAGCCTCGGCATCATCCGGGCTGGCTGCCTCGCTGCGCCGCACATAACGCACGAGCAGGCGGGGGATGTTCCCCAGCCGGGGGCCGCTGCCGCCCAGCCGCATCAACTCCCAGGGCAGGGCGAAGAAGCTGGCGGTTTCGGCCTGGACGCGCAGCGTACACACCGCGCCCTGCTCGAGCGCCTTTTCCAGCTCCAGCTCTGCCTGTTCCCAGCCCGCAGGCAGCAGTGCCTCGCGCAGGCCTTCTCCAAGTTGGCGTGCAGTCTGAGGATCCTCACGGCCCCAGACCAACATTTGGCGGAACTGAGGCAGGGCCTGCCATTGGAAATCGAAAGGGACAGGGGGGTTGTCCTGCACGCGCACCAGCAGGGAATCTGTCTCCGGCACGCACTCGAGGGTGATGTGGGTCATCGCCAGACCAGACCTCATGTGGGGGGAAGCCTGTTCGAGTGTACCACGCCAGCTCGAGGCTCGAAAGCCGCAGCTCTATGAGCTGTAGGACGAAGAAATCCGGCAGTCCGTGCATTTCGGGGCGGGCCTCTGCTATTCTCTGTGCTCGTGAGGCAGTGCATCAACGGGAGAGATCTGCATGCATGGACAGAATCCGCCCGGGGGCGAACATCAGCCGGATGGTTACGGACAGCCAGGCGGCTACGGGCAGCAGCCAGGCGGCTACGGGCAGCCCTCGGCTGGGCATGGGCAACAGCCGGCTGGGCATGGGCAACCGGAAGGGTACGTGCAACCCGAGGGCTACGGCGCCCAGGGCCAGGTGTATGGCTTGGCAGGGATCGTGCGTCAGGTCCCGATTCTGGCTGTGCTGCTGATCGTCCAAGGTGGTCTGGAATCTCTGATGGGGCTGATGTTGGGAGCACTCGGTCCGATGATGTTTGCGCTCATGGAGCAGCAGGGCACTGGCCCCCAGCCGCCTCCGGGGATGCCGAACATGCAGAATATCATGACCATCACGTACATTGTCCTGGGGCTGGTGATTCTTGCTTGTGGCATCCTGAAGGTCGTCGCCGGCATCCGCAATTTACGCTACCGCGGCAGAACTCTCGGCATCATCGCTTGTTTCTCGGGTTTGGGCATGTTCCTGGGCGGTTGTTACTGCCTTCCGACTGCAATCGCTTTGATGGTTTATGGCCTGGTCGTCTATTTTAACGGAGATGTGGCCAGAGCCTTCGAAATGGCGGATGAAGGCTATACGGCTGAGCAGATCAAAGGCTGCGTCTATTGAAGCGCTCGCGGGGACCGGCCGTCTGTTGAGCGGATGACGGTGCGTCTGGTGGGCGTGCCTGGCCGAAGCGGTGGAACATGCCTCTGGCAAAACTGGAAATCCTGACCGGGGCCTCCAAAGGGCGCTCGGTGGCCCTTGAGAAGGGGCTGAATATCGGCAAGCGGCCCGACTCGGGCCTGCAGCTTGCCGATCCTGGCATTTCCTGGAACCACGCCCGGATCGAAACAAAGAACAAGAAGCTGTGGATCGCCGACCTCGGCAGCACCAACGGAACCTTCCTCAACGGTGTCAAGATCGGCAGGGACTGGGTGCGCCTGCCGCTGGGAGCCGAGCTCGCGTTTGCCAAGGTCAAGGGCCGCGTGGTGGTCGACAGAGTCATGCCAGTGGCCGTCGACAGCGGAAACTCGCGGCCTCCCTCTTTCCCACCGGTGCCCGTGGAGGGACTGAGCTCTCCGGCGGATGTCGACACCCACCGGCTCCGGAACGGCAAGACCGATCCGGTGGTCCCTGGAGCGCTCTTGACGCCACCACGGGTTCCGGCCTCTCAATGGTCGGGAGGGCCGCCTCCACCTCGCAAGACGCCGCCAGAGGCGGTACCTGCCCGGAAGCTGCCGGCTCCTCCCCCTCCCGCCGAGCGCAGCGTCCGTCCTTTGATGGGCCGCCCTCTCGTGCCCGGCCCCGCTGCGGGCTTGGCGCCACCAGCGCGCAACCCGCTGTACGATGACGAGGACAGCCGCGCGACCATGGCTGACGTCAGCATCAAGGACAACCCCGAGCTGGCGAAGTTCATGGCTCCCAAGGTGACCTCGCGTGCAGCGGCCAAAGCCGTGGCGCCTAGCCGCAGCGACGCGGAGGTGATCGGTGGCTGCGAGATCCTCGAGTGTCTGGGCAAAGGGGGCATGGGCACGGTCTACAAGGCGCGCAAGTTGGCGCTCAACAAGGTGGTCGCGCTCAAGGTCTTGCGGCCTGAGCTCGGCAAGGACAAAGAGCTTGTGCAACGCTTCAAGCGTGAAGCGCAGGCCGCCGCCAGTCTCGACCACAAGCACATCGTGTCGGTCTACAACATCGGCGAAGACAAGGGACAGCACTACATCGAGATGCAGTACGTCGAAGGGCGAAGCCTCAAGGAGTTGCTCGATGAGCGGGGAGAACAGGGAGAGCTGATTCCGCTCGACGAGGGTCTGCGCTACTTCATGCAAGCCCTGAGCGGGCTCGCGCTCGCACATAAGCGCGGCATCGTGCACCGTGACCTCAAGCCAGACAACATCATGATCTCTGCGCAGGGCTCGGCCGTGGTGTCCGATTTCGGTCTCGCCCGTACGGCAGAGGGAATGGCCCTGACGATGCCCGGGACGGTGCTGGGCACCCCCGCCTACATGTCCCCTGAGCAATGTGGAGGGGACGACGAGGTCGATGCCCGCTCAGACCTGTATTCGCTCGGGGCGGCCTTCTTCCACGTATTCTGCAACCGCATGCCCTACGACACAAAGGCCAAGTTGCAGCTGATCCACAGCCATCTCAACGAACCGGTCCCCGACCCCTCGACGGTGCGGATGGACCTGCCCCTGCCGATCTGCCGGATCTTGATGAAGATGATGGCGAAGTTGAAGCAGGACCGCTACCAGTCCTGCGAGGAGTGCCTCGAAGAGCTCGAGGCCTACGCGAACCGGCCGAAGGGCCTCCCGATGCCGTTGATCGCCGTCACCGGAGGCGTGTTGCTGTTGGCCGCGGCCGGGATCGTCTACATGCTGTTCCTTCGTTAGATCGGCCGCGCAGCCGGCGGCTGATGGTGTCGTTTCCCTCCTGACATGTATGCATTGAGCTGACGGTCGCCCAGGGCCGCACCCCCGGCTGGCCGACGTATTGCCGTGCCCAGTTCGCTGGCACGGCGTTCGCTCCGTCGTGTCCAGACCACGATTCCGGCACCCGGGACACGCCTGCAGACCAGCTCTCTGGTGCCTTTGCAGGCGCGGACAGTCGAGGCGCGCCCGACCAGATGCATTGGAGAAGATGATGGAAAAGTACAAGAACGCCCGGGCCAACCTGCGCTGTCTGCCTTGGCTGGCATTGATCGGCCTGTACATCGCTGGGCGCAGCAGCCTGGTCCCGGCAGCAACCCTGACCGACCACTTTGAGCTGGTGTTGGCTCTGTCGCTGACTGTGGGGGCCGCCGCGCTCTGTTTCTGGCAGGGCTGGGCCCGTCCGTTGTTGCTTGCGACCCTGGCCATGCAGCTGGGCTTGAAGTTGCTGGCAACGGGGCTGCTGCTGCGGGCCGGCATCCACCCGTTGAGCGCGCTGCTGCCCCTGCTGGTGCAGATCTGGATGCTGGTGGTGCTGTTCGAACCCGAGGCGGTCGCGCTGCTGGCTGCTCGGGGAGAGTTGCCCGGGGCGGACCAGGATGCGGAGGCCTCGCTGGTAGCCAGAGCTGGTGAGCAACCCGCTGTGGGCGAATGAGGGGGTGCTGCCGGCCCATGGCTTGCCGGCGAGGGGGTGTTGAGATGGAAGGGCCACGGGCTGCTAAACTGGAGGCGTCGCCGTATCTTCGGGAGCCGACCATGCCCAGCGTCCTCACCAGACCGTGCCAACACCTCGACCACGACCACGACCAGCGCGTGTATCTGTACGGCATCAGCTGGCAGCAATACGAGCAGCTGCTGGCCATGCGTGGGGAATCTGCAGTCCCCCGCATCACGTTCATCGAGGGGACCGTTGAGCTCATGAGCCCATCGCGCAGCCACGAGTGGATCAAGAAGGTGTTGGCCCGCCTGGTCGAAGCCTATGCCGAAGAGCGCGACATTCCCCTCAACGGCATCGGCTCCTGGACACTCAAGGCGTCCAAGCACGAGCGTGGTCTGGAGCCCGACGAGTGCTACATCGTCGGGGACAAGAAGACCACGCGGCCCGATTTCGCGCTCGAGGTGATCTGGAGCCACCCGGGCATCAACAAGCTCGAGATCTACCGCAAACTGGGCGTGCGCGAGGTCTGGATCTACCGGCAGGGTGCCATCGCTGTCCACGAGCTGCGTGGGGACCGTTACTGTGAGCGGGCGGGAAGCGGGATTCTGCCCTCTCTCGACCTGGCTCGCATCGTGGAGGCCCTCGGCGACTCCAACCAGACCGCGACCGTCAAGCGCTGGCGGGCCTGGCTGCGAAGTGAGGCTGCGGGGCCTGCCAGCGGACAGGAGTGAGGCTCTGCGACGGCTCGAGTTGAGGCGGAGAGCATGTCGTTGGGGCCTGCCTGCGCAATTTGGGAAGACCCTGCCGCTCCGACCCGGCCTGGAACGTCATTTGCGGATGAAGTTCCGGGCATGGGAGGTCGCAATGGCAACAATCCGCGCGCGTTGGTGGCATAGGGAAAACGAGCAGGGACGCATCCGCTGTGATCTCTGTCCGCGTTACTGCACGGTCAAGCCCGGGCAAAGGAGCTTCTGCAGTGTTCGTAAGAACGTCGCTGGAGAGATGGTTCTGACCACGTATGGATTGGCGGTGGGTTTCTGTATCGACCCGGTCGAGAAGAAGCCGCTGTACCATTTCTTGCCCGCCAGTTCCGCGCTGTCCTTCGGAACTGCGGGCTGCAATCTCGGCTGCCGATTCTGCCAGAACTGGGACACGACCAAGTCCCGAGAAGTCGAGGCGCTGAGCGTCGAGGCCGCGCCGCATGAAATCGTTGAGGCTGCGATCGCCCACAATTGTCGGATGATCGCCTACACCTACAACGATCCGATCCCCTGGGCCGAGTTCGCCATCGAAGTGGCTCGTCTGGCGCGGGAGAGGGGTATTTTGAATGTTGCGGTGACCAATGGTTACATCGCGACTCCCGCTCGGGAAGAGTTCTTCGCTGCTATGGATGCGACGAACATCGATTTGAAGGCTCTCAGCGACGACTTCTACAAGAGGATGAGCGGCGTGCGTTTGGAGCCGATCCTCGACACACTCTGCTACGTCCATGAGAAGACTGACGTCTGGTTGGAGGTCACCAACCTGCTGATCCCGGGCGAGAACGACAGCGATGGCCAGATCCGTAATCTGGTCACCTGGTTCGTCGACAATCTGGGACCCGATGTTCCCCTCCACTTCACGGCCTTCCAGCCGGCATACAAGCTGCTCGATGTCCCGGCGACTCCGCCGGAAACCTTGCGCCGAGCCCGCGAAATCGCCCTTGGGGCAGGACTCCGTTGGGTCTACACCGGCAACATCGTCGATGCTGTCGGGGGCAGCACGCATTGCCCTGACTGCGGGCAGCTTCTGATCGAGCGGCGCGGGTTTGCCGTGCGTCAGGTCGGCCTGGCCGGGGATGGGCGATGTGCAGGATGCCACGGGAAGGTACCGGGGCACTTTGAGCCAGGCCCACTAGTGACCGGCTGCCAGCCGCACAGGGTTCCCGTGGGCGGAAATTCCTGACGGGCTTCTGGCACGCCGCTTGCGATCTTCTTCGTAGTCGTGCGTGGCTGCATTGCGAAGCTGCCGCGTGTTGGAGGCCCTGTCACGTGTCCACATCCACATCCCTCGACACCGCACAGCTCGCGAGCTACCTGCGTAGGTTCTATGCCGGTGCAGAGCTGGTTGGACTCGAGCCGCTCGGGGCCGGCCGGCAGGCGGGTCTGAAAGAGATCGGCTATGGCCGCCCGCTGCTCGTCAGCTTCAAAGCGGGCGGGCGGGAATTCCGCCGCGTGCTGCGCACGATGGGTCCGGACCGTTTCGGCCACGACAGGCGAGCCGACCGCGCCGCGTGTCTGCTTCTGGCACGTGACAGTTTCGCAGAGGTACCGCGGCATGTACGTGCTCTGGACGTCGGCGCCTTTGCGCCTGATGGCTCCATGGTGTCCTTGCCTGGCGGGGAGATCTACCTACTGAGCGAATACGTCGACGGGGAGCTCTACGCCGATGACCTCACGCGGCTGGCACGAGAGACCGTGGCACCAGACGCGGACCTGGCGCGCGCCCGTGCGCTGGCCGACTACCTGGCCGAGCTGCATGCCCGGCCGGCGGACCCCGAGACCTACATCCGTGTTCTACGTGACACCGTCGGCAGCGGTGAGGGCATCTTCGGCCTGGCCGACAACTATCCGCAGCGCTTCTGGAAAAGGTTGGAGGCACTCGAAAGACAAGCAGTCGGCTGGCGTTGGCGTCTCCGTGCCAAGACGGCTCGGGCCTGCCGTACCCACGGTGATTTCCACCCGTTCAACATCTTGTTCCGAGCCGGATGCGACTTCTCTGTACTCGACACCAGCCGCGGCAGCGCTGGGGAGCCGGCTGACGATCTCACCGCCCTCAGCATCAACTACCTGTTCTTTTCCCTGACGGTCAGCGATGCGTTCGCAGGGGCCCTGCGTCAGCTCTGGAAGGTGCTCTGGGACGCCTACCTCGAAAGGACCCGCGACCACGGGTTGCTGGAGGTCGTGGCGCCGTTCTTCGCGTGGCGCGCGCTAGTTCTGGCACATCCACTCTGGTATCCGGACGTCAGCGAGTCCGTGCGTGACCGCCTGCTCGGCTTCGCTGAACGGCTGTTGGGCGGTGCCTGTTTCTGGCCCGACGCGGTCGAGACGCTGTTGTGAAGGGCAGAGTTGTCTGGTTGACGGGACGCCCTGCGAGCGGCAAGACGACGCTGGCGCGCCTGCTGGTCGAGGCACTGACCGAGCGAGAGCGGCCGCACCTGTGGCTGGACAGCGATGCGCTCAGGCCGATCCTGGTTCCGCAGGCTGGCTACGACCGGGCTGCGCGCGACCGCTTCTACACCGCACTAGGCCACCTCGCGTGCCTCGGGGCCGCCGGGGGCGTGACGGTTGTGGTCAGCGCGACAGCGCATCTGCGCCACTACCGCGACCAGGTGCGGCAGAGCAGCCCGAATTTCCTCGAGATTCAGCTGGTCTGCCCGCTGAAGGTCCTGGCAGAGCGTGACCCCAAAGGGCTCTATCGCAGAGCCGCCCAAGGCGAGATCGCTGGCTTGCCGGGCATCGATGCACCCTATCAAGAGGCCAGCGCGGCAGAGCTCGTGCTCGACACCAGCAGCGCTACGCCCGAACAATGCCTGGCACGGGTGATGGACGTGCTCGAGGCGGTCTGAGTTCTCAGCCGGCCGCGTTGGCGAACCAGCCACGCCCTCCGCAGCCATGAGAGACCGCTCCGGGTGGTCACAGAGCATTCGCCCGAACGGCACGGGCTTTGCATCTCTGCGGCTGCCAAAGTCTAGGGGACAACAGATGTACTTCTCAGCGCCGAATCCCGGCTCAACCGTGGCACTGATCCTTGCCGGTGGCGGAGGCGGGTGTCTCGGTGGTTTGACGGATCGCTGCCTTCTGCCTCTCGGGACGGACGCACGTCTGGTCGATTGCACGCTCAACAACTGCCTGCACTCTGGAATCCAGCAGGTGGGAATCGTCGCGCAGGGTTTCCAGCATGAGCTGGAAGGGGTCATGCACAAGCGTTGGACGCCGTGCCCCGGCATGGAGGTCACGACTCTGCCAGCGCTCGATGGCTCTGCTGAGCGAGGCTCGGCCGCTGCCGTGCGCCAGACTCTAACCTGGTTGGTGAGGCAGCGCGCGCGCCGCGTGTTGATCCTGGCGGGAGACCTGGTCTATCGGTTCGACTACCAGAAACTGCTCGACCATCACGAGCGACAGGGCTGCGCTGTCAGCACGCTGTGCCTGCCCGAGGACCAGTCCGGTTCCCTTGACCACGGGGTGGTCGAAGTCGACGACCAGCTGCAGGTGCGAGAGCTTGCCAGGGGCTACCGATTCTCTCGCCAGCCGTCGGGTGCCATGGCCCGCAATCTGGCTGTCACGGGGGTCTATCTCGCCGATGTCTGCGTGCTCGCCATGCTGCTGCTGCGCACTGACGAGCGCAGCGCCCATCCGCAAGGCTTCGGGTTTCGGGTGATCCCAGCGGCCCTGCAGCGCAGACTGGCCGTTTCGGCCTACTTGTTGCCCGAAGACTCCCAGTGGCGTGATGTCAGCAGCGCGGAAGGCTATTACGCGGCCCTCCAGGAGCTCCGCAGCGGCGCCCTTGATTCGTTGTTTGCCGGCTGGGAGCTTCCCAGCTGCTACGACGCCCGTGAACAGCCGGCAGGGATACACGTCGCCCGTCGGCTTGAAAGCGGAGGCAATTAAGCGCGGATCGAGGAAGCCGGCCTGGAGGCGCACGGGTGGGGGAAGCCCCGGGGATCCCGAGTGTCTTCAGGTCGGTGATGCCTCAGGGTTTGAGGGGGATATCTCATCGGGCCCGATCGTGTAGTTCCGCATCTTCAGCCAGAGACTCTTGCGGGAAATCCCCAGCAGTGTGGCCGCGGCGTTCTTCTTTCCGGCCGTCCGTGTCAGGGCGTTCAGGATATGCTGGCGCTCGTAGCTCCGCATCGCCGGTCGCAGCTGAATGAAGCCGGGGTCTTGAGAAGCTCTCAGCTCTGTGGCGATTCCGGAGATGTCGGACGGAAGATGCTGCATGTCGATGGTGCGGCCACGAGCGAGCACGCAGGCGTGCGCGATGGCGTGCTCAAGCTCGCGCACGTTGCCAGGAAACGGATAGCCTGCCAGCGCCGCCCAGGCCCGCGGTGTGATCTCGGCGGGCTCTGCTCCTGCGGCGTTGCGAGTCAGAAAGTGTTGCACGAGCAGCGGAAGGTCGCCGCTCCGTGCCCGAAGCGGGGGGATCTCCAGATGCAGAACATTGATCCGGAAGTACAGATCCTCGCGAAACAGGCCCGCTTCGATCTGCTGTTTGAGGTCCTTGTGTGTCGCCACGATGACGCGCACATCGACCGCGATCGAGCTTGAGCTGCCGACAGGGGAGACCAGCGAGTCCTGCAGTACCCGCAGCAAACGGACCTGGGCATGCAACGGCATGTCGCCGATCTCGTCGAGAAACAGGGTCCCCCGATGCGCGGCCCTGAACCTGCCTTTCCTCGCGCGCACAGCACCTGTGAACGATCCCCTTTCGTGGCCGAAGAGCTCTGCCTCGATCAAGTTCTCTGGCAGCGCGGCGCAATTGACCGTGACAAAGGGTCCAGAGCTGCGTCGGCTCTTGCTGTGCAAGCGCTGGGCGACCAACTCTTTGCCCGTTCCGCTCTCACCGCTAATCAGGACCGGGAAGTCCGCCGCGGCGCACATCTCGATGTGTTCGAGAAGTCGCACGATCGGCGCCGAGCCTCCGATGATGGGGTTGCCCGTCTCAAGCTCGTCGAGCTTCTTCTGAGCGATTCCCAGCCTGGTCTTGAGCTGCTGATGCTCTGCAATGCGTCCGACTTTCAGCACCAGCTCAGCGAGGTCGAAGGGCTTGGTCAGGTAGTCGTAGGCTCCCTGCTTCAGGGCGTCCACAGCGTCTTCGATGGCCGCGTAGGCCGTGATCAGGATCACCGCGGTGTCCGGGCAGTGGGCTCGGATATGGCGGAAGAGCGACAGCCCGTCGCACTTCGGCATCCTGATGTCAGTGATCACGAGTTGGTAGACATCTTCAAGCAGGCGTTGAAGAGCCTCCTCGCCGTCACAAGCGATATGCACGTCGTGCCCCGCCTGTTGCAGCGCGCGGCCGGTACTCCAGCGGATGTCCGGGTCGTCGTCGACGACCAGAATGCGCAGCATGTCTCTCCTGGGGGAGCAGGGTCGGGGCTGCTCCGGGCGTGCTGTCCAACACGGTAACAAGGGTGACCAAGGATGTCTAAGGTTTGACACACCGCCGAACCGATCAACGCGTGTGGAGGGTCGATGATTCCAGACAGAAGTCAATCAGCCAGAAGGCCCTCGATAGTCTCGAGAAGCTGGTCGTAGTCGAAGGGTTTCTGGAAGAAGGCATCGCCATCCGACGGCGCGTCGGGATGGCCTGACATGAAAACGACTTTCATAGCAGGATGTGCAGGGCGCAGCTGAGCGGCCAGCGACACTCCATCGAGCTCGGGTAGCCGAACATCGGTGAGCAACAGATCGATCGGGGCATCGAGGCTCAACGCCTTGGAAGGGTGGGACATCGAAAACAACTGGTAGCCGCAGCTCTCGAGCAGGTCGCCGAGAACCAGCCGTGCCGTCGGCTCGTCCTCGACCAACAGAATCGTCCTGGCAGCGTTCCGGGCGACAGCACTTTTCGCGCTGTGCATCGGCTGCAGGGCGCCGTCTGCCATCAACTCCGTCAGCTTTGCAGCCAGCTCTTGTCTGCCGAAAGGTTTGCGCAGAAACGAGGCATGCGGGGACAGGTATCCTTTCTCGACCAAGAAACCATAGGGGTGGGCCGAGATGAACAGCACGCACACATCCGGCTGGTCCTGGCGTAGTGACGCCGCGAATTGTGCTGTTTGCATCTCGGGCATCATGACATCGAGGACGAGTACGTGGATCGCCCCTGTATGCCGAGCACACAGCTGTCGAGCGCTCGACACGCTGTCCGCCGCCAACACTTCAAACCCGATCTCTTCGAGCTGCAAGCGGACAGTCATGAGCACGACCTGCTCATCTTCGATCAGCAGGGCCGTGCCCGTGAACACCGGCGGCGAGCCCAGATCTTCGGACTCTGTCGCCAGGTCATCGCAGCAGGGCAACTCGATGGTGATGGTCGTGCCGGCGTCCGGTTTGCTTTGCACCGCGATCGTGCCTGCGAGTTGTTTGACCAGCCAAAACACTGTGGACAGTCCCAGGCCCGTTCCCTGACCGATCTCTTTGGTGGTGAAGAAGGGCTCGAAGATCCGGGACTGCGTCGCCACGTCCATCCCCGTGCCGGTGTCCTGCACTTCGATCCTCACACTCCTGCCGGTCGGATTGAGCGTGTGCTCGCGCGCAGACGCGCCGTCTAGCGCTAGCTCGCGGGTGCGGATGGTCAGCCTGCCCGCCTCCGGGATGGCGTCCCTCGCATTGGCCGCGAGGTTGAGCAGAATCTGTTGGATCTGGACAGGATCGGCCAGCACCTGGGCATACGGGGCGTCTGTCTCGATGTTGAGCCGCACCCGCTCTGTGGCGAGCCTCTCGATGAGCGGGGCGAGATCTAGCAGCAAGCTGTCGATCCGGGTGGGTTGTGGCTCCGGCGTCTTCTTGCGTGCGAACGCGACCAGTTGGTCTGCCAGCGCGCCCCCACGCCGGGCGGCCCCTGCGGCGCGTTGCAGAAAACTGCGCGTTCGTTCGCTGAGCGAGGCATCGCCCAATGCAAGGTTGACGCAGCCGAGAATCGCTTGCAGGCCGTTGTTGAAGTCGTGTGCGACACCGCTTGCCAGGGCGCCGACGGCTTCCATCTTCTGCGCCTGCGAGAGCTCTGTGGCCAGCTCTCGTTCGTGCGTGATGTCTCGTACGACCCCCGCGTTGCCCTGGAATTGGTCCTGCTGGTCGAGAATGGGCAGGGCGAGGTCTCGCACCCAGCAGATACGTCCGCGCGCCTCGATGCGGTATTCTTCGGTGAACGGCTGTCCAGCACGCATTACCTGGTAGGCAGCGGCGACACGCTGACGATCGTCCGGATGGATGGTCTCGATCCAGGCGTTGCTCGTGCGGAAGAGATCCGCCGCCGGCCTCCCCCAGAGCTCTTCATAGGCGGGGCTGACATAGGAGATGGTGCAGTCTTTCTCGTGGACGTACAAAGCGATATATCTGGCGATCCCGCGGAAGCGCTCTTCACTCTCGCGCAGTTGCGACTCGGCGCGCTTGCGCTCGGTCAGATCGCGGAGGATGCCCAGGAATTTCTGCCGCCCATCATCGAACCACTCTCCGATGCCCAGCTCGACGGGAAACGTCGAACCGTCTTTCCGCTTTCCCACCACCTCGCGGCTAGTCTTGCCCAGTATCGAAGCGTTGCCTGTGCGCAGATAGTTCTCGATGAATCCATCGTGTTGCTCGCGGTAGGGCGAGGGCATCAGCATGCGGACGTTTCGCCCGGCAACCTCCTCTTTCTGATAGCCAAACATGTGCACCGCGGCGAGATTGAAGTCTTCGATCCGTGCCTGCGCGTCGATACCGATAACCGCATCGGTCGCCGTATCGAGCAGCGACCGGCTGCGTGATTCTTGCGCCAACCGTCCGGATTCTGCCTGGCGTAAAGCGGAAAGGTCGATGGCCACCGAGCGGCAGGTCAGGCAGGCAGCGTCGGGCCTCTGGTAGGCAACCGAATCGAGATGGAGCGTCAGGCAACGACCGTCGCTGGTCTTGACCTGGAACTCGCTGCTCTGAAGGGTGTTTGTCGCAAAGACCCGCCCGCGGTAAAAGTGGAAGGCATCCGCGTCAGCCACATTCATCAGCGCTGAAAGCTTGAGGCCGATCAGCTGTTCGTGGTCGAGTCCGAGTAGTTGGTGGGTCGCCTGGTTGGCCTCGAGAATCATGCCGTCGCGGTCCAGAGTCAGGTGCGCGACGGGGGCCAGGTCGTAGAGCTCGCGGTAGCGGTCACGGCTCTCTTCGAGCTCGTCCCGCACCTTTCGCAGCTCTTCGTTTTGGATCTCGAGCTCGACCTGGTGCGTGCGCAGCTCAGAGACCAGTCTCTTGGTCTCCGGTGATCGAGGTCTGTCGTTCAGGCTCTCGCTCATGCCAGGCATGTCACAATGCCAGAGATGCCCGTGGTCTGGCCATCTCTGTCCTTCACGGGCGCGACGTAGAGGTTGTAGTTGCGATCTGTCCCATCCGCGGCGACGCGAAGCGTTTGCCGTCGAGCCGCGTCTGCCTGTAGGACGTCGGTCTTGAGGCGCATCAACTCGACAGCCCCGGCACCGAAGAGCTCGGCGTCCGTTCTGCCCAGGAGCTCGTCGGGTTTGCGTCCGAAGACCAGGCCGCTGGCCCAGGTGTATCTGAGCTCTGTGTCGCTGTCGAAGACGCTGGTCGGAGAGTTGCTCAGCAGCTCCATCATGTGCCGATGCCCAAGCTGTACGGAGCGGACCTTGGAGATATCGACGAATGTGAGCACGAGCCCGTCGATACAGTTTTCTGTGGTCCGGTAGGGAAGGATGCGCATCAGATAACGAGCAGAGCCCTCTCCTTGGATCTCGGCCTCTTTGAAGACCAGTGTGCGCAGCACACTGCGGGCGTCTTCGACCAGGTCGTCGTAGTGCAGTGTCGAGACCAGATCTCCCACAGGGCGCCCCACGTCGGAGGGGATCAGGTGGATGACCTTGGTCGCCTGTTCGGTAAAGCGCTTGACATGCAGGTCGTTGTCGAGGAACACGGTCGCGATGTCGGTGCCATCGAGCAGGTTTTTCATGTCGTTGTTCGCGACCGAGAGCAGCTCGAGCTTGCACTGCAGCTCTGCATTGACGGTCTGGAGCTCTTCATTGAGGGATTGCATCTCCTCCTTGGAGGTCTCCAATTCCTCGTTGGCGCTCTGCAACTCCTCATTGGTCGATTGCAGCTCTTCGTTGGTCGACGTGAGCTCTTCGTTGGCGGTCTCCAACTCTTCGATGGTCGCTTGGTGGCTCTCCCTGGTGAGTTGGAGCGCACGTTCGAGCTCACGGTAGCGTTCGGGCGGCGAGCCCTCGGGCTCGTGTGCAGCCGAATCGGCTTCAACTACGACCGGGACAGGGTTCTCGAAGCTGATGCGGAACAGCCCCCGGAGCGTTGCGGGCTCAGACAGCTTCCGGACCCGGATCGAGACGCAGATCCGGTTGCCCTGGGTCCTGACCTCTACTCCGTCGCACACGACCTCATCGTCTGAGCGCGCGGCGCGCCGGATCGCAGAGGACAGGCTGAATTGGAGGCCGTCTCGGACCATGCTGTAGACGTTTGTCTGCGTCTGCGGACCCTGTGCCGGCTCGAGGAACAACCCCGTGCGCCCGTGGATGTGCACGACGGCTCCGCTCTCGTTGGTGAGGATGGTCGGGGGCACAAGCTCGCGCAGCAGCATCCGTTCCACCAGCCGCGTGAGGCTTCCTCCCCTGGCGTCCGGTGACCCGAGGGAGGTCTGGACATGTGCCGGGAGTCGGCCCGCTGAGGTAGGGAAATCTGTAGGATAGGCTGCGACCTCCACTTCTGAGCGTTGGAAGATCCTGCACTTCTTGTTGCTGACCGAAAACAGCTCGCCTGCATTCCCGATCGTCTCGGACGAGCCGAGGAAAAGCAGACCCGCGGGTCTCAAAGAGTAATGGAAGACGGGCAGAAGTTTCCTCTGCAGAGGGGTATCGAGATAGATCAGCAGGTTTCGGCAAGAGAGCAGATCGAGTTTGGTAAAGGGCGGATCGGCGATCAGGTTGTGGCGCGCGAAGACCAGCATCTCGCGGATCTCTTTCCTGACCCTGTACGTCTCGTCCGTATGAGAGAAGAAGCGCGCCAAACGTTGAGGCGTGAGATCATTGGCGATGCCCTCGGAGTACATCCCGCTTCGGGCCATGTCGATCGCCGCAGGGTTCAGGTCGGTAGCGAAGATCTGCGCGCTGAGCGAGCGCCCCTGGTCGTCCATCGCTTCGCGCAGCAGGATCGCCAGGGAGTATGCCTCTTCACCGGTGGCACAGCCCGGCACCCAGGCGCGAAAGGTGTACCCGTCGGGAAGTTGTTGGAGAAGCTCGCCCAGGGGCACAGAGAGAGCCTGCCAAGCCTCGGGATCGCGAAAGAACGAAGTGACACCGATCAACAGCTCTTTGAAGAGCGCATCAATCTCAGCCGGATGGGTCTGCAGGTAGCGGACGTAGTTGTGCACGCCTTTGATCTGGTGGATGTTCATCCGCCGCTCGATGCGTCGGCGCACGGTGGTTGCCTTGTAATGGGAAAAATCATGGCGGGTGTGGTTGCGGATCAACAGAAAAATACGTCGCAGAGCCTCGGCGGGGGGAGCGCTGTGCGGCATCGAGCCTGAACCTCGATGCGGCAAAAGGGAGGAGACATAGCTGAGCAGTTGATCGGGCATTTTCGAGGCGGGCAGGATGTAGTCGACCAATTGTGTCGCGATGGCGCTGTGGGGCATGCCCGCATACTGAGCCGAGCGCTCGTCCTGGACCATCACCATGCCGAGCCCGCCTTTGATCTCCTGCAGGCCTAGAGACCCATCCGAGCCGGTGCCGGAGAGTACGATTCCGATGGCATTCTCTGCCTGGTCGTGGGCCAACGAGCGGAAGAAATAGTCGATCGGCATGCGTAGAGCGACGTTCTTGTCGTAGGGAATGGGCTGCAGCACACCAGCGAGGATGTCGAGACAGTGTCCGGGGCTGACCGTGTAGACATGATTGGGTTGTACGGGCGTGGCATGGCTGACCTCGACGACAGGCATCTCCGTACGACGGCCGAGAAGCTCGGCGAGCAGGCTGCGCTGCGTCGCATGCTGGTGCGTTACGACAACGAAGCCCAAACCGCTCTGGGCGGGCATGTTTGAAAAGAAGTTCTCCAGGGCCTTCAGACCACCTGCGGACGCGCCGAGGCCAACGATGGGGAATCTCAGCTCGTCGGGCTCGGTCGAGCCGCTTGGCTCGGCGGCTTCGCCATCGGGCGGGGAGGGGACCTCTCGCAGATTCGGCATGTTGGTCGAGGTCCCTTGGGCTTGTGGAAGCAGAGCCGCATAGAATTGCAGATTAATGCGATACCTGTGATTCTAGCTCCAACGCCGAGCCACAGTCCAGACATGACTGCACAGGCGTTGGGGACAAGCCCCTGCTCAGCTTTCCCGGCGCAACACTACTTCGCCACCGGGGTTTTCCGTTTCTTGCCAGGCTGGGCAGCTTTTGCATCCGCGCATTCGATGTCCCCGTCGGGGCGGTGCTCGCAGATATGGCCCAGGGTGTCGCTCAACGACTCCAAGAACGCCGGCGATTTGCTGCGGGACCGGCCGCCATTGTTGGTCAATAAGTCATTGAGCGACAAGATGCCGGCGATCTTCCCCTTGCCATCGGTGACAGGCAAGCGGCGCACGCGGTGTTTGGCCATCAAGTCCCAGGCCTTGCTCGGTTTGTCGTTCACGCGACAACAAATCGGGTTCGCGGCCATCACGCTGTCGACCCGGATAGCCTCCAGCGGCCGACCCTGGGTGTAAGCGCCCATGCAGATGTCGCGGTCGGTTACGGTGCCGATCACGGTCTGGTCCGCGTCGACGACCGGCACGATTCCACAGTCTCTTTCCCACATGATCTGTGCGGCACACGAAAGTGAGTCTCCTGCGCCACAGGTAGCGACATCTGCGGTCATGATCTTCTTGACGTTCATCTCAGGTCTCCTTGTCCAGGTTGGTATGCGGCCCGTCTAGTCGGGCGCGGGGATCAGGTTTGCTTCTCCGACCTCGGTTCGTCTTTCGTCTTTCCCATCCGCCGCCGCCTGGCAACGATGGCCGGTCCGAGCAGCCAAGAAGGTCGCGAAGGACCCGAGCCCTCCTTGCAGGGGCAGTGACCGAGACGACGAAGCCTGTTTGCAGCCAGCGGAGACAAAAGCAAACCCCATGCCGTTGGCTGCGCAGGCCCGCCCTGGTATCCAAAGCCGGTGTGGCAGGTCTGTTGTCGCGGGAGCTCGGGGTCGCCACGCTCGCTGCGGAAGGTTACAGCTTCGAAACGGTGAGGAAACTGACCGCCGGAGAGTCCGCCTGTAGCGGCGGTCTGTGAGAGACTGTCTCACGGAACGAGAATTCGCCGATTGGTTGTTTTGGATCCTCATGTAGGGGCGGGGTTTACCCCCGCCCGTGAGGTCCGCGGGAGGAGCGAAGCGTCCGAGTCCTCGAGGTGTAAACCCCTCCCCTACAAGAAGAAAAGTCGTTCCTGGTCGCCGAATTGCAAAGGGTTGGAGTTGCCTTCTGGGATCAACCGCACGCATCCAAACGTCCCCTGAGACAGCCTCTGTGACCGCCGGAGCGTCCGCCTGTAGCGGCGGTCTGTGACCGCCGGAGCGTCCGATCCGGAGGGACCAGCCAGGATCGACAGGAGCAACCTCTGCCAGAGCTCCTTCCGGCCGCTACAGAAGACCGCTCCGATGCGTGCGTGTAGGGGGCGGTCGCAAAGGATCGTGACCGCCAATTCCCATCCAGGCCGGTTCCTGCAAGCCCAGGTCAGAAGCCCTGGACCCCGACCTGAGGATGCTCGCTACCGGGAGCGCAGCTCCCGCTCGCATCAGGCCGCCAAGCCGCTATAGTGGCAGCTTCCCGCAGCGAGATCTCCGATGGCGGTTCCCAGGCTGACGATCGCCCTGCCGGTGTACAACGGCGCCGCATTCCTGCGCCCCTGCGTCGCGTCGATCCTGAGCCAGAGCTTCGGGGATTTCGAGCTGTTGATCCTCGACAACGCCTCGAGCGACGCGAGCCTGGAGATCTGCCAGAGCTTCCGCGACCCGCGCATCCGCATCTATGCCAGCGACACCAACCGTGGCGCTGCCTGGAACTTCAACCGGGGTTTCAGCCTCGCCCGTGGGCGCTACTTCAAGTGGGCAGCCTGTGACGACGTGCTGGAGCCGGATTTCCTGCGCGCCTGCGTCGACGCCCTCGATGCGGATCCCGAGGCGGTGCTGGCCTACACCTATGTGATGGTGCTCGACAGCTGGGGGAGGACGCTGGGGCCGTACCTGAAGCGCGCCCGCAGTGGCGCGGCCAGCGCCGCAGAACGCTTCCGCGAGATGGCCTACCGCAGCCATGCCTGCCATATGGTCTTCGGAGTGATCCGGCGCGAGGTATTGGCCCAGACAGGTCTGATCGGTGCCTACTTCTCGTCCGACCGGGTGTTGCTGGCCCACCTGGCGATGCTCGGTCGCTTCATCGAGATCCCGCGCGCCCTGTTTGGCTGGCGAAAGCACTCTGGTCAATCGATCGAGTTGATGCTGTCGCCGGCGCGTCTGGCGCGATGGTTTGACAGCAACGCTCAGGGAAGGGCCTGGTTTCCGCGCTGGCGGATGTTTGCAGAGTACGTCAAAATCTTGCGTAACATGGAGTTCGGTGACGACCAGAGCAAGCGGGCCTGCCAGCGGTCGCTGGCCTTGTGGTTGATCTGGAAGGCCCCCTTCTTGCACTTCGACCTCGTGCGCGGCATCCTCATGGCCTTGCGGCCGACGCCGGCCAACCGATGAGCAGAGAACTTCGATGAAGGTCTGCATCCTGGCTGGAGGCAGAGGCACCCGTCTGGGGCCCGACTGCCCTCCCAAGCCGCTGCTGCCGGTCGGTGGCAAACCGCTCTTGTGGCACGTAATGCAGCTGTACGCCAGCCGCGGTTTTGATGATTTTCGTATCGCTCTGGGGTACGAGGCAGCCCGCATCGCTCGCGGGCTGCGGGCAGCCTCTGAGCCTGCATGGCACCTTGACCTGCGGGACACGGGGATCGCCACGGACACGGGCGGCCGCGTCGCGCAGCTGATGCGGGACATCGAGGACAGCTGCTTCCTCACCTGGGCAGACGGCCTGTCCGATGTCGACATCGATGCCCTGCTCGCTTTCCACCGCTCCCATGGCCGGCTGGCCACGCTGACCAGCGTGCGTCCTCCACAGCGTTTCGGCTACCTCGAGCTGGACGGCGAGCGGGTGACCCGTTTCGCCGAGAAACGTTGCCCGGTCGAGCTCTGGATCAACGGGGCGTTCTTCGTGCTCGAGCCCGGAGTGCGTGCATTCCTCGGCGACTCTTTTGAGCGCGACTGCCTGCCTCGCCTGGCGGCGGCGGGCGAGCTGATGGCCTTCCGCCACGAAGGTTTCTGGCAATGCGCTGATACGGTCGCCGAGTGGCAACTGTTGCAGCGGCTCTGGCAGCGCGGGGCGCCCTGGCTGCCCGGGCTACCCATACCGCAGGGCGGTTGAAGCTTGCGGGTCTTGCTTACCGGGCATCGTGGCTACCTGGGCAGCGTGCTGCTGCCTCAGCTGATGGCTGCAGGGCATCGGGTGCAGGGCCTCGACAGTGACCTGTACCGTGAATGCCGGCTTGAGCCCCTGACCCCCTGTCCGGAGCAGCACAAAGATGTCCGCGACGTCGAACCCCGCGACCTGGCAGGCTGTGAAGGGCTGATCCACCTGGCCGGCTTGTCGAACGATCCGCTCGGTGACCTCAACCCAGAACTGACCGACCAGATCAACGCACAGGCCAGCTTGCGGCTCTTCGCTTGTGCCCGCGAGGCAGGTGTGCGGCGCCTGGTCTTTGCTTCGACGTGCAGCCTGTACGGCGGCGCAGACGGTGCCTGGGCCGACGAGAGCACGCCACCGAGCCCGCTGACGCCCTATGCCCGTTCGAAGGCACGGGTTGAGGAGGCGCTGCGCACGGGTGCGGGGAACGGTCTTGAGTGGACCTGTCTGCGCCTGGCCACAGTATACGGGCCGTCGCCGACGCTGCGTTTCGACCTGGTGTTGAACAACCTGGTGGCGTATGCGCTCAGTCATGGTGAGGTGTTGCTGAAGAGCGATGGGCAGGCCTGGCGGCCCCTGCTGCACGTCGAAGACGCCGCTCGAGCCTTCCTTGCCGCGCTGGAGGCGCCCGCTGCCTGTGGGGCCAGTCAGAGCTTCAATGTCGGCAGCAGTCTCGAGAACTATCAGGTGGCCACGCTGGCGGAGTTGGTGCAGGCTGCGGTTCCTGGCACGGCCTTGCGTTCCGTGCCCGAGCCTTGCCATGACCATCGCAGCTACCGGGTCGACTGCGGCGCGATCGCGCGCGAGCTGGGTTATCAGCCACGCTGGACAGCCGCGGATGGGGCGCGCCAGCTCGCAGAGCGCTACCGCGGGCGCGGCATCGGACCGAAGCAGTTCGAGGGCGAGCGTTACAGCCGGGTGGCGCATCTGCAGTCGCTGCAGCGTCGCGGTTTGTTGGACGCAGAACTGCGTTGGGTCCCGCGATGAGCTGTCGCTCGTGCGCGTGCGCGCGGCTGCGCGAAGTTCTCGACCTCGGCGAGACGCCCCTGGCCGACAGGCTGCTGCGCAAGGAGCAGCTCGGCGAGCCTGAGCTACGAGCCCCCCTGCGGCTGCTGCGTTGCCCGGCCTGTGGGCTCGTGCAGCTGAGCCACAGCGTGGCCCCCGAGATCCTGTTCGACGAGCACTACCGCTACTTCTCCTCGGCCAACCCCGCGCTCGTCGAGCACGCCCGCCAGCACTGCGGCCAGCTGCTGTGCTCGGGGGCGGCGCCGGACGGGGGATGGGTGCTTGAGGTCGCCAGCAATGACGGCTACCTGTTGCAGCACTTCCTGGCGGCAGGACGCAAGGTGTTGGGAGTGGAGCCCTGCAAAGGGCCGGCACACGCCGCCCAGAGCCGTGGAGTGCGTACGCGTTGTGCGTTCTTTGGCCTCGAGCTGGCTGCCAGATTGCACGCCTCAGAGGGGCCGGCGGCGCTGATTCTAGCCAACAATGTGCTGGCGCACGTGCCGGACCTCAACGGCTTCGTGGCGGGGCTCGCGTTGCTGCTCGCGCCCGAGGGGCTGCTGCGTATCGAGGTACCGCACCTGGTGCCACTGCTGGCGAAGACCGCGTTCGACACCATCTACCATCAGCACCTGTGCTACTTCTCTCTGGCTGCGCTGCAGCCGCTGTTCCGTCGCCACGGGCTCGAGCTGGTGGATGCCCAGCCGCTCTCGATCCACGGCGGTTCGTTGCGCCTCTCGCTGCGCCATGCCGGTGAGCCGTCCAGGCGGCTGCTGCGGCTGCTGGAGAAAGAGCGCTCTGCCGGCCTCGGTGAGGCGCAACCTTATGAAGCATTCGCGCAGCGCGTCGCGGGAATCCGGACGCGCCTGCGCCAGCTGCTGGCCACACGCAAAGCTGCCGGCCAGCGCCTGGCTGGCTACGGGGCGGCTGCCAAGGGCAACACGTTGATGGCCTACTGCGGCATCGATGCGGGCTGGCTCGACTACATCGCTGACCTGAGCCCGTACAAGCACGGTCTGTTCATGACGGGCAACCAGCTTCCGATCGTGCCGCCCGAGCAGTTGCTGGTGGACCAGCCCGATGCCGTGTTGTTGCTGCCATGGAACTTCGCCCCGGAGATCCTCGCGCAGCAGCAGGAATACCGCCGCCGAGGGGGGTGTTTCATCATCCCCATCCCCGAGCCCCGGGAGGTCTGATGCCCTGCCCCGTTTGCGCTGGTGCGCCTCAGCTGTTCCACCAGCTCGCCTCGGTGCCCGTGCACAGTGTGCGCCTGTTCGGCGACCAGGCGGCCGCGCGAGCCATTGCCCGGGGCAGCATCGAGCTGGTCTTCTGCGGGGAATGTGGCCTGGTCTGGAACCGTGCGTTCGATCCGAAGCAGTTGGCCTACCGCGCGGACTACCATCCCAGCCAGGCCTGCTCACAGACCTTCAACGACTTCCACCGCAGGCTCGCGCAGCGTTTGCTGGCAGACTGGCAACTGCCGCACGGCGAGGTCCTGGAGGTCGGCTGCGGGGATGGCGAGTTCCTGGCATTGTTGTGTGGCTCAGGACCCCTGCGCGGCGTCGGCTACGACCCGGCCTGCCGACGTGAGGACAGTGGCAGAGTGCGGGTCGAGCGCCGCCACTTCCGACGCGGCATGTGCAGCGCGCGCTTTGAGGCCGTGGTCTGCAAGATGACCCTGGAACATATCTCCGAGCCGGCGGGCTTCGTCTCGGCCCTGGCAGAGGCTGCCAAGCCTCAGGCACCGGTCTTCCTGATGGTTCCGGATGCCCGGCGCATTCTCAGCGAAGGGGCCTTCGAGGACGTCTACTACGAGCACTGCAACTATTTCCTGCCCGATGCCTTGCAGCGGCTCTGCGCGCGAGCAGGTCTGTGCGTCGAGCAGATGTGGTGTGCCTACGGCGAGCAATACCTGCTGGCGAGCGCGCGGCACGCGCCGGCGCCTCCCCGAGCCTCGCCGCCCTCCGGCGTAGCAGACCAGGTGGCTTGTTTCGCCGCCCGCTGTGCGGCCAAGGTCGCGCACTGGCAGGCGCGCCTGGCAGACAGTCCTGGGCCGCGTGTGCTCTGGGGAGGAGGCTCGAAGGCGGTCGCCTTCCTCAGCATGTTGGGAGAGCAGGCGGCTGCAGCCGCGGTCGATATCGATCCCGCCAAGCAGGGCGGATTTTTGCCAGGCAGCGGTGTGCCGATCGTGGCGCCGCAGAGCCTGGTCGCGCTGCGGCCGGGGCTGGTCATCGTGATGAACGGCGTCTATCTCGCTGAGATCAAGGCGGAGCTGGCCAGGCTGGGGGTCCGGGCCGAGGTGGAGGCCCTGTGAGTCTTGCCTGTCCGGTCTGTGGCTCGCAGCGCTCCGGCGAGCCCTTCTTCGAGCTGGCCGACGTGCCTGTCTTCTGCAACCAGCTGGAGGAGACCGGGGAAGCGGCGCGCGCTGTACCCCGCGGGCAGATTGCGCTGGTCGCCTGCGATGCCTGCGGGCACGTCTTCAACCGCGAGTTCGCACCCGCGCGGCTTTGTTACAGTCCTCAATACGACAACAACCTGCATGTCTCGGCCCACTTCCACAGCTGGGCCCGCGAGCGCGCCGCCGAGTTGGTGCAGACCTACGGCCTGCACGGGGCCCGCGCTGTCGAGCCAGGTTGTGGCCAGGGGGACTTCCTCGAGCTGCTGCTGGAAGCGGGTATGGCTGAGGGCTACGGTTTCGATCCGGGCTACCGTCCTCGTCGCCTGCCGGCGGGCCTGCAGATCGAGGTGGGGTCGCCGCCCCTGAGGCTCGAGCCCGCGGCCGATTTTCTCTGCTGCCGGCATCTGCTCGAGCACCTGGCGGAGCCCGTAGACTTCCTGCGTCGCTGTCAGGGCTTGCTGCGTCCGCAGGCCCGTGCCTGGCTCGAGGTCCCGTCGCTCGAGCAGGGCCTGGAGCAGGGCGGCTATTGGGACGTGCTCTACGAGCATGTGTCGTGGTTCAGCGCCGCCTCCCTGGGCCGCTTGTGCGAGCGCGCTGGCTTTGGGGTGCTGCGCAGCCGGCGCAGCTTCGGCGGGCAGTTCCTGGCGCTCGAAGCTGTGCTGGGCCTGGCGGGCGAGCGGCTCCCCGAGCCTCCTGCGGCCGAAGGCTTGGCGGCGTTTGGGATGGGTTGGCGGGCGCGGCTGCAACGCTGGCAGGGCGAGCTCGCGCGGGAGCCACGTACGCTGCTGTGGGGGGCGGGCTCGAAAGGGGTGATGTTCCGCTGCGCCGTACCAGGCGGCTTGCCCATGGTGGTGGATATCAACCCGCGCAAGCAGGGCTGCTATTTGCCGGGCAGCGGCCATCGGGTGGTGGCGCCCGAGGCGCTGCGCCGTTTGCAGCCGAGCCAGATTCTGGTCTTGAACGCGCAGTATCGGGCCGAGATCCAGGCGATGCTCGCCGACCTCGGCGTCACGGCTCGTCTGCAAGTAGTGGCTTGAGGGGCTGCACCTCGACGGGGCCGAAGGCGGCCTCGACGTGGTGGGCGACCAATGCCAGGCCACCGCTGCGTAGAGCGCGGCTGCTGAACTGGTCCCATTGCCAGCTCCAGGCGTCGGGCTCCGGCTCGTCGGCGGGCCAGAGCTTGAAGCTGTAGCGGGTGCCGTCGTTCCCCTCGGCGTCGGGAGGCAGGGTCTGGCAGCGCATCCTGATTCCATAGCACGTGCCGAGCTCGATCCTGCGCAGGGCGAAGCCTCGATGGATGTCCATGTCGCCGCGCATCGCTTGCAGCTCCGCCTTCTCCTCGGTTCCCCGCACCCAGCGCAACCAGCCGAGCATGCCGAAGGGCAGGTAACCCCACAGAGGCTGTGCCTCGGGATAGTTGCGGAAGCTGCCGCTGCGATGTCCCTCGAAGCGCAACATCACGCCGACACCCGGGGATCCGCTGTGAGGACCGGTCTGTTCCTCGACCACCAGCACCCGCAGGCTGGTTTCCACCTCGTAGTCCTGCCAGGCGGGCTCGCCGATCAGGAACAGGCGGTCGTAGCCGCTCTCGAGCAGCCGCAGCCACCCGTCTTCGACCCGCCAGTGGCCGTCGACCACCTGGCCCAGGGCCTGCAGGTCGGCTTGCTGCCAGTCGATGCGGCGGGGCAGGCTGCCGTCGCCTTCGTGCAGCTCGACCTGTAGGGATTGCCGCGTGCTGTCGGAGCAGACCAGCTCGACAGTATTGAGCCCCAGCCGCAGGCTGTCGAAGGGGATGTCCGCGTTGAAATCACCGCTCCTGGCCAGGCGCCGGCCGTCACCGAAGCCGTCCTCGCCCGCGCCGATGCTCAGCGCACGCAGGGGGCCTCCGTTGACGCTATACGCCAGGCTGCGTCCCGCGCTCGGGCGCAGACTACCCAGCAGGTTGAAGGCCGGCTGGCCCCGGCCCGCGCGACCGGCCTGCTGGTGGCAGCCGTACCACAGCTGCAAACCCGGCACCGCCAGGCTATCCCCGGGGGCCTGGGCCAGGCAGGCGGCACACAACAGTAGGCTCGCAAAATTACGCAGCATCGTCTCCTCCTGAGGCAGGATTGTAGCAGACCAGGGAGGCATGCGAGGTCTTGCGTCGAGTCCCGGCATCTGGCAGGATCTCGGGCGCATGGAGGCGCTTGAGATGGCAAAGCGAGGCGAGAAATCCCGTCAAAAGAAGGCTTACGAGGCCGCTTTGGAGGCCGCATCGCCAGCCGAGCCTGTGCAGGAGGCTTCGACAGCCGGTCTGCCTGTGCCTGGCGAGAACGGGGTCTCTGACGAGGCTGGCCCCGCAGAAGGCGACTCCCCCGCGCCCGGCGCAACCCCACCAGGCAAGCTGCTCTGGCAGACTCCGAGTAGGAAGCCGGCCGGTCGAGCGTTGGCCGTGACCGTCGCCGCCATCCTGCTGGTGTATGCGGTCTGCCTGCCTCCCACGGTCACGCTCGAAGATTCGGGCAATTTCCTGATGATCTCGGCCCATCTCGGCATCGGGCATCCTCCGGGCTATCCTCTGTACAGTCTGCTCGGCAAGCTCTTCACCCTGTTGCCCTTCGGCAGCATCGCCTTCCGGGTGCATCTGCTCAGTGCCGTGCTCGGGGCGCTGGCATGCGGCGTTGCGGGTTGGATTGTCTGTGGCCTCACCCGCGAGTGGTTCTGGGGGTGTGTGGCCGCGCTCGCGTTGGGATTCAGCGACATCTTCTGGTCGCAGTCGATCATCGCGGAGGTCTACAGCCTGCACTGCCTGTTGTTCCTGCTCAGCCTGGCACTTGCGCTC
Organism: Planctomycetota bacterium; assembly: GCA_029260765.1. Classification (GTDB taxonomy): domain Bacteria; phylum Planctomycetota; class J058; order JAJDCP01; family JAJDCP01; genus JAJDCP01. Next base: position 33,255 of record JAJDCP010000173.1, read on the forward strand.
GAGTTGCGTAGCCGCGCGAGTGAGCCAGAAGCCGCCCGCAAGCTGTTGGCTGGCTTTGGGCTGGTGTACGGTCTGGCGGTCAGCAACCACTGGGTCTTGACGGGGGTGGCGACGCCCTTGCTGTTGCTGGTCTTGTGGGGGGCGCGGCGCAGCGTGCTGCGCGAGCTGCCCAGACTTGTGGTTGCCTTCGCACTCGGTCTGCTGCCGTGGGTCTACATGGTCTTGCGCAGCAACATGGATCCCCTGATCAGTTTCCTGGGTCCTCTGAAGACCTGGCGCCAGGTGCTGTATTTCATCTTGCGTCAGAACTACCAGGTCGATCCGACCCCTCATGTCGGCTCCCAGCATTTCGTTCTGTACACCGGCTTCTACGCCTATGAGCTGCTCAGGCAGCTGACGCCTGTGGGACTGGTCGTGGCTGTGGGCGGTTTGGTTGCCCTCTGGCGCCGCGGGCAACGAGCGCTGAGCGTGGGGATTCCCCTGGCCGTGTGGGCCAGCAGCTTTCTGTTGCTGATCTTCTTCCGCAACTACTACGGTCCCTTTGGCCGCGGGCTGGTCCGCGTGTTTCCGATGCTCGGCTACGCGCTGGTCTCGGTTGCACTGGGCGTCGGGCTCTTCAGTCTCTCCCGCTGGCTGGCCAGACGCTTCCCGAAGGGTGGTCTCCGCCGGACCGCGCACGTGCTCGCTGGGATCCTGGTGGTCGCACTGCTGGCCCTGAACTTCCAGACCAACAACCGACGTAGCGACACCTGGGCCCGCGACTTCGGCACTGCCGTGTTCGATGCGGTCGAAGAGGATGCGTTGCTGGTGGTCGACACCGACATCTATCTCGGGGTGCTCGGCTACCTGCACTATGTAGAAGGCGTGCGGCCTGATATCGAGCTCTACTCCTCAGCGGGACTGTTGTTCCGCAACCGCCTGTTCCTGCCGGTGGCTCCGGGGCGTGCGCCGGTGGATATTCCCCAACAGATGCGTGAGCTGGTCGAAAGCACGAACCGCCCTGTGTACTTCCATGCAGCCCCGATGCGGCTCGACTATCGGGTGCTCGACCTCGGCTTGCTCAAATGCGTCGACCGCACGCTGCGCGACGGAACGAAGGCCGTCGTGGTCACCCCTGAGATCGTCGCCTACTTCGAGTCGGTGCTCGACACCGAGCCGCCTCGGGATCCCTGGGGTGCCGATCATCATGATCTGGTGATCGGGATGCTGACGCGCTTGTTGACGCCGGTCTACGCCAGCGACCCACGCAATCCCAAGCTCGGTGTGCTGCTGGAAAAGGCGCGCAGGATCTCGGTTCGGAGCAGGGTGTATTATGTGCAGGAACAGCAAAATCGCGCCGATCCCGAAGAATTGCTCCGGATCCTGCAGCAAGCAGAGCAAGCCGTCGATTCCGAGACGCCCGTGCGTATTAGAGCCTACATAGATTGCCTGCGGGGGAGGTTGCGGCTGCGCCAGAACAACGTCGTAGGCGCCGAGGCTGCGCTGCTGCGTTCGCTGAGCACCCACCCGGACTCGCGCTTGAATCCTTCCTACACCATGCTGGAGCAGATTTATCAACAGACAGCTCCCGAGAAGCTCGACGGCCTTCGCGAGCGTTACGGACCGGTAAGCTCTGGCGGCTGAGGGCTTGCGCAGCGCGACACAGCTGCCATAATCCGTCCACGTCCGACTGAGAGCCAGCATGCGCCTCGCCGTGATTACACACGAGCCGTTCTACCCTCCATCGGGCGGCGGCTCCGCCGAAGTGGTCTACCTCGTGCGCGAGCTCGTGCGGCGGGGTCATGAGGTCCATGTGTTCGCACCGAGTGCGCAGCCGACCGCGCCGCTCGAGCGGCGCTTCCGCATCCGCCTGCATGCCTTCACAGGCTGGAAAATGGCGCGCCGGACTCGCTGGCGCACTCTGAAGTACCTGCTCTACCCGGGTCGCATCCGGCGCCAGGTGATCGCCGCGCACACGCGCCATCCCTTCGCTCTGATCTTCGGCCAGCATTCGATTGCCAACGTCGCGGCAGCCCGCCTCAAGCGGGATCTGGGCGTGCCAGTGGTGCTGAATTTCCTCGACTTTCTCTCGGGTTACCTCGAGGCCTGGCCGCGTTGGCTGGTGCCCGGCCCGTTGCTCAGACGGCTGCAGCGTTTCGAGCTCAGCCTGCCGAAGCGCTTTGGCGTCGATGGAGTGTTGACGATCTCGAAGGTCCTGTCCGCCCGCTTCGAGGCTCAGGGCTTTCCGGCCGCAAAGATGCGTAGCATCGACTACGGCTTTGAGCCGGCGAGCTTTCCCTTCTCTACATCTGCGCAGGATGTTCAGGCGCGGCCGTTGCTGGTGATGCACGGCTCTTTCGACAGGCATCATCTCGGCCCGCTGGCAGAACAGTCTTTGCTGCACTTGCTCCAGGCCCGGCCCGAGCTGCGATTCCGCTTCGTCGGGCCGGCGACGCCCAGTCTGCGTCGTTTGCTGCGCAAGCTGCGGCGCCGTTTTCCCCAGGCAGATCTAGAGGTCACCGGTTTCGTGCCCTATCACCAGATCGCTGAACGTCTGCGCGGAGCTGCGTTGGGGATCATCCCCTATGGAGATTGCCAGGGCACCCACTCGACCCTGCTTTCGAAGGGCATCGAGTATCTGGCGCTCGGTATCCCCTTCGTCTGCACACGCCTTAGAGGCATGCAGAGGGGCCTGGGAAGCCGCCCGGGCGTGCATTTCTGCGATTTCGACCCCCAGGCGCTCGCTCAGGCGGTTCTGGGGCAGCTGGCGGCCGCTCCGCAGCTTGAGCTGGAGGTGTCGAGCCGCTGGGCCCACCAGCATCTGGCATGGGACGTCGTCGCGCGTCGGGCGATCGACTTTGTCGAAGACACGGCGTCCGTCCCGCTCGCTCACTCGAGAGGCAAGGTCACGTCGGTGGTGCCGGCCGGGTCTTCGTAGATCACCCGACTGCGCAGGACGAACTTGCTGCCCCCCAGGACCAGCTTGTCTTCGTGGGGCAGGTGGTGAGGGTAGAACAGCGCCATACCCAATTGCGGGCGCACCGAGGTCTCGAGGAACTGGACCGCCCCGCCTTCAAAATTGTGGTTCAGGAACACGACCATGCTGAGCCAGCTGCGCTCTCCGCTGCGGAGCACACGCTGAGGGTCTTTGTGCCAGCGGCAGCTCTGCCCGCTCTCGAAGCGTTCAAAGCTGAAACGATCGTCGATGTTCACGGCCCGCAGACCCTGATAATCGGGAATGAACGAGTGCAGGCGTCGCCACAACGACATCGCCCAGCGTGGATGGCGCTTGGGGTGATGGCTACAGGTGCGTACGTCGTGGAAGGTCTGCTCTTCGGTGATCACGTCAGGGGGGGCGGGCTGGAAACCATCGCGTTCGGCTACATAGACCAGCTTGCGGCACTTGCGGGCCGAGACGACCTCAGAGACCGTGAAGATCGCTTCGCTCAGGCTGGTCTTTTCTGGCATTCTAGTGCCTCCGCGCGCCCCTGATGTAGCATCCACACCTGGGTGCGTCAAAACCGGCGTTGCCAGGCCTGGTCCAGTAGCCGGCCGAAGTCTTCGGGCAGGTCCCAGGGGAGGCGGTGGCCCGCGCTGGACAGACAGATCTGTTGCCAGGGAAGGCCTTCCTTCGGCAACTTGGCGTAGAGCGCTGCGTATTTGCTATCGAGAGCGCCGCAACACCAGGTCAGTGGGCGTGTCTGCAGGGTTCCATCGGCCAGTTGGTGGCGGGTCGGAGACCAGGTCTCGAGGGCGCGTGCCAACAAGTCGCGGTTGAACCCCTCGTCCGCGCGGGCGACAGGCGACGAGCCTGAGAAGATCGGCTGCGCGTCCCAGGCTTGGAGCACTTCAGGCCAGGGCTCGCTTCGGAAGCGCCGCGCCCAGGCTGCGTCCCAGCGACGGCGTGCAGCGATCTGCTCCGGGTCGCTCAGGCCGGGGTGGGCCGAGACCAGCAGGCCGGCCTGCCAGGGGCTATCGGGGGCAGCCAGGGCGTGCATGGCGAGGCGCCCGCCGAGAGAGTAGCCGACCAGCAGGCAGGGCTTGCCGCGTTGTCTGGCCAGCTGGTTGAAGCGCTCACCCCAGAGGTGCAGCGGGCAGTGGGGATCGAGCGCACCGGGTTGCAGCAGCTCGGGGCACCAGGCGTTCTCGAAACCCTGGGACCATCTGCGCCAATCGGAGGCCCGCCCGAGAAAGCCGTGCAGGAATGCGACCAGCGGTCTCATGCAGGGGCCGGCGGCACGGCCTCTTCCTCGGCCGCAGCGGCTTTGCGCTTCTTCCAGGCGAAGTAGTCGAGCGGCCAACCGACCAGGAAGCCTGCCAGGGCGTAGATCACCGCGACCGACAGGGGCTGCAGGCAGACTTTCCACCAGAAGCCGAGGTTCTCTTCGGTCGCGCCCGCCATGCTGGCGACTAGCGCGTCCAGGCCTCGTCCGATCGCCCCGAGCAGCTCGAAGAAGTGCACGATCGGAGCCTTGAAGAGCCACATCCCCAGCCAGGCCAGCAAGGGGGCGAACAAGAAGAACACTGCGAAACGGCGACTCCAGACAAAGGGCATGCCCTTCACCCGCTTCGCCAGACGCCGCGCCTTGATGAACAGCCAGATACCGAAGACCAGCAATGCCAGGCGGACGAGAAGGCCGAGAAAGAAATCCATCGAGGTCCTCGGAAGGTTGGGGCCCGAAATGGCTGGAAGCCTACCGCAAATCTGTGGCGGTGTTCAAGCGATCCCCACAGAAACCGCTGCCAGCCATCGCCGAGGCCGGCTGGATGCGCTCTCGCGAACCTGAACTGTGCTGAATGAAACGTTAATGTTTCTCCTGGTTGAAGCTCTGATTGACGGCGTGTATGATCAAGAAAGAGACGATTTGTGTGACACATCTGCTACGAGAAGCGACACACCTACGGCTGCACTGCAAGGAGGCACAGGCCATGCCGCCAAAGGGCCAGGCTGCTCCCCTCGACGCCGGCGGATTGCGGGAAAGCGATCTGCGTCCCCGGCGCGAGTTTCGAGAGCTCGCAGTCAAAGTCGTGCTCGAAGAGGCACTCTTCCGGGACGTTGTCACGGAGGCTGTCGGTAAGGTTTTTGACTCGGATGCCCTGCAACTTCCAGGTTTCTCCCTGCCTACGGGCCAATGCTGGTTCGCATCATTGGGGAGCGGCTGGCGCAAGAGTGTGCTGCGCAAGCCAGGCAGCAACCGGCGCGAGGCTTTGGAGAGGCTCTATGGAGAGCTCAAGAGCTTGCTGCAGCGCCTCGGAGCCGTCGAACGGGCTGAGCTCGAACGAAAACGCCAGCTGATCAATGAGCTACTGCGTCGCAGTGAGACGAATCCGCGCCTGCGGCCCGCAGCCCTGGCGGCGGCAGAAGTCTGGAACCTGGCAAAATATGCACGCCGGGTCGCGACGGGCAAGTGGAGCCTGGCTTTCGAAGTGCGCGCCCGTGGCGGAAGGCTGGTGCGGCGCGATTGGACACCTGCGAAGCCGCGTCTGAGCAGGCAGGCTGACAAGCCACGCCCGAAGAGGCCCGCCGAGTCCGAGCCCCGAGCCTCTCGCCGTAATCGCCTCTGTCAGCTGGGACCGATCAGCTCCGCAGAGCTTGAGCCCGTCCCGCGCGGGCTGGGTTTCAGAATCGAGCTTCCCACACCGAGCTTGGGAGTGTTGCGCTTGAGCGGGTTTGTCGACAGTGCTACCGTCGGCACCCTTGAGCTGGCTTTTGGCCGGGTCTACAAGCGCGGGGCGCGCTGGGCGATCGTGGTGATGCAGGAGCTGCAGTACGTCAATTCCACAGGGCTGGGTTGTCTGGTCAAGCACCGTCAGCAATTCCAGAAGCGGGGCGGCGATGTCGTCCTGGTCGGTGCCGGGCCCAAGCTACGCAAGGTCATCGAGCTGCTCGGACTCGATCAGGTGCTTCCGCTGGCGGCTGATCTCGATGCAGCTTTGGCGCTGGCGGGTATGCGGCGGAAACGGCGCCGGGCACCGCGCCGGCGGGCAGTGGCTGTGTAGTGGGAGTGTGCGCTGTAGCGGCGGTCTGCGACCGCCGGCAGACCGGGCCGCTGACAACGGGGCTCCCGGCAGGGGCTGGGCCTCCGGCTGTAGCGGCGGTCTGCGACCGCCGGCAGACCGGGCCACTGACAACGGGGCTCCCGGCGCTCATAGAGCGCCGCTACAGGGGCGACCGCCGGCAGACCGGACCGCTGAAAACGGGGCTCCCGGCGCTGGCCAGCCCGCTCAAGGCAGCTTGAGCGGCCAGCGTACAAACAGCTGCTGGTCATAGGGGTTCTGCGGCAGCTCTGTCTGCTTGCCGGGCCACAGGCAGGGGACGCCTTCGGCAGAGATCAGCACCAGCTCAGGGGTGGTCCCTTCATCCGGTTCGAAATCGAGGGTCACCCTCTTGAAGCGAAACAACCGTCTCACACTTTCCAGGTTTTGCTGCCCCAACGCACCTTGGACGGCGGTGGGAATCGGTCGCTCGTGCTCGAGCCGGAGATCATCGATGTAGGGCGGAATCAGGGGCTGCCAACCCGAACGTTCTGTCCAGACCAGCACGCCGTTGGGAGGCAACTTCCAACGCAGGTCGGCCGGTGCATCCTCAAAAGCCTCCGCGGGGCGGATGCGGACGCGCTGCAGCTCAAGCTCCGGGTCGCGGGCGCGCAGCAGCAGCTCGTCCTCGCCTGAGCTCTCGACGCGATAGGGTCCAGTGCTGCTGAGCTCTGCTCGGTTGAACTCGGGCAGCAGCAAGAAGGGGAATTCGCCGAGCCGGGCCATCAGGTCTCTCTGGGGCTCCGGAGTCCGCAGCGCGAGCATGTTGAACGCCAGAACCTCGAACTCCAGTTGTTCGAGCAGCCTCAGCTGCACCGTGTCGGGGCAGACATAGGCGTCTCCCTCGAGGTGTAGTCGGTTGCGGCTCGCTTCCCAGCTGCGGACGAAATCATCGGCGGTGATCGGCTGGCCGTCGGACCAACTGGCGAGCTTCAAGATGACATTCCACGAACGGTCTGGCTCCAGCTCGATGACCTCGAGGGCGCACTCGGGCAGGCCCGCGGACAGCGCACGTCCGACCAGGCGCGTCAGTGGCCCGTTGCCTCCGAGCAGCAGGTCCGAAGAGGCGAGATCCGGCAGCTCATCTCCCCAGGCAATGCTCAGCTCTTTGACATCGGGAAGCTCCTCACTGCCCACCAACACCTCGGGCGTGCGGTCCACGGTCTCGGGTTGCCGCTCTACCGGTCCTTCGCCCGACCCGTCCGGCAGCTCGGGCGTTGGTTCCTGGCCAGGAGCTGGTTCTACGAAGCTGTCTGCGGGCGCGACCGACACCCGCGTTTCAAGGCCCAAACCCGCCTCCTCAGGCCGGTAGTAGGGGTAGGCACGCGCAGCACCCGCCAGGAAGTCGCCGCTCAAACCGGGCAGCAAACGCACCGTCAGGTTGAGGCTCTGGTGGGGCGCAAGGTCCTGCAGGTACAGCACCAGGCCGTCGCCCCAGAGCTCCCAGTGTTGCAGGGTGCCGTCCGCCAACAGCTCGTCGAGTCCGCCCGCGCCATCGAGGCGGAAACCGCCGGGCAGGTCGAGCTCGAGCATCGGGTTGTTGACCTCGACGTTCAGTTGGTTCTCGACCTGCACGTGCCAGGCGAGACTCTGGCCCTCGATCGCCGGGGGTCGCCCTACGCGCACCAGCAAGGCGGGGGGCATCTGCTCGTGGGCACCCTGGCCCAACGCCAAGGCACGTTGGGCGGACAGGTAGCCTCGTGCGGCCAGCTGCGCCTGCAGCACGCCGCTGCCACGGAAGAACAACTCCACACCGCGTTGACGCGCCAGGGCAAGGGTCTGCTGGGGACCCAGGCCTGGAATCTCGAGCTCGTATTCGACCAATACGTCCGGCTCCACCTCGATCTCGGCGAGCACGCGGCCGGCGATGGCGACTTCCAGAAGTCCACGCACCGGACTGAGGACGCCATCGGCCAAACGGAACGCGGCCAGGGTCTGTACGGTCGCCTGCGTCCCCCCGAAGCCCCTCGAGGTGCGCTGCTCGATCAGCCAGGTGCGGGCTTCGGCCGCCGCGTTCAGGCGTCCGCTCAGTTGCAGAACCTGGGCCGCCAGAGCGGTCAGCTCCACCCGGGCAGCTTGGGGGCTGCTGCGTGTCCAGGTTGTTTCCGCTGGCCAGAAAAGCCCCTGCTCGTCGCGTTGTGCGTAGGACAATAGCTGTCCGACCAGGTCTTCTATCAGCCCGCCCCGGTCCGGTTGCTCAAGCAAGAACCGGGCGCTGAGCACCAAACCATAGGGCGTGACAGCCTTCTGTCGCAGGCGGGACTCGAGCCAGGCGCTGCCCCGGCCGATGGCGTGGGGGTCGGCTCCGGCGAGCTGCAAGGCGTGCAGTGCATAGGCGCTGAAGGCCACCTGGTCGGGGCCTCCGGGCGCGGCGGGAAACCCGCCATCGGGCTGCTGAAAACCCAGCAATGCGGTGCGCGCCGCGTTTATCCGCAGGCTGTCGAGCTCGAGGTAGTCGTCGAGCGCGACCAGCTCGCGCAGTCCGAAGGCGGTCAGCCAGGGGTCTGTGCTTCCCTTGCCGTGCAGCGTAAAGCCGCCGTCGGGCATCTGGAAGCGCTCGAGGCGTTGCGCTCCGGCCTCGGCCTGTGCGCGGGCTAGTGCGATCAACTGGCTGTCGGGCTCGGCGCGCTCGCTCGCGATGGCGAGCACCAGCAGGCTGGGGAACGTCGCCGCGCTGGTCTGCTCGAAGCAGCCGTGGGGGCTGCGCACCAGCCCGCGCAGGCTGAGGCCCGCCTCGGCGACCACACCGGGGATCAGCCGCAAAGCCAGGCTGCCGGGGCGCTCAAGCTCGGCGCAGCCCGGATGCAGCTCTGCGCGCAGGCGGGTCTCGAGCCCCGCCAAACTGAGGTTGCTGACCAGCTCTACGAGGCTGCCCGCAGGCTCGACCTCGACCTCTCTGCGCAGCTTGAGTGTGTCAGGGCCGATCCGCACGCTCGCGACCAGAGTCGCCGTGCCTGTTTCCCGCGCGGTTACGGTCAGCGGAAGCTCTTGTCCCGAGGGTGTCCATTGCAGCGCAGACGGGCGCAGGTCGAAAGCCGAGCCCTCGACGTGCGTCGAGACCTGCAAGGGCAGGTTGCCCGCCACCGTCAGCACCAGCACAGCTGCAAGGCAGTCGCCGACCCGTAAGCGTCGGGGCAGCTCGAGCGCGAGCCGCGGATCTTCAGCGTGGGGCTGCACGGGCAGCGGTCGTACTTCTGGGATCACTGCTCGTGGCTCAGCCCGCCCCGGAGACGCCGCAGGTGCCCCAGTCAGACCGGTGATCAACGTCAGCGCGCCCAGCCCGAGCAGCACCAGCGCGGCCAGCACGAGCAATGCCCAGGGCCAGCGGCGCCGCGCTCGCGGAGTTTCCAGACGGGCCATCACCTGGTCGGCAAACGTGGCCGGAGCGCGGTGAGCTCCCAACTGCTCAGCCAGCGCCTGCAACCCTCCAAGCTGGGCCGTACAGTCCGAACAGTCCTGCAGGTGGACAGCGTCGCGCTCGGCGAGCGCGCCGAGCAGGAAGTTGCCCTCCAGGCGTGGTGTGTCGGGACAGCTCATGACAGGGCCCTCCGGATAGACGTGCGCCGGCGCAAACGAGCGCAGCCGCGATGCAGGATGGTGCCGACCGTGCCCGCCGGGATTCCCAGGCGGGTTGCGATCTCCCGGTAGCTCAAGCCATCGACGAAGCGCAGCAGCAACACGGCGCGGACCTCGTCGGGCAGCCCGGCCAGCAGTGTGCTGAGCTCGCTGCCCGTCTCCTCTGCCGAGGGCGCAGCGAAACGGTCGAGCTCGCCGTCTAGCGTTTCCCGTACCCGTCCCTGGCGCCGATAGAACATGCGCAGCTTCGTGCGGGCGATCCCGAACAACCAACCAGCAAAGCGCTCCGGTTGGGCGAGCTGCGCAAGGTTCCGGTAGGCGGCCAGGAAGACGTCCTGGGCAACATCGTCGGCCTCGGCCGGGCGACCCAGGCGTGCGGCCACAAAGGCGTGCAGGCTGTGCTGGTAGCGCTCGAGGAGCTGCCCGAAGGCAGCCTTCTCGCCGCGCCGGGCGCGTCCTACCAGCTGTGCGTCCGTGGTTTCCATCATCTCAGGGTTGCCGCAAGCGTTGGTTTTGTTTCAGGTTTTCTGGAAACTTCTTCGCAGGCTCGGTTGCACACGGCTGGCGGATGCTGCCGCAGGCTTGACACTTCGGGGTGGGGAGCTAGCATGCCAGCACATGTCCACTCCCGCTTGGAGAGCCCCCGTGGATACGCGTTCGATCGACGAATTCGAGTCTCTGTTCGAAGCCGCCGTCCGCCCTTCGGTCAGCATCGAGCCGATGGAATGGTCCCGCGTGCTGGTCGCCCTCGACGGCTCGAGCCGGGCCGACGCGGCCCTGCAAGCCGGCCTGGTGCTGGCCGCGCGCGAGCAGCTGCCGCTCGTCCTGCTCGCCCCGGTGGCGAACGAAGAGCGCCGCCCCGCGCTGCAACAGCAGCTCGAGGCGTCGCTGGCGGCCGCTGAAGCGCGTGGTGTGGCGGCGACAGGCAGCTGTGAAGCGGGAGATCCCCGCGAACAGTTGTTGAGCGCCTTGGCGGAGCCGACGTCGTTGCTGGCCCTGCCCACTCCCTTCGGCAGCGGACAGGCTGCCGACAGCCTCGGGACCGTCGTGGATGCCCTGTTGACCGCCAGCGATACGCCGATGTTGCTCTGCAAGCAGACGCTCTCGGCCCCTGAGAAGCTGTTCCAGCACCTGCTGGTCTATGTGCCTGGGGGCTTCGAGGTCGGCCCGCACTTCTCGATTCCCTTTGGTCTGGTGGCGCCATCGGGCCAACTCGACCTGGTGCATATCGTCAATCAGGCGGAGATCGAGCGCGTGGCCTCGGCCCTCGAGCTCGACCCGTCCGCGTCGACCACCGACAGTCACTCCCTGGCGCACGCTCTCGAGCTGCAGATGCAGCAACTGCTCGGTGAGGCCGTCGCGCGGGTCGTGGACATGCCCTACAGCTGCCGCAGCCGTGTGGCGACCGGCGCCCCGCTGGCCTGGTTGGCGCTCAATCTGTTGAATGAGCGCAACAGCCTGTTGGTGGTCGACAGCGAGACCCGCAAAGGGCAACCCGTTCCTCCTGAAGCCTATGCGATCATCAAAGAGATCGCGGGCGTTCCCATCCTGATCCTCTGAGGCACCCGCATGAGTGATTCCCCGCAACCGGCGCCCCACAAACTGCACAAGCCGGCCCACGTGTTGGTGGGCTTTGCCGTGGTCGGCGTGTTGGCCAGCCTGGCGTTGTGGCAGAAGTGGCTGCAGCCTCGCTATGTGTTCGGGCTGATCCTGGCCGTCACCCTCGGTGTGCTGGCGCTCGAGAAGCTGAACAAGGTCATCCTGGTGCTGCTGGGAGCGGGTCTCGCGCTGTTTCTGGGGGTGTGGCAGGGACTGATTCCGCTCGGCCATGGCGGGGGGCATAGTCTGCCGCCGTATATCGCGATGATCGACTGGGGCACCATAGGCATCATCATCGGCTCGACAGTCTTCGTCGAGCTGGTCTCGCGCAGCGGCCTGTTCACCTGGTTCAGCATCAAGATCCTCAAGCTGAGCGGCGGCGATCCGATGCGCCTGCTGGTCTGGTTCTCCCTCCTGACTGTGCTGTTCAGCGCATTCCTGAACAATGTGACCGCGATGATCATCGTCGGTTCGTTGACGGTGGTGTCCTGCCGTAAGCTCAAGCTCGACCCGCTGCCTTTCTTGCTCGGCGAGGGCATCTTCACCAATATCGGCGGCCTGCTGACATTGATCTCCTCGATCCCGAACATCATCGTGGGCACCGAGGCGGGCATCTCCTACGGGCGCTTCTTTGTGGTGGCGGCGCCCTACTGTCTGGTCACGTTCTTCGCCACCATCTGGCTCTTGCGCAGACTGTTCGGCCTGAAACCGCTCGGCTCCGACGAAGAACGCGCCAAGGCCCGAGAGATGGTGGAGCGTTTCGACGAGTGGGATACGGTCCGAGACCGCGGCTTCTTCAAGATCTCGGCGTTCGTCCTGGTGGGCATCATCCTGATGTTCGCTCTGCACGCCCAGATCCCCGTGCTGCATGAGTTGGGGCTCGAGGTGGTGGCCTTCATCGGCGCGACCTTGATGCTGGTGCTCTATCCGACCGACGTCGAGGAGGTGCTCGACCGGGTGGAGTGGAGCCTGGTCTTCTTCTTCGTCGGCCTGTTCGCCCTGATCGGAGTGATGGAGCATGCGGGCGTACTCGAGATGCTCGCGGAATGGCTGAAGGGGCCGCTGGGAAGCGGTGAGTACGGCGGCCCGCTGACGATGCTGTGGGCGTCGGCTTTGTTCAGCGGGTTGACCGACAACATCCCGCTATCCGCGGTGCTCGCCAAGGTGTTGTCGGGCTACAGCTTCGACTACCAGATGCTGCTGTGGTGGGCGCTGATCTTCGGCGCCGGGCTGGGCGGCAACGTGACCCCGATCGGCAGCGCCTCGACAGTCGTGGCCCTGACGATTCTGCGCAAGGAAGGCAAAGTGGTGACCTTCCTGGGCTACGTCAAGATCGGCGGGCTGGTGGTGTTGGTGCAGCTGCTACTGGCGACGGCCTACTTGTTCTTGGCGTACACGATCGGCTTTATCGGCTGAGATGGGGCGAAAAGTAGTTGTCCCAGCGGGTGTCGAGCCGCACCAGGGCTTCCTGGAGCGATAGCGAGCGAAAACCCTCCGGACCGCTCTCGATCAACTCGAGCTCTTGCAGGCCTCGCAGGGCATCGTCGCACTCGAAGTCGAGCTCGAGCTCGAGGGTCTGCCGCAGCCAGGCTTCCACCGCCGCATCCAGGCCCTTTTCATCGAGCGGCTGTGGGCTGAGGAGCAAGAAACTGTAGGCCAACACGGCCTCTTTGCTCTCTTCTTCTTCGGCATTGTCGATCAGGCTGGCGAAGACTCCCTCGTTGCTGACCAGATTCTTGAAATACAGGCTGTTGGTAATCTCGGACAGGAACGTCTGGACCGTGGTCTTGTAGCCGCTCCATGCCTTGAACACATAGCCTCCCAGCCCTCCGAGAATGGCGACCAGGGGCAGCGACAACCCGTCAGAGAACGGATTGCCGCCGGTGCCGAGCACGAAGGGTGCCAGAATCAACTTGTGTGCGGTGATGCCGAGGCCCGCGATGAGGGGCAGGCCGATCTTCAGCTTGTGGATCAGCTTCATGCGCGGTCGGCTGTTGGGAAACAGGGTCTCGAGGTCGGCCCGGGGGACGCCGCGCAGGTATTTGAGATAGAGTTTGCCCGGCACGCCAGGCAGCTTCTTGGGATTGCGGCCAGCGAAGTACTCCTTTGGTTTGAGCTTGAAGGCCACCACCACCCAGTCGAGCACCTCGAAGTCGCAGCGGCGCTTCATGAACGGCAGGGGCCCGGGGCGCAGGTAGCTGCCCTGGGAGGTGCCATGGAAGTAGATGCGGAAATCTTCAAAGTCGTCGAAATTCACATCGAGACTGATCGGGAACATGCCTTCGCGCGCAAAGGACTCCGCCAGACTCTCGGGCGAGACGCGCGCAAAGTTGGCATCGGTCAACAATAGCTCGAGTTGTTCCCACATGCGCTCAGTGTCGCCCGGTGTGGCTGTCGCAGGCAACGTGCTGTCGGGGTTGAACGGTCTGTACAGGCGCTTGAGCTCTTCGAGACGGGCGTGCATCTCGTAGTGGTAGATGCTCTGCAGCTGCTTGCAGAAGGCCTGCAACCAAGGCCGTTGCGCCTCGGGCAGGCGAGGATCTTCGAGCAACAGCGCGAACAGGTCCGCACGGCTGCGTGGAATGAAGTGGTTGCCTGCATCGACCTCGGCCATCGTCACTCTCCTCGCCGGTTTGTGGCCCCCTTATAGCACGAAGCTCCGACGGCTTGCGGGCTGCGCCCCGCTCGAGGCCCGTCTGGAGCTGTTGCGCAGGTGCCTTCCGCGACTCAATACCCCAGCGCTGGCCCCAGCCTGCGCTCGACCACGGCGAAGTCTTCACCCAGGCGTTGCGCGTAATCTTCCACCTGGTCCCGCGTGACCTTACCGACCGCGAAGTAGCGCGCTTGTGGATGGGCGAGATACCAGCCGCTGACGGAGGCCGCGGGCAGCATCGCCCAGCTCTCGGTGAGCCGTATCGGAGTGTGCTCTTCGACCTGCAGCAACTCGAACAGCAGCCGCTTGCGGCTGTGGTCCGGACAGGCCGGATACCCCGGCGCCGGCCGAATGCCGCGGTATTTCTCAGCGATCAGCTGCTCTTTGCTCAACGCCTCTGTCGTCCCGTAGCCCCAGTCGGCCCGAGCACGTTCGTGCAACAGCTCCGCAAACGCCTCCGCCAGCCTGTCGGCGAGGGCTTTGGCCATGATCTTCTGGTAGTCGTCATCACCCAATGCGACCAAGAGCTGCTCGATCCCGACGCCTGTGGTGACGGCAAAGGCTCCGACATAATCGGCGTGGCCGCGAGGCGCGACGAAGTCCGCCAGCGCACGCCTGGGTTGACCGCTCTCGCGTTGTTGCCGCAGTGTGTGCAGCAGCGCCCGCCGCTCGCTGCGTTCTGCGTCGCTGAACAGCTCGATATCGTCGCTGCCATGACGGTTGGCCGGGAAGAAGCCATAGACACCGCTCGCGCGCAGGCTGCCGTCGCTGACGATGCGTTCGAGCAGCCGGCGGGCGTCTTCGAACAGCTCGCGGGCTTGCGGGCCCACGACCGGGTCGTCGAGCAGCTTGGGGAAGCCACCCCGCAGCTGCCAGGTCTGGAAAAAGGGCGTCCAGTCGATGTAGGGAATCAGCGCACTGAGCTCTACGTCGTCCACACTGCGCACGCCGAGGAAACTCGGCTCGGGCAGATCTTGCCAGTCCAGGACAGGTGCCTTGGCGCGGGCCTCTGCCAGTCCGAAAAGCTTCGTGCGCTTGGTGCGGCCTTCGTGCAGCGCGCGGTCTTTGGCCTGAAGCTCGCGGTTGCTGAGCGCGAATTCTTCGGCTCTTCCTTCCAGCAGCGCGTTGGCGACACCCACGACTCGCGAGGCGTCGGGGACGTACACGGTGGTGCCCGAGTAGCGGGGCGCGATCTTGACCGAGCAGTGCAGGCGGCTGGTGGTCGCCCCGCCGATCAGCAGGGGCAGCCGCAGCTTGCGCCGCTCCATCTCCTCGGCCACATGCACCATCTCGTCGAGGGACGGGGTGATCAACCCACTCAGCCCGACAGCTGCGACGCCTTCGCGCACAGCGGTGTCGAGAATCTTGGCGGCGGGCACCATCACCCCGAGGTCCATCACCTGATAGTTGTTGCACGCCAGCACCACACCGACGATGTTCTTGCCGATGTCGTGCACATCCCCTTTGACCGTAGCCAGCAAGATCGTCGGCCGCGCTTCGGTGTTTCCGGCGGCCAGCTTCTCGGCTTCCATAAACGGCTGCAGGTGGGCGACCGCCTTCTTCATCACCCGTGCGCTCTTGACCACCTGAGGCAGGAACATCTTGCCTTTGCCGAACAGATCGCCGACCACCTTCATGCCGTCCATCAACGGCCCTTCGATGACATCCAGCGGCCGCGCCATGCCCTGGCGGGCTTCTTCGGTGTCGAGCTCGACGAACTCGACGATGCCCCGCACCAGCGCGTGCTCAAGGCGCTTGGCGACGGGCAGCGCACGCCAGGCGGTGTCTTTCTCGCGCTTCTTCGAGGTCTTGTCGACGTTCGAGGCCCTCTCGATCATGCGTTCGGTGGCATCGGGCCGTCGGTCGAGGATCACGTCCTCGATAGGTTCGAGCAGGTCTGCCGGAATCTCCTCGTAGACGGGGATCTTGCCCGCGTTGACGATCCCCATGTCGAGGCCCGCGCTGATGGCGTGGTACATGAACGCCGTGTGCATCGCCTCACGCACGTTGTTGTTGCCGCGGAACGAGAACGACAGGTTGCTGATGCCCCCGCTGATGCGCGCATGGGGCAGGTTGGCTTTGATCAGGCGCACGGCTTCGAGGAATGCCAGCCCATAGCCGTTGTGCTCTTCGATGCCTGTCGCCACCGTCAATATGTTGGGATCGAAGATGATGTCGTGGGGATCGAAGCCCACCTCCTCGGTCAGTAGACGGTAGGCGCGGCTGCAGATCTCGAGCTTGCGTGTGGCGGTGACTGCTTGCCCCTGCTCATCGAATGCCATCACCACGACTGCGGCGCCGAGCCTTCGGCAGATACGAGCCTGGCGCAGGAACTCCTCCGGCCCCTCCTTCAGACTGATCGAGTTGACGACTCCTTTGCCCTGCAGGCACTTCAGGCCGGCCTCCAGCACGTTCCAGCGCGAGCTGTCCACCATGATCGGCAACCGCGAGACATCGGGCTCGCTGGCGATCAGGTTGAGGAAGTGGACCTTCGCCTCTGCGGAGTCGAGCATGCCCTCGTCCATGTTGACGTCGAGGATGTTTGCGCCACCTTCTACCTGGTCGCGCGCGACCTCGAGGGCCTTCTCGTAGTTGCCTTTGAGGATCATCTTCTTGAAGCGCAGCGAGCCCGTGATATTGGTGCGCTCGCCGACGATGGTGAAGTTGGTGTCGGGCCCGATCACATAGGGCTCAAGCCCGCTCAGGCGGGTGGCCCCGGTCCGTTGCGGCACAGTCCGCACTGGCTTGCCGGCGAGGCGCCCGGCGATGGCGCGGATGTGTTCGGCGCGTGTACCACAGCAACCGCCGGCTATGTTGAGCCAGCCGGCGTCGGCGAACTCTTCGATCAGGGCCGCCATCTCGTCGGGCGTCTGGTCATATTCCCCGAAAGCGTTGGGCAGGCCTGCGTTGGGGTAGCATAGCAGCGGAAGATCGGCGATGCGTGACAGCTCTTCGACGTGCGGACGCATCGTCTCCGCGCCCAGTGCACAGTTGATGCCGACGGCGAACAAGGGCGCGTGGGCGATCGAGATCCAGAAGGCTTCGAGGGTCTGGCCGGACAGCGTGCGGCAGCTCTGATCGGTGATGGTGACCGAAGCGATCAAGGGGAGCCGGCGTCCGAGCTGATCGAAGACCTCTTCGGCTGCGTACAGGCCTGCCTTCAGGTTCAAGGTGTCGAAGCTGGTCTCGAGCAGCAGCAGGTCGGCGCCGCCTTCGATCAGGCCGCGGATCTGGGTCCCGTACGCTGCCGCAAGCTGGTCGAAGGTGACCGCGCGGTAGCCGGGCCGGTTGACGTCTGGGGAGAGCGAGGCCGTGCGGTTGGTCGGACCGACAGATCCTGCCACGAACACGGTCTTGCCGGCGGCGTCGGCCGCTTCGCGCGCGATCCGTGCTCCGGCGACATTCAGCTCGAAACTCAGCGCTTCCAGCTGATAGTCCGCCTGCGAGATCGCGTTGGCAGAGAAGGTGTTGGTCTCGATGATGTCTGCGCCGGCCGCGATGTAGTCGGCGTGGATGGTGCGGATCACCTCGGGCTGTGTCAGGCAGAGCACGTCGCTGTTGCCCTTCAGGTCGAGGGGGTGCTCGGCGAATCGTGCGCCACGGAAGTCGGGCTCAGTCAGCTTGTAGGCCTGGATCGCGGTACCCATCGCCCCATCGAGAATGGCGATGCGTTCCTGCAGAAGCTTGTGGAGCTTTGTCTTGGTATCAACAGACATCGAGCATCCTCCCTGCACAGTGGGAATCCATGGGAAAAGGAGAGCGCGACGCTGGAGGAGGGGGATATTTCTCGGTGAAGAGGCTTTTCCTCAGGCAAGGGCGCGTGCGCCTATCATAAGGACGCGCCGGGTTGGATCAAGGGCTGGAACGGTTTCAGGCGACCGGTCCTTTCGCCGTATCTTTCAACTTCGTCATCATGGTCTGCACTTTCTTACCGAGCGCCTGGGCGCGGTCGGTGCGCCTCTGCATCAGGCTGAGGCCTACCGCGCCAGCGATCGCGAGCAAGAGGCCGCCCAGCAGCATGTCCCAGTTGGCGAACAGAAAAGCCGTCAGCGGGAAGCCGCTGGCTCCTTCGTTCCAGGCGGCCAGTGAGTGCTCGTAGGCGGGCCCCCACTCACCAGTCGCTTCAAACTGGCTGGCCCGTACCCCGTGCACTTTCGCCCGCATGCTGCGTGCCTGTGCGCCCAGGGTCGGGTCGTAAGCCAGTGCGGTGGCGATCCGCAGCTCGACATCTTCGGGCCGACGCGCGGACGCCTCCACCACCAGCTCGGGGTTGACGGCCGAGTGGTGGATCCAGCCCTCGAAGCCGCCGTTGCCGCGCACAGCGATCCACTCTTTGTTTCCGCCTTCCTGGCTGGCGGGGACCACGGTGTCTCCGAGCTTGAGGTACTGCACGATCTGTGAGAAAGGGCTGGGTTCCTTGCGGATGCAGCTGCCTCCCAACATCTCCCCAGCGACTTCCAGGCTCCGTATTCCGAGCACAGAGCTGATGCTCTTCTCGGACGCGTCGAGTACAAAGGCGCGCTCAAGCAGTTGGATCTCTGCGAAGCGGTCGCGCTCGGCCACCTGTGACGCCAGTCTCTCAGCCTTGCGGGACAGGCTGTTCCTGACCACTGCCTGCTTTTCGAGTTGGCGCCCGAGGGTATAGAAGTCGATCATCACCTCTTTCCAGCCCGGTTCTTGCGCCAAGCGCGTGGCTGGGAAGATGCGTCGCAACCAGTCGGCGTAGAGCTCAAGGCAGGCCTTGACGGGCTCGGGGCTCTGTTCCGCAGCGCTGATCTTGGCTTCGGGAGCGCCCATCTCTCGCAGGAAGCTCGCGATGCGCACGCAAGCGTCGGGGCCACTGGCCGTCAGCAGCTGCTCGATCCACGGCGTGCGGTCGCCGCCCTTGGCCCATTCGTCGACCAAGAAGATCAGGTGCTTGGAGAAGTCGGAGAAATAGGACTGGACTGCGTCGCTGACTCTGAAGTCGGGGTTTCCCAGAAAGGGAAATATGTCCGCGTCGAAGCGGGTCGCATCGAGTTTGCGCAGACACTGGATGGTCTCAGCCAGAAACAGAGCCTCGTCGGGAACGGGCCGCTGTTCGATGGCCTGGCCGGTGGTCTGGCAGCTGACACTGATCGGCGAGCTGGTCAAAGCGCGGCCGAGGAAGTCGACCACTGTCTCCTCATCACGTTGCTGCAGAACCTGCGCAGCCCGGGCCCGCAGGCTGGTGCTCTCATTGCACAAGAACAACGCCAGGTGCCCGAGCAGCTGCTCGGAATGGTTGGCCGCGAGTGCTTCGAGCAGCACGCGGGGGGACAGCTCGGGGCGCTCTTGAATCTGGATCAACGCGACGACCGCTGCTCGGCTGGAGATGTCACGGGTCGGAGGCTCGTCCAGCCAATCGTAGCTGCGCAGCTCGATTTGTTGGTGCTCGAGCTCGACCTCAAACAGATAGAGCGAGTCTGCACTGATCAGCGCGGGGACCTCGAACTTCTGGCTCCAGGAGAAGGTCGTGGCCTTACTGAAGACCACGCCACCGTCTGGGGATCGTTTGAGCTCAAATCCCTCGGGGATCGTGCCGTTACGCAAATGCTTCTGCTCTTCGGCCACCGGTAGAAGATCGGCGTGGCTGACGAGATTCAGTTTTACCAGGCGCCGGGCGACGATCTTCCCGAGTGCGGGCGCCCTGATCGGAATGGTGACCACGCTGAGATTGCGGGCGAAATCGAGCCGTGCCCCGGGCTCGATTTCGACGGGCGCGACCGTCACTTGGGGATGGGGATTGATTTCGATCGCGGGGCGCTCGCGGGGCGGCACGTGCTTGAGGTGCTTGTACGGGGGGGAGACGGTGGTTTCCTCAAAGCCGGCTTTGGGGCGGTAGGTGATGCTGCCGTCGGGACGCACCAGCTTGACGATGCCCCAGTCGTCATTGATTTCGATGTACAGGCCTGTGCGCAGGTCAAGCGGATGGACCGAACCGAAGGGAACGTCTTGCAGCACGACAGTCGTCGTCTCGTCCTCGGTAGGGAGCGCGGACGTGTTGCTGGGAGGGGATTTGAAGGCTCCTTCGGCGTACTCCTCACGTCCGATCCGGCGCTCAGGTTGGGCGCCTGCACGCACGGTGATGAAATCTGGCTGGGTATTGGTGATGACGTATTTGATGCCGGCGTTGTCCAGCAGCTGTCCGATTCTCAGCTCTTCGAATGCCAGCTTCGCCCATTCATCCTGGCCAAGAGCCGGCAACAGGCAGAATGCGGCGATGCAGGCAGCAGCTCCCCAGCGCATGGTGGTTCCCCTCCGGACAGACCTTGTTGGAGAATAGTCGTACAGAGGCACGGGTGCAAACGTGCCCCGCGCCGGCCCCCTACGGATAGATGCGGTTGAGGCTGCGCGGGAAGGGGATGCACTCGCGCACGTGGGGGCGCCCGCACAACCACGCGACGGTGCGCTCGAGCCCCAGGCCAAAGCCGCCGTGGGGGACCGAGCCGTAGGTGCGCAGGTCGGTGTACCAGCGGAACGCCTCGGCAGGCAGATCGTGCTGGGCGATGCCCTGCTCGAGCCGCTCGAGGTCGTCTTCGCGCTGGCCGCCGCCCACCAACTCACCGTAGCCCTCCGGAGCGATCAGGTCGACGCCGAGCACGAGGTCGAGGTTGCTCGGGTCCTTCTTCATGTAGAAGGCTTTGATGTCCTTGGGCCAGTGGGTGATGAACACCGGCTTGCCGTGCAGGTCGCCGAGCACCTGCTCGTCCGGAGCCCCGAAGTCCTGCCCGACCGAGAAGGTCTCGCTCTTCTCGCTCAGCACCGCGGCTGCCTCGCGGTAGGTCATGCGAGCGAATGGCTCGAGGTAGTTTCGTAGCAGCTCGGGATCACGCTCCAGCGTCTGCAGCTCGCTGCTGCAATCGTCGAGCAGCGCGCGGATGATCGCGTGCACGAAGTCTTCGATCAGCTGCACGATCCCGTCGAAGTCGATATACGCGACCTCGGGCTCGACCATCCAGAACTCGGTCAGGTGTTTGCGGGTCTTCGACTTCTCGGCCCGGAATGCGGGGCCGAAGCAGTAGACCTTGCCGAAAGCCATCGCTGCAGCTTCCATATAGAGCTGGCCCGACTGGGTCAGGTAGGCTTTCTGGTCCTCGAAGTAGTCGACTTCAAACAGGGTCGAGGTGCCCTCGCAGGCATTGGGCGTGAATATCGGCGCATCGATGTTGACGAAGCCGCGCTCGGCAAGAAAGTCTACGATCGCGCGTTTGACACGGTCGCGGATACGGAGTGTGGCGTGCTGTAGTTTGCTGCGCAGCCACAGATGGCGGTGGCTCAGCAGGAAGTCGGCGCCGTGCGCCTGCTTCGAGATCGGATATTCCGGGCCCTGTTGGTGGATTTCGAGGCCGAGTCCGTCGAGCTCAACACCTCCGGGGGCACGCTCGTCGACCTTGACCCGGCCGCGCACGGTCAGGGAGTTTTCTTGCGCCACGCCTTTGGCGGCCTCGAAGACCTCGGCGGGGACGTTCTTCTTGAAAAACACCACCTGCACGATGCCGCTGCCATCGCGGACCAGCAGGAAGACCAGCTTCCCCTTGCTGCGCTTGTTGTAGAGCCAGCCCCGGACCGTGACTTCCTGGCCGTCAGCTTCTTTGAGGTCCGTCACCGCCATAACACTCGCCATCGGGAGGCTCCTTATCGCGTACAGTTGTCTGGCGCGAATATACGTTTCCACTGGTTCGGGCACCAGTCCCGAGATGTCGCGGTTTGCCCGCAGGTGTTCGCGGATCTGTGTCGAGGAGATCGGATCGGGGCGCATGCTGACTGCGTGCACCCGCGTGGGCAGCTCGGGCAGGGGACCGGTGAAGCCCGGACGGTTGACGCACACCAGCTCGATCAAACTGAACAAGAGCTCGGCCCGGTTCCAGCCCCGCATCCCCTGCCACCAATCGCCCCCCACAACCAACAGCAGGCGGGCATCGGGGAAGCTCTCGCGTAGCTGCAGAACCGTGTCGACGGTGTACGAACGGCCAGGGCGGTGCAACTCGAGGTCGCAGACCTCCAGCCAGGCAAAGGGCCTGGCTGCCAGCCGGGCCATCTCGAGCCGGTCTTCGGCGGGGGCGAGCTCGCGCGACCCCTGCTTGTGTGGCGGTTGGGCCGATGGAATCAACAGCAGGCGCTCGAGCTGCAGCTCGTGGTAGACGCACGCGGCGAGGCTCAGGTGCCCGCGGTGGATGGGATTGAAGCTACCGCCTAGAAGACCTATGCGCCTCATGGTGTTCCGGGCAACGGACCCGCTTGCACCAGGATCAGCTCAGTCAACAACCAGGCGATCAGAAACAACACGCTGGCGATGCCGACGAACATGATCGCCTCGCCCACGCCGATGCCACGCCCCCCGCGGACAGGCGGAAGCGCCAGAGAGTCAGGCACGGTGGGCTCAGAGCTGACGACGCTGGGGATCGCAGCCAACAGATCTTCCACCGAAGACTCGTCGCCCTCGGCCGCGGGCACATTCTGTGCTGCCGGCGGAGCAACATGGGCCTTGCGTGGTACGGGAGTGAGCCGACGGACCGGGACGGGTCGGCGCTCAGGAGCGGGTTTGCGTTCGCTCTCCATCTCGGCGAGGAGCTGGCTGAAGTCGGCCGCTCCCGGCCCTTCGCCGAGGCCCTCTTCGATACTCGGGATGGCGGGCAGGCCCGCCGCGGGCGTCGGCTCGTCGAGGGGGTAGCGCTGGGCGAGCTGCTCGAAACGCGGCAATATCTGCTCGGCGGCCTTGGGACGCTTGTTCAGGTCTTTGTTCAGCAGCCAGTGCACCAGCTCGGCCAGCTCAGCGGGTACATGCGCGGGAAGATCGTCAAACGCGCGCCCCAGGCTGCGGTGGAAAGTCAAGACTTCCTTGGCCAACACCCCCGGAGCGGCGGGCTTACCGGTCAGGCAGTGGAACATGAACAGCCCGAGTCCGTAGAGGTCCGACGCCGCGCTGCGCGGCTCTTTGCGTGCCTCTTCGGGGGTGCGGTAGCGCGCCCACTCCATCTCCTGACGTTGGCCGCGCAACGGGCGTTTCGAGCAGGGGGGCGGGCGTTCGACCCAGACCTCGTTCTTCTCGAGCCAGATCAGCTCGGGGCGCAGGCTGTAGAAGACCCGCCGGGCCTTGTGCAGGCTATCGAGCACGATGGCCAGACGATGGCCGACCCGGATCGCCAGAGGAAGATCGAGCGGTCCTCGGAAGAGTCGGCTCGACAGCTGGGTCCCAGGACACCAGCCCTGCACGTAGTAGGGACGCTCCTTGTAGACGCCGGACTCCCCCAATTCCAACGTGTGGGGGGCAATGAGCTTACGATTGCGCTCGAGCTCTTTGGTGAACCGGGTGGCGCGGGCCTCATCGGGCTCGCGCAAGATCAACATCTGCTGCCGGCCGGCCGGCCCCTCGACCAGCAGACGTTGGACATCGCGGCTGCCGCCGAGCTCCGCGAGCACAGTGAAGCCGTCGAAGCTCTTGCCGATCCAAACATTGGAGCCGGGCGTGAAGCGCAGCTCGGTCGAGCCGACAGTGACCAGGTCGCCGAAATTGAGCGCCGCCTTGTCGATCGGCTTGCCATTGAGGAGGGTGCCGTTGCGGCTGCCGAGGTCGCGCACGACATGGCTGCCTTCGACGGCCAGGATCGCTGTGTTCTGCCGGGAGATGCGTTCGTCGTCGACGACCACATCGCAGGTTCTCTGGCGTCCGACCACCAGGTAGTCCCAGAGTATGTAGTCTGTGCCGATGTTGGGGCCGGATTCGACGACGAGTCGCGCCACAGTGAACCTCTGCAAGCCAGCCCGCGCTGGGGGAGCTGGCTACTTGTTGAAGAGGTCTTGATCGGGGAAGGTCAGGTCGCGCGACTCGAGCAACCAGGGGTCGGTCTCGTCGGGAATCTGCAGCTGCCCCGAGGTGGCCTTGCGCACGAGCAGGGACAGGCTCTTGCAGACCAGCAGAGGAGCGAGATCCTGGGCCTCAACGCGCTCGTCGGTGGCCAACACCCAGGCAAGGGGAGCCGCGCTGCTCAAGGGGAGTTTGCGGTCGAAGACCTTCTCGAACAGGGTCTCTTCGTCGAGCTCGCGGACTTCTGCACGCAGGTTTCCCACGGCGGCCTCGAGTTGGGATTCGAGCCAGAGTGCCATGCGGCCGTCTTTGTCGTGGGAAAGCTGATGGGCAGCTTCGATGGTCGTAGCTGCGTTGTCGAAAGACTCCCAGAGCTCGTTGGAGCGGGAAGCGATGGCGTTGGCCACTTCCCGCCAATCGAGCAGGCCCGAGACCACGAAAGTGACGATGTGGCACCCGAGTTCCCAGATTCTGGGTCGCTGCATGGTGTCCTCCTCAACCGTCTCTGCCCAGGGAATTGCTCGATCAACGTGGACCTTACCTGACGTGCCACCGTGCGTCAACCCGAGTTGTTGCGTGCCACCCGCTTCCGGAAGCCGACGCTCCTCGATGCCAGCCGCACAGGCGCTCCTTCGCCGAAGGCGCTTGACCGAGTTCGAAGGTGCCGAAAGCGTTGAACTGGCGGGCGTCGGTGCGGCCGCCTGGATGGCGGGCCTCGGGGCGAGCCGCCAGCTACTCCCCGGTCGCGACGCGCGGCGGAGGCAGCTCGAGAACCGGAACGGTCGCCCGCTTCAAGAACAGGATGCTGAAACAGGTGTCGATGAACCGGTCGGAGTCGTCGGCACACAACCAGGATCCGTCGGCGTCCTGGGTTTCCAGCAGGTGCTCCGCACCTTCGACATACCAGTCGCGCTCGCCGAGCAGGTAACTGCCGATCAGCATGCCGGCGCGTTCGAGCCCATAAAGGTAGTATTGATTCCAGCGCCCGGCGTTGTTGGGGTTCTGCTTGACCGAGAAATTCCGCGCCAACCAGGCGGCCGCGTCGCGGATGCCGCGGTTGATGGCCGAGCCGGTCTGGCGCCAGTAGCCGCGTGCATCCCGGCGCATCTCCAGCTCGGACTTGCAGATCACCAGGCAAGCGAGCCCCGCGGCGGTCATCGAGCCATTCTGCCGCTCAGAGCTGGCGCGGTATCCGAAGCCACGGGCCAACATGCGCATCTCTTCGCCGGGCGCTTCGACAGGCCTCTCTTCGGTCTCGAGCTCGTCATAGCTTGCGCGCCGTTTCTTGGGCTTGAGGTACTCGTCGATCGGGCGGTCGGCCGCCGGCACGTCGAACCAAGGAACCTCGGGCCCGGTCTCCGGCTGCATCGCCAACAGCCGGTCGGCGGCGAGCACGAAGATCTCCGTCGGCACGGGATAGCCGAGGCGCAGGGCTGCTTTCAGACCGAGCATCGCGTACTGGCTGGCCGAGTTGTCGCTGCCGTCGCCGTCGGGATAGCGCCAGCCGCCGTCTTCTTTCTGGCTCTCGATCAAGAAGGCGACCGCGTTGTCGAGCAGTTTTTTGTCCTGGCGGGGGGCGAGCATGTCCCAGGCCTTCCGCGTGATGGTCGAAGGCGCCTGGTTCTCAGCCTTGTCGATCAGTTTTTGGGGCGGCTTGTAGCGCGCCTCCAGGGCCATGATGGTCACGGCTACGTCGTAGGTGCGGACCAGGGGCCGCTTGCGGAGCATGTCGAAGCCTGCTTCGATCAGGGCGTGGTCCGAAGGCACGCCCGCCTTGAGCAAAGCGAGCAGCCCGAGTGCGGCGATACCCTCCTTGTGGCCCGCAGCGCGCGCCGACTCGAAACTACCGCCATCGGTCGCTTGCGAGGCGATCCATGCCACCCCGGCCTCGACTGCCGCATCGATCTTTGCCGCCGACAACTCCTGCGCCGTGCAGACTGTCAAGCCCAGCACGATGCTTCCCAGCACGAATCGCAGTCTCACAACGTCCTCCGCAAGCCCGAACCCACCTCAGCATAGCGGCGGGTGCAGGGAGAGAAAAGGGATGGAGCGCAGGCACACTTCTGGTAGTGTAGAGAGGGGCTTTCCGAGGAGCGCCGCCCGTGGTTGCCAGGTCCTTGCTCGAAGAGATTCTCTACGTCCGCCAAAAGAGCTGTGACTGTGGCGTCTACTTCGTATTGCTCGAACGCGAAGAGGGTCCCGTGCACCGTCTGCGTGCACAATGCCGGCGCTGCGGCATGGTCCGGGTCTTCCAGCTCAAACCCAATCCGGGGTTTCTGGCCGAGTTCGACCCCCTCGATCCGATCATCAATCCCGATGACAGCCCTTCAGAGCTGATCGACCCCGTCGGCTGGTTCATCCTCGCGCGGCAGCTCAGCGAGCGTCTGGCGCGTGCACAGCACAATCGCCGCAAAGGCTTCGGCAAGCAGCCTGGTGCCCTGGCGCGCAGCTGTCTGAAAGAGCTGTTGAAGTTCTATCCTCGAGGCGAAGACTTTCCCAAAGACGACCTCTTCTATGAAGAGGGAAACCGTCGCTTCTTCCGCTCCAAACGTCAGGAATTCCGCAAAGACCGCATCCTGCGCTTTCTCGAGCGCATCGATGAGCGTCTGAAACGACTCGACTTCAGCACCAGTGAGCTGCGTGTCGAGTTGCTGCCTGCGAACGTACCGGCGCGGGTGTTGCTCGCGGGCAGCCTGCAGTCCGAGGCCGGCACGATGTTGCGCTGGGCTGTCGATACGCTGCAACGATGCGATATCGAGCAGCTGGTTTTTGACACCTCCGAGCTGACGGCGATCGACCGGGCGGGCCGCCAGAGCCTCGAGCGTTGTCTGGCCGAAGATGCCGGAAGGCGTCGGCTCGACATGCCCCTGGAGCAGCTTGAGGCCGAGCTGAAGAAACGGGCGGCTGCCGGGGCGCAGCCGAAAACCGCGCCGATGGGCGGAGAAGACATCTCCTTGTCGCTGGTCGTCGCCTTTCTGGTCGTCGCCTTCCTGGTGGGCGGCTTGTTGGCCTGGCTTTGGCAGCTGGGCTGAGCAGCGTCTCCGCAGACTGGTTGTTGCTCGGCGGTTCCGTCTGGGGCCGTCCGGAGGCCGATGCGCTGGCCGTCGGGGGCGGCCGCATCCTGGCCGTGGGGTCGCGCGCTGCCTTGCAGGGCTGCTGCGGGGCACGGACCCGTGTGCTCGAGTTGCACGGGGGCGCTCTCTGGCCCGGTTTCCATGACGCCCATAGCCATTTGACGCTGGGGGGCCTTTGCCTCAGCTGGTTGGACCTGAAGGGCGTCGCCGACCCGGAAGAGCTGGTGCGCTGCGTCGCGCGTCGGCATGCCGGGCTCCCTGACCGGCGCTGGCTGTTGGGGAGGGGCTGGGATGCAGAGGGCTGGCACGCGCCCCCCAACGCGGCCCTGCTCGAACGGGCTGCGCCCGGGCGACCGGTGTTGCTGTACCGCAGCTGCGGACATGTGGGAGTGGCCAGCCAGGCGGCGCTGGTGGCGGCGGGCCTGGAGGCGGGCAGCGGGGACCCACCGGGGGGAAGGTTGGGCAGGTGCGGAGGCCAACTCGACGGCCGCTTGTTCGAGAAGGCTGTCGAGCTGGTGGCGGCCGCACAGCCAGAACCTTCGCTGGAGGAATGGGCCGAAGGCCTGCGGCAGGCTCTCGCGTTAGGGGCCGCCGCAGGCATCACACGGTACGAGGACGACGTCTCCCCCGGGCTGGATGTCTGGCGTGCGCTGCAGATCTATGCGCGCCTCGAACCGATCCCGGCGCTGTTGCGCCTGTGGATCCGTCCGGAGATCGCAGCGGATGCAGCCGAGCTCACGGCGTTGAAGGCCGAGCTGGCGCGGCGGCCCCACGTGGAGCTGGGGGCCTTGAAGCTGTTTCTGGATGGAAGCCTGGGGGGGCGGACCGCCGCTCTGCTCGAACCCTACTGTGACGCTCCCGGAGACAGGGGCATGTTGCGCCTCGAGCAGGAAGAGCTCGTGGCGCACGTCGGGGCGGCCGAGCGCGCGGGCCTGCGGCTCGCGTTCCATGCGATCGGTGATGCGGCGGCACGTCAGGCGCTCGATGCGCTGGATGCAGCGAACTGCCGCGCCGGGCATCGTCTCGAACATGCGCAGCTGCTGGCGCAGGCGGATATCCCCCGGCTGCGGCGCCGAGGGGTGTCCGTCAGCATCCAGCCCACCCACTTTGCCCAGGATGCCGGCTTCGCTCTGGCGCGACTGGGCCCAAAGCGGCTGGCGCGCGCCTATCCGTGGGCTGTGTTTGAGCGCGAAGGACTGCCGCTGGCGTTGGGTAGCGACTTCCCGATCTCGGGGCTCGGACCTGTGGCGAGCCTGGAGGCGGCGGTCGGCACCGCGGGGCGTGCCTTGAGCTGGCAGGCGGCAGTGGCCGCCGCGACCTGGGGAGCGGCGTGGGTCGGGGGCATGCCGGAGCCCGTAGGCCGGCTGGTCGTCGGGGCGCCGGCAGATCTAGTTGTTTTTGAGGGGCCGCTGTCGGAGCCGGCACAGCTGAAGACGGCGCGCGTACGCTGGACTTTCAGCCTGGGCCGGCGGGTATTCGGGTCTGGATGAGCGCGGCGGTTTCGGATGAAGTGCCCAACGCGGCGCGATGTGTGCCCCAAAGATGAGCGTTTTCGTAAAATCGGCCCAAGCACAAAGCTTGTCAATCCTGGGGCTTCCCGATACAGTGTCGCCGTGAAAAATCACGGTTCTGGGGCCGCCGCAGACGAGTCCGCATGTAGATTTTTGCCTGTGCGGGTGCCCAGTCGAGGAGGCCGCGTGGCTTGCGTCGCGCACGCCGCACCCGGGAACCCGGGGTCGGAGCCTCCTCACCAGAAATCACGATCGCGCAGGAGCGAGATATGAGCAAGATCTCGATCGGCTTTGGTGTCGCATTGATCGCGCTGGGAGTCGGCTTCTATCTGGATTCCAGCCAGCCGACGGCGCTGATTCCGGCAGGCTTCGGCCTGCTGATTGGCCTGTTTGGGGCTTTGGAAGCGCTCGAATCCCCACGCCGTATGCTGCAGCACATCGGCGGCACCTTCGGGGCGATCGGTGCGGTTGCTGGCTTGAGCATGGGCATCTCGGCCTGGTGGAAGCTCGAAGCTGGGGTCAGTATGCCGGCCCCGACCATCGCCAAGCTCAGCATGGGCGCTCTGTGCATTCTGAGTCTCGCGCTGCGCAAGCCGCCGTGGAGCGGATGGCTGCAGTTCTCGAAGTTCATGGCTTGGGTGACCGCCCCCTTGCGTTGGTTTGTCACCTTCCTGTTGCTGTCGATGATCTACTGGCTGATGTTGCCGTTCTGGGCCCTGTTCATGAACGGCAAGGATCCGCTGCGCAAGAAGCTCGATGCCAACGCGGACAGTTACTTCGAACCCTACAAGGACCGCGAGCCCACGCTGGAAAGTCTCTCCCACGCTTCTTGAGGATCAGGCCATGTACGTTCTCGGACTCTCCTGTTTCTACCACGATTCGGCGGCTGCCCTGGTCAAAGACGGCGTGGTGGTCGCTGCCGCGGCCGAAGAGCGCTTCTGCCGCCGCAAACACACCGCCGAATTCCCCAAGCTGGCCATCGAATGGTGCTTGAGCAAAGCGGGCATCACCGTCGAGGATCTCGACCACATCGTCTTCTATGAGAAGCCTCTGGTGAAGTTCCATCGCATTCTGGTCAACCACATCGCGACCTGGCCCTGGTCGTGGATCTCGTGGACCAAGGCGCTTCCGACCTGGATCACCAAGAAGCTGCATGTCGGCCGCAAGATCCAGGAAGCTCTCGAGACCGAGAAGGACATCCTGTTCTGCGACCATCATATGTCCCACGCAGCCTCGGCTTTCCTGCCCTCGCCGTATGAAGACGCAGCGATCTTGACCACCGATGGAGTTGGTGAGTGGGGAACGACCGCGCTCGGTTATGGAGAGGGCAACAAAGTCGTGATGGACAAGCAGATCAGCTTCCCTCACTCCATCGGCCTTTTCTATAGCGCGCTGACCTCCTACCTGGGTTTCCGCGTCAATGACGCCGAGTGGAAGGTGATGGGGCTGGCGCCGTATGGCAAACCCACATATGTCGAACAGTTCCGCAAGATGTTCGATCTCAAAGAGGACGGCAGCTTCCGCCTCGACCTCAGCTACTTCTCGCACCACTTCAGCACGCGGCGCATGTTCTCGAATAAGTGGGAAGAGCTGCTCGGCAAGCCGCAGCGTCCCCGCGAGACCGAGATCGACCAGTTCTACACCGACTGCGCCCACTCGGGGCAGAAGGTCGTCGAAGAGGTGCTGCTCAAGCTCGCAACCGGGCTTCACAAGAGCAGCGGCCGCAAGAACCTTGTGATCGCGGGGGGCGTCGGGCTCAACTCGGTGGCCAACTGGAAGATGCTCAAGCACAGTGGCTTCGACAACATCTTCATCCAACCTGCGGCAGGCGACGATGGGGCAGCCATCGGGGCCGCTTTGTATGTCTACAACTGCGTGCTGGGGAACCCCCGCTGCTGGAAGATGGACCCCTACCTCGGGTCGGAATACAGCCAAGAACAGATCGAGACCGCGTTGAAGAACGTCGGCGCACAATTCGAGGTCGTCGATGACGAAGAGGCCGCCGCACGCGTGGGTGCGGAGATGGTCGCCGACAAGAAGGTGATCGGCTGGTTCCAGGGTCCGATGGAGTTCGGTCCACGCGCCCTGGGCAACCGCAGCATCGTCGCCGACCCCCGCGACATGGAAACCAAAGAGCGCATCAACAGCAAGATCAAGTTCC
Organism: Planctomycetota bacterium; assembly: GCA_029260765.1. Taxonomy (GTDB): domain Bacteria; phylum Planctomycetota; class J058; order JAJDCP01; family JAJDCP01; genus JAJDCP01. Next base: position 63,670 of record JAJDCP010000173.1, read on the forward strand.
GCGAGGCGTTCCGCCCCTTCGCTCCCAGTGTGTTGGCCGAGAACGCCCACGAGTACTTCGACCTCGAAGAGGGGCAAGAGGCTCCCTACATGCTGCTCGTGCCTCAGGTGCTCGAAGAGAAGCGCAAGATCATCCCCGCTGTCACCCATGAAGATGGCAGCGGACGTGTGCAGACGGTGCACAAAGAGCGCTCGCCGATGTGGCACCGATTGATCGAGCAGTTCGGCAAGTTGACCGGTGTGCCCGTGGTGGTCAATACCAGCTTCAACGTGCGCGGCGAGCCGATCGTACGCACACCCGAAGAGGCTTATTCGACCTTCTGCCGGACAGGCATCGACGCTCTGATTGCGGGGCGTTGCGTGGTCACACAGAAACCGTCGGCCGTCGACTTTGAGGCCGGTATGGCCCGCAGTGTGGCTTTGGAAAACAAACCCGTTTTTGGAACGACATGAGGTGAGCCGTGGCCAAGCACAGTCTGATGCGTGAGTTCGTCCATTTCATCAAGACCGAGAAGGTCTACTGGATGGTGCCCCTGGCGATCCTGCTGGTGGTGTTGGGTTTGCTGGCGGTCTTTGCCCAGAGCTCTCCCTTGGCGCCGTTCCTCTACCCGTTGTTCTGAGACGGGTTGCCGTGGACGCGCGCGTAAGCCAGGCTCCAGTGCCTGGCTTGCGGCATCGTTGACCCGGCTCTCGCAGGCCGTTAGCGACGCGCCGCCAGCTCCGCCTCGAGCAGTTGTACGCGGGCGTCGATGATCTGTTCGAGCTCGCGGCCATGAAAGAGCAGCTCGACGTAGGCGCGCACCGGGTGCACCGCGAAGCTCCAAGCTTGCAGCTCGGGCTCATCGCGCCAGGCCTGGACCGATTCACCCTCCCAGCTCTGCTCGTCGCGTTGGCGCAGGCATGACCAGCCGTGTGCGAACAATTTGTCGCCTAGCAGGCGATGGAAGACGTGCCGGTCGAGCAACCCGAGCACCAGCACCTCCCGATTCTGAAGGGACTCACGCAGCTCCTGGGCTTCGGGCCAGGCGAGAATTGCGCCGCCCGCGAAGATGCCCGCGAAGGTCGAGACGCCGACCAGCCATTCTGCCACCTCTGGCGAGTCTTTCAGCTGCGACTCCAAGAACAGCGCCGCTTCAGGCTCGAGCTTGACCTCGGCCTCGGCCTGCACGGACACGGCCCCGCTCTCGTTGTAGTGGTTGGCGGCTCCTAGCGGCAGGCTCTCCCCCAGCTCTGCGGCGGCCAGCAGATCGACCAGCGGGCACAACAGCGGATCGGGCTCGCTACCCTTGAGGCTCTTGAGCAGCTCGCGGCCGCCGATGCGCTCGGCGCCGATCTGGTACGTTTCGTGGGCTTCCATCAGGGCGCTCGGCAACGCGGCGAAGACGACACCCGGCCGGACTTCTCTGGCTTGGATGCGGCCGCTCGTCAGCGCCTGGCGCGCCAGCTCGACGATCGCGGCGCGCTGCGCGTACGCCGCCGGTGAGAGGAGCTCGACGTAGACGGTATAGCCGGCGCCGGGGTTCGACTGGCCCAGACGTTGCTCGAGCCACTGACGCTCCGACGGCTCCAGGGCATAGTCACAGGCGATGGGTTTCAGGCTCTCGATGCTCAAGCAGCGTCGATCGCCGACTTGTTGTACCGGGTTGCATCCCAGCTCTTGAAAGAGCGGACCCGGATCGGCGATCAACCAGGTCAGCACACCGTCGGTCTCGATCTCGGCGACAACTCCGCCGGGTCCCGCTGCCCGGCGATGCAGCTCGAGGTTGTACACCGAGCCGGAGAAACCAGCTTCGATCTCGACAAAAAAGCGCGCGTTCTGCGAGGCATAGGCCTGGCAGGCTTCGCTGATCGCCCGCGGCCTGGTCAAGGGGACCGACTGGATGCGGTAGGCCCGGGCGCCCCGTTGCTGTGTCCAGCGCAGAATCTCCGCCTGCAGTTGGGTGCGTTGGCGGCGGGCGAAGTATTCGCCTGGCTCGAGGTTCAAAGCGCGGGCGTCTGCCAGCAATCCTCCGGCCAGGCAGGCTTCTGCCTCGTCCAGCCTGCCGGCGACCACGGCGGCGCTGGAGAGATAGAGAGTAGGAATCACGGTGAGCCTTCGAAATGGGCGCGCAGCACACGCGCCATCGCCTGATGGTCCTGGCTGCCCGCCATCTCCCGCACGCTGTGCATCGACAACATCGGGTTGCCGACGTCGACGGTGTCGATGCCGACATTGCCTGCGCTGATGGGGCCGATGGTTGATCCGCAACGCAGGTCGCTGCGGTTGACGAACTGTTGCACCGGCACCTCGAGCTTTTCGCATAGGCGGGCGAAATAGGCGAGAGTGCGCGAGGTCGTCGCATAGCGTTGGTTGACGTTGCTCTTGATCACTGGGCCCTTGTTGAGCTGGGGCATGTGGTTCGGGTCGTGCTTGTCGGCGAAATTGGGGTGGCCGGCATGGGCCATATCCGCAGAGACCAAAAGCGAGTTTGCGAGGCTGACGGGGAAGTCCTGGGGGGCGGAGTGGCCACAGCCGTCAAGGATGCGCCTTAGAGTCGAGGAGAGCAGCGGAGAGTCGGCTCCCCGGGCGCTCTGGCTGCCAACTTCCTCATTGTCGAAACAGACCAGGACCGCGCTGGAAGCGGTTTGTTGTGCCGCGATGAGCGCGAGCAGGCCGGCGTGGCAGCTGGCCAGATTGTCGAGCCGGGGGGCGAAGATGAACTCCCCGTCCTCCCCGCCCAGACGCGATGGACACAAGTCGAACAGCGACGCGTCCCAGCTGATCAGGGCGGCCTTGTCGATGCCGAGCTGGGCGGCGAGGAAGCGGCGGAAGGAACCATCGTCCTTGGTCTCGAGGCCGAACAGCGCGGGCAGCTCTTTCTGCTTGTTGAGCAGCAGCCCCTTGTCGTTGACCTCGCGGTTCAGGTGGATGGCCAGCGTCGCGATGCGGCACACCGGGCGGTCGATCTTGAACAGCCCGTGCTCAACGCCGCTGTCCCCGTAGAAGGAAGCCTGTCCGGCAATTCCCAGGTCGCGGTCGACCCAGGTCGCGACCTGCAATCCGCCGTAGGGCGACAAGCCCAGGCGTCGGAAACCATGCCCGTCCAGATCGGGCTGCGGCTTGACGCGCAGGTTGGGAGAGTCGGTGTGGGCACCGACCACCCGGAACCCCGCGGCGACCGGGTCAGTTCCGACCACGAAGGCCACGAAGCTGCCATGGTCGAAGCTGACGAAGCGCTTGTCGCCGGGGCCCAGGCTCCACGGTTCGTCGAGGCGCAGCTCGTTGAAGCCTTCGGCGACCAGGCGGAAGCGGGCCTCGGCCACGGCGTGGTAGGGGGTGGGGGAGGCGTCGATATAGGCCAGCAGTGTTTCTTCAGGTGTCATGCTCGCTCTCGGCTGTGCCGGCTCGCCGGCGGAAGGCTGCCAGCTTAACGTCTCAGGGGGCAGTTTTCTAGCGTTGGCCCGCCTTGACAGACGCGCGGGCTTCGTGTTCGCTCACGTTCGTGGCTGCGGAGGGGAAAGCGGTGAAAGGCCTGGTCTGCTCGGGAACACGGCGCACCGTCCAGGTGCTCGGCCTGCTCGTCCTGTGCCTGGTGCTCTGCGTGATCAAGGCCCGCGGCACGCTGGTGATGGCGCGTGACAGCTTCTCTCTGCTCGAACAGGCCGAGGCCTGGCAGCAGGGGGAGTGGCGCCGGGCCGTGGCCGGGCACTACGCTCCACTGCAGCCCTTGTTGGTCGCGCTGGGGATGCGCGCCGGCCTGACGGGCGAGAAAAGCGGCCAGCTGCTGGGCGTGCTCGCCAGCGTCGCCTGCCTGCTGCCCCTGCTCTGGCTGGCAGCGCGATGGTTTGGGCCCCGAACAGCCTGGTGGGCTGGGCTGTGCCTGGCGTGTAGCCCGCGCCTGTGGGCTTTCGCCGGCGAGGTCTTGACCGAGCCTTTGTTCTTCCCACTTTGGCTGTCCGCTTTAGCGGGAGCCTGGGCCTGCTGGCGGAGAGGCGGGCTGGCGCGCGGACTGTGCGCCGGGCTCGCAGTCGGACTGGCGTATCTAGCCCGACCCGAGGGAGCGGTGTTGCTGGTCTGGGCGCTGGCCTGTGCGGCCAGGGCCCGGCAGGGGCGTGCGCGCGCACTGCTCGGTGTATTGCTCGGGTTTCTGCTCTGTGCAGCCCCCTACGTAGGTGCACTGCGACTGGCGACCGGAGAGTGGGCTCTGGCGCGCAAGAACCGGGTGATCGTGGGAAGCCTGGCTGAGGCGAGTCAAGGAGGGCCCAAGCTCGCCGTGGTCGAGGAATACCATGCCGACCAGGACGCCGCGATCCGAGCCGGCCAAGAGGCGCACCAGGAGCTGCCTGGGTCGGCCCTGCTTCGCCTGCTGGCTGAGAATTCCGGGCCCGTGGTGAGGAAGCTGCTCAGCGGTTTCCTGACGGGCGTCTTCGTCCTCGTCCCGGCAGTCAACCACCCGCTCTGGTTGCTGCTCGCGGCGGTCGGGGTCTATGCCTGCTGGCGTAGCCGGCGGCACCGGCGACTGTTGCTGTTTGTGTGTGTGCCGCTGCTGCTGCATCTGGCGGCAGTCAGTGTGGCTCGGCCGCAGAAACGCTACGCCGCTCCCAGTCTGTTGGTCGTAGCCCTGCTGGCGGGCCGCGGCATCGACTCGGGCGCCCTTACGCTGCGACGCCGGCTCGGGCCGCGCGTTGCTCGGCAATGGGCGAGCGCCGCAGGCCTGCTGGCGGTCGCTGTGTTGCTGCCAGAGCTGGGGCCCGAAAGGCTCGATCGCTTGTGGTTGCGCGACGCAGGTCAATGGTTGCGCGCGCACGGCCCTCCGGGAGCCGTCTACGCAGCCGACAGTCGCGTGGCCGGGTACGCGGGCCGCGAGGCGATCCCGAGGGTGGCGCCCGGCTTTCCTGGCAGTGCAGACGAGCTGATCGAATACCTCGAGAGCTGGCGGGCGGGGGTGTTGGTGCTGCGCTCCGACCGGATCTCGGCGCCCACCGCCGAGGCGCTGGCTGGGGAGCGCTGTACTCTGCTTGCCCGCTGGCCGGCGGGGGAGAGCCGTTGGGTGCACATCTACGGTTTTCGTTGAGCGGGACTCAAACCCAGGCACAGCCGGACTACGCCGGTCCCCCGCGCCCGCAAGATGCGCTCGGAGAGCAGGGCCAGGCCGAAGGACGCCGCCAACAGCCCCGGAAACAAGAGCAAGAAGGAACCTGCCAGGGGAGTTCGCGACAGGCCCCGCAGCAGTGTGGGATGGATCAGGTAGACGCAGAAGCTCACTCCGGCGAGGCGTGCGCTCAGGCTCTGCAAACTGTGGCGTGCGAGAAATGCGGCCAGAGCCTCGTCCGAGGCGCGCCACAACCAGACCGTAGCCAGCCCGAAGCAGATGACGGTGTAGCGGAAGAAGTGGTTGTACCAACTGGGATTCTCCAGCCGTGCTGCCCACCAGGCGTACTCGAGCACCACGGCCAGCCCAGCCAGACTCCAGACCAGCAACGCAAGCCGCGGCCGGGCGCGCGGGGGTGGGGAGCTGGCCAGCTTTGCCCCGAGGGCGAAATAGCCCGCCCAATGGGGCAGGCACCAACCCGGAATGTGCGGCCGGCTCGGCCAGAGCAGGTGGCTCGGCGATGCGAGCACAAACTGCAAGCCAAGCAGCCCAAGCACGCCCCACCAGGGGACCCGTTTCAGCAGAGGCCAGAGCAGATAGGCCTGCAGGATGATGCTGCAGAAATAGAGATGGTAGTCGGCCGAGCCTTCGAGGAACTGGAGCGCCATTTTTCCCCACTCGCCGCGCAGCAGTAAGCCCGAGCGCAGCTGCGACAACAAGCTCCAGACCAGAAAAGGCAGTAGAACCCGCGCGGCGCGCTTGCGCCAAAAATGCAACCAGGTCGTGAATGCGGATTCCGATGCGGGCTTCCGGCGTTCGCTGCAGCCCAGGCCATAGCCCGACATCACGACGAACATCGGTACACAGAAGCGCACCAGCTGCGAGAGCACGGCCGCGACGCCGTCATCCGACCACCAGCTGCCGTGCAACAGCCGCCACTCGAAGCGGCCCGCTGCGTGCGCGCACACGACCCCGATCATCGCTAGCGCCCGCCAGAAATCGCCTGTGCTGCGGTGCATGACCCCTCCTGTCCAAGTGTAGCACAGTGCGCCTGGGCAACCCCTGAGCATGTTCTGCAGGTTGGATTTCAAAAAACTCCGCAGGAAGGTTTAGCGTAGCTTCGTCACGATCCCAGAAGCAAAAAGGAGGGACCTGGAATGAGACAGCGCAGTTGGCTGGCAGTTTTGATTTGCGGTTTTCTGGTAGGTGCAGTGTTTGCCCAAGGAACACAGCAGGACACCTTCGAGTTGGATATGTCGTTTACGGCAAATGGTAAAATCGATCAGAATCCAGACGATCCTGAGCCCCCGGATGAAGAAGATCCCATCGATCCAGAGATCTACGATCACCCGTTCCCTGCAGAGACACGCCACATTGTATATATCATCGACGCTTCGTGTAGCATGACTTCACAGTGGCAGACATACGTGGATGAGAACGGTAATCTCGTAACCGGGAATCGTATGGATCGTGCAAAGTCAGAGGTTATTGCCAGCATCAACGCGCTGCCTGCAAGCTTCAAATTCGACATAGTCAAGTTCGTCTGCGGACAATCTGCCTGTTTCTCTCAGCTCACAGAAGCCACCGAAGGCAACAAGATTGCAGCCGCTGCGTGGGTAGGAAGCCTGGTGCCCTCGGGAGCTACCGGCACCGGACCGGCAGTTGCTTGGGCCCTGAACCTGCCCGGCTACGACGAGTGCAAGACCTATCTGGTCGTCACTGACGGTGCCCCCAACTGCATGGGAAGCTCTGGAGGCTACGCTTCCTGGCAGACGCACCTGAGCACGATCACCGGTTCCAACGGCAAGGGGGCGACCATCCACGGTGTCAATATCAGCCCCTCGACCGCCGACCAGATCAGCTTCGTCCAGGGAATCGCCAGCCAGAATGGTCCCGGAGCCTACCTGCAGATCGACTGAGCCCGCAAGCTTCGCACCCGCCGCTCCTGTATGCGGCGGGATCTGTCGCATCCTGCCGCTGCCCTTGTTCATTCCTCCTCCTTCTCCTAACTCCCCTCCATGCGGCACAGAGCGTCGTTTCTCACCGGGCAACGCTCGCCCACCGCTGTGCTTGCCGACTCTCTCGCACCTCTGTCCAACTCACGCTCAGCGATGAGTCTGAGATGCCCGCTGCGGACGAACGTCAGCCACCGAGGCCACAGTGAGAACGTTGGCAACCCCCTCGGCGAGCCAGGGCTGCAGTGCTCATTACGTTTTGTGAGCCGCTTGGGAAGACTCTCCCTATCTGGAGGTCTTTTCGCGCAGATACTCAAAGCGGCGGGGGATGCGCGCGGGATCAACGGTCTGCAAGAGGTGATGGGCTCCGTCAGCTGGAGTGCGGAAACAGTGGCCCGGCATCTTGTGCGCCCTGGGCAGGCAGCATGCGCCGACAGGCTGCGCGAGCAGGCCAGATTACAGTTGGAGGCGGGCCCGCGCGATCGCGGCGACGCCCTGAATGATCGTGCCGGGCTGTGGTTCGAGCTCCTGGGCGCCACGGGACGGGCCTCAGAGGACATTGCCGTGCTGAGGCCTCTCCTCTCCGGCGACGATACTCGTGTCCGGGCTGTGGCCGCCATTCTGAAGCTGTTGGACCGAGCCCCCTGAGCTGCTTGCTCTCAGACTCCTACCGACCTCGCGGCCGCCACAACCAGACGGTCCAGAAGCTTCGCCGTGTCAGCCAAGAATCCCTGGCTCAGCGCGGCGTGGATTCAGCCTTCAGCTCTGCCGCGAAGCGCGCATCGAGCAGGCGCGTGGTCTCGATCAGGCGATCGAGCTCCAGGGCCTGGATCTCTGCGAGCAGAGTAGGCAATTCGTTCGGGCTCTTGTCCTTCGCTTGTTCGCGCAGGCTCTTCATGCGCTCGTAGGCGCGCTGGGTGAACACGTCGAATTCGCTGAGCAGCAGCGTCTTCAGATCCATGCTGCAGGGCTGCAGATAGCGCTCGCCGAACAAGCTGGCCACGGTCCCCAACTGCCCATCGGCCTCGAGCTTCTTCTTCTGCAGCTGGAGCTCTTGCCACTGCTGCAGTTCGTCCCCAGAGAGGCGCTTGGGAAGGTCCCCCAACATCGCCGCCGGCAGGCGCACCTGCGGAACGGGCATCTGCGCCGCTGAGCCCCGGAAATAGGCCGCAGTGAAGGCGAGCAGCAGAATCGCCGCTCCGACAGCTGCCGGCAGCCAGGGCGCGCGCAGAGCGGTCTCTCCCCGATCCGTGCCGGTGGTCTTCTTACCCGGCTGCAGGCCGGTGAGCACGCTCTCGAGCGCGGCCTCGAACTCGACGGGGGTCTGGTAGCGGTCCTCGCGCTTCTTCGCCAGAGACTTCGACACGACCTCGCAGATCTGCTGCGAGAGCATGAAGTTCTTCTTCCGCATGTTGGGCGGATCCATGAAAATGTGCTTGTACATGATCACGGCGACGCTCTCACCGGTGAACGGCACGGTGCCGGTCAGCATGTGGTAGAGCGTCACGCCCAGTGAATAGAGGTCGGAGCGGATGTCGAGCTCTTCGGAACGCGCCTGCTCGGGGCTGAGGTAGTAGGGCGTGCCCATCACGACGCCGACCTGCGTGACCTCGGTCACCTCGGCGTCGCCCTCGCGGCTGGTCTGCTTCGCCAGTCCGAAGTCGCACAGCTTGGCCGTGCCATCGGCGGTCATCATGATGTTCGATGGTTTGACGTCGCGGTGTACGATCTGGAAGTTCCAGGCTTCGGTCAGTGCGCGTGCCATCTGGATGCCTACGCTGATGGCGTCCGCCTCGTCGAGTTGGCCCTTCTGCTCGAGCATCTCTTTGACGGTGTTGCCGTCGACATACTCCATCACGAAGTAGTGGTAGCCGTAGGACTCGCCGACATCCAAAGCGCGCACGATGTTGACGTGGTTCAGCTTGGAGGCGTTGGCGGCCTCACGGGCGAAGCGCTTGAGGCTCTCTTTGTCGGCGCCCTCGGGGTCGATGATTTTGACCGCGACGACTTTGCCCGTGCTCTTCTCGCGCGCCTTGTAGACCTCGCCCATACCACCCTGGCCGAGCTTGCGCACGATCTCGTAGCCCTGGATGGCGCTGCTGCTGGCCTCTTGGGCCATCGAGTTGAGAATCTCGAGGACTTCGACACCGCTGAGATATTTCTTCTCGAGCAGGATCTCGCCGATCGGCTTACTGATCCCCATGTTCTGGAGTTGCTTCTGGATCTCCAGACACTCCGCCAGCTGGTCGTCGTTGACCAGCTTCATGTCTAGGGCAACCTGCCCGAACATCATCTTGTCCAGCATGCGCGCATCCCTTACCAGCAGCTCGATTATTGTACCCGATGCCCTTGACAATGCCAGCCGTCGGCGCGCAGACTGCCCGCAGCCGGCGGGCGCAAAGGCCGCCTGCCCCAGAGGGCCCTGAGCGCGGCCCGCGGCAGACCCGGGAGGCTGCGATGCGGCTGTTGGTATTGGAGCCCTACCACGGCGGCAGCCGACGTGCGTGGCTTGCGGGGCTCTGCGCCCTGCCGGGCGTGCAGGCCGAGCTGCGCAGCCTGCCTGCGCGCAAATGGAAATGGCGTCTACGCGCCGGAGCCCTGGCGCTCGCCGCCGGGCTGCAGGCGGATCCTCCGCGCCAGACTCCCGACGCTGTGCTCGCGACCTCCCTGCTCGACCTGGCTGTGCTGTTGGGCCTGCAGCGCCGCCAGCTGGGCCAGGCCCGGTGCCTGCTGTACGTGCACGAGAACCAATTCGTCTATCCCTTCCGCAAGCGCGAGGAGCGGGACTTCCAATACCTGCTCGCGGGCCTGCACGCAGTCTGGGCCGCGGATGCGGTCGCTTTCAACTCGAAGTTCAACCGCGACACCTTCTTCGACGGACTGCCCGGGCTGCTGAAGCTCGTGCCCGACCTGCTCGACCTCGGACCCCAGCTGGCCGCCTTGCGGGCGCGCAGCCGGGTCTTGCCCGTGCCGCTCCCCGACGCTCTGCTCGAGCTTGAGCCCGTCCGCGAGGGGCCACCGATCGTGGTCTGGAATCACCGCTGGGAGCATGACAAGAACCCGGAGGAGAGTTTCGAGGCGTTGCGGGCGCTGCAGGAGGCCGGTCATGATTTCCGCCTGGCAGTGCTCGGGCAGAGCTTCCGCGATTCTCCGCCGATCTTCGAGAAGCTACCCGCGATGTTCGGCTCTCGTCTCGTGCACTGTGGAACCGCTGAGCGCGCGGAGTACCTCGACTGGCTGCGTCGTGCCAGTGTGGTGATCTCGAGCGCGCGCCACGAGTTCTTCGGCGTGGCCGTGCTCGAGGCGGTGGCCGCCGGGGCGTGGCCGGTCGTCCCCGGCCGGCTGGCCTATCCGGAGTTGTACCCGCAGGAGTGCCTGTATTCTGATCGCGCGGAGCTGCTTGCCAGGCTGGTGGACGGTTTGACCCGGCCGGCTGCGGCGCTGCGCGGGCTGGCCCGCGCGCTAAGCTGGAGTGAGCAGGTCGGCGCGTACCAGGACTTCCTGGCAGGAGAAGACCGATGAGAGGCCTCTCGGGAATCTTGGGACTGGTCTGTCTGTCATGGTTGGGGGCGCAAGAGCCCGAGCTGGCCATTGACGGACTGTTGGTCTCCGAGAGCCGCCTGGGGCCGCCCCTGGACAGTCTGGCAGTCAGCCCCGGCGAGGTGCTGTTCTTCCGCTTCGATCTGGCGGGCGTGCGGCGCGACTACCGCAACCATATCGCCGTGCAGCTGGGGTTGAGACTGCTCGATCCCGACGGCCGTGAGCTGTTCGCTGCCCCGGGAGTGGTGCAACGACGCGGATTGGAGCCCTTCGCCGCCGAGCTGTTGCCGTGCGCGTTGAGCTTCCAGGTCGCTGAGCCCCGTCTGGGGCCCCATCAGATAGTGTTGCGCGCGTTCGACCAGCTCGCAGATCAGGTGGTCGAGGAGACGGTGGCGGTGCGCTTGCGCGAGCCCGGCTTGCGGGCGGCGAACTTGAGGCTGTGCAGCGATGCACGTGGTAGCTACGAGCGGACCCCTGTCTTCCAGCGTGGCGAAAGTTTTTTTCTGTGTGCGCGTTTGCTGGGACTTGCAAAAGGGGCCCGCGTTCGGGAGAGTGTAGAGCTGGTGGAGCTTCTTCCCTCGGGAACCGAGCTGAGCCGCGGTATCATTAGAGAGCAGAGTCTTGAGCTCGAAGAGCTCGATGGTTTTGCGCCCTACCGTCTGCGGGTCCCGTGTACGCGCGCTGGAGATTTCCGGCTGCTCGTGCGTCTGAGCGAAACGGGCGGTCCTGAGCTGAGTTTCGAGCAAGAGTTCTCCATCCAGCCCTGATCCGGAGTGTCGATGGTCTTTCAACGCAACCAACCTGTCGCTTCGCACGACGTGCAGTGTCGGTGTATCTGCCGCTGCCCGTGTCCGAAGATGTAAACGGGCACGGGCGTTCCAGGCAAAAGACTTCGCAGCACTTCGTAAGAGATCAGGATCATGATGCGTTCCCATCCAGCCCCCTTCGTACGTAAGTCCACCTCCAGGCCAGGCCTCGTGCTGACCTGCGAGCATGCTTCCAACCGGTTGCCCGGCGATACCGCCCTCGGCGCACCTGAGGAAATGCTGGCCACGCACAGGGGCTACGACCTCGGCGCGCGCCAACTCAGCCAGATGCTGCTCAAGCGGCTCGGCGGCGAGCTGGTGGCTTCGCGCTACTCGCGCTTGTACGTCGATCTGAACCGGGACGAGGACGATCCCGAGTGCATTCCCGAGCATATGGACAGCGTGCGCTTGTCAGGCAATCGGCTGAGCTCTGATGCGCGCAGATTGCGCCTCGAGCAGGTGCATCGGCCCTACCATCGGGCCGTGGACCAGGCAGTGCGCAAGGCCCTTGGGCACAACCGGCGCGCCTTTCTGCTCAGCGTGCACAGCTTCACGCCGGTGTTGCATGGGCAGCCCCGAAACATGGAGGTCGGTGTGCTCTTCGACCGCCATGAGAAACTGGCGCGGCGGCTGGTGCAGAACCTGGCGATGGTCGGCTTTTCGGTCGAAGAGAACCAACCCTACAGCGGTCTGGATGGGCTGATCTACTCGGCGAACCGTCACGGCAATGCCCACGAGATTCCCTACCTCGAGATCGAAGTGCGCAACGACCTGCTCGGCCCCTGCCTGCTGCAGCGCACAGCAGAACGCCTTCTGCGGGCGCTGCGTCCGTTGCTGCAAGCCCGGCTGGGCTGAAGTCTTGCACCGGGCGCTGCGCGACAGGTTGTACGCGATCCTGCCTGGCCCCGAGGGCGATCCGGTCGGGCGGGCCACATACCTGAGCCGCGCGGGTTGGCGGCTGTTCCAGCTGCGATGCAAAGACCTCGGCGACCGAGCGTTGCTCGAGCTGACCCGTCAGGTTCGGGCGGCGCTGCCGGATGATGCCTGCTTGCTGGTCAACGATCGGGTGGCCGTGGCCCAATTGGCGGCCGACGGGGTGCACCTGGGGGCCGAGGATCTTCCGGTGCGGGCGGTGCGCAGGCTGCTGGGACCGAAGGCACTGATCGGCGCCACCGCCCACAACGCCGCGCAGGCTGTGCAGGCCGAACGGGACGGGGCAGACTATCTCGGCGTCGGCACTGTCTTCGCCTCGAGCACCAAACCGGAGCGGCCTGTGGCAGGGCTCGCCCTGCTGCGCGCTGTGTTGGCGGAGGTTTCACTGCCGGTGTATGCCATCGGCGGCATCACGAGCGCGCGCGCTGAGCAGGTGCTCGCCTGCGGCGTTCATGGCCTGGCGCTAGGGGCGGCCCTTGGAGATGACGCACAGGCCTTCGTACTGCGCGAACGGCTGCCGCTGCAGGTTGATCTTTCAGCAGAGGAAGCGTAGCTTGGGGGCGTGCCCGGAAGTCATGGGAGACGCGGCATGGGATCGCTGAAAGATCAACTGCGCAAAGCCAACCTGATCTCCAAGAAGAAAGCGAAGCAACTCGCCCACGAACAGCGAGTCAAACGCAAGAAACTCGGCAAGGATGGCCTCGAGGCCGAGCAGCAGAAGCTCGAAGAGCAGCGCAAACTCGAGCGCCAGAAGGAACGGCAGCGAGCCCGCGAGCGCGAGGCCGCCCAGCGCCGGGAACGCGAAGAGCGCGAGGCCCGCGCCCGCTTGCACGACCTGGTCAAGAACGCCTACATCAGCAAGTGCGGCGGCCCGCGACGCTTCTTTTTCGTCACCCGCGACCGGAAGCTGCCTTTTCTCGAAGTATCCGATGATATGGGGCGCAAGCTCGAGAGTGGCCGCTGTGGCATCGTCGAGGCGCCGTTGGGATTGGCGTCGGAGTTCGCCATCGTGCCGCGTGACGTCGCCGAAAAGGTGTGGGCCATCGACCGCAAGGCCGTGCTGTTCCTCAACGGGCAGGGCGGCGCCGGTTCGGGTGCGGGCTGAGGGGCTGCGGGCCAGAGGCTCGCAGCCGTGGTGCCTGGTGAAGCGATCTTCGGCGCAGTCCGCTAGATCTTCAAGCAACCGTGATCTGTCGTGCATCAACGCCCGGCCGGATCAGCCGTTTTGCGCCGTCTACTCGCCGGCGCAGGAAGGGCAGAGAAGGTCCGTGGGGTCCTTCTTGCGTTGGGCGTGGCAGTCCCGACAGATCTCATACTCCCCGTCGATGTAGCCGAGCTCGCACGCATCACACCAACCGTCCACCCGCATCGCCTTGTAGCACGAGACACACATCGTGGTCATGCCCTGGTATGCGCCGCTTTCGCACTCGACGCACCAGCCGCCCTCGGGGTTCTGCATATGTCCCAGGCAGGTCTTGCACCAGGTCATCTCTCCGTTGTGGTAGCCCATCTCACAGTCTTCGCACCAGCCGCCCTCGGGTGCCTGCATCAAGGCGAAGCACGCCTTGCAGTCTGTGGACTTCCCATCCATATGGCCTTGCTCGCAAGCCTCGCACCAGCCGCCTTCCTCGGAGCCGAGGAAACCGTGGCAGGTCCGGCAGGCGACCTCCATCCCGTACATGAAGCCGCGCTCGCAGCCCGCGCACCAGCCGTTCTCGCGGGCAGCCGTGAGGCAATCCCGACAGCTGAGGGTGACATCGTAGTAGTGGCCGATATCACAGGTCTCGCACCAGCCTCCCTCGTGGGACGATTTGGCGCCGTGGCATTCCTTGCAGGTGACCTTCTCGGTCCAGAAATAGCCGACACCACAATCTCCGCACCAACCGTCTTCGCGCACTGCGTCGAAGCAGCCCTTGCAGGTGTACTCCTCGACACCATAGTGGCCCTTGCCACAGGCGTCGCACCAACCGCCTTCCCAGTCGCTGATCGCGTCGAAGCAGCCTCGGCATTTGGTCGTGCTGCCGTCGGAGAGTTGGCCCGTCTCGCAGCTGTCGCACCAATACGCATCCGTCATCTCTGTCAGGTCGCTGCACTCGGGGCAGCCCTCTTGCGCCCACACGGGCGCGCACAAGAGCGCTACTGCCAGCGCCATTCCCATCCATCTGGCCATGCTTCCTCCTTGGGCCGAAGCCCGGTCGCCAAGATGTATGCAGCGTAGGTCAAGCTCCTTGACTGTTGCAAGGCGTGGAGCGGCGTGCCCGCAGCCACCCGTCAAGTCTTCCAACCCATCAGCACCTCACGCAGACTTTCGAGCCGCACCGGCTTGGCGATGAAGTCGTCCATGCCCGCATCGAAGCAGTTCTGCCGATCTTCGACGGTGGCGTTGGCTGTCAGCGCGATGATGGTCGGCTGTGTGGCGTAATCTCCGGTACGGATCCGGCGTGTGGTTTCGAGCCCGTCGAGGCCAGGCATCTGCAGGTCCATGAAGATCAGGTCGAAGTCCTGCTGCTCGATCAGCTCCAAAGCCTTTGTCCCGTCTTCTGCGGTCTCGGCGGGATAGCCGAGCTTGGCGAGCATCATGCGTGCCACCTCGCGGTTGACCTCGTTGTCTTCGACGATCAGGATGCGCACGGCGTCTGCTGGTTGCGCGGGCTTCTCTTCAAGAGCTTGGGTGCGGAAGGTCAGCCGGCGCCCACTGGGGGTTGCCGTCGCGATCTCGAGCTCGAAGTAGAAGCGCGAGCCTTGCTTGGGCGCACTCTCGACGGCCAGCTCGCCTCCGAGCAGCTCGGTCAGCCGGCGCGCGATGGCCAACCCCAGCCCTGTGCCTCCATGGCGCCGGTTGCTGCGGGAGTCGATCTGCGTGAAGCGTTCGAACAGCTTGGGCAGTTGATCGCTCGCGATCCCGGGCCCCGTGTCGCAGACCTCGAACAGCAGCCGCGCGCTGCGTTCCATTTCCTCCTGCTGACGGATGCGCAGCGTCACCTTGCCACGTTCGGTGAACTTGACCGCGTTGCCGAGCAGGTTGAGCAGCACCTGCCGCAAACGCACGGCATCGCCAAACAGGCGGTTGGGGACCGCGAGCCCGATGTCCAGCTCGAGCTGCAGGCCCTTGCTGTGGGCTTTCTCTTCCAGCAAGCGATGCAGGCTCGAGCACAGGCCTTGCAACTCAAACGGGGCCTGGTTGAGCTCGAGTTTTCCCGACTCGATCCTTGAGAAGTCGAGGATGTCCTCGATCAGATTCAGCAGGGTGGACGCACAATCCTTGATCACCAATGCCAGTTTTTTCTGCTCGGGATCCATGCCACTGTCGAGCAGCAGGCTGCTCATCCCAATGACCCCGTTGAGGGGGGTACGGATCTCGTGGCTCATCGTGGCGAGAAATTGCGACTTCGCGCGGTTGGCGGCTTCGGCGCTGTCTTTGAGGCTGACCAGGCTGGCCTGCTGCGTCCTGAGCTCCTGATTCGCCATGCTGAGCTCAGCGGTCCGCGTGCGCACCCGCTCCTCGAGAATCAGCTGCGACTTGTTGAGGGCAGATTGCACTTCCTTCCGCTCTTCAATCTCTCTCTGCAGGCTGCGGTTGCTGTCGGCAAGCGTGTGTGCGAAGGCGGCGTTCTGATCTTTGAGGAAGTTGATGCGGTCGGCCAGGGTCAGGCTGAGAAGCGTGACCTGCAGCAGGGAGGCGAAATGCAGGCCGCTCTCCGTCAGGGCGTTGGCGGGCAGCAGCCCGAAGCGGTTCAATGTCAAGACCACCACTCCGAGGAACAGGGCGACCCACGAGATGAAGTAGAGGCGCGCCGTCCTCCCTCCGTAACGCAGGGCAGCCACGGCGACGCCCAGCAGAATAAGTGTGGAGCCGGTCGCGAGGTAGGTCTGGCAGCGTTGCAGCGTGTGACCCCAGAACGGAGCTGCCAGGATGGTCAGAGCCGCTAAGGCGACGATGGCTTTGAGCAGACCGTCGCTCACCGGGGCATGCTTGCGTGTTTCGAGCAAGCTGCGGGTTAGCAGGGCCACGCCCACCAACGCACAACCGATGGCGGCCGCCAGGATGCTCTCATTCCAACCGCCCTGGTCAGGCCACAGGTGTGCGCCGGCAAAGCCCTGCAGGATCGCCTGTAAAAGCACGGAGCCGCCGACGAAGAGCGCGTAGAAGGCGTACATCCTCTCCCTGAGAGAGGCGAGCAGCATCAGGTTGTAGACCAACATCACCAGCAGGCTGCCGAAGTACAGGCCGAAACCGAGGTTGACGAGCTGCGTCCGCCGTTCGAATGCCTCTGGCTGCCAAAGACTGACAGGCAGCTGCAGCGCGCTCGAGCTGCGGATGCGCAGGAGCAGTTGCAAGCTGTCACCAGCTGCCAGCTCGAGCGGAAACACAAAGCCGCGGTAGGGCTGGCTGCGGAGCGCGAAGGGGAACGCGTCCCCGGAGTGCTCGCCACGCAGCGCGCCTTGGCTGTCGAGCGTGTACAGGCTGACGCTGTCAAGGACCGGGAAATCTACCACCAGCAGGAGGTTGCGGGGAACAACCCCTCGGTTCACGAGCTGGACCCGCGCCCAGACCGCCTCGTGGCTGAAACCGAAGCTGGGGACGGCCGTGGCACTCTTGCTGAAATCACTGTCGGGCAAGTCCCATACGCTGGGGCCGTCGAGCTGAATGCCGGGGTCTCTGAGCAGCAACAGCTCTGGACCCAGATCTCGGCGCATGGCATCGTCGAGCAGCACGTCGGCAGCCAGGGGCCCGCCCAGCAGGCAGGCCAGCAGCAAGAGTGTGAGCGTGGAGGGACGACGCTGCAAGCCTGTTCCTCGGACAGAGGCGGTGCATCCAACAGTAGCAGAATTGTGCGTTCTTGTCGTGCTGACCCTGCCGGCGCTGGGCATCAAGAAGCCAGGGCGGGATTTTCCCCGTACCCTGGCTATTGTGGTCTGTCGCGAAGCTTGCGGAAGGCCGAAGGCGGCCTCGCGCTCAGTCCTTGACCTTGAAGTCGGCGTCGATGATGTCTTCCTTGCCGTCGGGCGCGCTCCCGCCGCCGCTTCCACCACTGGCCGCGCCGGCCATGCCCGCCAGATCTTCCATGTTCGGCATGCCGCCGGGGCCGCCCGGGGCACCGGGACCGGCCGCGCCAGCATTGGCGTAGATCTTCTCGCCGATTTTCTGCAGCTTGGCCTGGATGTCGGCCATCAGCTTTTGGATCTCTTCAGCCGGGGCTGTGTCCTTGACGGACTTCAGCTTCTCGAGCATGGCTTCGATCTCTTTGCGCTCGCCCTCGTCCAGCTTGTCACCCTGTTCCTTGAGGATCTTCTCGTTGTGGTACAGGAAGCTGTCCGCCTCATTGCGGGCGTCGATCTTGGCTTTGCGTTCTTTGTCCTCTTCGGAGTGCTTCTCGGCCTCGCGCACCATGCGCTCGATGTCGTTCTCCGAAAGACCCGAAGAGGCCTTGATCTCGATCTTCTGCTCTTTGCCCGTGCCCTGGTCTTTGGCACGCACGCTGAGGATGCCGTCGGAGTTGAGGTTGAACTCGACCTCGATCTTCGGCATGCCGCGCGGTGCCGGAGCGATTCCGGTGAGCTGGAATTTCCCCAGCGTTCGGTTCTGGGAGGCCATCGGACGTTCACCCTGCATCACGTGGATATCCACGGCCGGCTGGCTGTCTGCCGCCGTCGAGAACACCTCGGACTTGCTGTGGGGGATCGTGGTGTTGCGCGGAATCAGCACGGTCATAACGCCGCCGAGAGTCTCAATTCCCAGACTCAGCGGAGTCACGTCGAGCAGCAGCACGTCGGTGACCTCGCCGGCCAGCACGCCACCCTGAATGGCGGCGCCGACAGAGACTACCTCGTCGGGGTTGACCGTGCGGTTCGGCTCTTTGCCGAACAGGTCTTTGACCAGCATCTGCACGGCCGGCACGCGGGTCGAACCGCCTACCAGGATGACCTCGTCAATCTCACGCGGGCTGAGCTTTGCGTCTTCCAGAGCGCGGATCACCGGACCCCGGCAACGGTCGACCAGCTGGCCCACCAGGCGTTCAAACTTGACGCGGGTAATGTCAGTGTTGAGGTGCTTGGGTCCGCTCTTGTCCATCGTGATGTAGGGCAGGTTGACCGTGGTCTGGGTGACCGAGGACAGCTCGCACTTGGCCTTCTCCGCCGCTTCGCGCAGGCGCTGCAGGGCCATGGGGTCACTGCGCAGGTCGATGCCGTGCTCTTTCTTGAACTCGTCTGCCAGGAAGTCGATCACTGCCTGGTCGAAGTCGTCGCCACCGAGGTGGGTGTCGCCGTTGGTCGACTTGACCTCGACGATGCTGTCTCCCACTTCCAGGATCGAGATGTCGAAGGTACCGCCACCGAGGTCGAAGACGGCGATCTTCTGATCTTCCTTCTTATCAAGGCCGTAGGCCAGGGCGGCCGCCGTCGGCTCGTTGATGATGCGCCGGACGTTCAGGCCAGCGATCTTGCCAGCTTCTTTGGTTGCCTGGCGTTGCGAGTCGTTGAAGTAGGCCGGCACCGTGATCACGGCGTCGCTCACAGACTCGCCAAGATAGTCTTCGGCGGCTTCCTTCAGCGAGGTCAGGACCATCGCCGCGATTTCCGGTGGGAAATAGCGTCGGGTACCCGCCTCGACCTGTACCAGCTCGTCGGCACCGCCGACGACCTTGTAGGGCACCAACTTCTCCTCGCTGGCCACTTCGCTGTGGCGTCGCCCCATAAAGCGCTTGATGGAGAAAAGCGTGTTGGTGGGATTGATGGCGGCCTGGTTGCGCGCAATCTTGCCCACGAGCCGCTCGCCTTTGTCGGTGAACGCGACCACGGAGGGCGTGGTGCGGTCGCCGCTTTTGTTCGGAATGACCTTGGCCTCGCCGGCTTCCATAACAGAAACGACGGAGTTTGTCGTCCCGAGGTCGATCCCGATGATCTTTCCTTTCTTCGAAGCCATAATCGTATCTCCTCAGCTGTGATCGCTATCCGTGCGTCTTCAGCGGAACCATTGGCAAAACCGGGGCCGAGTCTCTGAGTTTTTCTCAAGCGGCCTGGTTGGCGGTTCGGCGAGGTCTGTCGAGGAACCGCTGTGCTGCCATACTGTCAGGCAGGGCCGGACGGGCTTCTGCCGTGCTGTCAGAAGGGCAGCAGTTCGTCCAGGCGCGGGAAGGCTCTCTCCAGCCAGCGAGGGGTGTTGCGGTGTCTGGAGATGTGAATTCCGACACAGTCTGCTAGACTCCACTTTGTTCCAGTCAATGTTGTATTCGACGGGTCGTGCAGTGCTCGGAGGAGTCTGTGAACCGAACGATCAAGGCCATCGTGCTGGGGGTCAAAAGCGGGCCCTCTTCAGGCAAGGACTACATGGTTGCCGAGGGCGAAGCCCTTGTGCTGGGCCGTGGCATGAATTGCCAGATCTACCTCGATGACTCGCTCCTCAGCCGCTCGCACTGCCGTGTGCGCGAGGAGGAGGGCTTCTTCTTCGTCGAAGATCTCAAGAGCACCAACGGGACCCAGCTCAACGGGAAGCCCGTCGTGCGGTCCTCGCTGGAGATCGGCGACGAGATCCAGCTGGGAGAGACGAGGATCTGCGTCGAGACGCCTGCCAAGCAGGCCGAGCAGGCAGAGGTTCCGACGAACCCCTTCTATGCGGCGCTCGCCAAGGCGATCGAGCAGATGAACGACGCCGAGAAGCTCGAGGATCTGCTCGAGGCGCTGACGCACTCCGCGCTCGATCAAACCGGTGCCGAGCGCGCGTGCGTGATGCTCGATTCAGAGACCGAGAGCTTCGTGCAGGCACGCCTGCGCTTGTCCGAGGATGGCTCGGAGGCGAGCGGTTCAGGGCGCTTGGTTCTGCGCATCGGCCACAAGTTCGATGTCGAAGCCTCATCGAACGCGATCTTCCGGAAGGTCGTCGAGTTGCTACGCGCGCAACGACGCACATTGCGGGTCTCCGATGCCATGGAAGACGTGCGGCTGCAAGTCAAAGAGAGCGCCATCTACAAGACCGTGCGTTCGGTGCTGGCACAACCGCTGAGCATCGGCTCCCGAATGGTGGGCCTGCTCTATCTGGACCACAGCAGCGAGCCGGGGCGTTTCACTATCGAGGCCAAACAGTTCGTGCAGGCACTTGGAGCGCCCGCCTGTGCGTGCCTGGAGAAGTACTTCAGCCAGCGTGTCCTGCGCGACTACAACACGACCCTCCAAGAGACCATTCTCGAGCAGAAGCGCGCGTTGGAAGCCAAGACGCGGCTGGGAACCAGGGCCGAAGCCGCCGCCATGCATGGCGCTGCCGAGCTGGTTCAGGCCCGTCGGGCACAGGGAGCGCTGGCCTGGATCTGCCGCGAGATCGAGGAGACCGCAGGGGCCTTGGCGGACGAAGGGGCCGAGAGAGTGCAATCCCTGGCAGAGCGCCTGCGCCAGGCTGTTGCGCGTATCCCGGCCTGGACTGTTCCGGGCCGCTCGGTTGGTGACCTCAGCCTTTCCCTGCAGTGCCTGGTCGAGGTGTTTCGCGAGCGGCACACCAAACAGGGGCTGAAGATCAACCTGGAGAAGCCGGAGAGTTTGCCCTGGAGCCTTCCTGAAGAACCTCTGATGATGGTGGCAGGGCTGCTGCTCGAGAATGCTGCCGGTCACGGTTATGGCGGGAAGGCGGGCGAGGTCTGGGTGAGGCTCAGCGACTACCCCCAGGGCATCGAGCTCACGGTGGCAGATCGTGGGCGTGGCATCGCCAGTGCGCACCAGGCACGGGTTTTCGAGCCGTTCTTCAGTGCGGCGGGCAAGACCCATGGTGTCGGGCTTGCTCTTGCCCAGCGTGCCGTGGCACGTGTTGGGGGAAGTCTGACCTGCAAGAGCGCGCCGGGGAGAGGCTCGACCTTTGTCGTGCGGCTGCGAAAAAAACTCAGCCAGGCGGAAAAAACCGGCACAAGTGGCCGGTTGCCCAAAACCCGTGTTTGATGCCGCTGGTCTGCTGCGCTCCTTACGATTTGGCGGGCTGAGGTTTCGTTGCCGGACAAGCGAACACGAAACGGCGGGTCGGCTCCGTGGGAATCCGGGTTGAGCTGACGCGACCTTCCATGCTATGATTGCGGGAGAGGAGGCCACGCGAACACACCGCCACGCCAAGCCGCTCCGCACGATGTCTCGGGTCGGGTTGGGAGAGGGTCGACGACCAGTGTCGGCACTCTGGCTCCTGCAGCTGGCCTTCTACGGGTGCTTGTACTGGCGTCCACCAACCGCAGTGTCGAAGAGGTTCCATGAACACTCCTCATCTTGTGGTCGTCTCCGGTCCGGATGCCGGCAGGAAGTTCGGTCTCTCCCCCGGGAACGAGATTCTGATCGGGCGGCATCGTGACTGCGGGGTCGTCTTGTTCGACAGCAGCGTGTCACGACGCCACGCTCGGCTCGAAGTGCTGCCTCAAGGGGTGATGCTCGAAGATCTCGGCAGCCGTTTCGGCACCCACTGCAACGGGCAGAAGGTCAGCAAGCGCAAGCTCGTTTCAGGGGACCGCCTGCAGCTCGGGCGTGTTCTGCTTGAGTTCCGCACACAGGCCATGACCGGACGCCACACCCCGGCCCCGGGCGACATCCGCGCTGGCAGCCCCACCGGTCGTGCGCAGGGCCCGACCATGCGTGTGCCCAGCCATGCCAAGAAAGAGCAATACCAGGTCCTGCAGTCGATCTGTCTGAACAAGAACGACCTCGAGCGGGAGAAGACCGCCAGCTCTGTCGACTTCGACCTCAAGCACAACATGTCGATGGGCAATTTCAGCATGGTCTCGCTGACCTCCGATGGCGATCTGAAGATCGCCAACCGGAAACGGCACCGCGAGACGGCCGAAATCCGCACGATGGAAGATGCCCACCTCAAGCTCTCGATCCTGTATGAGGCGGGCAAGCAGTTCGCGCAGTGCCGCGACGTCGACACCCTGTTCATACAGGTCGTCGATCTGCTGATCAAGGTGGTCAATGCCAAGAACGTGCTGATCTTCCTGGTCGACAAAGAGACCAATGTTCTTGCGCCCAAGTTCGCGCGGGGGCCGGATGGGGAGTTCGCAGACTTCTCACAAGTGGTCTACAGCCGGACCCTGCTCGAGACCTGCTTGCGCAGCCGAGAAGCGTTGCTGACCAGCGACGCGCAGGATGACGAACGCTTCCAGGCCGGCATGAGCATCATCCAGTTCAACTTCAAGTCGGTGATGGTGATTCCGCTTTGGACGGGCGACCAGATCCTGGGAGTGATGCAGGTCGACAACAACCAGGCTGTCGGCACGTTCTCTGAACACGATCTGGGGTTTGCGACTGCGCTGGCCAATCAGGCGGCCATCTCCATCCAGAACCTGATCTTGATCGACGACATCAAGAACGAGGCGCAGATCCGTTCCAACCTGCAACGCTACTTGTCGCCCTCGATCGTCGACAAGATCATCGAAGAGAAGGGTGAGCTGGCGCTGGGTGGTGAAAAGAAGAAGTGCAACGTCTTGTTCAGCGACATCCGCGGCTTCACCAGCTTGTCGGAGAGCCTCGATCCGCAGACGGTGGTCGCGCTGCTGAACGAGTACTTCACCGCGATGACCGAGATCATCTTCAACTTCGAAGGCACGCTCGACAAGTACATCGGCGATGCGATCATGGCCGTGTTCGGCTCCCCCTACAGCCGTGAAGACGACCACATGCGTGCGGTCAAAGCTGCGGTGAACATGCAGATCAAGCTGCAAGAGCTCAACAAGAAGTGGCTGTCTGAAGGGCGTGCGACGTTCGAGATGGGCATCGGTGTTGGCACCGGTGAGGTGATCGCGGGCAACATCGGCTCTCTGCAGCGTATGGAATACACCGTCATCGGTGACACGGTCAATACTGCCAGTCGCTTGTGTAGCGTGGCGGGACCCCGTCAGGTGGTGCTGCACCCCGAGACTGCCCGATTGGTCAACAGCGAGCTCACGCTTCGCTCGCTGGGACCGGTAGCCCTGAAGGGCAAGTCCGAGAAACTCGAGATCTTCGAGGTCGTCTATCCGTGAAATTCACTGTCATGAAGCTTGTGGCCTTATTCTTGTCGGCCACCTGCGCGTGGGCAGATGGGGTTGGAAAGAGCTGCGAGCAGAGGCTGACCGCTGATCTCTGCTGGCGTGCCGAGCTGAGGGTCGAGTTCGAGAGCGACAAGCCCGACCTGCCTTTCAGCATCGAATACTCCGCCGAGCGCATGCTGATGCGGGTCAGCGACGGCCGCACCTGGTATATCGACGGCGACCGTTGCACCTTTTTCGATGGCGATGTCTGCCTGTTGCTCGACACGGGGCCTTTCTTCGAGACGTTGCGCGGAGTGGCTGCACTGGCCAGCGAACGCTTCGAGCACGTCGCCAAGGACAGACTCGAGCCGATGATTCCTCGCAGGGTCCCGGCGTTGGACGTGCGCTTTGGTAGCGGTGACTCCCTGGCTTTCGTGGTTGGGGCGGGTCTCGATCTCGACAACCAGGGGCGGCGGCTGCACGCGTCATGGCTCGAGGAGCTCGCCGAGATCAAGGATGAGCCGATCGCGGGGCTCTACATGCTCCGTGACGACGACAGTCTGTTGGCGGTCACGGAGAAGACAGGCTTTCTTCACGAGCTTGTCAGGATGCGCAACGGAGAGCGCGTTGCCCGGGTGCGCACGCTCGCGTTCAACGTTCAAGCAGGGCCCTTCACGGCTCCCGACTTCGGGGTTGTGCCCGATACGCTGCAGCTGCTCGGCAACATGCGCAGCGAGGCGCTGCGGCCCCTGCTGGGGGCCATGCACCGCGAGGTGCTGGCAGGTCTTCAGCCCGGTTCCAACCTCGACGAGCTGCGCAGTTTCTGGCAAGAGGTCTACGGAGCGATCTATCAGGTCAGCTTTGGCGACAAGCTGGTGCGTTACTCCGTGGAGAAGAGCTTCGAGCAGCTCGAGCCGAAATTGGCCGAGATCTCAGCGCTGGTGGCTCCCGAGCACTATGAGCTGGGTCTGCGCCGCATGAGCGAGCTGGTGGTCGAGTTGAGCCGGCGTCACCTTCTCGGTGAGGCCCGATCGATCTCGCTGACCGCCGGCAGCGCACTCGAAGATGCCTGCCACGAGCTCAAGCTCGATGCTTCGTTGCGTGAAGAGTTGCTGGTCATGCAGGTTGAGCTGCTCTACGGGGCTGTGCAGCTGCACGTGCTCGAGCCGGCCCAGCTCAAGGCTGAGGCGCTGGTGGCTCCGCTGCTGAAGAAACCCTGACTTCTTCCGGGTCGTCGGCGTGAATCTCCAACACGTCCAGGGCAACGCAACGGCAGGGTACCCCGAGCAGGCTGGCCAGGCTGGGGGTCGTGCGGCCTGCGTCTCCAGAGACCAGTTCCTTGATGTAGGTCCCACTCTGGGCGCGCACCTCGATGGTCAGTGGGTTGTGGGTCCGTACACGCCCAGAGCGGACGGTTCGGGTACGGACGATGTCGGCCCGGCGTGGAACCCGCGAAGGGTTTCGCTGCTGGAGAACCAGCTCCTGCAGCTGGGGCTGGAGCTGGTCCAGCGCCTCGGAGGCGGGCTGAGCCTCGGTCTCCACCTGCAGGAGGTAGGTCTTGTCGGGTGTGGCAGCCTTGAGTTGGGCGATCGCCTTGCGCCCGATCACCCGCCAGGGGTCGATGTCGATCGTGGCGGGGAGGGCAGCGCGGGCTGCCACCAGGTCGAGAGATCTCTTGCGCGGCCCTTGCAACTCGACGATGAACGGCCGCCCCCGACCCAGCATCTGTACGTCGACGTCTTCACGCCCCATACCGTGGAAGCGGGCGCGTTCGGTTCCCGCCTGAGCCAATAGGGGCGCGAGCACGTTGCGCTCGACGCTCTCCGCGACCAGCAGGCCGCTGCCTCCACACTCGCTACAGCCTCGGCCGCGGCCCCGGCAACGCCGACAGAAGAAGGCGGTCTGGGACATCTCCCTGCTGCGCTTGCGGTAGCGCGAATAGAGGCAGAGCGGTCGGCTGTCGAGCTCAACGCAGTTTTTTTCCATGTCGAGCAACAAGCAGATGTCTGCCTCGTCGTGGCCCCGAGCGACGCCCGGCCAGGCCTGCTGCAAGAGCTCGGCCACTGCGGCGCGCAGTCCGCGCGCCAGCTCGAGACGCTCCTCATCATCGAGTTTTCGGGAGGCGCGGCAGGCAAGCTGCCAACTGGAGAACTCGAATCCCTCGCTCGCGGCCAGCGCCCGTTGGCACCACTCTGCGGGTTCGACGTCGCTCGATGCGCTCCCCATCAGCCCAGGCCGAAGCTTCGCAGGCCGCTGCGGACGATGCTCGGGAAGCGGTAGGGGAGGTCGACCCGGTCGCGCCAGTAGTCGAGGATGGTCCCCAGATAGCTGCGCAACGGTGGGCAACTGATGTGCGACCCTTCCAGGGCTTCGAGCGTGTTCCGGCAGTCGTAGATCGCGAGGTGGTTGGAGTAGTCGAGAACCTCACGCGGCATGCCGACCAGCTTTGCCAGCCCTTCGACCTCGAGCAACTTCTTGAAGACCACACTGGGGACCGGTGCGACAGGCCTCGGCACGTCGAGCTGGTCTGCGGCAAGGTCGAGCACGTCGCGGGCAGTCATCGGGTTGGGATCGGCGATGGCGTAGGTCTTACCCACGCTGCCTGACTGCTCGATGATGTGCTTGGTTGCAGACACCACGAAGTCGATCGGCACCAGGTTGAGCGGCACGTCCAGCTTCCCGGGCGTCAGGATCAACAGGCCCATCTGCAGCGCCCTGAACGATTGGTAGGGGCCATCGAATTTCGCTGTCTCTCCGGTCACCGAATCTCCGATGATGATCGCGGGCCGGATGATGGTGATCGGTAGAGTGTCAGCGGCCTGGCGGACCGCCACTTCGCTGAGGAATTTGGTCGACTCATAGTGGTTCTTGAAGGCCTGACCGCGGTCGAGATCGTCTTCGAAGATCAGGCCGGTGCGCTTGCCCGAAACGTAGCAGGTCGACACATGCACCAGACGTTCGAGCTTGTCGAACTGTCGGACCAGCTCAAGGACGTTCTCTGTGCCGTCGACGTTGACGCGCCGGGCCAGCGCTTCGGAGACCGTCAGATCATAGATCGCTGCCAGGTGGATGAAGACCTGGACTGTCGGGCGCAGCCGTTCGACTGCCGTCGCGTCGAGCCCGCAGTCGGGCAGGGTGATGTCGCCCTCGAGCAACTCGATACGCCCGTCATCGCCGAGGCGCTCGCAAAGCAACTCGGCCTGGGCGCGCATACGCGACTCGATCAACAGGAAGAAGCGATGCTCCGGCTCCTGGTAGAGCTCTTCGAGCAGACGCGCGCCGACGAAGCCGGGCAGGCCCGTCAACATATACGTGCGTCCCTTGCTCTTGGGCTCTTCAGGCGCGCTGGGCGGCGTGGTCTGAGCCTCTGCCGCAGATCCGCTCTTGCCCGCAGTGCCTGCAGGCGCTGCAGACGAGCCTTCGCCAGCCTGGGCGGGCTGGGGTTTCTGCTCTGGCTGCGCCGCTGCCTGGGCTGTTTCCATTGGGGCCGGGGCGGGCTTCTCAGCGGGCGTTTCTTGCTGCAGCGCGGCATCGGCGACGAGAGGCTTCTTGGCCTTCGCTGCCGCCTTGCCCTTCGTACCTGCTCTCGACGCGCGTTTTTTCGGGCTGCTGGACTTCTTCTTGCTCTCGCCCGCGCGGGCCTTGCCTGCACGCTTGCCTGCGGAGCCCGATTTCGGGGACTTTCCGCCGGATTTGCCGCTGCTCTTGCTCACCTGACAGACCTCATTGGTGGGGGAATTCGCGCCTCGAAGTATACGCCAGCCCTCGGCACCGGTCAACGCTTTTCGACGCGCTGCGTCGCGCTCCTGGTGACGCGCTGCGTAAGTTGTCGCGCCCTGGCGGGCCTTTCCAGCGCCACGCCCAACGGGTATCCTGGGGGCGCCACCCATCAAAGAGAGCCCCGCCATGGACCTCGATCCCCAGCAACTGGTCTACGATTGGAACACCGCCGGGGGGACGCAGCCCCCGGCGCAGCGCAAGGTGCTGTTGTACGATGAGACCTTACGTGATGGCATCCAGTCTCCGTCAGTCGTCGACCCCGACATCGAAGACAAGATCCGCTTGCTGCATCTGATGGACGCGATCGGCGTCGATGTCGTCGATATCGGGCTGCCGGGCGCAGGACCACGAGCCGTCGCTGACGTGACCCGCCTGGCTGAAGAGATCCGTGATTCCCGTTTGTCGATCAAAGCGTCCTGCGCAGCGCGTACGGTTGTGCGCGACATCGAGCCGGTGGTCGAGATCTCGCAGAAAGTGGGCATCCCCATCGAGGTGATGGCGTTCATCGGCTCAAGTCCGATCCGCCAATATGCGGAGAACTGGGAGCTCGACGACATCTTGCGGCATTCGTCGCAGGCTTTGCGGTTCGCGGTCGAGAATGGTCTCGAGACCACCTACGTCACCGAAGATACCATCCGCAGTCAGCCAGCCAGCCTCAAGCGCCTGTTCGAGAACGCGATCGAATGCGGCGCGACCAAGCTGTGCCTGTGTGATACGGTCGGACACGCGACGCCGGATGGTGTAGCCCATCTGATCGGTTTCACCCGCCATCTGATCGCGGGCATGGGCGTGGACATCAAGATCGACTGGCACGGGCACAACGACCGTGGCTTGGCCCTGGCGAACACGTTGCGGGCCGTCGAGGCTGGTGTAGACCGCATCCATGGGTGTGCGGTGGGGATTGGCGAGCGGGTGGGTAATGCGGCGATGGACCAGCTGCTGATGAATCTGAAGCTGATGGGCCTGTTCGAAGGAGACCTGTCCCGCCTGGTCGAATACTGCAAGCTCGCTGCCCGTGCGACGCAAGTCGCGATTCCTCCGAACTATCCTCTGGCAGGCCGCGACGCTTTCCGCACCGGCACCGGGGTGCACGCGGCTGCGATCATCAAGGCCGAGAAGAAGGGCCATCAGTGGCTGGCAGACCGGATCTACTCCGGAGTGCCTGCCGGGATGTTCGGGCTGAAGCAGGGCATTGAAGTGGGCCACATGAGCGGGGAGTCGAACGTGGTCTATTGGCTGCGCTCGCGCAGCATCGAACCCCAGCCCGAGTTGGTCAAGCAGATCTTTCAGCTCGCCAAGCGTTCCGACCGCAACCTCGAAGAAAGCGAGATCATGGAGGCTGTCGCCGCCTTCGAGGGCTGAGGCCCGCTTGTGCAGGGCAGGGCGTGCTTCAACAGCCAGCCAGACCACGCTCGAGCAAGACCGGATCGGTAGACTGCACCAGCACGGGCCGGCTGAAGGTCAGCAGCGCGGCTCCCAGCGAGAGCACGCCGAAGCCAGACTTGTCGGTGGCGGTGAACCCGAAAGAGTCCGGGCCGCGCTGGCACACGTCATTCAGGTTGACCCGCGCCACCAAAGGGCGCAGCTGGCGGACGGCATCCGCCATGTCCGCGGCGGGTCCCCAGATGCCCACCTGCTGTCCGAAGGGCGACTCCCGTTGCCATCGACAGACCTGCTCCAGCGAGTCGTAGGGGGCTATGGGAACCAGGGGACCGAACTGCTCCTCTCCAAAGATGCGCATCCGTGGATCGACGGGAAACAGCACGGCTGGGCGCATCAGCGAGAAACAACCGGCGCCTCCGCCAGGATTCACGATACGCGCGCCGAGCTCGCAGGCATCGTCGATGTAGGCTTGCATCCAGCGCAGCTTCTCGGTCTCAGGAAGCGGGGAGATGGTTGGATCCTGCCAGGGCATGCCGATGGTCAGCTCGGCTACCGCAGTGCCCAGCGCTTGCGCAAACGCCAGCGCCTCGGCTTGCGGAACGCAGAACAGTTTCTCCGCCGTACAGCGCTGGCCGTTGAATCCCAGCGCGCCCTTGACCACGCGTGCGGCGACCTGCTCCGGATCGGCCCCGGGCAGAAGCACAGCGAAGTTCTTCGAGCCGAGTCCGAGCACCTTGTGGAGGCTGATCGGCGAGGGATGCTGCTGAAGGATCGCGTTGGCGGCACGCTCGCTGCCGATGAAGGCGAGCATGTCGATGGCCGCGCGTCCGCCCCGACCCAAGGCGCCTATCAGAGGCGGGATCACGGTTCGGCCGTTGCCCGGCAACAAACTGATCGCGCCGGCAGGAAAACACTCAGCGAAGGCTTCAGCCAGCACCATGTTGGCGAGCACTCCGAAACGTGGCGTCTTGGCCAGCACTACGTTGCCCATCAGCAGCGCGGGGACGACAGTGGTCAGGAGCTCATTGACCGGGTAGTTGAAAGGGGCCACGCACAGTACCTTGCCCAGAGGCAGCCGGGCTTCGCGTGCGTGATGCACCGTGCTGCCCTTGAGCCCTGTGAAGGGCTGGGTTGCCGCAGCTTCGAGACGTCGCAGCTCCTCGATCGTGGCGTGGATGTACTCGACGCTGCGCGTCACTTCGCCGCGTGCGGCGCTCAGGGGTTTGCCGATCTCGAACATCAACAGGTGAGCGATGCGCTCGGTGTTCTCGTTGATGCGTGCGGCAAAACGCGCAACGGCGGCACAGCGCTCCTCGACTGATGCCCGAGGCCAGGGCCCGAAGCCGTCATCCCAGGCGCGCTCGGCCGCCTCGACTGCCTGCGTGGCCTGCGTTTCACCCAACGGCGCCTGATGGCCCAGCAGCTGTGGCTCCAGGCCCTGGGGACCAGACGTCGCGACCCGAGACCAAACTGGCACGCCCTCACCCTGCCAGACCTCGACCCGGCCGTCGATCAGGCTGATCGGGGGGTTGGAGGTGGGCACGATGCGGTAGGCAGCGGGAATCTCGGTCGGAAACAGGGCCTCTATGGATGCAGTCACGTCGACCTCGTACGGATGGTGGGATAGGCCCAGCGTACGGTGGACGCGCAGGCTAGACCAGGTCCGACTCCTCAAGGAAGTTCTCGAGCTCGGCCACGCGCTCATGCAAGCTGGCGAGCGCGGCTTGCAGGGGCTGACCTGCAAGAACGGCAGCCTGCAATGCCTCCGCGTCATGCAGGACGCCTGGCGCGGCGACCGTGGCTGCGGTGCCCCTGACGGAGTGGGCCAGCCGGCGACAGGTCTCGCGGTCATCTGTCCGGACCGCCTCGTCCAGCTCTGCCAGCCGGCGCTGGGTCTGTTTGCGGAAAAGCCGAAGCAGATCCGAGTAGAGGGGCTGATCGCCATCGATACGAGCCAGGGCTCGTTCGATGTCCAGGGGCAGCTCGGCCGCCACTACAGGCGCTCGATGATCGCTTGGGTAAAGCTGGCTGTGTTCCCCAGACCGCCGATGTCTGGCGTGGCCTTGCCGTCCGCAATGGCCAGGTCGATCGCGCGCTCGACGCGCTCAGCCCCGTCGGTCTCGTTCAGGTGGCGCAGCATCATGGCCGCCGAGAGCAGCATGGCCATGGGATTGGCGATCCCCTTGCCAGCGATGTCTGGTGCCGAGCCGTGCACGGCCTCGAAGACCGCGCAATCCTTGCCGAGATTCGCGCCTGGAACCACGCCAAGCCCGCCGACCAGACCGGCCGCGACGTCGCTCAGAATGTCTCCGTAGAGGTTCTCCATCACCAGCACATCGTAGCGTTCAGGATAGCGTACCAGCTTCATCGCGGCGGCATCGACGATGCGTTCGTCGTAGCTGATACCCGGGTAGTTGGGAGCGATTCCGCGCGCCACCTCGAGGAACAGGCCGTCCGACATCTTCATGATGTTGGCCTTGTGCACGGCCGTGACCTTCTTCCGCCCGTGGTCTCGGGCGAACTTGAACGCGAAGTCCACGATGCGTTCACACGCGGGCCGCGAGATGATCTTGAGGCTTTCAACGACCCCAGGCACCACCTCGTGTTCGAGGCCGGAGTACATCCCCTCGGTGTTCTCGCGCACAATCACCAGATCGACGTTCTCGTAGCGGCTTGCGATCCCCGGCCGGTTCTTGACGGGCCGCAGCGAGACGAACAGGTCGAGCGCCTTGCGGATCGAGACATTGACGCTGACGAAGCCCTCGCCAATCGGCGTGCCGATCGGGCCCTTCAGCCCGACACGATTCCGTCGCAGTGAGTCGAGGACCTCTTCGGGAAGGGCGCGTCCGGTCTTTGCCAGTGCCTCCTGGCCCGCCACGGTGGTCTCCCACTCGACATTCAGCTGCAAAGCTTCGATCACTTGCTGCACGCAGCGCATGATCTCCGGGCCAATGCCCTCGCCAGGAATCAGTGTCACGCGGTGACCCATGCCGTCCCCTATTCTTTTGCTGTGGTTGTGCCTGGATCCAGAGGTGGGAGCTCGGCGCTCGACGACTGCGAGACGAGCAGGAAATTCTGCATCAAGCGCCGGGACCAACGTTCAAGGATTCCCAGGCCCCAATCGGTCTCACGGAACCGCAACACCTGGGGCAGCACGTGGTCTTCGATGTGGCGGAAGGCCTCACCGGCCGATGCAAACCGATCACCAGGATCTTTGGCCAGGATCTTGCCGAGGAAGTGCTGCAGGCCGGTTCCCCATTGCTTGCCAGGCTTGGGACGCCTGCGGGGCACGCCCCCGGTCAACAACTCGATGCAGAGAATGCCCAACATGTACAGGTCGGAGTGGATGTCCAACGGCGCCCCTGCCATCACCTCGGGGGGCACGTAGGCCTGGTCAGCAGGCCGCACCTGGAAGCGTCCGCGCTTCCACAGCCCGCGTCCAACTTCGCGCGCCGACGTGGTCAGGAAGCCCGAGGAGCTGAGGTCGAGCATCTGGACCCGTTCGTGGCCCGCGCCGTCGGTGCACAGACAGATCTTGTCTGGATGCAGATCGCGCAGGATCACGCCATTGCGGTGCGCACGATCGAGCAGCGTCAGCAGTTGCCGGAGCAGATCGACAACATTGTAGACCAGCAAGGGGCCGCCGCTGTTGACGAGAGTGCGCAGGCTGGGACCGTCTACATGCGAGATCGCCAGCAGAGACTCGCTATCGGTCTCGAAGGCGTCGAAGAGTTGGGGGACGCCGAAGCCTTCGATGGCCCCCAGGGTTCGGATATAGCGCTGCAACCAGCGCTGGGCGCGTTCATCGGACTTCGGGACAGTGTACAGAGCCGCCAGGTGTCCGAGGATGCGGTGCACGGCCCGGTAGACCGGGTATCCCTGGGTGAAACGCATCATGCCGACGATGTCGTAGCTGCCGCCGGTCTCGCGTTGCAGATCGGTGGCGGTGTCGCTCTTGACCTCGTCATCTTCGAGCAGCGCGGCGAGATCGGTCTCCAGGATCGTGCGTTCTTCGGGACCTGACATTGCGGAGTCCTCAGACGCGTTTCAGCGCTACCAGAGTGATGTCGTCATGTTGGTCGGCATCTTTGACGAATTGCGCGATCTTGGCGATGATCTGGTCGACGAGATGGCGAGGCTCGAGCGCCCCATAGGCCTCGAGCAGGATCTTCAGGCGGTCGAGCCCAAATTCCTCGCCCTTGGGATTACGCGCTTCAGTGACTCCATCGGTGTACAGCAGCAGTGTGTCTCCATCATCGAGGTCGAGTGAGGTCTCTTCGAGCATGTGGCCAACCTCGGGGATCGCACCCAGCACGATTCCTCCGGAGGGGCGGTCTTCGACCCTGCCGCTCTCGTTGCGGAAGATCAGCAGCCGCTCGTGGCCTGCCCCGCAGTAGTTCAATGTGCGTTCCTGCACGTCCCAACGTAGCAACAGCAAAGACATGAACATACTCGGTTCGATGTCCGCGCTCAACAGACGATTGGTTTCGACCAGAATGGTGCGGGTCGAACGCAGTCCCGTGATGTAGGGGCGCAGTGTGCTACGCACCATCACCATGATCAGGCCCGCCCCGACGCCCTTGCCGGAGACATCGCCGATCGCCAGGTAGTGGTGTTTGGAATCGGGGGAGGCGATGAAGTCGTAGTAGTCGCCGCCGACTTCTTTCGCGGGCAGCATCTTGCCGTGCACCCGCAGGTGCGGGATCTCGGGATCCTTCTTGGGGCACAGCCGCTGCTGGATCTGACTCGCGATCAGCAACTCTTGTTGGATGCGCTCCATATCGCGCTTCGACTCTTCGAGGCGAGAGCGGTGGATCGCGACCGCCGCCTGGTCGGCGAAGGCCGACAGCATCTCGACGGCTCCCTTGGTGAAGGTGACGCGGGTGGCCTGGGAGTCGAGGTAGATGCTGCCGATGACCAGGCCTTCGGCCTTGAGCGGTACCACGATCAAGGACAGGATCTTCTCGTCCGCCAGGCTCTGGTACTGCCAGAACTCATCGCGGGCATTGGTGGTGACGATCGGCTGCCCGGTCTGCTGCACCTTGTGGATGATGTTCTTCGAGATCGAGAATTCATTGCTGTGGAATTCTTCGGAGCGCATGTTGCGCGCGACCTTGAATTCGATGCGGCCGGCCTCGAACAATATCAAGAACCCGCGCTCAGCGCCGACCAGGGCCACCGCGTGCTCCATGATCAGTTCGAGCAGCTCGGCCTGGTCTGCGACCGAATTGAGCGCCTTGGTGACTTCGAGCAGAATCGCCAACTGTGAGCTGCGGTTGACCTCGACCGTCTGCTGGCGCGCCTTGCGCGGCAATATGCCGAGCTCGGTCTCGACAGACAGGAAGTAGATCTTGGTCTCGCCGATCATGAGCAGTTGGCCGGACTCGAGTGGCGTGCGTCCTTCCAGGCTGCGCCCTTCGAGCTGGGTCGGACGGCGTTCGTCGAGCGGCTCGACGAAGAACTTCCCCTTCTCATGCTCGACGCGGCAATGGCGGCGGGCAACGCCCTTCTTGTCGACCAGAACAAGGCCGCAATCGTTCTCACGACCGATCGTGACCCCTTTACTGGTCAAGGGGAAATAGTACGAGCGTTGATTTTCGATGACGAAAAGGCGTGGCATCGAGCGTACATTCCGCCAGCGGTAATGGTGGTTCGAAGATTGTATGCGACCTGCTCCTGAGGTCAAGGGGGTGTGGCTGCCCATCCGGCCTGCGACACCGGAACCAGCTGGCCGCTCGGTGCTTGAGCGGCACTGCGGATGCTGGTACCATTGAGAGGCTCAGCCGCGGCTCAAGTGAGCCCGCCGACCACTGGAACCAGGCGTGAGCTGATCACGACGGGACACCGCGCAAGCCAGGCAGGTTCTTGCCTGAACGAGGATATCGATCGATGGCTGCTCCTCATGGCGAATTCACACGCAAGTTCGACCGCGATATATTGAAGCTTCCCGGTGCCAAAGAGCGCGAAGAGTCTGCCCGCGAGAGCAGTGAACGCAGGAAGAAAGAAGCGATCGAGGCTGAACTGGCCAAGATCGAGGGTCTGCTGCAGTACCGCAAAGACTGGCTCCAGCAACGTTTCAGCAACATCGTGCTCAGCACACCTGACGATGGGCGACGGGGGCTGGCTCTGAGTCTCGAGAAAGACGGGCAGCAAGCCCACCTCGAGTTCAGTTACCGCTTGAACGACTCGGGCCTGGCCGTCCTGCTCGAGAGCCGCACGGGCGCGGGCGATAAGAAACTCTACGACTACACCTCCTTCCCCGCTGAGCGCGTCGAGTATGACCGAGCCAAGAACTTCATCGAGGCGAAGATCCTCGAGTTCGCGAAGGACTACGCGGGGTAGCGGTCTGGCTTGCTCCCTTCATGCTTCTGCGCGCAGCGTCCGGCTTCGACGGACTCGGTCCATGAAACCCCCGGTACATCGAATCTCGGAGCCTGCCCGGGACTTTTCCCTATAATGGAAGCAGCCTGACACGTCAGCGAGAAGGTTTCCATGCCCATCCATGTCGACGATCTCGTCTTCAAGGCCACCTCGGCGAAGGACAAGGAGCTGTTGCGCGATGCGGCAGCCCTGGCCATCGAGCACTGCAGGAAGGCCATCTCCGGACACCCGCTGCTCGCCAAGACCGAGATTGAGGTCGGCTCGATCTCGGTCCAGCTGAAGAGGCCGCCGCCGGGTGGGGACCGCCAGGCCACGATCGCCACTCTGGCCGCCCAGATCGCCGCCCAGATCCAGGGGCACCTGGCCGCGAAGCGCACGCCGACGCACGTCAATCCCAGCGGGAACCTGGTCGTCGGCTGGGGCGGCGAGGGAGGGCCAGGCCAGGGTGACAGTGAGAAACTGCGCGAGGACATCCTCAAGACTCTCGACGCCAACGGCTCGCTGCTCGCCTTCGTGGAGGTACGGCTGCGCTTCCTGTTGGCATGTTTCACCAGCCCCGAAGCCGCCGAATGTCTGGAAGCCAAGGGACTGTCCGCGGCGCGCCGCGGGTTGGCCCAGGCTCGTGAGAGCCTGTCGATCAGCATCCGGCTCGCCAAAGAGGGGGGAATCCCCTTCCGGCGCATCCCGAAGTTGGGTGCAGACACCCCGACGGCCTGCGTCTGCGAGGAGCTGTCCGCGGCGGCGCGCCTGATCCATGAATACTGGTCGCGGCGTGGGAAAGAGCTCGCGCGCTCGGGCGCTCTGCTCGAGAAGAAAGTGCTCGAGGCCTTGCAAACGGTGGTCGCGGTCAGAGTCCTGCGCGCGCAGGGACCGTTTGCTTCCCTCAAGCCCTCGGGCGGAAGTGGCAGCAAGCCTCTGCTCTTCCACCACGGCTGCAGCTTGGAGTTTGCCAAGAACGTGGTGTTCAAGAACATCAAGCTCGAGGCCCGGGGCAAGGGCGAGTTCGGGCTGGGATTCTATGTCTACGAAGACAATCCCACCGGTGCCGCCGGCACCGGACAGAAATTCAGCAAGGGGCGCAAGGATTCTCAGGGACGCCCGCACACGCACTGGGGCGTCATCCAGTTCAGCGTGCCTCAGCAGATCTTTGACAAGTACATCACCAAGAAGTTGACCTTTGCCGATCCGGAAGTCGACCAACAGCAGGTCTACGATCCCCATGTGGACGAAACCAAAATCATGACCTGGCATGAGTTCGTGTCGTTCAATCGCAGCAAGAAGGCCCCGCACAAGAAGGGCCACAAGCTGTGGGACTACCAGCTGGTCAAAGGTCCTCTGATGCCTTTCCGCAATGACAAGTCGGTGCGTCAGATCCGCCTGGCCCACGAAGGCATCGACATGCTGAACGATCCCGCGACCAAGCGCGAGATGATCGATCAGGGGCCGGTCTGAGACGATGGCCAGCGAACGCTTGACCGAACTTCTGGTGCGGCTGCACAGCGACGATGCCGCGCTACGCCTGGCGGCCGGCCTCGAGCTCGGTGCGCTACCCGATGCGGGGGTCACCGCCGCCCTCGCAGAGGCCCTCAGGCGCGAGACCGATGCGCGCACTGCGCGCAGCCTGGCGATGGTGCTTGCCGAACGTGGTGATCCTGAAGCCTGCCCGGCCCTGTGCGAGCGCCTGGGCGATGCAGAAGCGGACATCGCCGCCGAGAGTGCCGAAGCATTGGGGAGAATCGGCGCGCCACGCCCCGAAGTGTTGGAAGCCCTGCGTGGGGCGGCTCTCTGCGCGGCCGCTCCGCACTTGCGGGCGGCCGTGGTCCAGGCGTCGGCAGCGTGTGGAGACAGCGCCCCCGCACGTGACGCACTCGACGATGCCGAGCCCCTGGTGAGGCATGCAGCGCTCGAGGCCCTGGGCCGCTATGCCCCGGAGAGCTCGGTGTTCCGCGCGGCGCTGTTCGACAGCGAGCCCCGTGTGGCGCGGCGGGCTGTCGAACTGCTGGCCTTGCACGCCGATGGCCCGGCCTTGGAGGCTGTAGAGCGGCTGTTGGAGACGGCCGAGGACGCCGAGCTGGTGCATCTGGCCGCCAGCTTGCGGCGGAAGCTGCGCGGGGATCTACCGACCGAGCTGCTCTCGCTGTGTGATCCTCAGGGGGGCGGCTGTCTGTGGGGCACCTGGCTGGAATGTGTGTATGAAGGCAGTGGCAGTGAGAGCCTGCGCTTCTACCTCGACGGCTACGGCGAGGCCTTCGACCCCTTCGATATGGAGACGACGGAGTTCCGTTTCCAGGTCGAGGGCGCAACGATCTCCTTCGAGGCCGAAGACGGTCCGTCTGCAGCGACCTTCAGGATCGTGGAGGAGGAATTCGACCAGCACAGCGGTCGGCGGCCGGTGCTGTACCTGGTGCCGGACCCCTTCTTCGGCGGAGACGCGCCGGAGGAAGAGACCCGCTACGGTTTTGACGGGGCCTGTTAGCTCCCGTCCAACGCCACGAGCTGCTCGACCCGCGGCGGTCCGAGCAAGCAGAGCTGCAGCGGCGATCCCGCGAGCCTGGATAGCTTCCCAACGGACCAGCTCCTCGTTGTCGGATCCGGCATGCCCCCTCTTGATTCAGCGTGCTAAATCACTAAACTCGGGCGGAATGGAGCAGAGGAGAAGGTCGTGAACACGGACGCGCGCACCGATGAGCTCGAGGGTCTGTGCGAGGCACTGCTCGCCGTGGGCGACGGCGAGGCCTGCAGGCGATTCCTGGAAGATCTATGTACGCCCGCAGAGCTGCGCTCACTGGCGGTGCGGTGGCGCGTGGCCCGGCTGCTGCACCGCGGCGTGCCGTACCGCAAGATCTATCAGCTCACGGGCGTCAGCACGGCGACGGTCGCCCGGGTCGCACGCGCTCTCAGTCATGGTTCGGGGGGGTACCAGCAGCAGTTGGGTCGCCTGGCGGAGGAGCGACCATGACGGGTCCGCGCTTGCGCCTCGGCGTGCAGAAGTCCGGTCGACTCTCTGAGCGCAGCATCGGGTTGCTGAAGCGCTGCGGCGTGGGCTTTGGCTGGCGCAAGGGCCACCTCGTGGTCAGCTCCGGCGACTTTCCCATCGACCTGATCCTGGTGCGGGATGACGACATCCCCGAATACGTCCGCGATGGCGTCTGCCACCTGGGCGTGGTGGGCCTCAATGTGCTCGAAGAGAAGGTCTATGCCCGTGGTCGGCGCGACAGCGTTGAGATCTTGCGACGGCTGGGCTTCGGCCAGTGCCGGTTGAGCCTGGCCCTTCCTCGCGAGCAGCCGTTCGAGAACCTGCACGACTTTGCCGGGCGCAGTATTGCCACTTCGTATCCAAACACCTTGCAAAGCTTTATGGCTGAGCAGGGGGTGGACGTCGAGGTCGTGGAGATCACGGGGTCGGTGGAGATCACGCCGATGTTGGGAGTCGCGGATGCGGTCTGCGATCTGGTCTCGACGGGAGCCACTCTGCGCACCCACGGCCTGCGCGAGGTCGCGACCGTGCTCGAGAGCGAGGCCGTGCTGATCCGCGCGGGCACGTCGTGGGACCCGGCTCAGGAGGAGCTGTCCCGCCGCCTGCTCAACCGGCTCGACGGCGTGCTCAGAGCGTTGCGCGCCAAGTACATCATGATGAACGCGCCACGCGAGGCTGTCGCGGCCATCGAGGAGATCCTACCTGGTCTGGAGACGCCGACGGTGATCCCGCTGGGGCAGGACGGAAAGCGGGTCGCGATCCACGCCGTGGCTCCCGAGGACGTGTTCTGGGAAACTATGGGGCGGCTGAAAGATGCGGGTGCGAGCTCGATTCTGGTCGTCCCCATCGAGAAGATCATCGAGTGAGGAGCTCCCATGCAACTTCATCGGGCCCGCTGGCACTCCCTGTCCCCGCCTGAGCGCGAGCGGCTGCTCGCCCGCCCCGCTCGCCACGATCCTGAGCTTGATGCGGCGGTCCGGCGCATCATCGCGGCTGTGCGACAGGGCGGCGACGCCGCAGTTCGCGACTTCACGCGGCGCTTCGATCGGGTGGAGATCGAGCAGCTCGAGGTTCCCAAGGCCGCGCTGCAGGACGCCCTCGGAGACCTCGACAGCGATAGCCGCTCGGCCCTCGAGCGAGCCATCGCGCAGCTGCGGGCGTTCCACCTGCCACAGCTGCCCCAGGTGCAGGTGATCGAGACTTCCCCCGGTGTGCGCTGCTGGCGTGAAGCGCGCCCGATCCGGAGGGTGGGGCTGTACGTGCCGGGTGGTAGGGTGGCGCTCCCCTCGACCCTGCTGATGTTGGCGGTACCCGCCCAGATCGCCGGCTGCAGCCTGCGGGTCGTGTGTACGCCTCCGGGCCGTGATGGTCGTGTGTGCTCTAGCGTGCTGGCCGCAGCTGCCCTGTGCGGCATCGAGCGCGTGTTTGCGGTCGGTGGAGCCCAGGCGGTGGCAGCCATGGCCTACGGCACGCAGAGCATTCCCAAAGTGGATAAGGTCTTCGGCCCGGGCAATCCCTGGGTGCAGCGCACCAAGCTGGCGGTAGCTGGTGATCCAGCGGGAGCGGCGTGCGATCTGCCGGCCGGTCCCTCCGAGCTGCTGGTGATCGCCGACGCGGCGGCGGACCCTGAGTTGGTCGCGGCCGACCTGCTATCGCAAGCCGAGCATGGGCCCGATTCGCAGGTGCTGCTGGTCACCAGCGCGCCGGAGCTGGCCGATGCGGTCGAACAGGCCCTCGCGCGGCAGTTGTCCGATCTTCCCCGCGCCGTCATCGCTGAGCAGTCTCTGGCCCATTGCCGCATCATCCTGGCCACAGACCTCGAGCAGGCGTTCGAGATCTCGAACAGCTATGCGCCCGAACATCTGATCCTACAGATCGAAAATGCCGAGAGCTGGGCGCCGCGCGTCCACGATGCGGGCGCTGTTTTTCTGGGAGCCTGGTCTCCCGAAGCCGCGGGCGACTACGCCTCCGGGCCCAATCATGTGCTGCCCACCCATGGTTTCGCGCGCACGTCCAGCGGGCTGGGCGTCGAGAGTTTCATCAAGTTGATGAGCTTTCAGAGCCTCAGTCCCACGGGGCTGCGCGAACTGGGCCCGACCGTCGAGCGTCTGGCCCGGCTGGAGGGGCTTGAGGCGCACCGCAGGGCAGTCAGCCTGCGGCTGGCCAAGCTCTCGACGGCGGCCTGCTGATGGGCGCGGAGTTGGCGCGGCCTGCCATTCGAGAGCTCGTGCCCTACAGCTCGGCGCGCAGCCTCGCCCTGCAGGCTGCAGCCTATCTCGACGCCAACGAGTCCAGCGAGGCTCCGTTGCCGCACGAGCCGGAGCTCGCTGGTCTGCAGCGTTATCCCGCGCCGCAGCCACCCGCGCTGGTCCGCCAGTTGGCGGGGCTGTACGGGGTCGGCCCGCAGCAGTTGTTCGTAGGGCGTGGCGTGGACGAGGCCATCGATTGCCTGCTGCGCGTGTTCTGCGAAGCGCGCAGGGACGCGATTCTGGTGCCAGCGCCGACCTACGGCTTCTATGCGGTCAGTGCACGCATCCAGGGGGCGGAGGTGTTGGAGGTGCCGCTGCAGACGCCCGGATTCGGGCTCGACGTGGCTTCGATGCTGGCTGCCTGTGGTCCGGCGGTGAAGCTGGTCTTCGTCTGTTCCCCCAACAATCCGACCGGCAACTGCATAGCTCCGGAGGCCATCGAAACCCTGGCGCGTTGCCTGCGAGGGCGGGCGCTGCTGGTGTTGGATGAAGCCTACATCGAGTTTGCGTCGGCGCCGAGCTTCGCTGCTCGGCTGGAGGAACACCCCAACCTGGTCGTGCTGCGTACGCTGTCGAAAGCCTGGGCGCTGGCGGGCGCCCGCTGCGGTGTCGCCCTGGCCGCGCCCGAGATCATAGAGCTGTTGCACAGGGTGCGCGCCCCCTATCCACTCAGTCTGCCTGCTGTGCGTTGTGTGCAGCAGGTGCTGGGAATGCGCGGGGAATCGGTGCTGCGAGCGCGCATCCAGAGAGTGCGTCAGGCTCGGGATGCGCTTGCCGATAGGTTGGCAAAGCTGCCCGACGTGCTGGAGGTGTTCCCCAGCGAGGCCAACTTCCTCTTGCTGCGCACCCGCGACGCTGCCGCCTTCGTGGCTCGTTGTGCGGCGGGAGGAGTGCTGGTGCGCGACCGCAGCACGCTGCCGGGTCTGGCAGGATGCGTACGCATCAGCGTGGGAGCGGCCCGCGACCTCGAGCTGATGTTTGCGGCTTTGACACCGGCGGAGGCCTTCGGCGGTTCGGAGGAGAGCCCTTGAGCCTGCGCAAGATCCTATTTGTGGACCGCGATGGCACTTTGATCCGCGAGCCCGAGGACGAGCAGGTCGACAGTCTGGCCAAGCTCGACCTGGTACCGCAGGTGATTCCGGCCCTGCTCGAGCTGGCGGGTGCTGGCTACCGGCTGGTCATGATCACCAACCAGGACGGCCTCGGGACGGACAGCTTCCCTGAACCCGACTTCCGCGCGCCGCATGAGGCCATGCTCCGCCTCTTCAACTCGCAAGGGGTCCACTTCGATGAGGTGCTGGTCTGCCCGCACTTCCCAAGCGACGGCTGTGCATGCCGCAAGCCCCAGCTCGGCCTGGTGCGGCCCTATCTGACTGCCGGCGACCTCGACCTGGCACGTTCGTATGTGATCGGAGATCGCGACTCCGACCTGCAGCTGGCGGTCAACATGGGCATCGGTGGACTGCGGCTCGCGCCCGAAGCTGGCGGCCTGAGCTGGCCCGAGCTCAGCCGCCAACTGCTCGAGCAACCCCGTCGCGGGCAGGTGCAGCGCGACACCCGCGAGACTCGGATCGCCGTCGAGGTCGACCTGGACCGTCCGGGTCGCGTAGAGGTGGACACCGGCATCGGCTTCTTCGACCATATGCTCGAGCAGCTCGCCAAACATGGCGGTTTCAGCCTCAAGCTGCAGGTCGATGGCGACCTGCACGTCGATGAGCATCACACCGTCGAAGACAGCGCGCTGGCCTTGGGAAGTGCGTTGCGCCAGGCTCTGGGCGACAAGGTGGGCATCGCCCGCTTCGGTTTCCTGTTGCCGATGGATGAGAGCCGGGCGCAGGTGGCTGTCGATCTGAGCGCGCGGCCCTACCTGGTCTTCGAGGGCAGCTTTGCACGCGAGGCGGTGGGCGGCCTGCCGACGGAACTTGTGCCGCATTTCTTCCGCTCGCTGGCCGAATCGCTCGGGGCCACCTTGCATATCGCGCTGCGCGGAGAGAACGCCCATCATATGATCGAAGGAGCGTTCAAGGCGGTAGCGCAGGCACTGCGCCAGGCATTCGCTGCCAACCGAAGCGGAGAGCTGCCGACCACCAAGGGAGTGCTATGAGTGTGCTGGTGGTCCAGACGGGCTGTGCGAACATAGCCTCGGTGTGCAACGCCCTGGACCGCCTGGGGGCTGCCTGGGAGCTCAGCGCGATGCCCGAGCGGATCGCCGCCGCCGAGCGCGTGATCCTGCCCGGCGTCGGGGCGGCCGCCGATGCCATGGCCAGCCTGCGGCGTGCTGGGCTGGTCGAGGTTTTGCAGTCGTTGCGGCAGCCTGTGTTGGGAATCTGTCTGGGCATGCAGCTTCTTTTCGAGTCGTCCGCCGAAGGGGAGACTGCCTGTCTGGGGGTCCTGCCCGGCAGGGTTACCCTTCTGCAGCCGCCACCCGGGTTCCCCTTGCCCCATATGGGGTGGAACCGTGTGCGCGTCCGTGCGGAAGGTTGTGCGTTGCTGGACGGGATTCCCGATGGCAGTCACTTCTATTTTGTGCATAGTTATCGCGCGGACAGCGAGACCAGTGTTGTGGCAATCGCAGAGTATGGCTCAGACTTTCCGGCCATAGTGGCGCGAGGTAACTTCTACGGGACCCAGTTCCATCCTGAGAAGTCCGCGACGCATGGAGCGCGTCTATTGAGGAATTTCCTGGCGTCATGAAGATCTATCCCGCCATCGACCTGATCGACGGAAAGCCGGTGCGGCTGCTGCAGGGCGATTTCGCCCAACAGACCAACTACCCCCATGACGCCGTCGAGTTGGCCTGTGCTTATGCGGAGGCAGGTGCCCACCATTTGCACGTTGTCGACCTCGACGGCAGCCGGACAGGAAAGATGGCACAAGCCCGCCTGATTCGGCGGATGGCGAAAGAGAGCGGGCTGAAGCTGCAGGTCGGCGGGGGCATACGTTCGCCCGCCGACGTCGAGATCCTGTTGGAGAGCGGTGTCGACAAAGTCGTGATCGGAAGCCTGGCAGTGCGCGATCACGAGCTGGCCAGCAGTATGCTCGAGCTCTACGGCGCGGAGCATGTCACGATCGCCATCGACGTGCGCATCAGCGCTGGCAAACGCGAGATTGCGACCTTTGGCTGGCAAAAGGGCGAGGGGATGGAGCCGGTGCAACTGATCGAGCAATATCCCCGCCTCCGCAATGTGTTGTGCACGGATATCGGCCGCGACGGCAGCCTGCAGGGCCCGAACCTCGAGCTCTACCGAGAGCTTGTCGAAGCCCATCCCGAGCTGAGCTTCCAAGCTTCCGGAGGCGTCGGTGCGTTGCAGGACGTCCGCGATGTGTGTGCGACGGGCTGCCAGGCGTTGATCATCGGCAAGGCTCTCCTCGAGGGGCGGTTCAGTCTCAAA
Source organism: Planctomycetota bacterium (assembly GCA_029260765.1). GTDB lineage: Bacteria > Planctomycetota > J058 > JAJDCP01 > JAJDCP01 > JAJDCP01. Next base: position 107,107 of record JAJDCP010000173.1, read on the forward strand.
GAGGCCCTCGAGGCTGCCGGGGAATGCTGACACGCAGGATCATCCCGTGCCTCGACGTGCGCGATGGCCTCGTGGTCAAGGGCGTGAAATTCCGCAACCACAGGGTGCAGGGCGAGATTCTCGAGCTGGCCGGCCGTTACCGCGCACAGGGTGCGGACGAGCTGGTGTTCTACGACATCACAGCGAGCGCCGAGGGGCGCAGCGTCTCGCGCGACTGGGTGCGTGAGACGGCGCGGCTGCTCGATATCCCGTTCTGTGTGGCCGGTGGCATCCGCAGCGTCGCTGACGCCCGCGAGGTCTTGTTCGCCGGGGCTGACAAGATCTCCATCAACAGCCCGGCCTTGGCGCGTCCTGCCTTGATCGACGAGTTGGTTGCCGTATTCGGCAGCCAGTGCGTGGTGATCGGCATCGACTCGATGCTGCGCGACGGCGAGCTCTGGGTCTGGCAGTACACCGGCCGTGAAGACACTGCGCGGGACTGCGGGCGGCGTACCCTCGAGTGGCTGTCCGAGGTGCAAGAGCGCGGAGCTGGTGAGGTCGTGCTCAACTGCATGGATTGCGATGGCACGCGGCAGGGCTACGATCTGTTGCAGCTGGCGGCTGCCCGCGAGATCTGTCATGTCCCGCTGATCGCTTCGGGGGGCGCGGGCTGCACGGCCGACTTCGTGCGCGTGTTCCGGGAGGCGCGGGTCGATGGGGCCCTGGCGGCCAGCGTCTTCCACACTCATGCGCTACCGATTCCTCAGCTCAAAAGCCAGCTCCACGCAGCGGGCATCGAGGTGCGCCTGTGAATGACGAGGCCATAGAGTCGTTGGCCTGGGAAAAGATGGGCGGCCAGTTGCCTGCCATCGTCCAGGATGCGGAGACTCTGCAATGCCTGATGTTGGGCTACATGACCAGGGCGGCGCTGGCACAGACCCTGGCAGAAGGCAGGGTCTGTTTCTTCAGCCGCTCGAAGCAGCGTCTGTGGGTCAAAGGCGAGAGCTCGGGGAACTTCCTCGAGTTGGTCGAGCTGCAGCCGGATTGCGATGGGGACGCGCTCCTGGTGCGAGCGCGTCCGCGTGGACCCACATGCCATCGTGAGACGACCAGCTGCTTCGGGTCCGAGCGGGCTCCGGGGGTGGGTTTCCTGGCGCGGCTGGCGCAGGTGGTGCGGCAGCGCAACCGTGAGCGGCCGGAG
>JAJDCP010000174.1 GCA_029260765.1 Planctomycetota bacterium
CGGATCGACCAGCCGCAGCACGCCGTCGTCCCCGCCGAGCACCAGCAGCAGACCCCCGACACTGAGCAGAGGTCCGCGGTCGATGGCGGGTTCTTTGCGGGTACTCCAGCGCACGGAGCCGTCGAGCCCGAGACAGACCAGTCCGGGTGGGCGGCGCGTGTTCTCATTGCGGTTGAAGTTCGCGTACAGGTGCCCGTCGAGGCTCAGAGCCTGGTGGATCTGCGCCCCCTCCTGGTCGATCTTGAACAGCTGTGAGACCGCGAAGCCTGCATCGTCTTCTTTGGCTCCGAGATGGACCAGCTGCGAGCCACTGTTGTAGCCGGCTGTGAGGAAGAAGAAACCGTCCCCGAGCGCCGTGGCCGCGAGAATCGCCAGCGACGGCTGGAAGCCGCCGTAGTGCAGCACGGTCTCGCCGTTCTCGGGTGCGAAGGCGAAGAGGCCGCGACTGCCGAGAAAGATGATCTGTTCACGGCTGCCGACGGGGTGGAGTGCTGGTGAGCCATAGCTCTCCGCTCCCACGTCCTCTGACTTCCAAAGCAGCGCGCCGGTCGGCTGCTCGAAGGCGATCAGCCCCGCGTCCTGGGCCAATGCGGCGAAGATCACCGCGTCCCCCGCGAGCAGGGGCGAGGACGCGTAGCACCAACTCGGGGCCCTTCCTTCGAGATCGAGCAGGTTCTTGCCCCACACCAGCTTGTGGGTGCCCCGGTCGAAGCAGGCCACGTGCCCGAAGGGACCCGCCGTGAACACAAACCGTTCGGAGACCGCCGGGACCGTGCGCGCGCCTCTGTAGCTGCTGCGTCCGGGCGCCTCATAGCCAGCCTGCCACAGCTCTTCGCCAGTCTCGAGCGCAAAGCAACGCAGGACGTCTCGGGCATCCTCTTGGCGATCGAGCAGGTACACCTGGCCGGCCCGGATGCTGGCGCCTCCGAATCCGGGCTCGACGGCCACGCTCCAGAGTTTTTTCGGCCCGGCGGCCGGCCAGCTGCGGAGGAGCTCAGCCGGGCCCGCCCTACCGTCACGTGCGGGCCCCAGAAACTGCTCCCAGTCTCGGGCCGCCGTCGGCTCCAGAGGAATCAGAGCGGCGAGCCGGGCGCGGACCTCCTCCGGAGCGTCGGTCTGCAGAGGGGTTGGCGCTGACCAACCGCCGATGCCCAGCGGGTCGTCGAAGTACGCTCCCAGGTCGAAGCCAGGCACGAACAGCTGCCCGTAGAGGAACAGCAGAAGCATCGCGGCTGCCAGTATCGCAATCCGCAGCCGCGCACTGCGGCTGGGGAGGAAGAAGCCGCGGACCTTGGCTTCTTGCGGCGGAGATTCGGCCATTCCTGGGCTCCATTCGGGGCGCAGGCCCATTATTCCCGTTTTCGCCGGGGCCGTCGAGGCCTGCGGTTCGGGGAGCGTCCATTGTGAGGTGTGCGTGGGGGGAGGCAGACCCAGCGAGCGTCTCGGTAGCCGTCCTCTCGCGCTGCGCAAAGTTGTCGGACGGTTCCGACGAGCGAGACGGGCAGGGCGCCGCGTGGGCTCGGGCCATTCAATCCAACGAAAGCCGAACATGTGTTGGCTTTTGGGAGGCGGCGGGCACAAGCCTGTCGAATCTCTCTTGGCTCTCGGCGGAGAAGAGAGAGCTATGAGGAACCCAGGAACCCAGGATTCACTGCATGGTGGTCCATGAAGACCTTACGCACCTGGTCATCGGGGCGGCTGTGATGCCGAGATCTGGCAGCAGAATGCGAAGGCCCTTGATCGGGCCGTTGCCTCCGCTCGTTCTCTACTGAGTGACCTACCCTCGATCTTGAGATCTTTGCGAACGACGATGACCAGCTGCCAGTACTTGCTGCGGTCCTGCGGGAGTTTGGGGAAGGAGTGCTCATCTTTCTGTCTAGAGGAGCCGGGCGAACGGCGGGCGAGTGCCGCAGCGGTGGGATGGACGACGAGCTTTTGGGGGGAGCCTCTCTTGGCGACACCGTTGTCTGCAGCGTGGGCATTGTGCAGTCTCAAGAGCTCCCGCGCTCACAGGTGAACGATGGATTTGACCCAAGAACAAGGCTGGATCGTCGGACCAGCAACGTCAGATCGCGCTGGGCATGACCTACGGATTGCGTCCGTCCTCCTGTGGCACCTTTCTTCTTGCCTAGCTATCCTGAACGATGCAGCCGCTTCGTTCTTTCAACTCACCATCCGACTACCCCGAGGACCACGTGGAACTTAGAATGGGAGGCTACAGGTCGATCGAGATTTTCCGTGCACTACGTATCTTGGCACCGCACCGTGGGTTCTGGACCAAGACCCTGACCGCTGCCGGCGCAAAGAAGTACGGTGGCGTGGAGGGCGAGGTCCTGATCAGGGGCGAGAAGATACCCGATCGAGAGCGAATCACTGCAGAGATTACAAGAATGGCGAAAGAAGATGAAATCAAGAAAAAGAAGACAGTACAACCAAGAGTCACAATCGTCGATAGCGCCAACACAAACAACTGCCTATCATATCCGAATGGTCTTGCAGAGCGTGTCCTGTCAATAGCAAAGGACAAGAGAGTCAAGATCAACCCCTCCCCTAGGGTCAAATTTCTACAGAAATGCATTGACCTTGCGTATTTTGCAGGGTCGACCACTGAAGAAGGCTCCTACACACCAGTCTCAATTGCGATTGTAGACGTAGATCACAACACCCCCATGGCAGGGGCATTCCGTATTACACTAGAAAACAGCGTGCCATTGACTGTCGATTTTCTTCGAAAGATCGGCCCATCGGTTGATCTGTCTAGTTTCTATGTGTGTGTCTCAGAGAATGAGGCGGCCGAAGAAATGCACGTGACCTGTTCATGGATGCTGATCACTGACAAGTCGCAGGATCGTTTCCTGCGCTACGGTGGGCAGTGTCCGTCATACTTGGGGGACTCAATCATTGTTAGGTCGATTGTGCCTTCAAGGCTCTTGATCACTGTCGGCATTACGAAATTGCTTGAATTTTCCAATGGTGCTGTGCTCGAAAAGTATAGCCATTGCATCTATGACCCAGGCCCAATTTGTAACTTCCTTCAAGAAAGCCGACCAGGCTACTTCGATAACGATATGCTTGTGAACGCAATCGTGAGTAACGCACTTCGACACATATCACAGTCGCGCCACGGAGGCACGATCATTGTTGTAGCGGATGAAGCAGTCTCGGATTGCCAAGAGGTCGTAGACTCCAAGTTCTCAGTAAAGAAAATGCCGTGCATCCTCGAGGAGGAGGTCAAGTCAGCACGCTACAGGTCCCTGAGCGCAGACGATCTCGAAAGCCTAGACCCTCAGACTACAGCGATGCTCGCGTCATCAAACATACAACAGGAACTTCGATTCAGGCAGACAGTCGGTGATTTCGCGGAAGCAATCGGCAATCTTGCCATGACCGACGGCGCCCTTGTGATTACGACACACCTTAAGATCGCATCAATTTCGGCCAAGCTGTCAGTCAAGTCTCCCAAGACTTGCTTCATCGCTCTCAACGACATGGGAACAAAGCTAAGGGAGCACACCCTCGACGGGTATGGGACAAGGCACGGTTCATCGGCGGGATTCGCGGAAAAGTTCCCGCGTTCCGTCGTTTTTGTTGTTTCGCAAGACGGGAGAATCTCTGCGTTTCATCGCCACTTGGACCGCTTGATCATGTGGACTCCCATTGACGTGTCCTTTCCTGTTTGGGCTGGATAAACAATCGGCGACCGCTAGGCGCAAACGTGCGAGTTGAACAACAACTAGCGCGCATCGAAGACCGGGTCGCACGATCTTGCGCAAGGCGGGCAGGTGTCCGTGGCTGATTGGCCATCCAGTACGGTCCTGCCGATGGCTCCATGCTCGAGAACCCGATGGACGCTGTTGCTGCTTGCCAACGGTTCTTGCCGGTGGAGCGCCCGGCGGGACCTCGGATTTCGAACGCGAGCAGCGCAACGCCGTCTCGCCGCTGAGCCCCCCAGCGCGGCCGGGCGCTTGCTCCACCTCTCTGCGCTCCAGCAGTTTGCGTCGCGAGATCCGCTCCAGATCATCTGGCAACCAGGGCGCCGAGGCTCCGGGTCGACCTTCGGCCGCTTCGCTGAGCGGCGACGCCAAGAATCCATTGGCGAGGCAGGTTGAGTCTGACGCTTCCCTTTCTGGCCGTCTGTGACGACATTGTGGCTCTTGCTTTTCCACGGATTGTTGGCTCCGGAGATATGCTCCACTAGTTGAAGCTACGCACTGCCTGAGCTGCGATCCCTCGACATCGGTCTTCTGCCAGTCGCCAAACATTGACCGCGGCAGTTCGCCGTGATCCTGCCAGCAAGAAGCAATGGATGGCGAAGTCGAGGCCGCCTGTTTGGCTGGTGTTCGGTTCGATGCGCCAGCGAGCCGGCTGGCTGGATTCGCGACTGGCTGTGCAGTGGGCCGGCGAACGATTCCCGCCGTTTCCGCAATGACTCTCGTCGTGTTTGGGGCCCGAGAGACTGATTCACTGGCGTGCGGTGACTCAATTCGAATGGCTTTCGCCTTGCTGCGTGTGCAAACTTGAAAGAACCTTTCGGTAGGAGGATCGATCCCGTGGGGCACCGGGCAAACTTCATCCACATAGAATACGGAACCCTCAGTATAGAAGCCGCCCAGTGGGGGGCCGATGAGGTACTTGAACGCATAAGTGCCGGACCCGATGAGTGCTTTCCGGGGAGCCCGGGGTGCTGGAGCGCATCTACGACGACGATGAATGCGAGGCTTTTCTCCTTGTCGACCACGACCGGCAGCAGGCCCTGGTCTCCTGCCACCTCGAGGGCTATGCCAGCAAATCGGACTTCCTCCGCCAGATGCGGCGCTCCTGGCGGGGGTGGAAGCTGCGACTTGTCTCAAGCCTGAAGCAGGCCGAGACGTACCTGAAAAGGCACGACTTCGAATTGGACGACAACGAGCCGATCGAACTTGAAGTAAGATTCGACATTGAGGACCCGGGCCCACAGGGGCACGCGCGTGCTGGCGCCCCAATCGCCCTTGGCTCCTCCCTTGAGGGGCCCGCCTCGCCCTACCTCCATAGTTCCCAGATCCGATAGCTGTGCTCTACGATGGTCAGGAAGTCGGCCGTCATCGATTGGACATGCTTGTCGCCGACCTTGTTGTCGTTGAGCTCAAGGCGATCAAGCAACTGCAAGGGTTGTCGTCCGTTCGTACTTGCGCGCCGCCCGACGAGAACACGGGCTGCTGCTCAACTTTTCCAGTGACAAGCTCATTCCCAAGCGGGTTCTCGCACGTTGCGGTTTTCGGAATCCTGGGTTCCTGGGTTCCTCATAGATCTCTTCCCCATTGAACGTTCGGCTGAGAGAAGGCCCCGTTCAGCGAAGAGACTCGAGGCCCTCCAACCGCCCTTCGCCGGTTCCGGATCGGACCTGCACTCCAGCCACGCACACCCGTTTCGCCGCTGAGCCCTCCGGCCTGGCCCGGCGCTTGCCCCATCCAACTACGTTCCAACAAGTTGCAACGCCAACGCCCATAAACCTCGCTCAGCAACCGCGGGGCCTGAGCTCCAGGTCGACCTTCGGCCGCTTCGCTGAGCGGCGACGGCAAGACTACTGCATTGGCAAGTGACCCATTCGAGCTCGCGCGGTCGGAAGCGCCCAGCAAATTCGGCGCCCCTGCACCCTTTGATGCTCGCCAACGGCCAGTTGCGACGGATGTCTGCCCTCTTTTCTCTAGACGCACCGCAGCATCTTCGAGCAGGATGCTCACAGAACTTCAGGTGACGTGCTGTGTCAGTTGCGAGGGCCCCTGGACAGAGCCTTGATGAAGTAATGTATACTGGGGTGCGTGGGTTGGAATGCGGGATGGTCATGAAAAGCAAACTTGAGTCGATTCTTGACCAGGCCCAGAAGCTCCCGACTGAGCAGCGTCTGCGACTCATTGCCAGGTTGTCGGAAAATGTCGCACGCAACGCTGCGACGGAGGAGGCAGGAAAGAACTTCTGGAAGACCAAGTCCATCGGGGATCATGCGGCCGAGCAAGGCATAGTCAAACCTCAGGATCTCTCCAGGTTTCTTGATTCCAAGGTCTGGCCGGACAGCGAAGACCTTGAAGAATTCCTCCGCGACCTCAGAGCCCAGCGACTGCCTGCACGCCTGGCCGATCGCTCGTGACTGACATTGTTCTTGTCGATACCGATGTGGTGTCCTTCCTATTCAAGGGCGACTCCCGCGCCCGCCCATTCGCCACGCTTCTATCGACACAGCGGCAGGCGATTGCATTCATGACAGCGGCTGAGCTCTGGAGGTGGGGCCTCAAGAGGGGTTGGGGACAGGCTCGTCTGGACAGACTCGACGAGCTTGTCACTTCATTCATCGTGCTTCCGGCCGATGCTGCCACCTGTCGATTCTGGGCCACCGTGCGTGTGCAGTGTGACGGCGTTGGTCGCCCGATCTCTGTCCAAGACGCATGGATCGCCGCTGTGGCTCTACAGCACGGGCTCAAGCTGGCAACGAACAACGTCAAACACTTCGAAGCTGTTGCCGGGCTTCGGCTCCTGGTTCCGTAGCCTCTGAGTTGCGGGGACTCTAACGGCAAGCGCCCCGCAGATCCTCGCCAACGCTGTCTTGCGGACAGCAACGCGTATTTCTCAGGAGTTGTTTTCCCACACCAGACCGGGCATTCCGTGCATGAGCGTGATATGCAGATCGTGCAGGGTCCGAGGGTCCTGCACCCGAACAGTCGCGAGGGGCCGTCGATCGATGGGGGGCGCTGTTCCGCTCACGCCGCCCCCCTGTCGCCTGGAAGCGGCGCGTAGACATTGTTCGTCGCCGTCTCGTATTGCTCGTACACGTGCAGGTAGACAACCTTGGCGAGCTGCTTCACCTCCTCGTCCGTGTACACGTCCACCGGCAGGCCGGTGTTCTCGTCGTACAGAAGGTCGAGGATACGCAGCCGAACCTGAGCCTGCGTCTTCCGTTTCGCCTTCCAGTGGTCGAGGTTCGCCAGCTCGGCCTTGATCGCGTCGAGCAGCGCCGCCGCAACCGCCTTCACCCTGTTCCGGGTCCGTGAGTCCAACTCCTTCCGCTGCACGAGCACGTCGAACACCGGGAGGATCTCTTCGTCAAGCCCTTCGCGGACGGCCCGTTGGTCTTCCAGCGAGAGGTCTCCAACGAACTTCACCAGCTCTTCGAAAGTCTTCTCGATCGTGACCCGGTCGGTCTCGCGGTTGTACTCGGCGATGATGGCCTGGAAGCGCTTGTAGAAGTCCATGCGCGTTGGATTCTGCCGGACCATCCGCCGGAGCTTTTGGTCAACCGCGTCCTTCACCGACTGAACCGTGGTGTTCTTGTTGGGGTTCTTCTCGAACTCCGCCTTGAGCTTGTCGAAGTCGATGTGGCTGATGTCGTAGACTTTGCCGGAGTCGGCACCCGGAATGCGGGTCACGGACTGGTGCTTGACGTGGTCGCTGACAATGCTATGGAGCTCTTGCATCACGGCGCTGATGTCAGCCGCGTCCTTGTTCGCCTGCAGCTTCTTGTAGATCGCGTCGATGGCATCGGCCTTGCGCCTGTAGGGCTTGATGCGCTTGGGCTCGGAGATCAGGGCTTTGCGTTTCTTGAACACCTCGCGGGCGAGCACTTCGAAGCGTGCTCGGGTCTTGTCGCTGCGGCAGACCGCGTTGACCGCTGACGCCTCGTTCTTCTTGCTCAGAAGCGCGATCTTGTCGAAGCCGGTCGCCTCCATCAGCTGGGTGATGTCGAAGCCACACTTCGAAAGGTGTTCCTCGCAGGCGGCGATGGCCGCTGCGAACTCGGCCTCCAGCTCGTCGAGGTCGCCTGCGGGTGCGCCTTCGCAGCCATCCCCGCCCGTGTCTCCATCGCCATACTTGGCCAGAGCCGAGCGCAGGCTCTTGAGCATTCCGTTGTAGTCGACGATGTGGCCGTTGTTCTTACCCGGTGCCTTGCGGTTGGCCCGAGCGATGGCCTGCATGAGGGTGTGCCCCTTCATCGGCTTGTCGATGTAGAGCGTCGACAGTTGCGGGACATCGAAGCCGGTGAGCCACATCGCGCAGACAATCGCCAGGCGGAAGGTGTGGCTGGGGTTCTTGTACTCCTCGGCGAGGTCCCGGTCCTTCATCTTGGCGCGGTGGGGGACGATGTCGAGCCCCCACTTCTTGAAGGTTTTGACCTCGTTCTGCTCCTCGCTGACGACCACGCTCGCCTCGGTCGTCTGGAGCCATGAGAGCTTCGACAGCGCCCGTTCGATGCGCTTGGTGGCAGCGGTGATGACGCGGACACGGTCGTCTTCGTCCGCGTCCTTCACGCTCTCCTGGACTGCTGCAAGGCCCTCCATCAGCCGAGTGCGCTTGCGCTCCAGCTTGTCGATCTCGTCGGTCCAGTACTTCTCGATCAGGCCGTGCATGCGAACGCAGGTGACCTTGTCGATGCAGACCAGCATCGCGTTACCGGTCTCCCAGCGGGTGGCGTAGTGCGCCACCAGGTCCCGTGCGATCCGGTCGAGCCGCTCGTCGCTGGTCAAGATGTGGTAGTCGCGTCCCAGCTCGCGCTCCAGGCGTTGCTGCTGGTCCTGGTCGAGGTCGTGCTTTGCCAGCTCGTCGGCGATGCGTTCGTTGATGTCGACGGTGGCCAGCTCCAGCTTCTCACCGCGGTTGTCGTAGAAGAGCTTGACCGTGGCGCCGTCGTCCACCGCCCGCTTGAAGTCGTACCGGGAGACGTAGTCGCCGAAGGTGTCGCGCGTGAGCTGGTCGCTCGCGTCCCTCATAAGCGGAGTGCCCGTGAAGGCGATGAACGACGCGTTGGGGAGCACGGCCCGCATGGCCTCGGCCAGTTTGCCGTTCTGGGTGCGATGCGCCTCGTCCGCGATGACGATGACATCCTTCCGCAGGGTGTACGGCTCGGTGTCGTCGGGGTTGAACTTGTGGACCAGGGTGAAGATGTACCGGTGGTCCTCAGCGAGGAGCTGCTTGAGGTGTTCCCGGCTGCTGGCGTGGACCGCTTTGGCTTCCGCGACGGCCCCGCAGCCTGCGAAGGTCTTGGCGATCTGGTCGTCCAGCTCCACGCGGTCTGTGAGGATGACGAAGGTGAACGAGCCCAGCAACTTCCGGTGCACCTTCTGGGCGAGCCAGAACATCGAGTAGGACTTGCCGCTGCCCTGGGTGTGCCAAAAGACGCCCAGCTTGCCGTCCCGCACCTCCCGATCCTGCACGGCCTGATAGGCGAGGTTGACACCGAGGTACTGATGATTGGCAGCGAGTGCCTTGACGGTCCCGCCGCTGGGGCTGTCGTCGAAGAGGATGAAGTTCTCGACGATGTCGAGGAAGCGGTCTTTCCGGCACATGCCCTTCAGCATGGTCTGCCAGTCGACAACGCCCGGTTCGTTTTCTTCGAGGCGCTTCCACTCGTGGAAGAAGTCGAAGGGGCTGGTGATCGTGCCCACGCGGGCCTCTTCGCCGTTGCTGAGCATCACCAGCGCGTTGTGGTGGAAGATATGGGGGATGGTATCGCGGTAGTCGCTGAGGTTGCCCTCGTAGGCGACCTTCACGTCTTTGTGCTGTGCCTTCAATTCGATGAACAGCAGCGGTAGACCGTTCACGAAGCCGATGATGTCCGGCCGCCGGTTGTAAGGGTGCCCCTTGACCCACAACTCACGCACGACCAGGAAGTCGTTCGCATCGGGATCGTCGAAGTCGATGACCCGGAGCCGGGGGGACTGGGTGTGGCCGTCTGCGTCCTTGTAGGAGACCGGCACACGGTTCCGGATCAGCTCAGCCAGCTCGCGGTTGTTTTGGAGGAGGGATCTGCTCGCGCTGGTCATGGTGAGCTGGTCGACGGCTTGCTCGTAAGCGGCATCCGGCAGTCCGGGATTCAGCGCGCGCAGCTTCTCGTCGAGCGTGCGCGTGAGGACGACCTCGGACGTGTCCTTGCGACCGAGCGAGCCGTCTGGTCCGAATGTCTCGGTGTTGTAGGCGAACAGGCTGCGCCACTTCAGCGCGTGTTTGAAGTAGGCGGCGGTGGTGTCCTGGAGGCGATCTTCGGAATACTCGGCGCTCATACGGGGATCCTCCCGTCCATCAGGCGGGGGAGGAGGCGGTCGCGGGCTTCGCGGAGCTTCCGATTCATCACCAAAAGGCTCTGGATTTGGCCTGTGAGAGACTCCACAGTGTCATTGAACTCCCCGTGGGCGGGGTCTGGTGGAATTAGCAACGCATACTTGCGCATCACCTTCCAGTTCGCCCTCGGCATCTTCGCGCCGATCTTGGCCGTCTGCCAGACGTAGTCGACGAAGTGAACGCTGGATGTAATGGCAAGCGCAAGCGCAAACCACCTGGGGTCGTGAGGACGCATGACGATAGTGTCAGAAGAGCAGATACCAGACACGGGGGCCGGCGCCACTTTGTGGAAGTAGGGCCGGATTTTCCCAAAGAGGATGTCACGTTCCCGGAACCTGAACTTGTTGCTTGCCACGTCCGCAGCCGTGCCCCACTCGGGCAATGCAATACACCTGCGGGGGATGTGCGCCAGCCCTATGTACGGTGTCGACGGGTCGACTAGGCTGGGGTGTATTCCCTGCCGAACCTGCTCGACCAAGTCAGCAAGTCGGGCGCGACGCCACCCTTCCGGCACCCCATCCACGACCTTCACCCGCTCGTGGCCGGGGAAGCGCAGGTACACGAACCACTCCCGGTACAGCAGGTGGATGGACTCTTCCAGCAGGGCCATCCGGCGGTTGTTGTTCTCGATGAGGTCGTCGTAGGCGGAGAGGATGTCTGCTATGCGACGCTGAACATCCATGGTCGGGGTGGGAATCTCCAACGCGCAAAGGTGTGGGATTCTGAGGTTGCTGACGGTCGTGCCTGTCCCCTTGCTTCGCCCGATTTGCGACTGAACATGCCACGACTGAAGAGCGTAGAGCATGTAACGACGGTCCACTTGCGCGTCGTCGGGCCGAAGCAAGACCATCCGCTGACCGAGACAACACCGAATGTCCGGAAGTAGGCAGACTTCGCCCATGGGCGCCTCACGGGTGACGACAAGATCGCCACTACGAGGAACCGCACGCTTCGTCCTTTCTGAATAGTGCTCTTCAGTCGTGAAGCTGGCTTGGGCACCAAGGTCCAAGCGGCCTCCCCGGATGTTCTTGCTCCGAAGGACGCGAACGCCTTCGTCAGTCCATTTCGGAGTGGAGTGAGGGCAGTCCACAACCTGCTCGCAAAGGCTGTCAACTCGCCGCGTAGCCCAACTCATCCGACCAGCTCCTCGAAGTTCGTTGCAATCGCTTTCGCCAGCAATACGGCTTCCTCGTTGAGACTGGCCAGCTCCACATGGATCTGGCGCAGTCGCTCCTCGACGTGCTCCTCATCTTCGGGTTCGGGTGGGGTCACGCCCACGTAACGACCGGGTGTGAGGCTGTAGTCCTGCTCTGCGATCACTTCCGACGTGACGACCTTGCAAAGGCCCGGAACCTCTGCAAACCTCCCATCAGGAAACCGACTCTGGAGCCAGGTGACCTGGGCCATCGGGTAGGTCACAGCGCGGATCGCTTCGAGCACCGCATGCCGAGCGCTGTTCAGCACATCGAGCCGCTGACGCGTGACCTTGTTGTCCCAGGCCTTAGACCGTGCCGCCTTCAAGTCTCTCCGCGCGATGTCTGCCGCCCGAGTCGTCAGTTTTTGGACCTCGTTGATCTGCCGGCGGAGGGCGGCGACCCGCTCCGCGAGTGGGTGGAAGGTGTCATGCCGGGCGCACTGCGCATCGTTGGTCGGCGCAGGACCAGTCTCTCGCTTGCGCCATACGGTCACGTCGGCAACAACATTTGCTCGTGCAGAGTCAAGGCTCTTGATCGCGTCCGCTCGTTCCTTCAGCACAGCTGAGAAGGCGTCGACATCGGCAGCCTCGACAACGGAGGGAAGGTCGCCAGCCAGGTCGTCCAGGGCGTTGGTGAGGGCTGCGCTGGGACCATCCATACTCGCCAGCTTGGCTCCAAGCTCGGTGCTCGCGGCCACGCTTTCCGACAGGTAACGCCCTACCAATTCCAGATACCGCTCGGTCTCCCCCCGATACAGCCACACGATCGCGGTCAGGTTCGCGAGCTGTTCGTCCGAGAAGTCTCGGATCTTCCGGCTGACCACGCGGTACACGCTCCGGGCATCCAACATCAGCGTCTTGTCGCGACGCGCCTCGGGCCGCCCCCGGTCAAAGAACCAGAGGGAGCACGGGAGGGGGCGCGTGTAGAAGAAGTTGGTGCCGATCGAGACCATGATGTCCAGGTCACCGGTGGCCACGAGCTGCTTTCGGATCGTCTTCTCGCCGTGCCCTGCATCTGTGGCCGACTGCGCCATCACGAAGCCCGCGCGGCCCGTCTCGTTCAAGTAGGCGTAGAAGTACTGGATCCACAGGTAGTTGGCGTTGCTGACGGTGTTTGTCTTCGGACTGATGCCGGGAATTTTCTTCTTGGTGACCAGGCGCGGGTCGCCCTTGATCTTCGCCGGGTCGACCATGTCCACGTTGAACGGGGGGTTGGCCATGACGAACGAGCACTTGCCGATCAGCCCGGGCCAGCGGTCGTAGAAGGTATTCCCCTGGCGGACCTCGCCTTCGAGACCATGCACGGCGAGGTTCATCAGGGCGAGGTGGGTGTTGGTCTCGGACTTCTCCTGGCCATGGAAGGTCACGCTCGCGGCTGGGGAGGCCCCTTTGGCTGTGATCGCGTGCGCCGCCTGCACGAACATACCGGCGCTTCCGCATGCGGGGTCCAACACCTCGCCGCGGGTGGGCTCAATGAAGTTGACGATGGTGCGCACGAGAGACGGCGGGGTGAAAAACTCACCGCCCTCCTGAGCACCCGACATCGCGAACTTGTTGAGGAAGTACTCGTAGATGCGTCCGAAGAGATCGTCATGGGTCGACTTGCGCAGCTGGTCGCTGTTGAAGACGCGCACGAGGTTACGCAGCAGGTCCGCGTCGAATTTCGGGTAGTCCTTCGGAAGGACCCCCCGGAGGAGGTCGGGGACTTGCTCCTCTACCAGCTCCATGGCCCGCTTGAGCGCACCGCCCAGGTCGGCACCCTCGGGGAGGTTCGCCAGGTAGTCGTAGGTCGCCTGTTCGGGCAGGAAGATGGCGGCCTTCTTGTTGAAGTCGGCGGCGGTGATGGCGCGGGTTCGACCGCCCCGGCTGGGGAGGCCTGCGCGGACCTCGGCCTCGACATTGAGGAAGCGGTTGGTGGCATGGCGCAAAAAGATGAGCCCGAGCACGGGCATCGAGTACTCGGTGGCGTTGAGCTTCGAGTTCGCCCGGAGGCGGTCTGCGGCCTCCCAGAGTGCGTCTTCGAGCTTCTTCAGGTCATCCATCTACGGTCTCTCCGGTGGGCTCAGCGCCCGTGAGGCGGTTCGCGTGCAATCAAGCCAGCAACGTGTCCTGCAGGGCCCGCCAGGAAGCTCAAAGCTCGACGGCACCGGCCAGGCGTGCCGCCTTGGCCAGGGGCTGATGACACAGAAGTCACATACTCGCTCAGATTCTTTAAGCGCCAGTTGTGCCACGAGTCAGGTTGCTCGACGGTACTGATTTCCATCCTCTAACTTTCTACGCCCAAGCCTACTGCACGGCATGCCCCGAATCAAACTGACCGCCCCAAGGATGGGCCGAGCATGAGAACCATAGGGTTCGGCGGCGGAAGTGCCGTTCTGTCGGCCACCGTACGGGCTCGTGAAGACGTCACGCAAAAGTGGGTCACTGGAGCTGGATCAAGACGTTAATGTTCGTTGTCATTGAAGGCTATGCGTCTCAGCGTTTCCGCCCTGAGCCTCAGGCCTGCATCATGTAGCCCGATGCAGTTTTACCACTAGCGCTCCTCCGGCCCTGCGAGCCTCCGGAGAGTCGACCTCGGCGACGGCACATCTTACATATGACGGCATTTGAATGTTTTTTCTCGCGAGCTGGGAGGGCGCATTCTGCTGAGGGGCAGGCTCCACAACGCGGTGTCGGTGGTGTCTCTGTGGTTGCGTCAGCTCACAGCGCTAGTGCTATGTCGTGCTCAGGTATTGTTGGTTCGGGGCTTCGGAAAACAAGCTACCGCAGAGACGCAGAGTTTCGCGGAGGGCCGCAGAGACGGCAACACCCCTCTGCGGCCCTCCGCGTCCTCCGCGTCTCTGCGGTTGATCGCTCCGTTTTACCTACAAGACCTGTATTTGACGCGGCGCTAGCTTCGGTTTCGATGAAGCAGGCGGAAGACAGCGCTCCACCTATGCCAATGCGTAACTCGCGTGTTTCGCCAACACCTCGTTCAACGCTGTCTGCCCCCCCTCGGCGGCACGGATCCCATGTCGATCCACCGTCTGAGGGAAGGCCTCGTCCACGCGGCTTCCGAGAGGGGCTTCCCGGAATGGCCGTAGCAGCGTGATGTAAAGGTCAGCGTTGGTGGGGAGGTCGCTGCCGGGCACGGGCACGAACAGCCAGTTGTCAGTCAACCGGCCGCCCAACGCGGCCACGAGGGTCTCGAAGCCTTCATTGCGTCTGGCCTTCAAGCCCTTCAGATCCTTCTTGCCCAGTCGAATGAAGTCTCCTTCCGCCGTCTTGACCTCGATGGCCAGCCGGCGTCCATCGATCTCAACCTCCAGGTCGATTCCTTGGATGGCTCGATCGACCACCCTATCGGCTCCAAGATCGAGAAAGGTCAACGCCAGCAGCTTCTGCACGAGCTTGCCATACTCCATGCCTTGCCGCTTGCGGAGGCTGCTGAGAGCTCTCCAGGTCGCATACCTCATGATCAGCCCTCCGTCTGCTGGATAGTGCTGCCCGTGTCCCGGCCCCACTCGTTGAGGTGGATCAGGCGCTTGGGCGAGGAGACATAGTCTCGGATACGCTCGGCCAGCCTGCCCGGAGTCGCCCCCACCAGGACGGTTCCGTGGCAGGCGGCTTGCTCAATGGCGTTGGCCAGTCCCGCCACGTGCTCCGCATCAAGGCTCTGCTCGGGGTCGTCCAACACAAGCAGGCAAGGCCCGGGTCTTTCCCGTTGGAAGTCCTCGGCCTGTGCGAACAGGATCGCCATGGAGATGGCGTTGAGCGACGCCTGATTCAGGATGGGCACCAGGTCGTTGCCGTCTGCCCCCAACACCTTGTAGCTCATTTTCTTGGCCGTGGCGTGTGGCTTGATGCGCATTCCTCGCGCCCGAGCGTTCTTCTTGCCGGCGATCATGGAGTAGTACTTGTCCAGGCTCGAGTTGACTCTGGTCACGTTTCTGTCTGAACGCTCCTTGAGCAGGTCCTTGGCCAGGCTGGCCAGCGCTTCGCAGTCGACGATCAGGCCGGCCATCCGGTCCAGGGCCGCCTGGAACGCCTTCCAACCGGGCAGATCCTGCACGTCGACGCGTTGGCTCTCGCGATCGAGGGCCTGAACGTACTCGGACATGGCTTTCAGCTTGTTCCGGCCTTTGTCGTGTTCTTCGAGGGCTCTGTCCCGCTCGTCCTGCAGGGGCTGGAGTTCGGCGATCGCCTTCCGGGCGCGCTCCCGCTCTGCCCGTGCCGCAGCCACCAGGTCGTCCCCTTCGTTCCGCTCGGGAAACTGACCGGTCAGCTTTGCGGTCTCCGCCTCGAGCCGTTCTCGGACACCGGCGACCTTGCCCTGAAGTTCCTTCAAATCTTCCACGTGCCGGCGAGCGACATCGACCCGCTCGCACGCCTGCCGGTGGCTTTCGGCCAGCGCCTCGGTCAGCTTCGAGGCGACGCCAGCCAACCGTTCTTGGACGCGTTGTCCCAGCTTGGGAACATCACTGGCGCAAACCGGACAGGTCTCAGACGGCTTGACGTCCAACAACCCGGCGGCGTCCCTCAACAGGCTCTCCAACCGGCTGTTGGCCTTGCGCGCGGCGTCTTCCACCTCTACCTCGGCTTGGAATCGCTTGAGCTTCTCATTTCTCTCTTTCAGGTCGCCACCTTCAGCCTGGGCCTGGCATAGCGCACTTTTCAATTCTTGAGCGCTCTTGGCCAGCGGTTCGATCTGGGCCAGGCTGTCTGCGAGGGCTCCGGCGCGCGATCGCAATCCCCCCATGGCAGCATACCGTCCGGGGCTGGCGCGGACCTTTGCCGGCCAGTCCACCGCCCACGTCCTTGCCTCTTCCAGGCTATGGAACCGTTCAGGCAACTCTACCTCTACGCCGAGCTTCTCCTTGAGATCGGCCGCCCGTTGGCGCAGTCGCTCTGCTTCGGTGAGGCTGCCATCGCGGGTCACGGTTTCGGGCTGGATCCCAACCCGTTCCAGGGTGTCCTGGGCATCCCGCAATCCCCCGGCTGCGGCGAGTAGGTCCTCCAGATCCTGGTTGATCCGGGTCTCCCGATCCTTCAATTGGCGTTTGAAGGTGGATAATTTCAGCCCATCGAGCGCCTGGCGCAGCTTGAGGATGTCGTCCAGTCCCAGCAGTGTGGCCAGAGAAGCGGATAGATTGTTCTTGTCGATGAGCCGGTCGCGGGCAGCCTCCTGATGCTGGCAGTAGGAGCTCTTCCAATCGGACCAGCCGGGGAAACCCCTCGCGACCAGCAAGTCCTTCGCGTCTTCGTCATCGAGTGTCTCGCCAGCCGAGGTGGTGACGCGGAACTCCTCCCGGTCTGCCTTTTTTGCACGGCTCTTCACCTTCGCCGTACGGCTGCGGCCGACGGTCAAGTCACCCTCGGCGTCCTCAAAGACCAGGCGCACCTCCGTGGCTCCACCCCCAGCGTCGCGAAAGGCCACCTCCCAGGCCTGGCGCTCATTGAGCCCGCTCGCCTTCATCTCCCCCCCGACCCGAACAGGCACCATTCCACGGCGTTGAGCAGGCTGCTCTTGCCCCGACCGTTTTCACCCAGCACCAGGTTGATCCCGTCTTTGAGCTGCACGGTGGTTCCAGAGCGAAATCCCCGAAAGTTCTTGAGAAATATGGAATTGAGTTTCACCGCCCCATGGTCTCCTTGCTCAGCTGCTTCGCCGCCAACTCCATCTGGTCCGAGGCTCGTTCCAACAACTCCACGATCCGGTCGGCGCCAGCCTCGGAACCGAGAAGCTCCAACAGCTCGAGGCGCTCACGCAACCGGATGCCCTTGCTCTCGACTCTCCGTTTCAGCTCTTGCAACACTTCCATCGCTTGGCTCCTCTTCAGTTCGGTTGTTTTGTCACACCAGGGCATCCGCCGGTCTGCGAAGAACGGGGAACGGGTTAACGGTTTTCACTCTCAATCCGGGGAAGCGCTCTTCGGTCTGGCGCAGCGCTTCGAGGTACAGGGGGTGCTCGTCCGCCCATAGCTGCTGTCGCTCCAAAACCAGCAGCTTGTGCCTGCGGGCGCGATACGCGTGGAGTGAGACCACACCGAACGGACCTTCGAATTGCAGTCTTCGGAGTGTCGCAGCCATCGGGCTCTGTTCGCCGTCCAGGAGCCTACGCCAAGGGTTGGCGACCTCTCCTCGTGGACTGGGCATCCACCACAGCGGAGGGGTCAACAGCCAATCTCACCATGTCGAACGCCCAGCGCCAATCCAGCAGTCCGTGATACGAAACGTTGTAGTAGTTGCGCAAGCATGCGTTGCAGGAAGTGTCGGATTCAACACGTCGATGCGCAATTCCCCCATCCTGATCTGTGGGAATTGCGATCCGATGGAATGTAAACGATGCTTGACCGGCAATTCAAGGCGACGACGCTCGGCGCAGGTTGGAGATCGAGACGTGGATGGTGCGTCACTTCGATCGGAGCCAAGGCACCGCCAGTCTCCCAGTGGTTGTTCCTATCGTATGCGTCCGAACGACTGCGCCTTGCGCCGCAGGACACACGTGGCCATCGGGAACTGACAGGCACATCGCGGCCTCCCCAGCTGCCAGCCGGCGACCCTGATCAGCACTTTCCTTGCTTCAGCCTGACCGTCCCCTTAGCCGGAGACCTCGATGCCCAGTTTTGCCGTGAATGTGAAGGCTCTTGCCGAATTGGTCGGTCGCAGTCCGGGGGTGATAGAGCGAATCGCAGCCAGGCCCGGCTGGCCGCTTGAGGTCTGCCAAGGCGAGCGCAAGCTCTACGGCGTGCCCACTTGGTGGCTGCGTCGCGAAATTGCGCGAGCCGACGAGTGTTCCGCTCTTGAGTGGCTGAAGGAAATGAGAGATCTCGTGGACTTCCGGAGCCGTTTCAGGTTCCACACAACTCCTTTCACCCGCGAGTTGCCCACCGAGCAGCGCTTTCGCCTGCCCCAGTTCGACCGGGCTCTGCGAGGGCTCGTCGACGTGGTCGACAGCCGTCAATCCGGCTAAGTGGCCGCGCCAGCCGGAACAGGCAAGGCGCAACTGCTGCGGACGCTCCGCACCGACCTTCCGGAGGCACGCTACGACCTGCGGTACGTCAAGACCACAAGCCTGTCGCGCCGAGACATGTGCCGCGAGATCGCCTCCGCCGTCGGCTGCAAACCCGCCGGAACCCTCCCCGCGCTGGTGCGCCGCCTCGATGCACGCTTCGTCGCCGCTGTCGAAAACGACGGCTTTCGGCCGACTTTCGGCCCACCTTCGGAATCGAAGACCCTTGTACTCGGCTCCGCAATACCGTCTTGCCGCTCGCCCTCCGTCCTGGCACCCTGCTTGCTCTCGCAAACCTCAGAACCTTTGATTTGACGGGGGTTCCCACCCCGCACGATGCAACCAGGGCGCCAGAACTCCGGGTCGACCTTCGGCCGCTTTGCTGCACGGCGACGCCCAGACGAACCCATTGGCAGACATACGACTGCTTCCTCTGGCTGCCTCAGGCTGGTCAGCACAACCAAGAGCACCAGATCAGAATGGGCCGCACGAGTCTGCCACCCACGTTCCTCGCCATTTCAGCCTGGCTGCGGCCTCCACACCTGTCGCTTTCCGCTTCAAGCGAAAGTATGTATGATCTAGCCGGAGGGGCTCCACCTGAGATGACAAGAAAACCCAGAAGAAAGTCTTCCAAAGGTCAGGAGGCGCACGAAGTCACTGAGATTGCGATCGCGTCGACGGAGCAGAATCGTCCGACAAAGACATATACTGCTCAGGCTTATACGATTGACGCCAGACCCGACGGTTATGTCTTCTACTTTGGACAAGTGTTGCCGGCCGGAAAACTAGCAAATGCTATCGGCGTTCAACTCAACTTCTTCGGCGTCTTGAAGCTAGATGAGTCATTCCACGCTGGAACTTTCCTTGACACACTCAGAGGACTGGTTCCAAGCCGGATCGGTGGGCTAGAGATCGGCGAGGGAATGCTTGAGAGGATCTCTAGCGGAAAACTGCACATCTTGAGTGCGAATATCGGGAGATTCTACATTGGCCAATTTGGAGCGCAGGTTGATTGGTACCTCGCGTCACCGAGCCAATTACGCGACGCTACGATTAGTCACGCAAAGACGATCGACGCAAGTCCTGTCATGACTGTTTTCCTCTCGAACGAGCTCGCATTCAATCTCATCCAAGATATCGGGACTATCGTGAAATCCAAAATGGGGAGATCGTGATGCAAGATACAGGAGTATACGGAATCGGAACGCTCGTTGCCGACGAACTCACGTGGAGCGAAGAACGTTCCGGAGTCATCGTGTTGGAGGTGGGTAGCCCAGACGCGCTCGACTGCTCGGTTTTGGATGTCTACAGTGAGGGCCTTTTCGAGGCCGCGGACCAGAATGCCTGGGAATACTCGGCGTATGCAGACGAGAACGTTGACCCCGAAATCGCCGACTTCGCTTTGCCCGCCGATCTGTATTCGCCGACTCCGACACCGAGCAAGTTCTTGGAGATGCTTGAGAGCTACACGATACCTGTCATGCCAATCGATGAGGACGGAATCAAGGTCTGGGCCGACAAGCTCTCAAAGGAGATTGCTGATTCGCGGCATCCTGATTGACAATGCCAAATACCAGCCCAGGACCACCTTGGGAGTACAGGACAATCCCAGGGGCCGGCCCGATCCTGGCGACTCGCTGCAAGGATATCCTGGTCAAAGTCGCCAGCGGTGTCACTGTTGTTGAACAACTTGTCGCAGACACACGCGACGTGCATCAGCGCCTTTTCGCGGGGCTGACACCCGAAGGCTACCCAGGCTACGCGGGCAACTACCGTGGGAGTCCTTCGCCGGGTCTTGCCGACTATGGTGTAGGAGTTGGCGGCGACCCGTTGGTGGGCGTCCATCCAGCGCGTGTGCAATGGCATATGGCCAGACTCTCGCAAGAAATCGTCACAGCACTAGATCGCCTCGACCAACTCTTTCGCACGACCAGCCTTTCCGACGACGACAAGAGGTTCCGCGTTGCTGTCGTAGCCGCGTCGTTCTTCCAGACTTTTCTCACGATTCACCCGTACGCCAATGGAAATGGCCATGTCGCGAGACTATGCGTGGTGGCGATCTTTGCCAAGTTCGGTTTTGCTGCGTCAGGATGGACACTAGACAATCGGCCGCAACCAGAGCGCGAGTACTTCGACGCACTCTACCGCCACCGTCGAGGAGACTGGCGACCGCTTGTGAAGTTCATTTTCAACCGAATCGGCACTTCAGCCTCTGGAACGTCTCCGTAGGACCTCCAAGACCATAGTTCACACCTGCCTGCCAACGCCGTCTCGCCGCTGAGCCCTCCAGCGCGGCCTGGCGCTTGCTCCACCTCTCTGCGCTCCAACAGGTTGCGTCGCGAGATCCGCTCCAGATCATCTGGCAACCGCCGCGCCAGGCCCCCGAGCCGACCTCCGGCCGCTTCGCTGAGCGGCGCCGGCGACACGACACATTTCGAGACACGGGCAGGAGACGAGTTTGACCGCTGGTGGCAGGCATCGCGTACGATGTGCCGCAGGTCCGCTTCCATAGAGGTGCAGGTCATGCCATCGAAACTGGCCCCAGGCGGTGACGCAACGCCGAGGCTCCGGCTCTGGCCGCTGCCGGCCCTTTTGCTCACTGCCTGCCTCGGCAGCGCGGCCGCGCTGCGGTGGCAAAACGACGGCACCGTCGCCGTGCTGGCAGCCATCACTCTGTTTCTGTTGCTCGGGCTGCTGGTCTGGGTCTGGAGCTTCTCCCGGCTGCGCGGACGAAAGCGTTGGTGGGGCGTGCTGTGCGTGCTGTTATGTCTGGCCAGCGTGGCCGCGCTGGTCCGTATCAGGGGGTACACAGGCGCGACCGTCCCGATCTTCTCGCTGCGCTGGCTGAGCGAGGCCTCGCCGGAGCTCGAGCTCGATAGCCAGGCGCTCCCCGTGCAGCTGGTGCCCACGCTCTGGGACACACCTGAGTTTCTGGGACCAGGCCGCCGGCCGCGCTTCCAGACCCCCGAGCTGGCGCGCGACTGGAATGCGACCCCACCCCGAGAGCTCTGGCGGCGTCCGTTGGGCGAGGGTTTCTCCTCCTTCTCGGTGGTGGGGGAGGTCGCGTTCACGCAGACCCAACAGGGCGCCCTGGAGTGTGTCGTGTGTCTGGATTGGCGCACGGGCGAGACCCGTTGGGTGTCTGCCGACACGGTGCGCTTTGCCTCTTCGCTGGGCGGCAACGGACCCCGTGCGACCCCCACGGTGCACGACGGCCGGGTGTATGCTCTCGGCGCGACCGGACGGCTGCATTGCCTCGACGCCTCCGATGGCAAGCGCCTCTGGTCGCAAGACTTGCCTGTAGCGTTCGCTGCCGATGCCCCCGACTGGGGCTACAGCGGCTCGCCGCTGATCGTCGCCGAGCGGGTGGTGGTCAGCGCGGGGGGCTCCGATGGCCGCTCGCTGGTCGCCTTCGAGCTGCTGACGGGGCAGCTGGCCTGGGGCGGCGGCCACGAGAGGGCCGCGTACGCCTCACCCATGCTCGCACAGCTGGCCGGCGAACAGGTGATCCTTTGTGTCGACAACCAGGGCCTCAGCGCCCATGACCCGGAGAGCGGACGGGTGCGCTGGCAGATCCCACGCGGGCGTGGGGACAATGTGACCCAGCCGATCGTTTTTGGCGCAGACCGTGTCTTCCACTCGAAGGGTTACGGCGGAGGCTCGGGCCTGTGGACGATCGTCGCTGGTCCCGGCCAGCCTGACGTGGAGACCGTCTGGACCAACCGGCGGCTGATGAAGACCAAATTCCATAATCCGGTTCTGCACGCGGGTTACCTGTTCGGACTCAGCGACGGCAACAGCCTCGAGTGCATCGATCCGCTCGCGGGCACAAGGGCCTGGCGGGAGCGATGCGACTTCGGCCACGGTCAGCTGATTGGCACAGGCTCCCTCCTGCTGGTCCTCTCCGAGCAGGGAGAGCTGGTGCTCGTCGAGGCGAACCCCGAGCGTTATGTCGAGCTCGCGCGGCTGCCCCTGTTCAGCTCTCGGACCTGGAACCCTCCGGTGCTGATCGGGCGTCATCTGCTCGCCCGCAACGACATCGAGGCAGTGTGTCTGGAGCTGCCTGTGCGGAAACCGTAACGCGCAGATCGACAGGACCGTGCGCGGGTGTCATACTGCACTCCACAGCCGTGCGGACCCCACCAGGGCGGGCTTTGCCTGCCGAAGCTGGCGTGCCACACCAGGAGTCATGCGATGGAACTCTACCGAACCGGTCTGTGCCAATCTTCCACCCGCGCTTGGATTGTCCCGCTCCTATGGGGTGTGATGGCGCTCGGTGTGCCGAGCGCGCAGGCGGATTGGATCCAGTTTCTCGGCGCCGATCGCGACGGCCGCTCTGACGAGTCGGGACTGTTGCGGGAATGGCCGCAGGCCGGACCAGACGAGCTGTGGAGCGCCGAGGTCGGCGTCGGTTTCGGAGGCGCGAGCATCCGCGACGGCGAGGTCTACCTGCTCGACCGCGAGGATGATGCCAAAGACGTCCTGCGCTGTGTCGATCTGGAGAATGGCGACGAGCTCTGGCGCTTCGAGAATCCGGTACGTGGACGACTGCAGTACAACGGCTCGCGCTCGGTGCCGACGGTTGGCTCCGAGCGGGTCTTCGCGCTCGGGCCCTTCGGCCACCTTTACTGTGTCGCGCGTGACACCCATGAGCTGGCCTGGAAGGTCGATCTGGTCAAGGACTACGGCGGGTCCGCGCCGCAATGGGGCTACGCCGCCTCTCCGCTACTTTATGAAGACCTGGTCATCGTGCCGAGTATGGCGCCCGAAGTCGGGCTGTTGGCGCTCGATCAGGAGACGGGCGCGCTGCGCTGGAAGAGCGGCGAGGTCGGCAGCGAGGGCTACAGCTCTCCTGCCCTGTACAGGATCGGCGAGCGCGACCTGGTGTTCTATGTCAGCCCTGTCGGCCTGTTCGCCATCGAAGCGAGCAGCGGCAAGATCCTGCTGAGCTGGTCCGATTACACTTGCAGGATTCCCATCCCGGCTCCCACGCCGATCGGTGATGGGCGCTTTTTCTTGACGGGGGGCTACCGGGCCGGCTCGGTGCTGGTTCAAGTCAGCGAAGAAGACGGCCGCCTGCACGTCGAAGAGCTGTTCCGCATCGACGACAACGGAACCCATATCCACCAGCCCATCGAGTACGAAGGCCACATCTACGCCAACTTGAACAACGGCCGGAGCCGGCGCAAGACGCCTGGCCTGACCTGCCTTGACCTCGAGGGACAACGCCTGTGGACGGTTGATGGCAATCCCAACCTTGACCGGGGCAACCTCATCCTGGTCGATGGGATGCTGCTCGGCCTCGGGGGCCAGGATGGTGTGCTGTACCTGCTGGAGCCGAGTCCCGATGGTTTTGTCAAGCTGGCCAGCGCAAAGGTCTTCGACGGTCTCGGCCGGCGGGACAACAACCTCTGGGCCCCGATGGCTTTCTCCGACGGCAAGCTCGTGCTGCGCAGCCAGACGACCTTGAAATGCCTCGACCTGAAGCAGCGCTGAACGCGCCCCGGACGGCGGCCACCTGATGCCCGATACCGACTGCCTGCCCGCCCCGCGCGCCCTGCGAGCCGCTCCTGCCGCACGCAGGAGCCGGCCTCCTCAGCGCGTGAACCGGCGCTCCCGGTTCGCCCTGCTGCTCTCGCTCAGCCTGCACGCGGGCCTGGCCGCCATCCTTGCGCTAGCAGCCCTGCTTGAGGAAGAGCCGGCCCCGGTCGTCGAGGAGCTGCGGGTCTCGCTACAGCGGCCGCGGCCCAACCAACGGCCCAGTCCGCGGCCCAACTCCGAGTCGCGCAACGGCAGGCCCGCTGCCAGACACAGACCCGAGCCTGATCCTGTGCCGGACTCGATCCCCAGCCCTCTTGAGCTACGCCATGAGGTGTCTGAGCGGCCCCAGGTGCCCGCCGGCGGTCTCCAGCCGCATCCCCCGGATCCGCGCTTCGTGCTGCCGACCCTCGGCAGCTCCGAACCGGCCGTGGCGGCGGTTTCGGATCCACGGCCCGCGTCGCAGGTGGCCGTCGCCGAACACGCGAGCGATCTGCAGGCGGCTTCGGCCGCGCCAACGATCTCTTCAGCTGATGGAGGGGGCCAGACCGGGGGCCTGGTCGGACCGGCGCAGACGGGCCCTGCCGTCCAAGCAGCAGCGGCCGAGCGGGCGCTGCTGGCTCCGATCAACCCTGACTACCCGCGCCGTTGCCGGCGGCTGCGCTGCCAGGGAGAAGTCATGGTGACGCTCTCGATTCAGACGGATGGCCGCATCGAGAGTGTGGCCATCAGCGCATCGAGCGGCTGCGCCACGCTCGATGCGGCAGCCGTGGCGGCGGCCCGCGGGGCGCGCTACGAACCGGCGGCGACGGCGACAACGAGTGCGCTGTGCGTCGCCTTCCGACTACGCTGAAACCAGGCAGGATGTTCGTTGGCCCACCGCGCCCCGCCTTGGACTTTCGGCTGTGCTCAGCCAAGCTTGCCCGGGACTTCAGCTCTGACGGGCTCGTCAAAACCGCTGGTCGGAGGATTGTGATGTTGCGAGCTTCTCTCTGGGTTCTTCTGCTAGGACTGCTTGCCACGGCCTGGGGCCAGGAACTGCCCGGCGATACGACCAGCGTCGGAACTCCGGGCGGCACAGTTGCCCCGGACACGATCGTTGTCACCGCTCGCTTGCGGCAGGATCAGTTGTTCACGTTGCCGGGCGCGGTGTCTGTGGTCGGCGCCCAGGAACTGGAGCAGTCACGGATCGACAGTGCCCGGCGCCTGGTGTTGCGCGTCCCTTCGCTGCACTACTTGCATCCAGGCAGCCCGGCGGAGGTTCCGCTGCTGATCCGCGGCATCGGCAACTACGGGACGGGCGAGCCGGCCGTGGGCTACTTTGTCGACGGCGCCTACTTCGGGGGACGTCATGTCCGGTCCGAGCCGTTGTATGACCTCGAGCGCGTCGAGGTTCTGCGGGGACCGCAGAACTCACTGTTCGGCAAGAGTACCGTCGCAGGCGCCTTGCACTTGATCACCGCCGACCCGAGCTTCGAGCCCTCGGTCCACGTCCAGGGCAGCGCTGAGACCCCGGGCCGTTACGGAACCACGGGCGCTTTCAGCGGTCCGATCAGCGAGAGCATGGCGGCCCGCGTCGCCTGGTTCAGCGAGGACTTCGGCGGCTACTACAAGAACCACGTGCGCGGTCGGCCGGTCGACGGACACTCGACGCGCGCGGCGCGCATCAAGCTGCTGGCATTGCCAACCGATGGCCTCGAGCTCTTGCCAAGTTTTTCGTTCCGGCGCACGCACGCCGACGCCTTTGCCCACTTCCCGGCGCTCGATGACGACGACTACAGCACCCTGCAGGACATGCGCGACAAGCGCAACTTCTCCTACGTTGAGACCTGGGCCGGCAGCTTGACCGCGCGCATCGATCTGCCCCGTGGCTACGAGCTGGTCTCGGTCAGCGGCCTGAACCGCTCTCTACTCCATCAGGCGGGCGATGTCGACTATACCTCCGCGCCGCCGGATGCCGTCAATCCGTTCGCCAATCTATTCGCGCAGCGCAGGACAGACGAGAATGAGGTGTCGCAGGAGCTGCGGCTGCTGTCTCCGCAACGCGGCGTGCTCAGCTGGCAGCTCGGAGCGTTCGCCTACCACGCGCGCAAGAAGCTGCATCAGCGCCTGGAGATCGACAGTCTGCTCCCGATTCCCCCGGTGGCGCCGACCCAGACGCTAGCCAGCAGTCAGACCTACTCGCTCTTCGGGCAGCTCTCCCTGCGGCCGATCGAGCGGCTGGAGCTGACGGCCGAGCTGCGTTACGACCACGACCGGCGGCGCTTCTGGGAACAGGTGCCGGGGGGGCGCGAACGTCAGGGGCGCCGTTTCGACAGCCTGTCGCCGCGCTTCAGCATCGGCCTCCGTCCGATCGACGAGCTGTTCCTGTACGTCTCGACGGCGCTCGGCTTCCGTCCCGGTGGCTTCAATGAGGGGGGGGCGTCAGGTTTCGACAAGGAGCGGACCTTTTCGGCCGAGGTCGGCGCACGCACCAGCTGGCTGGACGGACGGATCGCCGCCGGCTTCACGGTCTTCTACGCGGAGATCGACGATCAGCAGGTGTTCGAGCTCGACCCTGGCAGCCTGAGCAGCATCACCACCAACAAGGGCGAAGCCCGCAGTTTTGGCATTGAAGTCGAGACCCGGCTGGTCCCTTTCGAGGGCTTCACCCTGTTCGCCGGAGCGACCTGGATCGATGCAGAGTTCACCGACTATGAAGCCCTGGACATCGCTCCGGATGGCATGATGGGCGTGTTCGATTTCAAGGGCAAGACGCTCCAGTGGGTGCCGGAGTACCAGCTGGCCCTGGCCGCCGAGTACCGCCACCCGTTGAGCGAGGAGGTCGAAGCGGGCCTGCGCGCCGACTTCCGCAGCCAGGGCCTGATGTACTGGGACACTTTCAACTCCGCCCGCCAGGAGCCCTACCATGTGTTGGACCTGGCGGCCTTCGTCCAGTTCAAGCTGCTGACTGTGACTGCCTACATCAACAATGTGTTCGATGAGGGCTACTTCACGGATTTCTCGCCTGCCTACCGATTTCCTCCCTTCAACCTGGGCGTGATCGGCGAGCCGCAGAGCGTTGGGATGAGCCTGAGCTACCGTTTCTGAGGCGTTCTGCGCAGCGTGCCCGGGTCTCCCTCCCCGCGCCTGCACCCGGCATGCAGCCCGCGGGCTGGCATGGCCGCGCAACTCCAAGCCGGGCGGGCAGGGCTGCCCGTGATCCGCGCACGGTTCCCCATCAGGCCATGGGGCTGTCATTCCCCCTCGAGCGCCTGCAGGAACTCGAGGATCGGTCCCAGCACAGCGGAGCCAGCGATCATCAGCAGCCCTGCGAGCAGTTGCGAGCCGCGCTCCAGCAGCTTGTCGGTGCGCGCTTGCTCAGGCGAGGTGTCATGGTGCCAGTAGAGCACAATGCCCATCCAGGCCATCCATAGCAGGCGAGGCAGATGCGGCTGCAGCTCAGGGTTGAGCGTCGGGATGGTGTCGTGGGTCAGAATCTCGAAGGCGCCCACCTCCCGCTCCCTGATCGCGGCCGTTGCCGCGCCGAAGGGGGAGAGCTCGCTGCCTGGCGCGATCAAGCGCGGATAGAGAACCCGGAACAGGCGGCGATGAGGAACCACCCGCGCCAACTTCCAGCGTGTCAACCGTAGGAAGCGCTCGTGCAACAGCGGGGTCTCCGCACAGATGGTGGCCGCCCGGTCTGCGGAGCCTACGCCACGTTGCGAGAAGAACTCCAGCAGCAGCTCTTGCTTGGAGCGGAAGTAGTAGTAGGCAGCACCCTGTGCCACGCCTGCCTGCTTGGCGATGGCGCGCATCGTGGTCTGCCCGTAGCCCTTTTCTTCGAACAGCTCCAGGGCCGTCTGCAGGATGTGCGCGCGCTTCCGTTCGCTTTTGCTGCCCATCGGTTCCTCCGTTGGATGGTTGGGCACATCCCCGCTCGACCGTCGGGAAGACCCGGCACCACCTGCTACTTGCAGGGCTTGTCCAGCCGATCTGCGTTCGAATATTGCTGTTGAGGGCACAGAATACGGGGCTCCTGGGTGTCCTACAAGACAGTTTCTGAACGCGGTCAAAAAAGTGTTGCGCCGTAAACAGGGCCAGGGTAGATGTGTGATAGGAGATTGTTGAACGTGTTCAAAAAGCGGAGGGTCCTGCCATGTTGCTCGCCTTCAGTCTGCTGTTGATCATCGGGGTGCTCGGCAGCTGCGACGTGCTCGTCTTCCACATCGGACGCTGCGACCTCGCGACGCGTCCCGAGTCGCAGCGCGAGGTCCTGTTGCACACTCTGCGTCACCTCATCTACGGCCTGCAGTTCCTGTTCGTGGCCCAGTTGCGCGCGCAGGGTTGGGCTCTGCTCGGGGTGGCCGCCCTGTACCTGGCCGACGTTGCGATCGCATTGCTCGATGTCTGGGAAGAGCCGGCCAGCCGCGAGAGTCAGGGCGGCTTGCCGCGTGGCGAATACCTGATGCATGTCGTCCTCAGCGTGCTGGTCGGGGCCTATCTGCTGAGCATCTGGCAGGCAGTCTGGCCGCTCCGCCTGCTGCCGACCGCGTTGGTCTGGTCTCCCCTGGATGTGCCGGCACCCCTGCGTTGGTTGATGAGTGCGATGGCAGTGAGCGCTTTCGGATTCTTCCTCCACGATCTCCGTGGCTGGTTGCGCAGGCGGCAGCCTCGGGCGCCGCGCCTTCCGAAGGCGAACAAGATCGTGGTCGAGGCTCTGATTCCGGCGCCCCGCGAGGAGGTCTGGCGGCGCAGCCAGGATCCCGCCGAACACGTGCGCTGGGACATCCGCTTCGACGGCATCCGGCTGCTCAATGAGCAAGACGCGGCCGGCCGTCAGCGCCTTCTGTATACGACCAGGCTGGTCTGGGGCCTTCGCGTCGAGGGTCACGGGCACTTCCTGGCCAACTCCCCGTTGGAGCGCTCGGTTTTCGGCTTCGATTCCGCCGACCCACGTTCGCTGATCCGCGACGGCCGCGGTTTGTGGCTGTACGAGCAGCGCGGCGATCAGACTCTATTCAAGACCGTCTTCGACTACCAGGTGCGCTTCGGCCTGCTCGGAAAGTGCGCCGACAGGATGTTCAGGCCGCTGATGCAACTGGCGACCGAGTGGAGCTTCGAGACCTTGCGCCAGGCATGTGCGGGCGACGAGCATGCGATCTCCCGGCGCCGCAGCCGGCTCGGCTTCTTGCTCTTCTTTTGCGCCCGCCTTTGCGGTCGGCCCCCGGCCTCGGGCGCGGCGCACAGCTGGCTGGGTCGCGGGCATCCGCGGGAGTCGCCATTTCCCCGCACGCCTGGGTTGGTGCTCTCATGAGTGGGTCGAGCGATCATCAGCGTCTCGCCGCGCTGCAAGACTTCTACAGCCACTACCCAAGCACCCTGGGCAGGGTTCATCTGATGACCTGCGCAGCCGTGAGCCTGGGAGGTTTCTGCCGGGTCTCGGCGAGCTTCGAGAACATCGGCCGCATGCTGATGCCTGTCACCGCTCGGGGAAAACCTCGCGGCAAGGCCTGGCGAAGGTATGCCCGTGCCTGCGGAAACAACTCCAGTGCCGCCCGTCGCGCCGCCTTGTGGAGCCAGGCCAACCTCCGGGACATGCGCGCAGTGCGGCGCAGCAAGGCGATGGAGAGCTTCCAGCGTGAGCAGCCCGCCGCAGAGGTTCCGCGACCCTGCCTCGAAGCACACCTGGCCATCACTCTGGGCTGCCGCAGCGAAGATCAGGCGGCGTTCCGCGGGCGCTTGTCCGCGGAGAGTGTGATCGCTCGGGCGGCGCTGCGTGGGCTCCAACGGCTGCTGCTGCACGGCTGGCCTCTGCTGTTGTACCTGCTGTTGGTTGCCCTGCGCGCCCTGTGGACTGGAGGTTCGCGGCGTCGCGCTGTCATCGTGCTGGTGCGCGCGTTACCGGGTTGTCTCGGACTGTTCGCCTTTCTCTGGCGAGGGCTGCGCGCGCCCGCATTGAGTCGGGCGGTGGGGGCTCGATGGCGCTGGAATCTGCTTGCGAGCGTGCTCGGGGCCCGGTTGTCCGCCGTGCATCCAGAGGTTCGCCGCTTCTATGGGAGGCCTGCGGATTTCGGTTGCCGGGTCAAGGTCCAGTTCGCGAAGCCCGCACTGCAAGCCTTGGCGTGGTTGATCAGCGGATGGACTGGACAGGGACTGGCAGAGAGTGGAGCCGGCTGGATGCCTGCACGCTTTCTCCAGCGCGCCCGCAGCGATGGGAGCTTGCACTTCATCCGCCAGATCGAAGCGCCGGGGAGACGGCGCGTCTTTGACTCGGACTTCACGCTGCGTTGGCAGGATTCTCGGGCAGTGCTGGCGGAGGTGTTCCGGCAGCTTGGCGTCGAGATCCGTATGGAGTTGCGGGTGTTGGCGGACGGGGGTCTGGCCATTTGCGGGCGGCAGCTGCGGTGCTGGGGGGTCGTCGTGCCGATGGGTGGGTTGCGCGTCGAATTCCAGACCCGCCCCGCAGGTCCAGGGCGGCTGTCGGTGATCGGTCGCCTCGAAGCAGTCGGGGGACTCGCAGCTGCCTTGACCCGCCTCCTCGGCTGGCCCGCGCTGTGGGGTAGCATCCATTACAGGGTGTGGGCACACTGTCATTACGCTCGGCCGCGAGCTCTCTGGTTTTCTTCTGGAAGAGATGATGCTCAGCCACCAACAGGCCAAGGCCTTCTACGACCGTTTCGGAGCGCGCCAGGACGCCCAGGCCTTCTACGAAGACCGCGCCGTCGACAGGCTGCTCGCACACTCCCTTCTGGCTGAGGCGCAGAGCGTCTTCGAACTGGGCTGCGGAACCGGGCGGCTGGCCGCACGGCTGCTAGCCACGCGGCTGTCCCCCGCCTGCCACTATCACGGTGTCGACGTCAGCAGCACGATGGTGGGCCTGGCGCGAGCGCGGGTCGCTCGTTTCGGCAAGCGCGCGCGGGTCGAGCAGAGCGACGGCCGGCTCACCTTCGACGTGCCCACTGCGAGCATCGACCGCGTGCTGGCCTGCTACGTGCTCGATCTGCTCAGCGTTGCCGACATCAAACGGTTCCTGACTGAGGCCCGCAGGATGCTGAGGCCCGGGGGCCTGCTGTGCGTGACCAACCTCACCTGGGGCAGGGGCCTGCTCCCGGGCTTGATCTCGGCACTGTGGGTGGGCGTCCACAAGCTGAATCCCCTCTGGGTGGGAGGTTGCCGTCCCCTGGAGCTGCGGCCCTTGCTTGACCGAAGCGAGTGGAGGCTGCGCTGGCACAATCAGATCACGGCCATGGCGTTGACCAGCGGAATGTTGGTTGCTGAGCCCGTCTGATAGGCCTTGAGAAAGCTCCCCATCTGGGTACGTTCCCCCCAGAGGCTCGCTATCCCCCGCGAACCTCAGGGCTCCTGGCGTGGGAACCTGTAATAGGATTCCAGGCTCAGCGCGTTGATCGCCGTCGCGTAGACGCGCCCGCCCACATAGGC
Organism: Planctomycetota bacterium; assembly: GCA_029260765.1. Lineage (GTDB taxonomy): Bacteria > Planctomycetota > J058 > JAJDCP01 > JAJDCP01 > JAJDCP01. Next base: position 31,230 of record JAJDCP010000174.1, read on the forward strand.
CCATTCCCCGAGTGGGTCCCAGCTGCCCGCGGCGTCCGGGTACTTGCCTTCCAGGTCTTCGACCCGTCGCTGGGTGGGCAGCAAGGCTGCTTGAAGCGCCGTGTTCCAGGTCTGCCAGTCCGCCCCCCCGCGTAGAAAGAGCGCATAGCTGGCGTGATACCAGTAGTAGAAGTTGACCTGGCGAAGATCTCCGCCGGGTTGCCAGGCGGGCAGATTCTCGAGCAACCATCGGGCCCCATTCTTGATCTCGGGCAGGGTGGCCGGCTCCCCTGCCGAGAGCCGTGCGAGCAGCGCCACAGCTGTCATGGTCGGCAGCTGTACGTACATGGCGTCTCCCAGCTTGTCGTCGAGCAACGGCATGTAGGAGCTTCCCCCACCGGGGCTCTCGTAGCCGACCTCTCCGCTGTCCGCGGTCGCGCGGTCGAACCAGTTGCGTGCTCCGGAGAATGCCGCCTCGGGCACCTCGAAGCCGGCGCTCTTGCCAGCATTCAGCGCCGCCACCATCCAGCCGCTGACCGAGGTGTCGTTCCTGCCGGACAGGATTCCATACTTCCACCCCATATCCGGGTTCTGTGCCTCGATGCAGAACTCGACGGCCCGCCGCGCCGGATCCTCGAGGCGCGCGTCGCCGCTGAGCTGATAGGCTTCAGACAGGGCGATGGTGGCCAACGCATGGTTGTAGATGGTCTCACCCATCATGTCGTCGAAGCCGATCACGCCATCGGAATTCTGGTTGTCGAGCAGTGAAGCCAGACCAAAGCGCACGCATTCCTGGTGCTCCCCACGGGTGTGCGTCTGGCCATGGCCCAGGAACGCCAGCAGGGCCAGGGCGGTCACGCCCACATCGTAATGCTCCGCGCCCTGGCCCGGACCGAAGTCGCCCTGCTCGTTGTAGGACGGCCCCTGACAGCTGCCCTCACCGCACTGCTCCGAGAAGCTCGCAGCTCCCCAGTCTCCGCGGGGCTTGCGCTGGTGCCGGTCCAGCCAGTCGAGCGCCGCCTCGACCGCGGCCTGGCTGGCTGCAGAACCGCCATGGGGCTCGAGGCTGGCGCGCTGCGCTCTCCGGCTGTACAGGGGCGGGTCCGCGGCTGCCGCCGGCACGCCTGTCTCACGGCAGACGTGGGCCATCCGGATCGGAGCCTCCACCCCCTGCAGGGTGAAGAGGTCCAACTCGATGTCCTCGTGCAACGCCGCGAAGGTGACATGGCTGACCTGGTGCCGCAGGCAGGCGTTGAGCAGCTGCATGACCCGCGACCAGGGCAGCCGGGCGTCGGCGCGCAGCCGCACTCCGACCGCCGGACGGCCCTGGGCGTCGCTGCCGGCCTGTGCGACGACAGGCGCGAGCTGCTGGTCGAGCCACGCGTCGTGGCACGCACCGGGAGGATCGCGGAAGCTCAGGTCGAGCAACGCCAGACGCGGCCCCACCCCCAGCGCCACAAGCTCAGCAAGCAGACTCAGGACGAAGCCGGCAGACACCTCGGGCTCAACCTGCAGCGCAACTCCGAGCGGGCCCTCCAGCAGCAGCGCGCGCAAGGCAAGCAGCGGGTCGTCCCCCTGTCGCTCGCTACCTGCGCCGCTCAGCTCGCAATACACCCCACCCTGGTACGTATACAGCGTCATCCCGAGCTCCCGCGGGTCGTCGGGAGCTGCGGTATCCAAGGGGGCGAGCTGCAGTCCGCGCCAGGGCACGGCGGCGACCGCCAAGCTGGCCTCGCCCTGTCGGGGCAGCGTCAGCTCAACTACGGTCAGCTCGATGGCTGCCGGGAGGCTGTCAGCCTGAGGGTCCAGAACGCCGGCCAGCGCAGGCAGAAGCGGCAGGCTGAGCGAGTCCGAACCCGCATCCAGGGCGCTGCCCAACGCGCAGCGCAGACCCGGTCCCGTGGGGGCCCGGTAGGCCGCCGGAGGTGGAGGAGGCGGCGGGCTCGGCGGGGGCCCGGGTGGTGGCGCATCGGGCAGTTGGCACCCCAGGTTGATACACAATAGCGTGCAGATGGCGAGCGACGAACGCGTCATGGGGGTCCTCACGAGCTTGCGGCTGAAGATCTGCAGGATGGCGCTACGCCACAGATTTGCAAGCGCACCAACACTGGATGCACGGCCGCCAGAAAACACTTGCCCTCAGCGGCCAGTCCAGGCATGATCGTCCGGCCGTGTCTGCTCCAGGCACGCCCGCCCCGGGAGGCCCTGCCATGACCTTCGAGCACATCTCCGCGATCTGAGCGGACCCCTCTCCAAACAACCGTGCACTTCGAAGACGCCTGGAGCGCCTCATGCTTGTATTGCATCTACCGCGAGCCTCCGTGCTCGCCCGAACCTCCATCCGCAGCCTGCTAAGGCGCCGTCTGGGACGTGCGCCGGCGGACCAGCTGGTGCACGCCTTCGCCCTCTGCCCCGACGAGCAGGCGTTCGCGGCCACGGTCAGCCGCCGCAAGCCAGAGCTCTGGCTGTTCCGCAGCCATCAGCGCGCGTTCTGTGGAGACTTCGCGGTCGTTGACATGTCTGCGCCACAGCCCGAGCAGCGTCCTGTCTGGTTGATCGATCTCAAGCAGCGCGGGCGCCTGCGCACCCGCGGAGCGCCAGGCCAGCAACTGTTGCGTGCTCCGGCAGCCGTTGATGAGCTGAGGCGCAGAGGTGTGATTGGCGAGGACGTGGGCTACCAGCCGCTGAGCGGAGACCGTCGCCTGGTGCAGCTGCAGCTGGGCATTCGCTGCTGCGCGCTGCGCGCGGACCCTGGGCGGCGCCGCCGGATTGCGCGTCCCTGTCGCAGCTGCCGTGCGCGGGTGCGGGGCTAGTGGCTCGCCGCACAAGTTCCGGTACACCCTGTAGGGGCGGGGTTTATCCCCGCCCGGAAGGCGCGGGGTTTATCCCCGCCCGGAAGGCGCGGGAGGGAGTAAATCCCTCCCCTACAAGATTTTGCCTTCCACGGCGCCCGCCACGTCGAAATGGACCGTTATTTTTGCGGGCTGGCACTAGCCTGGACCACGCAACCAGCGTCGAGCGCGTGCCAGCACCCGCGTCACCAGGTTGCGTCGTGGGCGCTCCGACGGGCAGGGGACATACTTGGGAAGCCGATCCGCGCGGAAGGGGACACCCGTTCGCTGCCGCCGGCGAAACACGTCCCGGACGCTCTGTTCATCCTTAAAGTAGTGGACGCTCAGCCCCTGAGCGCGCAACTCCGCCGGCACACGTGCAGCCCGGCGGCGAACTTTGGCGACCACGTACTCTTCCCCGAGACTGTTGAAGTGCAACAACGAAAAAGCCGGGCGTCTGGCGCGCAGCAGGGGCACCTCGTGGGCGACAGGTGCACAGCTGTGCGAGCCGGGGCTGAAGTTCACGTCGATCGAAGGGTGGAACACCACCTGCTTGGACATCCAAGGACTCGGCACCGCCAGAAATCGTCGCTGTTGGTGCAAGGGCGTCGGGGCGTCTGGGTTCCAGCCAGGCGGAGGTTGTGTGCAGAGCATCTCCACACCCCCTACCCGAGGCAGGCTGACGCCCCGGTCCTTCAGGCGCTGTAGAGGCCTGCGCAGCCCCTCGGGGTGGAACAGGAACTCGTCAGCGTCGACCACAATCACCCAATCGGCTTGTCCGCGAGATCCCCGGTACGCCGTGCAACGCAGCTCGTTCATGCGCAGGCTGTTGTGCCGGCCATCGGTGTCGTAGCTCCGCAGCTGCAGCTGGGCATTCGCTGCTGCGCGCTGCGCGCGGACCCTGGGCGGCGCCGCCGGATTGCGCGTCCCTGTCGCAGCTGCCGCGCGCGGGTGCGGTGCTGATGCGCATCCGGACGACCGAACCAGCGTCGAGCCCGCAGCACTGCCGGCTCGCGCGCAGCTGGCCCGTCCGCGATGGGTCATGGCCGCTTGCGGCGCAGTGAGCGGGCGGCTACCGTGGGCCGGAGGAGCGAGGAAGCAACGACATGTCAGAGACGATGCGGGCGATGATCTGGCAACAGCCCGGCGAGCCCCTGCAACTGCAGGAGCTGCCGATCCCACGTCCTGGGGATGATGAGGTGCTGGTCGAGGTCAGTGCGTGTGGGCTGTGCGCGACGGACACACGGCTGGCTCCCGACAACGCCGAGGGCCTGCCGCGAATCCCCGGCCATCAGATTGTCGGGCGGGTCGTCGATGCCGGCGATGCTGTCGACATCTTTGCTGAGGGCGACCGGGTGGGCGTCTCGGGTCCTGCCCGCAGCTGCGGCCATTGTGCCGCCTGCCGCGCCGATCAGCAGCCGTATTGCGCCGAGCTGCGCCGCACCGGAGAGCAGGTTGACGGGGGCTTTGCGCATTTCATGCTGGTCGACCATCGCTTCGCCTTTTTGGTGCCGCCCACTTTCGCGGACATCGAGATGGCGCCGCTGCTCTGTCCCTTGTTGCGTGCCTACAGTGCATTGGAACAGGCAACGGCAGCAGGTGCTCGACGCATCGGTGTGTACGGAGGCGGCTACGCAGCCCAGGTGTTGGTCGAGCTGATGCACAAGCGCGGGCTCGAGGTCTACGCCTGCCTGGCGGGGGACGACTTCGAGGGCCAGACGATGGCGAGGCAGCTCGGGGCAGAATGGGCGGGCGGTCAGCCGGACGCGCCGCCTCAGCGCCTCGATGCCGGCCTGGTCCTGGCGAGCGAAGCTGCCTGGGTCGCGCAAGCGCGGACGCATCTGGGCCCGGCAGGGAACGTGTTTTGCACTTCCTGCAGCCCGTCCTGGGCGCCTGGCAGTCAGCGCGTCGCCGATCCGCCGCGCAGCCAGATCCGCAGCTTGTTCACCGAGCTGGCGGGTGTGCGCGTGCGCTCCAAACCACGCACCTACGGTCTGCCCGAGGCCGATGCGGCCCTCGCGGCGTTGCCCTTTGCGGGGTCTTCGGAGCCCCTGGTCTTGTGTGTGGCGGGGCGTTGACTGCGCGTTGCGGTCTAGCGCCGGCTCGGCTACTCTGATTCTCCCGGCCCTGCCGAAGGAGTCGCTCGTGCGCTGGCTGGCTGCTCCGCTGCATCCTCTCGAGATCGTCGCGTTGATCGCGTTCGTGGCATTGACGGCCCGTCGGCTCTACCGCCAACTGCCGCCGTCAGAGCTGCCCTGGCTGCATCAGCGCTTGCGGCAGTTCACGGCCGCGTGCCGCAGCCGGCTGGTCTTCGACGCAGCGTTGGGCAGTTTCCTGACCACGTTGTTGTTGGCCCTGGCCTGTTGGCTGCTTCCCGGGCCCTGGCGCGAGTTGCCGCTAGTGTTGGACGGGCTCGCCGGTCTGCAGGCACGCCCCCTGCTTGCCGTACGCGCGTTGCTCTACGCGGTCTGCCTGTTCTGGCTCTGGACCTGGGGAGCGGCGGTCTTCAGCCGCCGCCACAGCTGGCTGCGGGTGGTCGCTGGCTTGCGTGAGAAAGGCCGGCGGGCAGACCTTTCGCCCGAGGCGAAGCGCTGGTGTGAAGAGCTCAGCGCCTGCACCCGCATCGACATCCTGCTGGGCCTGTACAACGATGCCGGCCAGCGGGCAACGGCCTGGGAGGCTTGGCAGCGCTGGGCTTCTGATCGGGCAGCGGGCGGAAACCCGGTCGACTTGTTCTGGATGGGAGTGCTGAAGCTGGCGCGCCGCGAAGACCCCCAGCTCGATGCCAAGTCCGAGGCCTACCAGCGCATCCGCGCGCGTTTCGCGGCCGATGCGGGACGTCTGAGCAATGCCTGCCAGCAGTCCGGGCGCAGCCTGCTCGATGGGCGACGTGTCGCGCAGCTCAAGGCGGGCTCGGGTCGTCTCCTGGTGGCCTGGCTGTTGATGGCTCTGTGTGTGTTGGCGGCCGGTGCTGCCCTGTCGGCGGTGCGTCCGGCAGATGTTGAGGAAGAAACAAGCAAGGAGGTGGAAGTTGGAAGCTCTCAAGCTGTTGCGGCGTGCACTCTTTCTGCGCCAGATTCTGATCACCAGCCTGTGTTGTGCCCTGGTCCTGCCGGGTTGTGGCGACAGCGAGCCGACGACCGACAACGGCACGGGCTCATGGGAACAGCGTCAGGAGCGCAAGAAACAGCGCCTGGCTGAGATCCAGGCCAGGCTCGAGGCGATCGGCACGGACACCGGCGCGGTCAGCATCACGGTGCCCGACGACGGTCCTCCTGTGGTCGAAGGCGCGGCCGAAGCGGCCGAGCAGCAGCCGCCCGCCGAGGGGCTCTCCGAGGTCCACTCGCTGGCCACCTTCAAGACCTGGTTCAAGAAGCGCACCGGTCAGGACTGGGACGGCTTCGTCGGCAGCGTGCGCGGTGCGCGGGACGCCATCGACAGCGCGCAGGTGAAGCCGCCTTCGGCCGATGCGCTCAAGCAGAGCATCCAGGGTGCGCTGGCGACGCTGGGGGACGACGAAGAGAAGCTGGACGCGGTCAACAGTCTGCTCGGCGAGGTGGAGAACTTCGACCAGGCCGCAGGCCTGGCGCGTGATGGCGTCGATGCGCTGCGGCGCAAGACGCTGCCCCTGATCGACGATGTCGACGGCTTTGTCGACTCGGTCGAGGCCCTGGGAGCCGACAATTGGCCGGCCGACAAGGTCGCCGAGCTGCAGAAGAAGAACTTCGTCGGGCTGGTCAAGAACCTCGAGACCCTGAATAGAGAACAACTTCCTGAGTTGGCGGAGGCCGCCTCAGAAGCCCAGAACGAGCTCGAGCAGGCCTTCGAGAGCCTGAAGGCGCGCTACGGCGACGTCGCGAACCTGCTGCCGGATGATGTGCGTGAGAAGGCCGAGGAGTACATAGAGCGGGGCGGAGAGACGGTCGACGAGGCCCGTAAGGTGCTGGGAGCCCTGAGCCGCGTCGCGGCGAATTCTGAGCTGGTGGTCGCGGCATTCCAGGCCCATCCGGCGTTGGGCGTGGCGGTGGCTCTGCTGCTCTTTGCCCTGGAATACCTCGGAGGCGGCGGTGACGGAGAAGGAGAGGGCACCGAGAGCACGGGCGAAGAGGTGGGTGCAGGCGGCAACGAAGGCAATCAGGCCGCCGAGCAGCCGAACCCGCCGACCGACGATGGCAACACGGCGGGTCTGCCGGCCGGTCAGGGGCTGGAGCGTCCGGAGTCGTCCGAAGAGGCGATGGTCGGCGGTAGCTGGTCCGGATCTCCTTGGTTTGTGACCTGGTTGCAGGGCGACATCTTCGGGCTGGAGATCACGGCCGAAGGCAGCCTGAGCTCGCAGCGCGTGCAGCTGCGTCGGGAAGCGGGCAACACTTCGTTGGAGACCATCTTTGAGCGTCTGCGGGCTGCCCGCACGGGTACGATTCCCCAGGTCAAGGTGTTGCAGATCCAGCTCACCGACGGGGCTTTCCCGATCACAGTGACGTTCCAGGGGCTGAACAGTGACGACAGTCCGCTGGCTGTCGTTTGGAGCGCGACGGACGCGTTCGAAGTGCAGGGGACGGTGCACTGAGTATGCTCACCTGGCTGCGTCGGTCCCTGCACTTGCGAAGAGTGCTGGTCGCTCTGCTCTGCTGCGGATGTGCGGCGGGCTGCGGCTGGGGGTCTTCCGATCCGGATCCTGAGCCGGGCAGCGAGCCGGCGCGCGCAGATCGTATGCGGGCTCTGGCAGAGCACTACCGTGCCCAGCTGGAGAAGTATGCGGCGGAGGGGCCGCCGCGGGTCGTGCTGGCCGCCGGGGATGCCCGTGAAGCGATGTTGGGTGCCAAGCTCGACAGCCTGGCTGTGGCCGCACGCAATCAGCCCGCCGATACAGTTCTGGCGCGTGTGCGTTCTCTGGCGCAGTTCCGGATCTGGTTTGAGGAGAAGACGGGCAAGTCCTGGGACGAAGTGGCTGCCAGCTACCGCGATGGGGCGGCCCAACTGGCCGCGGCAGCCCCCGCCGCGCCAGACGCAAGCCCGCTGCGTCAGGCCCTCGACCGGATGCTCGCGCGCAGCCCGCCGCCCGAGCGGGAGACTGCCGCACGCAGCCTGTTGGCCAGCGTCGACGGCTTCGACCTGTCGGTCCATGCCTACCTCAGAATGCTGTTCGATCTGCGGGAGCGCATCCAGCGGGCCTTCGCGCCCGTCGCCGCGCTGGTGCGGCGGGTCGAAGCGCTGGGTCCCGACAACTGGCCGGCCGGGGCAGCGCTCGAGCTGCAGCAGCGCGACTTTGTCGAGGTCTGTGCGGCGCTCGAGGCGATGCATCAGAGCGGCATCAACGAGCTGACCACCACCGTGCAGGCGGCCCACGCAGAGCTCGAGCTGCAGCACGTCGCGTTGAAGGAGCAGGTGGATGCCCTTCGGGAGCTGCTGGACGACGAGGTGGTGGCCGAGGCGGATGGCTATGTCGAGCAGGGTCAGAGAACCATCGACGAGTCCCAAGACCTGCTCGAGAAGATCGCAAAGGTCTCGGAGAGCGTCGGCTGGTTGGCGCTGGCCTTTGCAATCAACCCTTTGCTCGGAGTCGCGGCCCTGATCGCGCTGTTGGTCTTCGGGGATCTCGGAGGAGACGGAGACGGAGACGGCGAAGGAGAGGGAGAGGGCGGCGCAGCGGGCACCGGTCCCGAGCAGTCCGGGCAGGATGCAAGGGGAAGCGGCGAGCCGGCGAGCGGCCCGCCTGCCGATGGGCAGCTCGCAGGCCTGCCCGCGGGCAGCAGCCTGCCGAAAGCGCCCGAGGGCAGCCAGGCCGGCGGCGTGGGCTCGGCCCGTCCCAGTCCAGACGGGCCGTGGTTCACCACCTGGCTGGAGCAGGAAGAGTTCGGCATCTCCGTCAGTAGCCGCGGCATCCTGGCGGGTTTCCAGCTGGTGTTGGCGCCCGATGGAGGCGACGGGGACAACAATCTGCGCTGGGTGTTGAGCCGCTTCCACGAAGCCAGCCGCGGGGCGATCCCCCAGATCCTGATCGAGAGTCTCCAGCTGACCGATGAGATCTGGCCCGTGACCGTGACTTTTTCGGGCATCAACCGGGGCGGACAGCTCCTCAGCATCACTTGGAAGACTCGGGAAAGCTACGAGCTCGGCCAGCTGGTTCGGGACTAAGGGTTCGCGCAAGAAATAGCTTCAGCACCGAGGGCTCGGATGGGGCAGCAATGCTGTTGCCTGGTGAGCGAAGCATACCGGTGTTATTCTGAGCGAGGCAGGTGACAGAATTGCGCGTCAAGCGAGTCCGAATGCGAAGCTATTTCTTGCGCGGGCCCTAAGCATGGGACGCCGAACTCCAGTCGACTTCACCACCTCCTTTCTCGACTTGTGTTGCTGTGCGTTGGGCGCTGTGATCCTGCTGATGGTGTTGCTGGTGCCGATTCCGCATCCTCGGGGTGCTGAGGCCGAGCCGGTCGTGCGGCCTCTCGACCTGTCCCTGCGGCTGCCCTGTGCCTGGCCGCTCGGCACGCCTGCCGACAGGCCATTGGAGTTGACCGATGCGGGCGTGTTCCGCCCGATGCTCGGGGTGGCCACGATCGATCATCTCGAGCTCAGATTGGCAGAGCGGGTGTTGTTCGCCGGCCCGCTCGTGATCGATGGTCCGCCACAGGAAGTCGACAGCGAGCTCGGCCCTCTACGCATCGAGCTGTTGCGTGAGCCTTTGGAGCTGGGCTCGGCGCCGTTCCTCGAGTCTCTACAGCTCTCGCAGTTGGCGGTCGAGCTGGCCCTGGCAACCTCCACCGAAGAAGAGGTCTTTCTGCAGCCGTTTGCTCTTGAGCTGACAGTTGAGCTGTCCGCGCCGCAGCAACCGGTGCTGCGCGACGCAGAGCAACTCTGGCAGCGCTTTCTGGCCCTGCCACAGGCGCGGCAGAGCCGGCCCGAGCTGCAAGAGGCGGTCTTTCCTCAGCTGCGCCTCGGCTTCTTTCCCGACCTCGATACCCAGCTCAGCCTGCGCAGCCACCCGATGAGCCACTGGGACACCGTGGCCCGCACGGACTTCTGGGTGCTGGCTTTTGGCGTCGTGGCGCGCCCTGGACTGCCCGAAGAGTTCTTGCAGCCTTTGCCGTCTGCCGAGCAACGGGTCGGCTGGGCGCAGCCCTACCAGAGCTGGGCGCCCGACGCGGACAGTGACCCCGAGTCGGCCATCTTCGAGGCCTGGGTGCAAGAACGCCCGGTCGGACGTGAGGCCTCGGCATTGCGCTGGGTACGGCCCCGCTTTGCGCTGGGCTTCCGCTTTCAGCTGGCGCCGCGGCCGGGGAGTGGTGAAGATGGCAGCCTGCCTGCCCTCGAGCTGCGTGCGGCCGAAGGTGGCTGGCTGCCGCGGGACTGGGAGTAGATCGCATGGCACAGCGTGAGCCTCCCAACATGATGATGTCCTTCCTCGACCTGCTGTTGTCAGCGCTGGGGGGCGTGGCGCTGCTGATGATGTTGTTCGCCGCCATCCAGACCCAGAACGCCCAGGCGGCACGCAGGCTGACCAGCCAGATCGTGTCGGTCGAGTTGCTGGCCAGCGCGAGCAGTCCGCTCGATCGGCTGGTGCTCGGTGAGGAGATCGGCCTGCTGGTGTCGACCGAAGAGGGCTTCCGCAGCGTGCAGCCCGAGACCGCCGCGACACCTCCCAGCAAGCTGATCGTGCGCTGGGAAGACCCGCGCAGGCGGCGCTACCGGTTCGTGGTGCAGAGTGACCCCGACGTTGTGCCGATGCTGACCCTGTGGTTGCGTCAGCATCATGCAGAGAGGGTCGATCCTTTCCTGGCGGCGTTGCGCGAAGGCGTCTCTCTGCAGGTCGGCTGGACGGGTATGGACGGCGAGCCGCGGCGGGTGGAGCTACATGCGGCGGGCGGCTACCTGGCCCGTGTGGAGATGGCACGATGAGGGCGACAGCTGTCTGGCTGCTGAGTCTGGCCGGCCTGTTGGCCGCCCAGGAGCCCTTCATGCTCGGAGGCGGGCCGTTCCCCGAGGGCTTTGAGATGCGCTGGACCGTCGACCGCGGCAAGGCCGAGCTGTTCTTCGCAGGCAGGGCCGTCGTGCCCCTGGGCTGCACGCTGGCCTGGCTCGATGGCCACGCGCGCCTGGGGGGAGTCGATGCCAAGGCCCGCCGGGTGTACTCCGACGGTGAGAACCTGGCGCTGCGCGAGCTGTACGACGGCTTCGCGGGCTTCAGCACCGTCGAGGGTTGTGACCGCTGGTTGTTGTGCGGCCTGGGCAGACCCGCTGCTCCCCGCTTGTTGCTGCTGGTCGCCAACAGCCGCAGCGGTGAGGGCTGGTTGCGGGTGGGGGTCCGCGGCCCCGTGTTGCGTTTCCGCGCCTTGCCTGAGAGCTTCGATGACAAGGCCCTGGTCGGGTTGGCCGCGCTGCTCGAAGGTCTCGAGGCGTTGCCTCTCGAGAACATCGACTGGCTGCACGTCGGGCCACGGGCGTTGGCAGCGGGCTCTGCGGAGCGGCTGTGCTTCCTGCTGCAAGCTCCCTGGGATGGGCTGGCGCCGCGCCTGCGCGAGGCCGCTCTGCTGCGGCCAGGGGTCTTCGAGCTCAGCCTGGCCGGCTGGCAGAGTCTGGCGCGGGCTGCAGATCCAGAGCTGGTCGACCTGCACCAGCCACACGGGCTCGAGCAGCTCTCCGCTTGGCTGAGCTTCGGCTTTGCCGCGGACGCGGGCTCGGGTTTCAGCCAGCAGGATCCGTTTCTCTTCATGTTGGGGGATGCGCCATGAGCGTCGCTGGCTCTGACCCCTCGGCTGCGGAGGCTGTTCCCCAGGGATCGCCCGCTGGGCGTGCCCGGCTCGCTGCGGCCGCCCAGGCGCTGGTCTGGGGCGTGCGGCAGGCCTGGCAGCTGCCGCGCTGGTTGTGGCGGGTGGCAGCGCCTCGGCTGCGCAGGGAGGCCAGTGAGGCCGCGCGGGCATCGCTGCGCGGGCTGCTCGTGGTCGTGTTGCTGGGAGCCTTGCTGGCCTTCGTCAATTTCTGGCTGTGCAACCGTCTGCTCGAGGGCTGGGTGGTCGATGCCTGCAAGGCGCCGCGCCTGGTCTCCGAGAGCCGTGCCCATCGGCCGCTCGGCCAGCCAGGCCTGGAGATCTGGGTCAACCACAACACCTCGCTGTCGCCGTTGGAGATGTCCGGCTGGCTCGCTGGCCAGCAGGCCGCTTTCGATGACGAGCTGGTCGAATATGGGGCGGGCTTTGCGACCCGCAGCTACCGCGTGTTCACTGAGCTGCCGTCGGGGCGCCAGCAAGAGGTGATGCACATCGAAGCCCGCCCCAGCCGCGGGCTCGATGGCGAGATCCGGCTGGTGCTCGACCTGGCGCTGGTGGTTGCGCAGCCGCGCGCTGGGGGCCGTCCGGAATACGCCCGCATCGCTTGGTGGCAGACCGGCGGCCTGGCGAGTTCGAACGCACTGGTGCGGGTGCGCCCCAGTCTGTTGGGCGGCTTGCGCGAGCTGTCCTTTCCGACGGGCCACAGCTCACTGGTGACCTGGATCAAGGAGAACTGGGAGGCCAGCGCCAAGGCCTTGCGGCCGGAGCTGTACGGCAGCGGCAAACCGTGCCACATCAAAGCCAAGCTGATCCGCGAGGCGCTGGCGCCGGAGCTGGCGCGTCTGCTGGGAGAAGAGCTCGGCGGCTTGCAGACCGGCGGTCCGCTGGTGCTGGTGCGTATCTTCAACGGCTTGATCCAGTTGTTGACCTTCAGTGCCTTTTTTACGGCCCTGCTCTTGATCGCCGCGCGCTATGGCCTGTTCGTGCGCGCTGAGCGGCGTGAGGCGACCTCAGAGCAGCTGTCGGCGTTGTTCGGTGAAGTGCGTGATGCAGGCTGGGATGCCGAGCGCACCCTTGAACAGGTCCTGAAACTGGCGTTCGACTTCCAGCAGCGCTGGGGGGTGACGCCCAGCGTGTTGCAGTTCTGCATAGGCTGGCTGACCGGGCGGCGTATGGCGCAAGACGACGGCCAGAGCCTGCCCTTCGCCGAGAGCTACGGCGAGCTGCTGCGCGAACGCCGCGAGTCGCAGGCCTATTCGATCCGCTACCTGGTCGGGGCAATCCCGGCGTTGGGTTTCATCGGTACCGTGCTCGGCATCGGGGCGGCCTTGATGGGGACGGGCTCGGTGCTGTCTGATCAGCTCGCCAAACAACAGAGCGGTGTCTCCAGCGTGGCCCTGGCTTTGGGCCTGGCTTTCGACACCACCTTCGTGTCGCTGGTGCTTTCGTTGCTGGTGCACTTCGGCAGCAGCTGGTTGAGCGCGCGGGAAGAGGACGTGCTGCAGGACGCCAAAGAAACGATGTTCAGCCTGTTGTCGCGCAACAACCCGGCAGAGGCCCCGCCAGCCATCGGTGCGCCGAGGGCCGCGTCCCCACCGGCGCGACCGCGACCGCGACCACGGCTCAAGCTCGTAGAGAGGCTGCATTCCGACCGGCTCAAGCCGCAGCGGCCTGCGCCCGCAGCGCCTCCGGAAGTGCCTGCCAGCGGGCCCGAGCCCACGGCGCCGGAAGCGGAGCCAGTGCGCGCGGCACCAGCGCCCAGGCGGGTGCGCCCCCGACAGCCTGCTCCGCAGCAGCTGTCTTCAGACGTGCAGCCCCTGCCAGGGATCTCGCCAGCCGAGGCCGCGGCGCAGCTCGAGCAATGGCAGGCAGAGCTGGAGCAGCGCTTCGCGCGCCTGGCTCGGGGTCGTCCGCTGTGGCTGGCGGCGGCGCTGGTGCTGAAGAGCAGCCTGCTGGTCGCGGCGCTGTGGCTGTTGGTGCGGATGTTGTAGGCTGGGCTTGGGGAGCCGCCTTCGCACATCCTGATCGGGTATTTCGTCGCTCATAGCAGCCTGCGGCGTAATTCGAAGAAGGGCTTTTTGGGCCCTTGTAGGGTGCGGGGTTTATCCCCGCCCGTTCGCTCGGGCGGGGATAAACCCCGCCCCTACCTCGGAAAAATCAGTATCTTTGCCGCAGACTGCATAGACCGACGCTAGAGGGCTGATTCTTACTTTCCAGCTCCCCGTCCGTCCGCTTCCTCCTGCTCGCACGCGAGAATGCGCTCCTCGAGCGTGCGGCAGCAGGCCATCAACAGGTCTCCAGCTGTCGCAGCCAGGCTTCCCAGCAGGCAGGGCAGGATGCCGAGCAGGCAGAAGATGAAGGCCCCGAACAGTGCGACCAGAGCCCTATTTGAAGGGTCAGACTGGAGGTTCACCCCGACAGAGCCCAGACAGAACAGGCTGCCCAGCAGGCCGCTCAAGATTCCGAAGATGCGGGTCGCGCCGCTCGCCGCAGCCAGCCGTTCGGTGGGAATGGGCTTGGCGTAGAGGAACTTCCCACTGCGGGCCGCGCGCAGGTCTGCTGTCCCGGCCACCAGACCTTCGATGGCTCGTCCTGCCGCCAACGCGTAGGCTCCGAGTGCGAAGATCGCACCTGCGAACGCGCACGCCAGTACGGACACCCCGAGCAAGATGTAGAGGTTCTCCCCCTTCAGGCCTGCACGTTGGCCTAGATCCAGACCCAGGACCGCCGCGCCTCCGAGGCTGACGCTAGCGATCAGCAGAGCGACGATGCAGAGCAGGCGGCCGGCTTTGCGGGCCCCGAGCCAGGGAGCACTGTAAGACGTCGCCAGCCGTGTCTGGGCGCGGCGGCCCTTTGGTTCCACAGGTTTGTGTAGCGGCCGGTCGCTGCGTGCCAGACGGCTGCGTACCAGCAGCAGCCCGTCACTGGCACGCTTGAGGAAGGCGCCGAGCAGCAAGGGAAGCAACACGCCAGCGGGTACCGCGACCAGAAAGAAGTACGAGCCCAGCCTCATCCCCATAGTTGCGCGCGTGGCCTCCAGCACTCCGACCGTGACTGGAAACAACAAGCAGCCGGAGGTGCAGCCCTGGAAGTTGCAGCCCAGCTGTATGCGCCGGGCGTCCATGTCGAGCTGGCTGGGGAAGGTTGCTGGATCGCCCCGCAGCTCGTGGTCGAGTGCGCACAGCGCACTGGCGATCTGGGGCACGAAGCGGAAACCGAGCTGCCAGATGGTTGCGACCAGTGGCAGACTCAACGCCAGCAGCATGGTGACCATCACGATGGCCGGTCCTGCGTCGTTGCGGAGCGACAGCCGCACCCCGAACCCGGCAAGGCAGGCGAGCCCGATAGCAAGCGCCGCGCCACTGGTAGCGCGGGTGTTGCGGACCAGGCGGAGCAGGGACAGCGAGGACAGCTCCTGCTCGGGGATCGCGTCTCTCGAGCGGCTTTCAGGCTTGGAGCTCACCCGTTCTCCTCGCCGTCCGCAACCGCCTGCTCGCTGGCCAGGATGTTCTCATGGAGCCTGCGGCAGCAAGTTGTCAGGTAAGCAGCGGCTTCCGCCGCGATGCTTCCGAGCAGACAGGGGAGTGCGCCGAGCAGGCACAGTCCCGCGCCGAGCAGAGGGGCCACGAGCAGCCAGGGCGTGCGAGGTCCACGCTGCAGAGCGAGCCAGAGCAGTCCCAGGCACGCCAGGCTACCGCACAAACCCGCCAGATAGCCGAAGATGCGGCAGGAATTGCCGGCCGCCACGAGCCGATCCGTGGACACGGGCTTGGAGTACTTGAGCTCCCCGTGACGAGCGGCCCGCAGGTCTGCCGCTCCCGAGGCGAGGCCTTCGAGGACATCTCCCAGCTGTCGGGCGTACACGCCGAGCCCAAAGATCCCTGCGGTGCATGCACAGGCCAGTGCGGGCCCCCCGAGCGCGAGGTACAGCTGTCTACCGCTCAGCCCCACACCGGAACCGGCTGAGAACCCGTACAGCAAGGTTCCGACAAGAATGAGCCCCGCGATGAAGATCGAGTCCAGGCACAACCAACCTCCGGATTCGCGGATCTTCTTGCTGTGTGTCCGCACCAGGCTGTGTTGCTGCTCATCGAAGTCGGACGGAACGGAAGGTTGCAACTGTACGCTGGCGGCGATGCGGCCGCCCACCAACAACAATCCTTCGCTGGCGTCGCGGAAGAACCTTCCCAGCAGGACCGGCAGGGCAATGCTGGTAGGGAAGGCAGCGAATGCGAACAGGCTTGCACTCCAGTCCAGCCTTTTCCCGAGAGTCATCACGGCCAGGCACAAGGGCACCAACAGACACGCGCCCAGACAGCCCAGAACGTCGCAGCCCATCTTCACGCGCCGTGCTTCTGTACTGAGCGAATTCGGAGGAGCGGGCCCGTCGCCGAACAGCTCTGCACGCACGGCGCCCAGAGCTTGTACGAGTTTTGGAAGAAAACGGAAAGCCAGCTGCGCGAGCGTCGCGAAGACAGGCAGCCAGACCAGGACCACCCCGGCGAGGGCAACAAGTCCTTTCTCCACGTCGTCCACTTCGAGCAGCACGCCTTCGAGAAGAACCCCTCCGAACGCCAGCGCAGCTCCAGCAACCCAGCGGGTGCGCCCAACCAGGCGGTCCAGGTTGTGCTTCCGATGTTCCACGCCTGACTCCCTGACTACCTGGCTCCGGTCCTGAACCCCCACTGCAGCGGCGCTGCGTCGGGCCGCTGGAACACCACGGTGTAGTGGGTGTTCGCCGCCAGTGGCTGCTCGGGAATCAGGCAATAGGCGTTGGCAGGCACCAATTCGGGATTCCCCGGCTGGTCGGGCGCGCTGAACAGACAGGGCACCAGGTTGGCTGCGTTCGCCTGCTTCCCCTGGTACAGGCTCAGGCGGGCATCCGCTTCGGCCTCGATGTGGAACAGCTGCACCGTGATCGGATAGCCCCAGCTCGACTGGTCCCGACCGACGAACGGATTGGGCAGCTCCGCCCGGAAGCGCAAGGGAATGTCCTTCGCCTTGGGGGGCGGCCAGACCACCGTGGCCACCCAGTCGGCGGGCGCCACCATCGAGCCACAATCCAACACCGCCACGCGCTCGTGCAGACCCCAGCCGATCCGCATCAAGCCTGGATCGAGCAAGGGCAGCCGGTGGAACCAGGTGCCCATCCAGGAGTCGATGGCGTCCTGCGGCCCTGTGCTTCCCGGCGCGATCACACTCGCCAGGCCCGCGATGCTGCCTTCGGGGCTGAAGCCTTCGCGGTCTGGGTATTCTTCGTGCGCATCCGGCCAGGCGCTGAGCTGCGCCGGGTTCCTTCCCAGGTACTCTGCGTGGGCCTGGCATCCAAAGGAGAGCTCGGGATCCCAGCCCAGCGTGTGCTTGGGCTTGTGCTTGAAGGCGGAGGCCCGCAGCTTCTTCAAGATCTTCAGAGCATCGGCCACCGGTCCGGGAATCGCCTCGCCAGCGGTCTCCCCGCGCAGGCGTTGCAGCAGCCCGATCTGGATCGCCGGCGGGGGCAGAATCCAGCGCGACCAGTGGTGTTCCAGCTCGTTCAGGGTCGTGGCCAGAGCATCGGCGGTGGCTTGTGCTGCGCTGCCTTTGAGCTCCCCGGGTCGGGTGCCGTCCCAGACCTTGCGGAGCTGGCCGCTCTCCTGCAGCCAGGCGACGACATGGGTGGCCTTGAGCAGCTGCTCGCCACGCACCTTGCCGTACTGGTCGTGCATGCAGTCGGCCAGGCGCGGATCCTGCTCATGCTCCACCAGCCAGCGCATATAGGCTCGAGAGCCGCTCAAGCCGGCCTGCCCGAGCCGCCGCATCAGCTTCCATTCCTCGATGGTCTCGGCATCCATGCTGCCGCCCTGAGGTTCGGGCAGGGTGTCTGTGAAGATGACCGAAGGACCCTGCGTGCCGAGGAAGGCATTGCAGATCCAGTTGATGTGGCCGGCCATGATCCAGGGCTGCGTCCGGTTTCGATGCAGCTGGAAGAGCATCGAGGCCTCGCTGCTCGCCTCGATACGTGCCTTCAGCACCACGGTGTAGTCGCTGGTGTAGAACGAGCTCAGCTCCAGGGCCTGGGCGACATCGGCCTCCGCCAGCCGTCCCTGGCTGTGGGCCTCGTGCACCGCGCGCTCGTAGTCCTCCGCTGAGCCGAGCAGGATCAGCTCATGTGGCCACACCTTCTCGGGCACGCGCAGCGCGCCGGAGTAGAGCCATTGCGAGAGCGCCAGCGCCCGCAAGGTCTGCCGTAGCATGCGTTCGAGCTTCAGCGCCGACAGGCGTACGCTGGCCACCCGCACGCCGAAACCACTGACCGCCGTGGCCTCGTCGACGCCGTAGAGGGCTTGCAGCAGGCGGTCTGGTTTGCTGCCCGTGGTCAGGGGGACCTCGAAACGGTGTGCCTGCCTCACGCCCTCGGCGATCTCGGCCCTGCGGTCCAGCAACTCGGCCTCTTCGGGCCACATCCAACGCTCGTTGCAGGCGATCGCGCCGAGCAGCTCATACAGGTCGGTGCGCGCGCTGTCGAAGCGCAGCCAGTGCGGGATCAGCGTGTGCTGCACGGCCTCGGGAGCCTCGACGAACCAGGCCTCGAGCTCCTCCAGCGCGTCCTCGAGGGCACCGATGGCGCGGGGGAGCTGCTTGCTCTTTTGCTTGCGGCCGAGGTAGCGCTGGGTCTTGGTCTGCAGCTTCTCCAGCTCTTCGGGGTCGCGGCCCAGCTCACGCAACAGCTCGAATAGAGCTTGCAGCTGCTGCTCTTCGTGCCCTTTGGCGAGGTAGCTGGCGGCGTCCTCACATTCCTCGAAGAACTTCTCAGGCAGCTCCAGCCCCTGGCCCAGGGCGGAGCTCAGCAACAAGACCAGAAGCAGGAGCGGGCGTGGCATGTCTCGATCCTCGGGCTGTGCGCACCCGGGCCGGATGTCTCCGGCGCGGACGGTACGTGCATAGAGAGGATACCTGAACGGGAATCCCGCGGTCGAGCGGCGATCACAACCAGGCCGGCAAGCGCTCGGCAGGCAGCCGCAGGCGCGTGGTGGCCGGCGCCTGGGCGCGCAGCAGGCGGCGGAAGGCCGGACAGCCGCGGGCCAGCTGATCGAAGCTGCCCTGACCGACCACGCGGCCGGCTTCGAAGACATAGATCCGGTCGGCATTGCGCACACTATCGAGCCGGTGGGCGACGACGATGCGGGTGCGCACGCGCTTCTCCAGCTCGCGGCTGATGCGCTGCTGGTTGGCACTGTCGAGGGCAGAGGTCGCCTCATCGAGCACCAGCAGCGCCGGTTTGCGCGCCAGCGCCCGGGCCAGCAACAGGCGCTGCAGCTGGCCGCCTGACAGCTCGCGGGCGCCCGGGCCGAGGCGGGTCTGCAGCTGCATCGGCAGCGCCCGCAGCTCGGCGTCGATGCTGGCCGCCTTGCAGGCTTCCCAGGCCTCGGCCTCGGTCAGCTCACGGCCCGCGGCGATCATCTCGAACAGGCTGCCGCCCAGGCAGGTCGGGTTCTGCAGCACGGCGCCGAGTTGCCGGCGCACCGCTTCGAGGTCGAGGCTGCGCAGGTCGTGGCCATCGAACAACACGCGCCCGGCGCTGGGCTGCTCGAGCCCGAGCAAGAGCTTGCAGACAGTGGACTTGCCGCAGCCCGACGGGCCGACCAGGGCGATCATCTCGCCGGGGCGGGCTTCGATGTGCACATCTTGCAGCACGTGGACGCCAGCTTCGTCGTCGCCGTAGCCGAAGCGCACATTCTCGAGCCGCACATGTCCGCGCAACCGGCCAGGGTCCATACGACCCTGCGGCTCGAGCGGTGTCTCGAGCACGGGCTGGGCGCGCTCGAGCAGGACCTTGAGCTGGCCGAGCTGCAGCAGGCTCTCGCTCAGGCTGTCTGTGGTGGAGAGGAAGCTGGCGAAAGCTGCCTGGAACGCCACGAACAGGCCGATGCTCAGCCCGCCGCCGGCCGCGAGCAGGGCCGCCCCGAGGTACAACAGCAGGCGGCCGCTGTGGCCGAGCACCGTCTGCACGACCGAGAAACGGTCATGGATGCGCGCAGCCTGCAGGCTCGTCTTCAGCTGCTCGGCGAAGCGCACGCCCCACTGTGCAAAGGCGCGGCGTTCGGCCGCAGCGCAGCGCAGCTTGGCGAGGCCGTCGAGCATCTGCACGTTCCAGGCGAAGTTCTCGCCCGCCAGCCTGGCCGTGCGGCGTTGCGCCCGCAGGCGCAGCCAACCTGCCAGCAAGGTCGCGCCACCACGCAGCACGGTAAGTGCGGCAGCGATCAACGCGAGAGGCGGGCAGAGCACGAACAGCAGCCCCAGGTTGAGCAGCCCGAAGCTGCCGCTCAGGAACAGGCCTGCCAGCGCCTGTTCCAACTGGTTCCTGGCTTGCTCGACGGCCTCGATGCGCTGCAACAGGTCGCCCTTGGCATAACGGCGGAAGAACGAGTAGGGCAGACGTAGCACCCGGTCCCAGA
The DNA here is from genome assembly GCA_029260765.1 of Planctomycetota bacterium. Taxonomy (GTDB): domain Bacteria; phylum Planctomycetota; class J058; order JAJDCP01; family JAJDCP01; genus JAJDCP01. The sequence goes on from JAJDCP010000174.1 coordinate 51,237, forward strand.
TGGCCAGGCGGGTACGCAGGCTGGTGGCACCCTGGATACGCAGAAGCAGCAGGCTCAGGCTGCACTGCATGGCGCCGCGGCAGACGGCGGCCGTCAGCAGTCCCGCGCCGATCAGCAGCAGCAGCCGGCTGTCTCCGTCGGGGACCGCCCCGTCGAGAATGCCTTGCTTGGCCCAGGGCAGCAGCAGCGCCAGCGCGGCGCCCAGCAGACTGAAGAGCAGCAACAGCAGCAGACCCTTGGACTGGCCGCGCAGGGCGTGGCTGACCACCTGGCGCAAGCCGACCCGGGCAGCAGGCAAGGGGGCGACGAACGCGAACAGCTGGGGCTCGAGCTCGGGGCAGGCCACCATCCGGAAGCTGGCGACATCGCCCTGGGCCGTGAAGAGATGTCCGCGGCCGGATGCGGGCAGCAACACCACGGGCGCCCCATCGCTGCTGCGGAAGCCGAGCGCCGCGCTCTCCAGCTCGCCGGGCGCGCCGCACAGGGGCAGCAAGCGCAGCGCCGCGCGCCGGGCGACGGCCTCCAGCCGCTCGAGCCGTGAGCTCGGCCGCTCGGGGGCTTCGGCCAGTGCCAGCCGTTGGGCACGCCCCAGGGCCGCGAGGGCGCTGGCGAGTGCGTCTCCCTGCCACGGTGGGGGAGCGGGGCACTCGTGCAGAACCTCCGCCAGCGCACCGTCGGCGGCGGCTTCGAGTTGTCGGGTCGCCGCCTGGCCGGCGGCGACCCGCACTTGCCATGGGTTGCGGGCGGTCATGATCGGCCTCCTTCGGCAGCGAGCAATTGGCGGTACCTGCCGGGCACGGCGAGCAGCTCCGCATGGCGGCCCCGCTGAACCACCCGGCCCTGGTCCAACACCACGATCTCATCGGCATCGCAGATACTGCTCAGGCGGTGTGCGATCACCAGCCGCGAACAGCCGCGCCGGCTGAGGTTCTCTTCGAGGCGTCGTTCGCTCTCGGTGTCGAGCGCCGAGAAGGCCTCGTCGAGCAACAGCAGCGAGGGGTTGTGCACCAGCGCCCGGGCGATCTCGAGCCGTTGACGCTGGCCGCCGCTGAGGTTGGCGCCGTTCTCGGCCACCGGCGCGTCGTAGCCTCCGGGACGGGCCAGGATCACATCTTCGATCAGGGCATCCCGGCAGGCTGCTCGAACCTGCTCGAAGGGAATGCTTCGGTCCCACAGGCTGAGGTTGTCCAGAAAGCTGCCCGGGAAGAGGCGGACGTCCTGGTCGACGACAGCCACGCAGCGGCTCCAGTGCTCGCGAGCCAGGGCCTCGCGCGGCTGCCCGTCGAACAATATCTGGCCGGAATCCGGCTCGAGCAATCCGGCAACCAGCCGCAGCAGAGTCGACTTACCCGAGCCGGAGCCGCCGACGACCGCCAGCTTCTGGCCGGGCCGCAGGGACAGGTCGAGGCCATCGATGAGGGGCGTATGGCGGCGGTAAGCAAAGCGCACAGCGCACAACTCGAGCGCGCCGCGCAGCGGCTGTTCGGCCAGTGCTGCGGGAACCTGCTCGACGACCGGTGCTTGCATCACATCGTCGAGGCGCTCGAGGTCTCCGCGCAGGGTGTGGCTGAGGCCGACCAGGCCCAGAGCAGCGCGCAGCGGACGTTGCAGGCCGAGCTGGAAGCCTTCGAAGGCGACCAGCATGCCCGGGCTGAGTGTGCCGTCCATCACGCGCTGGCCCCCGATCAACAGGATGGTGACGGCCGCCAGGGCCGCCGTCAGCTGCGGAATCACGCCGAGGAAAGTGTCGCCCCGGCCCCAGGCCTGGGCGGCGTTGTTCTCGGCCACGTTCTCCCGGGCCCAGCGCGTGTACAGCTCGCCTTCGAGAGCGCAGGCCTTCAGCCCCGCGATGCCTTCGAGCCCGGCCAGGGCCGTGCCCAATGCCTGGCCACGGTGGTGCAGAACCTGGCGGTGGCCGTCCTGGCGGCCGCGGCTCGCCAAGACCAGCGCGAGGAAGCTCAGCGCGCCGCAGCCGAGACTGACCGCCGTCAAGAGCGGATCGTACGAGAGCATCAGGCCCAGATAGAGCACCCCAGCCAGGGCTTGCACCGACGCGTCGACCAGCCGCGAGGCCAGCAGGTCAGCCAGTTTCTGCTGCAAGCCGAGCCGTTGTACGATCTCGCCGGGTTGGCGGCCGCTGAAGAAGGGAACCGGCAGGCGCAAGAGCTGGGCGACGAAGCTGCGCGAGAGGCGCGCCAACAGGCCGGCATGCAGGCGGCGCAGGGCGGCCTTCTGCAGGCCGAGCAGGGCGGCCCCGGCGACGACGCAGAGCAGCATGCCCAGAAGTAGTGGCCGCAGCCAGTCCTGCTGGCCGGCCAGCAGGATCTCGTCGACCAGGATGCGGCCGAAGATCGGTTGCACGAGTCCGGGCAGCGTGGCGAGCAGGCTCAACATGAGGAAGATGCTGAGGGCTCCAGCCAGTCCTGCCAGGCGGGGCCGCAGGGCACGCCACAGCGAGCGGGGAGCGCCGGCCTGGCGGAAGTCTTCTCGCTTCTCGAAGACCAGCGCGACGCCGCTGAAAGAGCGGCCGAAGGCGGCCAGGCTCAATGTCTGGCGTCCGCTCTCGGGGTCATTGAGGAACATCTTGCCGGACTTGTGGCCTTCGACGACCACGAAGTGTTCGCCGCGCCAATGGGCGATCCAGGGCACCGGCAAGCTGCAGGCAGCGTTGAGCCCGACCCTGCGGCCCTCGGCGCGCAGGCCGTGCTCGCGGGCCGCCTGGGCGATGTCGAGGGCGCTGCAGCCGTCGCGGGAGACGCCGCACTGGGCGCGCAATTGCGCGAGCGGCAGGTGGCGGCCGTGGTAGCCGAGCACGATGGCCAGGGCTGTGGCGCCGCAGGCGCTGCGTTCCATCTGCAACAGGCTGGGCGTGGTGACGGGGCGCGTGTTCATGGCAGGTTCCCTTCGAGCCAGTCTTCGAGCCGGGGCAGCAGCAGGCCGATCGGCCGGCGGCTGCCGACTTCGACGCGGGCGCCGGCGAGCATGCCGTGGCTCAGCTTGCGGTCCGCTGTGCTCTCGCTGGTCCAGAGGAAGTCTCCATCCTCCTGTTCGAGCCGCAGCCAGACTCTGATGAAGCGGCCTTCTCCGGTCAGCTCCGTCGCCAGCGCAGGGTGCCCGCTGAGCTCGAGGGCTTCGGCGGCGCTGACCGGGAAGCTGGCGACCTGTTCGACAACAGCCTGCAGGCTGCCGTAGCGGCTGCGTGGCAGGCCGTCGGGGGCGAGCAGTACTGGCTGACCGGGAACGACCCGCCCGCCGTCGATCTGGTTGAGGTAGGCCAGGGCGCGTAGCTCGCCGGTCTCGGGTAGCTGCAGGCTGCCCAGGGGCTGGCCGCTTGCCAGATGGCTGCCCTCGGCGGCCCGCAGGTCGAGGATGCGGCCCGCGGCGGGTGCCCGCAGGCAGCTCTCGGCGCTGATCTGTGCTTCGAGCCGCGCGATGCGGCGCAGCTGTGCGCCGTGCTGCTGCTCAGCCTCCGCGGCTTCGCGCTGCTCGCTCTGCTCGAGGCGCAGCCGCTCGAGCTGCAGGGCGGCGAGCTGCTGCTCCAGGCGGGCGAGTGCCCGGTCGGTCTGCTGGCTCCGCTCTCGCAGCTCCAGACGCTGGACCACCAGAGCCGTCTGTTCGGTGGTCAAGGCCACAACTTGCTGTTGCGCTTCCCGTAGAGCCGAGCTGGCCGCATCGAGAGCCGAACGCGCTGCCATGCCTCGATCGACCAGCCCTTGCACGCGGGTGCTCTCGGCCCGCTGCTCTTCGATCCGCAGCTGGGCGTCGGCCAGCGAGTGTTGTAGCTGTTCCGAGCGTGCGGCGAGCAGGCTCTGGCGCTGTTCTTCGTTCGGGTTGCGGGCCGCCTGGCGCTCATCGAGGGCTGCCTGCAGCTCCTGTTGCTGCTGGTCCAGATGCGCACGTTGCTGCAAGGCGAACGAGCGGGCAGCCAGCGCGGCGCGTGCCTGTTCCTGCTCGAGCGCCTGCAAGGCCGCACGGGCGTCTTCGAGGGCGGAGCTCAGCTCAGGAGTGTCGAGCCAGCAGACCACCTGCCCCGAGTCGACCCACGCACCGGCTTCCAGCGCATAGGCCCGCAGGCAGCCAGCGCCGGGCGCGTACAGGCCCACCAGTCCGTCGGGTTGCAACAGCAACGCGCGTCCTTCCACACGGATCGGCAGCGAGCCGCACAATCCGAAGAGCCCAGCGGGCAGCAACAGCAGCGACAGCAGCCCGAGCAGCAGCCAGGCATGCGGTGTCACCAGCCGGGGCACCGGCACGCTGCGGCTCCAGGCGGGCAGTCGGCTCTGTTCCTCCAGACTCATGACGAGCCTGCGTAGACCGCCACCGACGGCAGCAGCTCGGGGCGGGCCAGCCGCAAGAACTGGTAGCCGATGCCCGCCTGGCCCTGGAAGAACTGCGGATCGAACACCCGGCCCGGAATTCCCTTGAACACCACGAATCCCTCACACTGCTCGGCCCGCCCCGCCAGCTGGGCGGCGCCCTGGTAGGCGCTGGCGAGAATCTCTGCGTCGCCACGCTGGCAGCCGGCCAGCAGGCGCAGCTCGATCCTGCCGAAGTTGCCGCAGCAGATGTGGTCGAGGTCGAGGCGTCCGAAGCTCAGCTGCGAGCTGGCCAGGGCCAGATCGACTTCGAGCTGTGCTTGCGGGTCAGCGGCGAGGCTGCCGGCGGAGGCCAGACGTGCCAGCCCGATGCCGGTCGCGCCATGGCACCAGCTACTCATGAAGGCTGCACGGCCTCCGTTGCCGCGCACAGCCCTGAAGTCCGGCCAGTTGCGTTGTTCCTGGTCAAAGACAGCGCGCTCGTAGGCGACGCCTTCGCGGGCCGCTGCCGCGAACCGCTCTTCACCGCTCCAGGCCGCCAGCCGGGACAGGCTCAGGGAGATGCCCGCCGCGCCGTGGGAAAGCCCGGTCAGCGGAAACAGGCAGTCTTCGATGGTCTTCCAGGCCGCCGGCAGCCCTTCGACCGACTGCTGACAGGCGATCAGCCGCTCGCCACAGCGCAGCGCGAGCGGCAGCAGCGTGTCGTTGCCGGTCGCCTGATAGAGGGCATGCAGGGCCAGCAGCAACCCCGAGCTTCCTCCCAACAGATCGAACTTGCTGTCGCCGTCGATCAGGCGCGGGTCGATCAAATCGACCACCGCCAGGACGCGCTCGGAAAAACTCGCGTCGTCGTACAAACGGCCGATCAGGGTCAGACTGTAGAGCAGCGAGCCGAAGCCGGAGTTGAGCCCCAGGCCCGCCACCGGGCGCCGGTGCAGGGTCTCGCGGGCGTCGAGCTCGAAGAGCGGGAAGAACAAGCGGCGCACCAGGTCTTTGTTGGCCTGCGAGCCGCGCACAGCGTCTGCCCCTGCCAGCAACACAGCAGCCCCTTCGAGGCCCGAGTACAAGCCCGGCGGAAGCAGGTGAAGCAGGTATTTGTCGGACTCATTGCGGATGCGAGGCACGATCCAACCCGCGCTGCCGTCGTCGCCGAGGATCGCGCGGTCGCGCAGTTGGTCTGCGATCTGCAGGCCTATGCGCTGGCACTCCTCGGGACGGAGGGGCTCGCGCTCGAGGAACTCTGCAGCGTCCGGTTCCGCCAGCAGCAGCGGGTCGGTCGTGGAGCCGGGGGTGCGCAGCTGCACGACGTCGAAGCTGGCGCGCACCAGCTCACGTTGGATACGGAAGTCGGTCGGGCTCAGGCGTTGCAGCTGCTCTTGCAGGCTCTGCCAGGCCGAAGCGCGCAGCATGCCGGCGATCGGCCGTTCGACGCCGATGCTGATGGTCCGCGCATCGCTGGGGCAACCAAAGAAGGGGATGTCTCCCCGCTCGATCGCGGCGCGTTCGGCAGCCAGCAGCGCGAAGCCGGCGGGTTTCTTGGAGTACAGGTAGGCGCGGCTGAGCTGGTCGATGGTCAGCGAACGGGCGATGCCCGAGCGCAATGCGGCCGGGCTGAAGCTGCTGCGCAGAATGCGCCAGTAGATGCGGGTCTCGCGGAAGATGTAGCGTTGCTGGATGCCACGCAGCCGTTGCAGCGGTCCGTCGTCCGCAAGCAGCTCGGGCTGGGCCTCGAGCAGGAAGGCATAGCAGCGTTCGAAACCCCGCACCACGTCTTCGACGTGCACGGCTGGGTCCACGGGTTGGCCGCGCAGGCTCCAACGAGCAGGCTTGCTGCTCAGGTCGCGCTCGACGGCGCCGAAACCCATCGCATCCGAACCGAGGCCCTGCCAGGTCCGCTCGCGGTAGCGGTTCTCTGGATGCAGGCTGCCGATGCCGCTGTAGTCGTAGCCGTGCGGCCCGTCGAAGGTCCAACGCGGCAGCAAGCCACTGCGCATCACGCTGCCGAGCTGCAACTCGAACAGCGCGTTGCTGTTGCTTGCGGCGAGCTCTTCATTCCCCATCGGGCGGGCGTCGGCGTGCAGCAGCGCCTCCATGTCGATCGGAACCAGCTGCCCGCCCGCGGTGATCAGGTTCTCGACGTGGAAGTCGGTCGCCCGCAACGCGTACAGCAGGCAGGTCAGGGCCCCGGCGCGTTCGAAGGCGCGGGGCAGCTGAGCGGCGTCGGCCAGCGGGGCGGTCTCGATGAATTCCACCCAGCCGTAGCCTGTCTTACAGAGCACGGCCGGGGCGCGCAGCTCGATGGCGAGGCCCTGGCACTGGCACCAGGCCAGCAGCTCGCCGAAGGCCCGCTCGGCCTCGACGTCTTTGGGCTTGTAGACCAGCTCGAGCCCACTGGCGAAGCGTACGGCTTGCACGTCCTCGTTGCCGTGGTGCGGATCGGAGAGGCCGGCGCAGCAGCTGATGATCTGGTCTGCGGCTGTGCCGAAGTGCTCGCTGATCGCGGGGGCGTCGGCCTGCAGGCGCTGGAAGAAGCGCGCCTGGGCGGCCACCCACAGCTGCAGCCCTTCGGCCTGCAGGCGTGCCAGGGCCGGGTAGCTGTCAAACAGGCTCTGCAGACCGTCTGCGCGCAGCTCGGCCACAAACCGCCGGTGGTGGGTAGCGCCCTGCGGCGGGGTGTCGGCGAACAGCCGCGCTCCCAGGCTGCGCTCTGCCAGCTCATGGCTCAGGACCTGGCCGGCGCGCTCGCAGAGGTTCTTCAGCAGCGCCCGCTCGAGGGCGCGCCGGGCTACCGGATGGAGGTTGTGCAGCCGCGCCGCCGCAGGGCTGCCGCGCAGACTGGCCTCGAGCTGCTGGCGGGCGACCTCGACACTGGGCAGCCACAGGTCCTCGAAAGGCAACGGCGTCTCAACGTCCTTGAGGGGCTCGAGTGCGGCGATACGGGCAGGCTCACGGGCGCAGCCCAGGGTCGCCGCGACGATCTCCGCCAGCACGGCGGTCCAGCGGGCGGGAGCTTGCCCTGCGACGGGCTGGTGGTCATGAAGCAGACCGCGGGCCTGCTCGAGGTCCCAACCCTGCCAACGCAGACGGCGTTCAAAGCTCTCGCGGGCATCCGCTGCCACGACCTGGCGCCAGCGCGCCAGGCGCGCATCGACCTGCTCGGAGGTGGTGGGCAACCTCTCGAAGCGCGCCGGGCAATGGGCGAGCTCGTCGAGGCGCAACGCGCGGGCCTCGAGATCGCGCGTGTTCAAGCGCATGGCAGTGTCTCCTGTGAGGTGTTCGCATAAGCCAGGGACAGGTAGGCCTTGACCTGGGGGGTGACGCCGAGCAGCAGCTTGGTCGACACCGAAGCGCGCAGGCCGTCGCTGGTCTGACCAGGGAAGCGGCGCAGGGCCTCAGCCTCGGCGGAGGTGCACAACCTCGCGGCGACCAGGCCGCTGAGGTATTGCTGCCAGCGTGGCTCGGCGCCTGTTCCCAGGTTCCAGAGATAGGGCTCGATGCCGATGCGAGGACGGACCTGCGCGCCGACTTCGAGGTTGAGCAGGTAGCAGTCGGCGTCCTGCGGTAGCCAGGCGAAGCCCTGGCGGGCGTCGGCTGAGCCGGGCCATGCCACCGCCTCGAGGTAACGCCGCAGATCGCTGAGCCTCTTGAAAGGAACCAACACGCGCACATCGTCATGTCCTCGGCCGAACATCCGGCCCATCAGGCAGAGGCCATGAGGCCGGGGAATCGCCTGCAGGCACGCGAACACGCGGGCGAAGGCTGCGATGGGCGGCGGACCGCCGTGGAGCGCGCTCAGGCAGCCCATGGCCGCTTCGAGACCGGCCCGCGCGGGGCTTACAAAGATATGGGGGACGGGGCGCGCGGACGCGAATTGCTCGGCGTCGATCTCGAGCAATACCCATTCGTGGCCGCCGCGAGCCAGAGAACGAGCGCGTTGCCAAGCCGGCATAGCGCTCCACGCCCGCGGCAGTCCGGCAGAGCTGCCGGCCAGCATCGCTTGGCCGGGGCTGCCCGCCTGTACGTGGAGGGTCAGGTCGACTCCGCGCTGCGGGCAGGCCAAAGCCCGCTCGAGCAGAATGCAGCTGGCGAAGTCGTGGGGGAGCTGGGCGAGAAACTGTTCCAGAGCGTTGCGCTCCGGCGCGCAGACCAGTGCCGGAGGAATCTCGATGGACGGGTCTGCTAGCAAGTTGCGCAGAGTGTTGGTGAGCATCGATCTTCCTCCGGGTTGTTCAGGTCTTTGCTGCTCAGCCGCTCAGGGTCCCGCTGGGGTCACTGTCGTTGCCGCCACAGCTACCGACGATCGAGCAGTTTCCGGTGACGGTCGAGCCGACCTTGCAGTAGATGTTGGTCGTGTTCGCCGGGAAGCAGGGCGAGGGGCAGTGGCTGGGAATCTCGGTGCCACCGGTCCAGGGAGGCTGGCTCGAGTCCCGCGTGTCTGCCGACAGGTTGCCGCCGGCGACCGCCAACAGCTCGGTCTCGGAGAGCACGTCACGGGCCGCCGGCAGCTTGTCGGCGACGATGGTGTCGATGTCCGCGGAGGAGACCACGAAGCCCTGCTCGATAGCGATGCGGGTCATGGTCGTGTAGAGCTCTTCGCGGGAGCGGGTGGCTTCGATCGCCTCGCGGGCGGACGTACCGGCTTGACTCTTCAGGAAGTCGACGAATGCGTGGAAGTTGGTAGTCATGATGATCTCCTTCGGGGGATCGACGCCGCAATCGAGCGGCGCGGGAGGAAATGCCGGAGCACGCTTGCTCCGATCTGGCTTTCCTTTCCAGAGCCGGCCGGGTTCTTACGAAAAATCTTTCGGCGGGGGAGAATTGGCAGCCGCTACGGGCGCTGGTGCCTCACCGCGGAAGTCCCAGTACACGCTGTAGGGGCGGGGTTTACCCCCGCCCGGCAGCTCCGGGCGGGGGTGAACCCCGCCCCTACGAGACGGCGTACACATCGTCCTGATGGACCGTCACGTGTGCGGCCTGACGCCAGAGAAGACCGGTCGAGCGGGAAGAGCCCTAGCGCATTTGGCCGGCGCCATCCTCGAGCGCGCGCACCAGGGCGGCGGCGGCGCGTTTCTCGGCCAGGCCGCGCAGGTGGGCCTCGGTGTCTTCCGGCCGGCTTGCCGAGCCGTTGCCCTTGACGACATAGAGGATGTCGGAGCTGCCCGCGTCGTAGACCGTACCCGTTACCGTGACGGCGTAGCCGAGCAGGTCTGCGACACCGGTCTGCTTGTACTCCAGCACCATCACCTGCAACTGGAAGGGCGCGCGGTCGTCGACGAGCGCAAACGTGGTACTGGCACCAAGCTCTTCCTCGAGCGGGGTTCTCAGGCCCTGCGCGATGGCGTGGACCTGATCGGCGGCCGGTTGGGCCAGCTTGACAACATAGGGGCTGCAGCGCACGGGCAGGATCTTCAGCAGCCAGGCGCCGCTGGCATCGCGCAAGGTCGGCAGCACTTCCGGTTCTGGCTCAGGTGGGGGAGTGTTGGACCGCACGGGCTGCGGCGTGACCGGTTCGGGCTGGGGCTGCGGAGCGCTCAGGCAGCCGAGCTGGAGGACGATCAGGCCGGCGAGCAGAAGTGCGCGGGAGATCAGCAAGGCATCCTCCGGAGATGGCAGGTATATTGAAGGTCGATTCGACCAGACCCGCCAAGCCACGTCAACGCTCTGTTTCTTGAGGGAGCATGGTCTTCGACCCGGACAGCATCGACAACCGCGATCCCGCCTGGCTTGCGACCTTCACCGGCTGGGGCCGGCTGCTCAAGCGCTGGCATCGTGCAGAGGTGCGAGGCATACCGCGCATCCCTCACGGGCAAGCCCTCTACGTGGGCAATCACAGCGCGGGGGTGATGACGCCGGACACCTGGATTCTGCTCGCCGAAGTCTATGAGCGCCTGGGCGAGACTGCGATCCCTTATGGCCTGGGCCACGACCTGGTGATGACATCGCAGCTGCTCGGGCCGTTGCTTGCCAAGATTGGCGGCGTGCGCGCCGACCCTGCCAATGCCCAGCGTCTGTTCGAGGCGGGCCGCAAGATCATGGTCTATCCCGGGGGTGACATCGACAGCATGCGTCCCTTCCGTGACCGCGACAGAGTGCGCTTCGGCGGCCGGCGTGGCTTCATGCGGCTGGCGCTGCGGGCCGGTGTGCCGATCATTCCCGTGGTCTCTGCGGGAACGCAAGAGAGCTTGTTGGTGATCGACGACCTGCCCTGGTTGGCGCGCCTGATCGGTGCCGACCGCTGGGCACGACTGAAGGTCTGGCCCCTGGCCGTGACCATCCCCTGGGGTCTGACCTTGGGCCCGTTGCCGCCGTTCATCCCCTTTCCCGCCCGCATCCTGATCGAGGTGCTCGAGCCGGTCAGCTTTGAGCGCAGCGGGCCCGAAGCCGCGGACGACGTGGACTATGTCGAGCGCTGCGCGCTCGAGGTGCACGCCCGCATGCAGGCGTGCCTGAGCCGCCTGGCGCAGGAACGCAGAGAGGGCTGAGGTGGGCACGACACCGTTTCCCGAGCTTTCGACTCCCAGCCTGCTGCTCGAGCATCCCGTTCTGTTGCGCAATCTGGCAGGCATGCGGCGGCGCGCCGAGTGTCTGGGGGTTCGGCTGCGTCCCCACTTGAAGACCGCGAAGTGTGCGGAGATCGCCCGTCTGGCTCACACGGGCGAGGGCCTCACCGTCTCGACCCTGGCCGAAGCCGAGTACTTCTTTGCGGCGGGCTTTGCAGACCTGACGTACGCAGTCAGCATGCTGCCCGCGCGCCTCGAGCGCACGGCCGCGCTGTTGCGCCGGGGAGCGCGGCTGCAGGTGTTGACTGATGATCCTGGTGTCGCCCAGGCGATTGCAGCCGCGAGCAGCCGCCTGGAGCAAGACTTCGAAGTGTTGGTAGAGCTGGATTGCGGGGGACGACGAGGCGGCGTGCAGCCGGACGGACCTGAGCTGCTGCGGGTGGCGCGCATCCTGCACGAGGCGCCGGGTGTGAGCCTGGCAGGCGTGCTCACCCATGCCGGGCAGTCCTACCATTGCAGCTCGGTCGCCGCAGTACGTGAAGTGGCCCGCTGCGAGCGCGATGCCGTGCTGCGTGCTGCCGCGCGTTTGGAGGCGGCCGGCCTGCCCTGCCCGTTACGCAGCGTCGGTTCGACACCGACCGCCACCCATGCCGAGAACCTCGAAGGCGTCGACGAGCTGCGGCCGGGCGTGTACATGTTCCACGATCTCGATCAGCTGGCGCTCGGCAGCTGTGGCGCGAGCGACCTGGCGCTGACGGTTCTCAGCTCGGTGATCGGGCACAACCGCTCTGCCGGGCGCATCCTGCTCGACGCAGGGGCCCTGGCGCTGTCGAAAGACCGTTCGGCAGACGCGCTGCAGCCGGGCAGCGGTTATGGCGTGGTGTGTTCCCCACTGCCCTGTGCTCCGCTGGGCCTGTGCGTCCGCCACGTCGAACAAGAGCACGGCATCGTGGAAGTCCCGGACCCGGCATGGTTCGAGCGGCTGCCCATCGGCAGCCGGGTGCGCATCCAGCCGCAGCACGCCTGTCTGACCGCGGCGGCCTTTCCCCGCTACGCCGTGGTTGAAGGGAGCAAGCTGCGCGACCTCTGGCAGCGCACCGGTGGCTGGGACTAGCCAGCCCCTACAGCAACAGCCCCACGCCCAGCCCGGTCCCGGTCGCCAGCAGCAGGCAGAGCCCGACCACGGCTCCGAAGCGCCAGCCGCCCGAGTAGAAGGCGATGCCCGACTTGACGACGCTGTTGGCGACCACAGCGATGGTGATCCCCAGGGCCGCGACATTCTGCAGCAGCAGCCCTTGCTGCGCCTGTTCGGCGAGGGTCAGAGTGATCGCGTCGACGTCTGCCAGCCCGCTGACCAGGCAGGCGGCGTACAGCCCACTGTCCCCGAAGTACAGCCGCGCCAGCCGGGCCACCAGCAAGATGAAGACGAAGAATGCGGCGAACTTCAGCGCGGGTCCGAGGGAGAAGGGGTTCTTGAGCTTCACCTGTTCGCGTTGCGCACCCTCTGCTTGTTTGGAGGATACCAGCCACAACACCCCCGAGGCGATCACAGCCACGCCTGCCATGGCGCCGATGGGCCAGGCCAGGTGCATGGCCAGGTTGCGGTCGAGCAAGGCGACGACCACCAGGACCCGGCCGAACATGGTGGCGTTGGCGCCGACCGTGGCGAAGGCACAGGGCAGGCGCCAGGCGGGCTGCTGCTTGGCCTGGGCAGCCATGGCCGCGGTGACGGCTGTCGACGAGGTCAAGCCACCGAGCAGCCCGGTCAGGCCCAGACCCTTGCGAGCCCCGAGGAAGCGGGTCAGGAAGTAGCCGACGTAGCCGATGCCCGAGATCAAGATCACGAGGAAGGTGACCTTGAAGGGATTGAAGGCCTCGTAGGGATCGAGAGCCCGGTCGGGCATGAGTGGCAGGACGATCACGATGATCACGAGGAACTTCAAGGTGTCGGTCAGCTCGACGCGGCGCATCTGGCCGACCAGCTTGTGGGCAAAACGTTTGGAAGCGAGCAGCACCGTGAGCACCAGGGCGATCAAGCCGGCGGCTTGCATGTGTGTATGGCAGAGGATGCCGAGGCCGCAGGTCGCGATGGCCGCGAGCTCTGTAGTGATTCCCACCCCGAGGTGCGTGGCCCGCAGGTAGAGGGCGATGATCAGCAGCGAGACGCCGGCGAGGGTGAGGGGGGCGACAACGGGATAATGATCGCTGGCCAGGCCGGCGATGAGACCGAGCAAGGAGAGCACGGTAAACGTCCGCATCCCCAGTGTGTCTTCGAGGATGCCGTCGTCGGGCTGCGCAGAGGAGTCGGCAGGCTCTTCAGCGTTGGGCGGAGTGCTTTCGGACGTCTGGCTGGCAACGGCCGCTTTGTCCTGGCTCGAGAGCCCGCGCTCTATGCCGATCAGGACGCCGATGCCGGTCGCGTAGGCGATCTTGACAAAGATCTCGACAGGGATTTCCAAGGGCGGCCTCCCGGGGTGTAGAGTCTCAACATGCCTCTCCTGCAATCAATGTACCTGAAAGGTCGGCTCGCCAGGGCGGCTCGTGCGGCAGCAGGCCTGCGGAAGACAGCACGGCTTCGAAACACAAGCTTGTCAGCATGTCACCGCTTCACCCGCGTGTCGTGGAGAGCTATGGCGGGAACCTGCCAGCGGCATTCGGCAGTTTCTGAAGACAGCACGCACACCATGAGGACCCTCGATGGACAGCTACAACTACACCAACTTCCCGCGCGACATGGATCAGGCGGACTTCGATGCCTTCGCCCAGGGCCCGAAGGTGGGCGGCCAGGCCCCCGACGCCCGGCTGATCGATGCGTTCAGTGGCGAGGCCCATAGCCTGGCGGCGCAGGCCAGGCAGGGCCCGCTGCTGATCGAGTTCGGCTCGTTCACCTGACCGTATTGCGGGCTGGCGGCGCCAGCCCTCGAGGAGCTGTCCAGAGAGTTCGCGGACAAGGGCCTGCAGTCAGTCTTCGTCTATACCCGCGAAGCGCATCCGGGTGAGAAGCTGCCGGCGCACAGCTCGTTTGAGCAGAAGCTGCAGCACGCCCGCCTGATGGTCGAGAAGTGGGGGCTGCGGCGGCCGATGTGGGTCGATGACCTCCAGGGCAGCACGCACACGGCCTATGGCCGCCTGCCCAACATGGTCTATTTGCTCCGGCGTCGCGGCCGCATCTACTACCGCGCCAACTGGACCGACGCGCGCACTCTGCGGGTCGTGCTCGAGCAGCTGTGCTTCGAGCAGGTGGAGCGCAAGGCCCGCCGCCGTATGACGCCCTTCTATGCCGAGTGGGAAGCCGAGCGGGTCAACGACCGCCCTGCCTTCCTCGAAGGCATGCTGCAAGGGGGCGGCGAGCGCGCCGTGCGCGAGTTCATCGACGCCGCGCGCCACCTCTGGGGACCCTCGGGGGCCGGTCCTCTGGAGCGCTGGTGGCAGGCGCGTCAGCAGACGCCGTAGCGTCTGCGCGCGTTCTTTCTTGGACGTCAGCAGCGGATTTCTCTGGACAGCCTGCAGCTTCGGTGGAATAATAATCGAACGATCGTTTATTAACTGTTGGTGGCCCAGAATCCGCCACCTGCCGGAGGAGATCCCATGAACAAACGCTGGCCCATCGACATTCTGATCATCGGTAGCCTGGTGACGGGCGTGCTGACCTGCCTGGCGCTGGCGCGGCAGCCGCAGGCATTCCTCGCCATGCTCGCGCTGATCAACCTCTCGACCGCGGCCTTTCTGGCTCTGGTCGTCCGTCCGCTGGTCTTGGGGAAGGCCGCCTCCCGCCCGCAGCTGATCCACACTTCGCTGCTGGTGCTGTTCGCATCGTCGGCGGGCGCATTCTGGATCGAGTACCTCAGCATGAGCTCGCGCCTGGGCGCTCTGAGCGCCGCCATCACGTGGACCCTCGCGGGCCTGCTCTACGCCGCCCAGCTGTGCATCAAGCCACGTACCGCGGCGCGGCAACCGGCAGCTTGATCGCAGTCCGCCCGCCCCGATCGCACTCCGGAACCCTCGCGCTGCGGCACCAGCCCTATGCCTTGTTCGGAGTCTTTTTCGCCGCGGTCTTCTGCTTCGTTTTCGCGCCTTTTTGGGCAGGGGCTTTCTTCTTCTTGGCAGGTTTCTTCCGCTTCCCACCTGCCAGGCTCAGCGCGTGACTCTCGTCGAGCCACTTTTCCCAGACCTCTTGCGGCAGCGGTTTGTCTGAAGTGAAGCGGGCCGTCACCCAGCCGATGCTCCCCACTGCGTAGCAGTCCGGCTCTTTGCTGGCCAATTCGCTGGCCTCGGGAAGCGACGCTTGCAGCTTGAACATAGCCTTGTGGCGGCCCCCCTGCATTCCGATGTACAGAAAGGCCTTCTTACCGATCTTGTACGAGCTCTGCGTGCACGAGGTTCCCTCGATGACATCTGGATAACTCGCCGCTTTGTGGCGGATCGGCTGGCTGGGGTCTGCTTTGCTGGCTGCCATGAGGCCTCCTTTCGGGGATGTTCAGCGCTTACAGCTCAGGCCGTCGCAGGCTCGGCACAAACCAGTTTTTCGAGCTTATCGAGCGACTGCGTGGTGCCGCCCGCGATGATGTCCTTCAGCTCAGGCATCGGGAAGCCCGTCTGGGTCATGATCAGCTTGGTGCCGCCATCTTCTTCCAACAGCTCGATCTGTACACGCATCTCCATCGGACCATTGGGCGTGGGGAATTCCACCGTATAGACGATTTTTTCCGGAGAGACGATCTCCTGGTAGGTTCCGCAGAAGTCCATCTCCCCGTAGCTGGTGCCGATCATATGGAAGCGGAATTTGCCGCCCACCCGGAAATCGATCTCAGCCTGGACCGAGGTGGTCTGGGCGCAGCCCCACCACTTGTCGATCTGGTTGGCGTCGCTCCAAGCCGCAAAGACGCGCTGCCGTGGGGCATTGAAGTGGCGGCTGATTCTAAGGGTGTCGTCGAATTTTTCGATTTCAGTGCTCATCGATGGGCTCCTTGGGATCATCGGGCTTTTCTGCCAGGAATCGGTCGAGGCGGTCGAAGCTGTCTTGCCAGAACTGCACGTATTGACCCATCCATGCGCGGGCTTCCTGCATGGTCTCGGGCCGGGCCTGCATATGGTGGACCCGTCCCTGGCGCGTGCGCCCCAGCAGGCCGGCCTGTTCGAGGATCTTGAGATGTTTGCTGACCGCGGGCAGTGACATGGCGAAGGGCTTGGCCAGGTCTGTGACGCGGCTTTCCCCCTGCTTGAGGATCTCGAGCAAGCGGCGCCGGGTCGGATCGGCCAGGGCTGCGAAGACGGCATTGAGACGGGTCTCGTGATCAACCATGTGTTGACGATAGATGAGCACTGGCGCGTGGGCAAGAAATATTAAACCAAATGGTAAAGTATTTCTTGGGTAGCCCTGGAGAGCCCCATGGCAGGCGGGTCAGTCTTCGATCACGACCCGCTCGATGATGTCTCCCACCTCGATCTGGTCGATGACTTCCAGGCCTTCGACGACCCGCCCGAACACGGTGTAGCGTCCATCCAGGTGGGGGGTGGGGACATGGGTGATGAACAGCTGGCAGCCGCCGGTGTCGAGCCCCGCGTCCGGCATTCCCAACGTGCCTCGCAGATAGCGCCGGGGGTTGACCTCGTTGTTGAGGGTGTAGCCGGCATCCCCCCAACCTGTCCCGCGCGGGTCGCCGCCCTGGATCACGAAGGACGGCACGACGCGGTGGAACACCAGGCCGTCATAGAATCCCTGCCGGGCGAGACTGACCAGGTTGTAGCAATGCAGCGGCGCGTCCTCGACAAACAACTCGAGGCGCATCGCGCCGCGCGAGGTGACCAGACGCAGGTGTGTGGGCAGCGATGCCGCGCGTGCGCTTACCGCATCGGGTCCGGTGCTGGCTGCCTGGGGCGGGAGCTCGGGCAGCACCACATTCTCCTGGCCAAGCTGGCCGAGTGCCTCGGCGGCAGTTTCCCGCACTGCAGCGTGCGGATCCTCGCTCAGCGCCGTGTTGAGCAGGGGCCTGGCAGACACCATCTGCAGCGCGGCGAAACAGCGGATCACCTCCTGGCGCAGCTCATACTCGGATGCGTCCTGCGAAGCTTCCCAAGCAGCGATCAGGGCTCCGGTCAGGTCGTGCTC
This sequence comes from Planctomycetota bacterium, assembly GCA_029260765.1. Lineage (GTDB taxonomy): Bacteria > Planctomycetota > J058 > JAJDCP01 > JAJDCP01 > JAJDCP01. The sequence continues at coordinate 68,162 of JAJDCP010000174.1, forward strand.
GCTCGCGAGCAGCTCTTCGGCTCGGCCCTGAATGGCTCCGCAGGCCGAGCCGCGCACCTCGAGCACGTCGATGCGCAGGCCGCGGTCGAGCAGCTCGACGGCGAGCTGCAGCGGCAGTGTGGCGCAGGCATCCATCACCGCTGCCGCGCCCGTCTCGTCCACCTCGAGCGCCGCCGCCAGCAGGCTGCGCAGCTTCGCGGGCAGACCTTCTTCGGCCGCCTCTTCGTGGTACACCGCGCCGAGTGCGCGGATGGCCGCCGCGCGGGTGAACGCGTCCGGCTCGGCCAGTCCCTGTTCGAGTTGGGGCAGCGCCGCGCCTCGCTGCAGCTGCGCCCAGAGCCCGAAGGCGGCCCGTCGGACGGTCGCCGAGCTGTCCCGCAGGCCGGCTGCAGCCGCTTGCACACAGAGACTGTCGCCTGCCCTGGCCAGAGCCTCCAGGGCGCTGCTGCGGACCAAAGCATGGGCATCCGCAACGGCCGCCGTGCGCAACCCGGCTAGCGATGCCGGGTCCCCGGCCTGCCGCAGGCCCGAGAGCACATAGATGCGCACGCTCCAGTCCTCGTCCGCCAGCATGGGAAGCAGCTGCGCGCCCGCGTCCTCTCCCCAGACCCGTTGGATGGCCAGCGCCGCATTGCCCCGTACGCGTGGGTCGGGATCCGCCGCGCAGGCCGTCAGCAGCACGCGCAACTCGGCTGTCGCGGTCTCGCCGAGCTCGATCGGAGCGGGACCGCTGCGGGGCGGGTTGCGCCGCAGACCTGCGATGCTGTAGACCATTTTCCAGCGCGCATCGGCGTCGGGCTCGCCAGCCGCCGCCCGCGCGATGGGCAGGACCTTGCCATGGACGGCATGCTGCAGCACCACGGCCAGCGAGTCAGGAGACCCCTCAGCGACGGCCGGCGCAGCCAGTTGCAAGCGCCAGCACGCCAACGCCGCCTCACCGCGCACCTCGGCCTGAGGGTCCGCCAGCCCGGCAACCACGGCCTCGAGGCTGGCCGCATCGCCGATCCGTCCGAGCGCCTCAAGGGCGGTCGCGCGGACCTGCGCGTCGGAGTGCTCCAGCAGGGGCAGCAGCGGAGCGGCGGGCGCGTCCGGCAGCAGTCCGCTCGCGAAGATGGCGGCGCGCAACACACGCAGGTCGTCATCGTCGAAGCACTCCGCCAGGGCACCCGCGTCGTCCGCGTGGCGGATATGGGCCAGGGCCCGCACAGCGGCGAGCCGCACCTCGGGATGGCTGTCTTCGAGCAGAGCGGCTAGACGGCCATCTGCACGTTGCTTGGCGTCTTCGAGCCGGGCGATCTCGAGAAGGCGCGTCCGCGTACCGTCTTCGGCCGGGGCCGGAGTCGGGGTCGTCGTGCAGCCGACGACGGTGACGAGCAAGGCGATCGTGCTCCAGGCTGTACGCATGGGCGGCTCCCTTCGGTGGTGCTCCGCGCGCTTCAACGCGCTTTGTTGTCTCTGGTCTGCGGCCATGGTACCCGGAATCGGGTTTCCGGGCGATTCTGTGCTGCTCGTGTCGCGAGGCTACCCTTGAGATCCTTGGAATGCGCCAACCTCGCCCGCAACATGGAGCAGCCAATGTTTTGCTCGTCGACAAGGCCTACGGGTCGTGACAGGTCCAGAATCTGGGGAGATGCGCAGGGTCGTATGGTGGCGGTGGGCAAAGCCGGAACCGTCCTGCTCTCCGGCGGCTCGCAGTGGAACCTCCTGCTGTCGGGTACCAGGCACGACCTGACCACAGTGCGCGGCGATCGCTGGGGGAGGGTCTTTGTGGCCGGCGAAGGCGGAACGCTGCTCGAGCTGGTCTGGCCCTGAAGAGCCCTCCTGGCTCGGTCTGTGCTATCATGCGCGCCAAGTGCGCCGGGCGAGGATGGCATGGACAGCGACACGCAGACGATCAGACAGTGCTGGTTGGAGACCTTGCCCCGCGACTGCGACTGGGAATCGCTGGACGTCGAGGTCAGCTACCGGCCGCCGCTGGACGGAGAGACCGTAGCCGAGCTGTGTCCGGAGCAACCCTACACCGATCTGGTCGAGATCGGACGCGGCGGGATGGGAATCGTGTACCGCGCCCGCCAGGTCAGCCTCGACCGCGATGTGGCGATCAAGGCTCTGCGGGCCAAGAAACTCGAGGGCCGCAGCGCCTCACGCGCGAGACGGAACTTCCTGGCCGAGGCCTACGCGACCGGTTGTCTGGAACATCCCAACATCGTCCCTCTGTACGACCTGGCCATGTCGCCCGAGCACGAGCTGTTCCTGGCGATGAAGCTGGTCGGCGGCAAGA
>JAJDCP010000175.1 GCA_029260765.1 Planctomycetota bacterium
CTCTCGCTGACTCGGACGCTTCGCTCTCGCTGACTCGGACGCTTCGCTCTCGCTGACTCGGACGCTTCGCTCTCGCTGACTCGGACGCTTCGCTCTCGCTGACTCGGACGCTTCGCTTGCGGTATTGGCGTAAACCCCTCCCCTACAAAAAGAAAAATCGGTCTTTCGCACCGAATCACAGGAGGCTGAATTTGCCCCCTGGAATCAACTGCATGCCTCTAAACGTTCCCTGAGACAGCCTCTGTGAGCGGCGGAAGCAGCACTGGCGGAGGTTGTATCCGGAGGTTTTGGGTTCACGCTACGGATCGATCATCTCGTCGGTCACAGCAGCCTGCGGCGTAATTCGAAGAAGGGCTTTTTGGGCCCTTGTAGGGTGCGGGGTTTATCCCCGCCCGTTCGCTCGGGCGGGGATAAACCCCGCCCCTACCTCGGAAAAATCAGTATCTTTGCCGCAGGCTGCACAGACCGACGCTACAGGCAGTTCTCAGCAGTTCGAAGGCATTGACCCAACCTGACCGAAATCTCTGCAGCGAAGTGTCCTGCCTATGCCAGGCGCTTTGCGGCCGGGCTCCGGTACCAGAGGTACAGCTGCCCGAGCAGCAGGGGCAGACAGGCGCCGATGGCGATCAGTCCCCAGCCCTCGGCTCCCGGTTCGACGACCTTCAAGACACTCGCCAAGCCTGGCAGGTAGACGGCGAGCAGAATCAGCAGGCCGCAGACGGCCAACGCAGCCCAGATCCAGCGGTTGGTCGTGATGGCGTTGACGAGCAAGGGCGCTCCCGGACGACGGAGGTTGAAGACGTGCAGTACCTGCCCGATCGCCAACGCTACGAAGGCGACGCTGGCTGCCCTCTGGGGACCCCAACCGAGCAGCAATGCCGTAGCGAAACAGGCGAGCACGCTCAGGCTCAGCAGGGCGCTCCAGGCCGCAATAGAGCGCCAGTGGCTGCGGGTGAGCACCGGCTCCAGGCGCGGGCGAGGCGGCCGGCTGAGAACGTCCGGTCGACCATCTCCGAGCCCCAGGGCCAGGGCGGGAAACACATCCGCCAGCAGGTTGAGGTAGAGAATCTGCAGGGGATACAGCGGCAGCGGCAGCCCGCACAGTGTCGCGCCCGCGACCAGCAGGATCTCACTGGCATTGGTGGCGAGCAGATACACGACGAAGTTGCGGATGTTGTCGAAGATGATGCGGCCTTGCTCGATGGCCAGGATGATGCCGGCAAAGCTATCGTCGCGCAGCACCATGTCAGAGGCTTCTCGCGCGACCTGCGTGCCCCGCCTACCTAATGCGACCCCGATGTCGGCCCTCTTCAGCGCGGGGGCGTCGTTGACCCCATCGCCGATCATCGCGACCACCTCACCATGCTGTTGATGCAATTGCACCAGCCTCAGCTTGTGCTCGGGACTGCAACGGGCGACGATCTGGGCACGCAACACCGCCCCAAGCGCTTCGCCCTCAAGGGGGTCCGCATCGAGCTGCGAACCCTGCACGGTCCATGCCGAGGGGTTCTCGCACAGACCGACCTGTTTGGCGATATGCGCCGCTGTCTCCGCGAGATCGCCGGTCGCCATCGCCACTCGGATTCCGGCAGCTCGGCAAGCTTGCAGGGCGTCACGCACTCCGACGCGCGGCGGGTCACGCATCGCAAAGATCCCCAGCAGGGTCAGCCCGGCATAGGCCGGTTCGTCGCTGTGAGAGACGAGTTTCTCGGCCGCCGTCAACAGCCTCTGGCCCTCTCGGGCTGCCTCTTGGCAGCGCTCGAGCCAGGCGTCGCGCGCAGCGTCGTCCAGATCCCGCGCTCCGGACGGCGTCGCGACCCGCTCGCAGACTGCCAGCACAGCTTCCGGTGCACCTTTGACCGCCACCCGGATCCCCTCGGCAGAGCGGTGCAGCGTGGCCATCATGCGGGTGCTTGGATCGAAAGCCTCTTCCCGCACCTCCGGCCAGACGCCGTCGAGGTCTGCTTCGGTGATGCCGGCGCGGTCCGCGGCGACGAGCAGGGCGATCTCGAGCGGATCTCCCACGGCCTGCTCGTCGGCGTGTCCGTGGTGCAGCGAGGCATTGCTGCACAACACTCCGACTTCGAGCAGTCGCCGCAAAGTCGACTGTGGTTCTGCTTCCAGCGGCTGCCCTTCGAGCTCGAATATGCTTCGATCCGGCGGTAGCAGCACCTCGCCTTGCTCGAGCAGGATGCTCTCGACGCGCATGCAGTTCTCGGTCAGCGTGCCGGTCTTGTCGCTGAATATGCAGGTCGTGGCGCCGAGGGTCTCGACCGCCGCCAGCCTCTCGATCAGAACATTGCGCTGCGCCATCCGCCGCATTCCACGGGCCAGGGCGATGGTCGCGACGATCGGCAGCCCCTCGGGAACACTGGCGACCGCCAGCACGACCGCCAGCTTGACGACCTCGACCAGGCCCCGGCCCGCGGCCAGACCCAGCGGAACCAACGCGAGCACGATCGCGAAGCTGAGCCAGGTCAGTCGTGCACCGAGCCCGCTCAGGCGTCGTTCCAGCGGTGTGGTCTCGTCGGGGGCCTCGGCCACCAATGCGCTGATGCGGCCCAGCTCGGTGTTCATGCCGGTCGCGACAGCGATGCCCGCTCCGGAGCCACGGGTGACATGCGTGCCCTTGTAGAGCAGACAGCTGCGCTCGGCCAGGGGGGCAGCCTCGGGGACCGCCGCGCAGTGCTTGGAAGCCGGCAGGGACTCTCCGGTCAGGGTCGACTCGTCGGCCTTCAGTCGATTGGCCTCGAACAGCCGCATGTCTGTCGTGATGCGGTCGCCCGCTTCGACAAGCAACACGTCTCCGGGCACGACCTTCGCAGCAGAGATCTTCTGGGCTTCGCCGTCGCGCAGCACGGTAGCTTCCACACTACCCAGCAGACGCAGGGCGTCCATCGAACGCAAGGCGCGCAGCTCCATACCGAAGCCCAGCATCGCGTTGAGGAAGATCACCGCCAACACCGCAGTGCCCTCGACGTTGTCGCCGAAGGCAAATGCGAGCAGGGCGGCCACCGCCAGAAGCAGGATGATGATGCTCTTGAATTGTGCCAGCAAGACGGCCAGAACGCTGCGTCGAGCCCGATGGTGCAGGCGGTTCGGGCCGTACCGCTGCAGGCGTCGACGGGCCTCGCGCGCGCTGAGACCTCGCTCGGGGTCGACGCCGGCGGTCTGCGCGATGACGCGCACGTCCAGGGCCCAGGGAGGGGCCGGGGGCTTGTTCGCTGCGGCCTGGCTCGCTTCGCTCAAACCCGGTCTCCTGTTCGGATGCAGGAACACTTGAGTTTCCGTGCTGAAACATTGCCCTGCCGCGCGTTACCGTTCACGGACCTTGGCTGCGTCAAGGGCGGCACATGCAGAGGCACGGTACTTGCGAGTCCATCGTACCTGCGAAACGATGAGGAAAGCTTATGAGTGTCAAAGTTGCCGATCTGATGCGTAAACAAGTCGTCTCCACGCGTCCCCATGAGAGTGTGGGGCATGTGCGAACCATCTTGGCAAGAAACCAGATCCACACGGTTCCTGTGCTGAATGCCCAGGGAGGCGTGGCAGGCATCGTCTCGAGCGCGGACATTCTCACCCATGGACGCCCCGCCACCCCGATCAATCAGCTGATGACCGAGGCCGTCTATACGATTCCGCAATACGCGGACGTCCAGATTGCCGCCCGCATGATGCGCAACCACCGCATCCATCATCTGCTCGTCACACACGAGGAGAAGCTCGTGGGAATCCTCAGCAGCTTCGACTTGCTGAAGTTGGTCGAAGGGCATCGTTATGTAGCAAAGAATCCTTCGACCCCCAAAGAGAGAGGCATCGGCAAACGGACGCGCGAAGAAGCCCGCTGATACGCCGACGGACGCCCACTGTGATCCAAACCTGTCCGTAGGGAGCGCAGGTCCCGGCCGCGAATTGTCGCGGGGGGCACCAGCCCTCATGCCTGCGCGCGCACCACCAACAGCGGGCGGGAGCACGAACGCAGGACCTTCTCCGCCACGGAGCCAAAGACCCAACGCATCACACCACTGCGCCCGTGGCTGGCGAGGGCGATCAGGTCTGCATCGATATTCTCGGCGGTGTCGAGGATCGCGGCGGCCGGGTCGCCGAGTATGGCCAGGCTGTCGACGTGGAAGCCGGCCTCGCGCAGCCGTGGCAGGAACAGATCGAGCACCCCCAGACGGGCGTGTTGCCAATCAGCCTCGGCAGACTCGCGAGAAGGCTCGACGCCGAGCAGCAGGAGCTCGGTGCCCTGGGCCGGAAACAGAGCATGCAGCTCTTCGAGGATGTAGGTGGAGCGCACCGAGCCGTCGAGCGGAACCAGCACGCGCCTGTTGGTTCGACCGGCGGCAGCCGCAGGGCCGCGGGAAGGGTTCCACAGCAACAGCGGCGTGGTCGAGCCGCGCAGGACTCGCTCGGCGACGCTGCCTCGAACCCAACGCGCCAGGCCACTGCGGCCGTGGGTCGCCATCGCGAGCAGCTCAACGTCTGCGCGCACCGCCTGATCGAGAATGCAGCGGGCCGGATCGCCCCTGAGGGCTAGCGTCTCCACCTGCAGTCCCGTCTGTTTGAGGTCCTGGCTCAGCGCGGCGAGGTAGGCAAGCGCTTCCTCGTAACGGGTGTCCGGGGTCGGAGATGCGGCTGAAGACTCATCCGAGGGAACCACGCGCAGCAACTGCCAGTTCCAGCTGTAGGGGGCGGCCAGCAAAGAACGCAATGTGGGGATGATGGTCGCGGAGAGTTGGGAACCGTCGAGCGGCACCAGCATTGTTGCTACCAAGGCTGTCTCCTTCGGTCGGTTTTCATAAACACCAAGCAAGCGGGGGGCCAAACTTCATGGTGGATCATCCGCACGTTCGCGGGCGACCGTCAACATCTCTTCCAGACGACGGTCGCCCGGGCGCTCCTGCAGGGCGGCCTCGAAGTGCTGGACAGCCTCGCTGTAGGATCCTTGTTGGGCAAACAGCACCCCGAGCAGCTCATGAGCCTTGCCGTGGCTGGGTTGCTCCGCCAGGACCGCTCTCAACTGGGCTTCCCCTCTCTCCGTATGTCCGGCTGCGATCAGCGCGCCGGCCAGCTCGACCCGCGCGCGAAGCTGAGGGTCGATGCGTAGGCTGGCGCTGAAACATTGGATGGCGTCGTCGAGATGGGCGCGCGCAAATGCCCGCCTGCCGAGAAAACTCCAAGCCGGTGCATGCTCCGTGCCGAGCTCTAATGCTCGGCGGTAGTGGGCCTCGGCGGCGTCGTGGTCTCGGGACAGCTCACAGACGCGCCCCAATTGGTAGTGTGCCTCGGCGTACTCGGGGTGTGCGCGGACGGTCTGCTCCAAGAGCGCGCGGCTCTCCGCGACAGCTCCGAGTTTGAGCAGAACCTGGCCCAGCGTCACGCGATGCGCTGGCTGGGCGGGCTCGAGGGACGCCGCGATCTCAAGCTGCTGGCGCGCCTCCTGCCAACGTTCTGTGCGAGCGTACAGCTCGGCGAGCGTGCTGTGGTTCTCCGCCAGCGGTGGGTGCGCTTCGATCGTCGCTGCGAGCCGGGCAAGTGCCTCTTGTTCCAGACCCAGCTCGAACTCGAGCCGAGCCAGCAGCGCTTGGGCTTCTGGCGTGCCAGCCTCCTTTTGCAGCAGGATCCAGGCATGCCGCGGGTGCCCTTGTCGGTAGAGATTCCGGGCCAGACGGATGTGTTTGTCGAGCTCGTCTGCCCCCCAGTTGTACGCTTGGGTCAGCAAAGCGAGCGCCTCCTGCTCGCGGCCCAGTCGAAACAGGCACGAGGAGAGGGCGTTGGGAGCCGCCCAGGTAAACTGACCCAGCTGAGTCGCGCGTTCCAGGTGAGGCAGCGCTTCCTCCAGCCGACCTTGACGCATCAGCTCGGTCCCCAGGTTCTGGTGCGCGCGGAACGTCTGGCGCAGCATGGGGTTGGACTTGGCAAGCACATCCCGCCAGAGGCTCTCGTTGCTCTGCCAGGCCTGATTCTGCTGCCGGGTCCAGACGCCGAAGACCCCGGCCACAACCACCAGGCCCAGGCACAGCAGGCGGCGCCCACGCGGACCGGTCCGAAAGCAGGCCTGCGCCGCCAGCAAGAAGCCGAGACTGGCCAGGTACAGCCGGTATTCGGCGATGCTGTCCAGCCCCTGCAGGGGCGACTCGAGGGCGTGCATCGTGAACCACCAGAAAATGCCGAATGCGATCAGTTTGTGGCGTCGCGTCGCCCACAGACCGACCCCCATCAGGCCGAGAACCATCAGCAGGGCAGGGAGGTTCGTCCACGGCTCGACCCAGCCTATCGAGCTCAAGAAGGAGTGGTCGATGCTGAGACGCGAAGGATGTGGAAAGACCAACAGACTGCCATACAGGAACATGGCGCGGCTCTGCTCAAGGATGCGCCAGAAGGGTTGGCGGCCACCCAGCCATTCCCAACCGTGATAATCGAGCGCGATCATGCCGAGCACGGCCAGAAGCAGAAGCGCGGCGAACCAGCTGCGTCGTCGTTGCCAGAACCAGGCGCGGCGCATGTCCTGGAACACAGTCCACTCGACCAGCAGCACGGCGCCGGCGAACAGAGCGCCGGTCTCTTTGCTGAGGAGCGCAAGCGATCCGAGCAGAACGCAGCCGGCGTAGCCGACGCGCCGCCAGCCCGGAGAGCTGGAAGTGCGGGCGCGCAGATAGACCAACAATCCGAGCAACATGAAGCAGGAAGTCTGCAGCACCATACGCTGGTGGATGTAGGTGACCGCAGAGATGTGGACGGGGTGCAGCGCCCACAGCAAGGCCAGCGATCCGGCGATGCCCCGCCAACGGCTGAGCTCTTCGGCCAGCAAGCGGGCCACACTCGGACCGGACCTCGCGGCCAGGGCCAGCAGCTGCAACAAAAAGAGGTAGACCAGCAAGCTATTGAGCGCGTGCAAGCCCAGGTTGACCGCGCGGAAAGTACGCGGGTGGAGGCCTCCCGCGTAATGGGACAGGGCAAAGCCCAGGTTCGAGACAGGGCGCATGCGCATCTGGCGATGGCCCTTCAACGCGCGGAGCAGAGCCTCGCTTGTGAAGCTCTGCAGCTGGATGGCTGGGTTGTTCACGCTGTTCCATTCGTCGTCGTAGACGAAAGGGTGGTCGAGCGTGTCGAAGTAGACCGCGACGACAAGCACAGGAAGCCCGATCAGGGGCAGCCAGCGGGGGAACATCGTGATACCACCGGAAGGTGCGCAGACCCCGATAGTACAGGACTCGCCGGCCCTGTACTATCGGGCTGTCATCTCGAGCGTTGGGGCCGGAGCGCGTGTGGGCGACAAGCTGTGGACCCCGGGCTTTGCATCGCATTGATACGTATTGAAACGTTTCTGAACCCGACGGCTAGCAGGCTGCGACGCTGTGGGGCGCCTGGCAAGCGCGCATGCAGCGGTACTGTATTTGCTTGACCCGTGTAAGGAGGGTAAGGATGCGTACTGACCGGGTTCTGATCGTGACAGGTGGTTTGATCACGGCCAAGGACCGTTCCCTGTTTCAGATCGTCAAGAAACAGATCACGCAGTGGAAGGCGGCAGACGCGGCCTGGCTCGACGCCAAGGTCAAGGCCGTCGCCCTCGAGCCTCTGCTCGCCGGCCAGCTGGAGAAGCGGCGGACGCGAGATCCCGAGGTGCGCGGCTACTTCGACAACCACGAGAACTTCGAGACTCCCGAGTTGACCGAGGTGATCCTGGCGACCCTGCTCGAAAACGAGGGCATGCCCTATGAGGTGACGACCTACGGGGAGCTCTTCTCCAACCCGAACCAGGCAAAAAAACAGCTCGAGCGCTGCAACTGCGTGTTCGCGTCGTCGACCCTGTTGCGAGACCTGAGCGAGGTCGAGCCCCTGATGCGGATGCTGAAGCGGCCCGACAACCACATCGTGCTCGGCGGTGCCTTGACGGGCGCCTTGTCTGGCAAGTGGGAAGGCATGCCCGAGGTCGAGTTGGTCGCGGTCGGCTATGGGGAGTGGTTGGTGCCCTGCCTGGTTCGTTGGATCCGCTCGGGCTTCCGTGCGTTGCAGCCCCCCGAGCGCGGCCGGGTGCTCGAAGGCAGCCCCACGCGCTGGATCCACAGCGGCAGCCCTGACAGCCTGGACCTGGACTTCTTGACCCGGCCTGACTGGCAACTGGCCGAACGCGTCCACGGGCGCAAGTTCCGCATGGTGCACTACGAGAGTGTGCGCGGCTGCCCCTACCGCTGCTCGTTCTGCAACTACCCCTACCTGTTCGATGACACCCGCTTCCGCTACAAAAGCGCCGAGCGCATCGCGGCCGATTGGCAGCACTATGCCGCCCACGGCGCCGAGTACATCACCTGTCTCGACTCACTGTTCACCATGCCGCGCAAGCGTCTGGTACGGCTCTGCGAGCTCTTGATCGAGCGCAAGGTGGGCGTCAAGTGGATCTGCTACGCGCGCACCAGCGACCTGGTCAAGCTCGAGATCGCCGAGCTGATGCGGGCAGCCGGCTGCATCCAGGTCCAGATCGGGCTGGAGTCGGCCGATCCGCAGATCTTGCAGAACATGGTCAAGAAATGCACGGTCGAGGACAACGCCCGCGGCATCGAGAATTGCCGCAAAGTGGGGATCACCAGCCTCGTCAGTCTGATCGTCGGCTTTCCCGGCGAGACTGAAGAGACTCTGGAGCGGACCTACCAGTTCATGCAGAACCACCCGCCAGACTTCTTCTTCCTGGCGACTTTCAGCACGCGCGTGCCCGGGGTGCCCGTCCTCAATGAGCGCAACCGGAGGCGTTTCGGGCTGATCAGCTCCGACAACGCCTATGCGGTCTCGCCGTACTGGGTGCACGACACGATGTCCTGCGCAGACGTGGGCAACCACGTCCGACGTTTGCAGCGACGGCTGATGGAGAATCAGGTCAGCCTCGATGCGGCCCTGTTCTATGACGGCATCCTGTCCTTCCGGCCTGAGCAGCGCGCAGCCCTGCTCGAGTTCCAACAAAAAGTCGCCCAGAGGCACCGCTGGGTACGGCGCGGCTTCGACAAGCTGCATGCCTGGATCGACCGCAAGCTGGGCGAGGATGTGCAGCGGTTTGTGTCTGACAACCCACGGCCGCTGCCATTGGTTCCGGCGTTGAGCGCTTGAGCGAAGGAGACTGGTGACATGATGACCCCCTGGGCATGGACAGCTGTCGGGCTCCTGGTGCTGTCCTTTGTGTTGGATTCACTGCTGGCGAAGCGCTACGCGGGCGGGTCCAGCGAACGCGACCGGGGTACCTGGAAGCTGCTGTTCGTCACACTGGGCGCCAACTTGACATTGCTGTTCGTCCTGTCGGCCTTTGACATCGGACGCTCCCAAACTGCGGCAGAGTGGCTGGGGCCGTTCGGAGTGAGCGCTGCCGCGCTCGGAATGGTGGTGCGCTATAGCGCCATCTTCACGTTGGGAGATCGCTTTACCTGGCGCGTGGTGGTCCAGGACAGCCACCGGCTGGCACGCAACGGCATCTTCGCCTGGGTGCGCCACCCCGGCTATGCGGGCGGTCTGCTCGGCGTGGTGGGTTTGATCCTGGCCTTTGGAAGTTGGATGGTCGGGCTGGTCTTCTGCCTGAGCTACCTGCCGTTGATGCTCTACCGGATCAAAGTCGAGGAGCATGCTCTGCTCGACCACTTCGGACACGACTACGCTGACTACCAGCAACGCACCCGGCGGCTGATCCCCGGCGTCTACTGAGAGGCTGCTATGACCAACGCTGAGCTCCGCCGTCGTCTGCGCCCCTTGGTCGGCGAAGTCCTGAAGCGCACGCAGAACGATCGCGTTCTGGTGGTGCACCTGCTGGTCCATCTCTTCGTGGTCGTGGGGCTGGGAGTGACGGCCGCCTTGCAGATCGCGACCTGGCCCTGGTACGCGCTGCTGGGTATGGCTGTGGTCGCCGGCAACAGCCTGACGGTGCTCGGCTACATCGGCCATGAGGTCGGCCATGGTGGAGGCGGCTTCAAGAACCGCGCGGTCCGGCAGATCGTCTCGCATCTGGGCTGGGCCTTCAGCCTGTTCGCGACCCCGACCGTGACCCGGCAGGCCCACAATGTGCGCCACCACCGCAAGACCAATACAGCCGAAGATCCCGACCGCCGCCTGAGCTACGAAGAGCTCCAGCAATACAGCACGGTCGCACGCATCGCCTGCTGGTTGTTTCCGAACAGTCGCCACCCGCTGTTGACCAGCATTGTCGGCTACAGCTTCTCGGTCTTCAGCTACCACAACAGCATCTTGTGGCATTCGATCGCGGCCAGCGGCGAGCTGTATGACTGCGGGTTGACGGTCAAGGAGCGGCGGCGTGCGCTGCTCGAGTTCTTCTTCAACCTCAGCTTGTATGTGGGACTGTGGGCGCTGTCGGGCTTTGCCTGGTTGATGTTGGGCTACCTGGCGCTGCAGTACTTCGTCGGGACCAGCATCGCCGGTGCCTACGTGGCGAGCAACCACCTGATGCATGGACGCAGCAAGGAGCCGACCAGCTCCCTGCAGAACACGGTGTCGCTGGTGGTGCCCGCCTGGATCGACCGCATGCACCTGTATTTCTCCCACCACATCGAGCATCATCTGTTCCCCAGCGCCTCGCACCGGGCCTTCCCTGCCATCCGTGCGGCGCTCAAGCAGGAGTTCCCGGACGACTATCAGGAGATGCGCTTCTTCGCGGCGCTGCGGCAACTTGTGCGGCTGCCGATGGGCTTCGTCGACGACGAGACGCTGGTGCACTTTGATGGGAGTGGCGCGACCCGGGTTCCTTTCCCCGTCCGCGCGCTGCGTGGTCGACCTGGCGCGGAGGCAGACCTGCCTGCCGCAGCGGACGTTCCCGTGAGCGCCGAGCCTGTGGGCGCCGCATGAGCGCATCGCAGGAGACACTCCGCTTGGAGGTCACGCATCAGCCGGTCGATGGTTGGCGGCAGCCTGAGCTGTGTGTGCGTGGACGCCTGGAAGGGTCCCCCGCCCGCAACTGGCAGGTGATCGAGCGGGTGGAGAGGTACGCGGAGGTGTTTCCTGCTGTCCATCGCGTCGAGCTGCTGAGCAGGCAAGGCGAGCAGGTCCACAGCCGGCTATGGCTCAAGCTGCCGTTTCCCCTGCCGAGCATCTGCGAAGACGTACGCGCCCTCCATCGCCCGTTGGGTCCGGACCATTTCCTGCGCAGCTGGATCACCGAGAGCCGCGCCTACCGGCGCAACGTCGGTAGCTGGGAGCTTCAACCCTGGCCGGGTGCTCCCGAGCACACGCTGGCATGCTACCGGGTGCACCTCGTGCTCGCCCTGCCGGTGCCCGCTGCGTTGGCGCAGCGCCTGCAGCAGAGCGCCACGGCGCAGCTGTTCGAAGCGCTGCGGGCAGCGACTCCGAGCTACGCTCGATAGAATCGCGGCGCCACAGATGGCACAATGCTGGCTGTGGTTCTCGGAGCACTGTTTTGTACAAGCGCTTGCTGGCCCTGCTGCCCTGCCTGTTGCTGCCGATCGCGGGCGCGGTGGTCTATCTGGAGACACTCGACTACCCGTTCCAGCACGACGACACCTGGAACGTGATGGGCAATGAGTTCATCCACTTGAACGAGATCGAACTCCCGGCGTTGCAACGCGCCGTGGAAGGCCATCACAAGTCGCGGCTGCGGCCGCTGTCGAATCTCAGCTTCGCCCTGAGCTACTACTTCGGCAACTTGAATCCGCGCGCATTCCGCAGTTTCAACATCTTCTTGCACGCCTTCAACTGCCTGCTGGTCTACCTGGTGTTGCTGTGGACGCTGCGGCGGGTTCCGCTCAAGACTCCTGGCGGAAAAGCGCCGGACGAGTTGGTGGCGGGCCTCTTGACGCTGGTGTGGGCGGTCCATCCCCTGCACATTTCCGCGGTCACCTACATCCATCAGCGCATGATGCTCCTGACTTCGTGCTTCTTCCTGCTCGGTCTGTTGGCGTTCATCGCCGCGCGGGGCGCGCAGACTGCCCGGGGCCGGCGTTTTCGGTACCTTCTGTGTGCTCTGGCCGCGGTCGGGTCGCTCGCCAGCAAAGAGATCGGGCTGCTGTTCCCCTTCGGTATTCTGCTGTACGAGTGGGCGCTGCTGCGCCGCGGTGACCTCGACGGGCTGCGCCGACACTGGGGCAAGGCGATCCTGCTCGTGGCCGTGATGGCGGTGGCTGGAGCCATCTTCCTCAACCGCTACGGTTGGTACTGGCTGACGGGAGTTCGAGGATCCTGGCAAGCGCCCACGGCGCGGCTGCTCTCGGAATGTCGCGTGCTGCTGCTGTACCTGGGCCTGTGGGTCGCGCCCCATCCGAGCCTGCTCAACTTCGAGCATGCCTTCACCCAGACGGTGGGCTGGTTCGAGCCCTGGAGCACACTCCCCGGCGTCTTCATCCCTGTGGCGCTGCTCGGGGCCGCGGTCATGACGCGCAAGCGTGCGCCTCTGGTGTGCTTTGGGATCCTGTGGTTCCTGTTGCAGCTCAGCATCGAGGCGCCGCTGGTCGCTCTCGACCTGATCGCCGAGTACCGGCTGTACCTCTCCAGCCTGGGGTTGCTGCTGGTGATGGCCGCCGGCATGCGCCGCCTGCCGCGGCGCAGTCTGGCGGTGCAGGTGTTGCTCGGTCTGGTCGTCGCGGGGGTCTTTGCGACCTGGAATGTGCAACGCAACCGGGTCTGGCAATCGGTCGAGAGTCTCTGGGCCGACGCGGTGGCCAAGAACCCCTCCAGCTACCGGGCTCTGTTGAACCACGGCCTCGCTCTGGCCGAGCAGGGCCGGCATGAGGAGGCGCTGCCGCACATCGAGGCGGCCGTCAACATCCATCAGAGCTGGAACGCCTGCAATGCCCTGTCGCGCTCACTGTGGTACCTGGGCCGGCAGGAAGAAGCCGACCGCTACCTCGAGCTGGCGGGCGAGTGGCTCCCTTCGAGTTGGCATGGTCGCTTCGCCCTGGCGCAGAACATGGAGCTGCAGGGCAAGTTCGAGCCCGCCCGCAAGCTCGTGCTGCAAGACACCGTCCGCATGACCGTGCGCTCGTTCCTGGGGCGCATGGCCGCGACGCAAGGCGACGACGAGCAAGCGGAGTACTGGCTGCGTAGCCTCGTCGAGCTGCGTCCGGCAGATCCGCGCCACCGTCTCGTGCTGGCTCGCTTCTATCTACGCCTCGAGAAGCATGCGGAGGCTGTGGAGCAGGTCATGGCGGTAGCAGGGCGGTCCGGGCTGTTGCACGCCTACCGGCTCGAAGCCTGCCGCCTCCTGATCGATCTGGGGGAGCTGGAGAAGGCGCGAGAGCTCCTTCCCAAGCTGCACAGGGAGCAACCCTGGAATGGCGAGGTGCAGCTGTGCTCAGGCCGCGTGTGCGAGTTGGAAGGAGACATGCAAGGTGCGCTGAGGTGGTACCAGAGCAGCCTGGATCATGGCACGCAGAGCGTCCTCGCCTGGAATTTTCTCGGCCGGGTGGCGACGGGCCAGCGGAAGTATACCGAGGCCGCCTTGTGCTACCGGGCGAGCCTGGAGCTCGAGGTGACGGTCGAGACGGGCAGAAATCTCGCCGCGGCATTGAACGGGGCCGGCGAGCCCGCCGAGGCGGAGCGTGTGCTGCGGCAGATTCTCGAGTTCCACGAAGACCCGGAGGCGGGCAAGATGCTGGGGGTGGCCCTGGCCCTGCAGGGGAAGTACGCCCTGGCGATCCCGTACCTCGAGGCCGCGCTCGAGAGCGCCCCGGACGATGAGCGCTTGCAGAAGATCCTGGCAGGCTGCCGGGAGCGCGCGGGGTCGGTGGATCCGGAGTAGTAGGTTGTCTCAGATGATTTGAGCGGTCTTGACTTCGTAGTGGAGGGGTTTACCCCCTCCTTCGGGCGGGGATAAACCCCGCACCCTACAGAAGAACTCAGCGATATCAGTGACCTCCGCTGGGTGTCGCGAACGACTGAGGGAACCCACTACCCAGCCGCAGCGGCGGCCACATGAGCGAACAACTACATCCCCCCGAACAGGCTCACCCCGCAGAACGCCGCCAGAAACCCGAACAAGGGAACATTGCACACCACCGTCAGCCGGTTGAGTCGTTGGAACTTCGGATCGCCCGCGGCCGCGAACCAGACCGCGTCATCGCCGGTGGTGTGGCCGGCGACCGCGCGGTGGAAGCCGAGCGCGTAGACCGTCTCGATGACCAGGCTGGCCCAGATCACCAGGCTCAGAGCCAGGACCCAGCTGTGCCAGCCGCCGTTCAGGCCGGGCAGACCCGCGCGGTTGGCGAGCAGCAGCCCAGCCAGCAGCACGAGGCTGAACAGGTTGTGGGCGATGCCGTAGGGAGGTCTCCAGTTTTTGCTGACATACATCATGTACAGCTCGACCAGCCCGCGCAGCCACATGTTGATGGCAAAGCCCCCGAACACCATGCGCAGAGCCGGGCTGAGGCTGGCATCGAGGGCGACCAGGGGCGTCAGGATCAGCCACACGAAGACCGCCCAGTTCAACCACAAGAGCTTGGGCTTCGAGATGCGTCCGCCCATTCGGCCCGGCCGGTTCTGGCGCCGGTAGAACACCACGCCGGCGCCGAGTTGGCCGAGCAACAGCACGCCGAGCAGCAGGCGGGTCAGCAGGCTGGGGCTCATCGTCGCATCCCCGCTGCGTGGCCCGGCGGAGGAACGGGAGCACCCGGGCGGCTCTGCAGACCGATCTGCAGCAAGCTGGGCAGCAACACCAGATCGGCCAGCACCGCGGTGACGGCGGTCAAGCACAGCAGGATGCCCAGCACACGGTTGGGTACGAAGTCGCCCGCGAGCAGCACTCCGAAGCCCGCCACGAGCACCAGGCTGGTCAAGACGATCCCGGGCCCGGCGCGCCGGAAGGTGTAGCGCAGCGGGTCGGCGCCCCGGGGACAGGCACGCCACTGGCTGAGGAAGTGGATGGTGTCGTCCACCGCCAGGCCGAAGATCACCGAGAGCACCAAAGCGGAAGTGTAGCGCAGCTCGATGCCCAGCCAGCCCATGATGCCCGCCACGGCGACGACCGGGAAGAGGTTCGCGAGCACGCTCAGCAACGCGAGCCTGAAGCTTCGCAGGCCCGGCAACAGCAGCAGAAAGACCGCCCCCAGGGCGACCAGGAAGCTGGTCTGGAAGTGGTCGACGATGCGCAGATTGACGATCTGGCCGAGATAGCCCTGGCCGGTCAGCCGCCCATTGAGCGGTTGGCCGATCTCTGCTGCATAGATCGTGCCGATCTGCTCAAACAGCTCGAGCGCGTCTTGGGTGGGCAGATCACGGATCAAGACACGCACGCGCGCCAGGTCGCTGTCGAAGTGGATCCAGCGGCGGGTCTGTTTCTCTGCCAGCAGCAGGGCTGTCGGAAGCAGACCGGTGATGGCCGCGTCGGGCACGCCTTTGAGCAGGGGACGCATCTGGTGGAGCAGATCGGCCACCGATGAGGCCAGCAGCACTCCGTCAAGCTCGCCCTGCAGGCGGCTGGCCAGCCGCTCCATACGTTCCACAGCAGCTTGGGAATACGGGTCTTCGCCGGGCGACGGCTCGACGATCAGGTCGAGCAGAATCACCCCGGACAGGCGTTCTTCGACGAAGCGGTTGGTCTGGCGTATCGGATGCTCGGGGTCCAGATCAGCCAGCAAGGGGCTGTTGACCCGCAAGCGCAGGATCCCTAGCGCGCACACAGCGAGCAACAGCAGACATGCCAGGACCAGGGTGCGCGGACGGCGCCGGACCTGCGCCTCGACGCGATCCAACAGCCCGCTGAGCAGTCCCCTTGAGATGGGTGCGGCGACGGTGGTCGCTGCCCGGTCGGTCAGCTTGAGAAAAGCGGGCAACAGCAACAGGGTGACCAGATAGGCGGCGAGCACTCCTACGGCCACCTGCACGCCAAAGTCAGCCACCAGGGGAATGCCGGTCAGCATCAAGGCGGCGAATCCAACGGCGGTGGTCAGACTGGTCAGCAGGCAGGGAGCCGCCAGCTCGCGCAGCGTGCCGCGCAACGCAGGGTCGACAGCGGAGGTCGCGCGCAGCTTGCGGTAACGCGCCAGCATGTGCACCCCGTCGGAGACGCCGACCACCACGATCAGGATGTAGACGGCCGGCCCCAGAATGTTGGGGGGCAGGTCCCACAACGCCATCAGCCCGGTCGTCCAGACAGAAGCCAGCAGCGCCACGCTCAGCGGGAAGAGCGCCCGCACACCGCTACGCAGCGCACCCCCGAGCACCAGCAACATCGCCGCCAACACCCAGGGATAGAGCCGGCCCCCCTCGTCGGAGATAGCCCGGCTCAGCATCACCCGCTGGATCGGATAGCCGGCCAGGCGTACCTTGAGCCCACTGCTTGACGCGAATTCCCCCGTCAGGCGTTCGAGCTCTGCCAGCAGAGCCTTGCGATCCTCCGAGGACGTGCGCTCGGCAGGCATCACGCAACGGATGGTGGCGACCTTGAAGTCGCGCGCCATCAGCAGGCCAGCAAACGGCGGCCGGGTGAAGGACTCCATCGCCAGCGCCAGGCGCTCGCTGCTGAGCTTGGCCGCAGGCACCGCAGCTTCAAGTGTGAGCTCGTCGTCTCCGCGCCGCACCACGATCTGGGCGTTGCTGGGAGAGACGACCTCCTCGAGCAGCGCCAGCTCTTCGAGGCTTTGGGTCAAGCCATCGATGGCGCGGAAGTCGGCGGTGTCGAGCACGCTCGGGCTCTCGAGGATCACCAGGGCGGTCCGGTCGTCCGGCCCGAAGGCGGCCCGGATGCGGTCAAAACTGCGGCGTTCGGGCGTGTCAGTCGGGAAGAAGTCCTCCATCTCGTAGTGTACGCCGACGTCGAGGGCCGCGTAGCCCAGCAGGCCCGTGATCGCCAGCACCACGATGGCCGCCCACCAGGGGTGGCGCGCAAGCGTCGCGCTGCTCATGCCTTCCGTCCTAGCTTGTGGGCGCGCAGAGCCAGCAAGATCCCGCACAGGCTCCCGAGCCACCAGTACCAGGACACGCGGCTCGCTGGCGGGCCGGCGACAACTTCCGCCTCAGGTCTTGCCTGCTCTCGACCCTGGCCCTCGACCAGCCGCATTCTCTGTCTGGCAGAAGCGCTGCCAAAGCTCTCCCACAGGCCTGAGGGCCAACGGACCAGCACGTCTTCGATCTCCGTCTCCCCGCCGAGCCCGAACAGCTGCTCGTAGCTGTTCTGGCCGGCGTATCCGTGGCCTGCGCCCACCAGGCGTGACTGGACACCACGGGCCGTCCGGATCTCGATCTCGGCGCCGACCGCGTCGCGGTTGCTGCGCGTACCCTGCAGGCGCACTGCCAGCCAGTTGCGGGTCTGTCCCGCCAGGTTCTCAAAATACCCGGCCTGGGCCTTGTAGTTGCCGATGATGAAGTCGATGTCGCCGTCGCGGTCGAAGTCCGAGGCTGCCAGCCCGCGCCCGTCGCGCAGGTCGTCGAGGCCGATGGCATAGCCGGCCTCGAGGAAGCCGCCCGCGCCGTCGTTCAGCAGGCAGTGGTTGTGCTCGCGGCCGTTCCAGGAGTTGTCGGCGACGAAGGCGTCGGTGTAGATATGGGCTTCGGCCACAGACGAGGGGGACGCAACTGCGCCCTCTGCGAAGTCCAGTCACAAGTCGTGTGTGTTCTTACCGGTCACAAAGCCATTGACCGCAAAGATATCCAGGTCGCCATCGTTCTCGACATCGAAGAAGCCGCTGCTCCAGTACCAGCCGTGCGGGCGGGCGTTCGCGGCCACGCTGGTGTCTTCGAAGCAACCGCTCCCATCGCCGCGATTGCGCAGCAGGTAGTTGCCAGCCAGCGACAGCTCTCCCAGCTGATCCCACTGCACCCCGAGGTGGCGGCGCAGGTCGACGAACAAGTGCTGCAGGGGCTCGCGGCGGTCGCTCTCGATCACCCGCAGGATGTAGCCCCGGATGTTGACATCCTGGGAATACCAACGCTGGTTCGAGTTGACGCTCGACACGTAGATGTCTTGCCAGCCGTCGTTGTCATAGTCGCCGAAGCTGGCGCTCATGCCGCCAGACAGTGCGAGCGCGCCTTGTTCCTTGGCGACATCCTCGAAGGTCGCATCACCCGCGTTACGCAACAGCACGTTGCGGCCGAAGTCGTTGGAGAGGTAGATGTCCTGATCGCCATCGCGGTCGATATCCGCCACCGCGATCCCCAGCGTCAGCCCACGGTCGTCGGCGCCGCAGCTGCTGGTCACATCATCGAAGCACAATCCGCCACGTCCCAGATACAGTTTGTTCGGTGCGCCGTTGCGGGCATAGTGCAGCATGGTCGGGACGCTCTGGCGCGCATCGAGAAAGCGCCCGAGGTACAGGTCGAGCCAACCGTCGCCGTTGAAGTCGGCCGCCGCCAGCACCGCGGTCATGTCGTCCTGCAGCAGCCCCGAGCTTGCGGTCACATCGCGGAAGTGTCCGTCTTCGTTGGCGAACAGCTGGTTGGGGCCGTAGAAACGCGCGATGTAGAGGTCCTGGTCGCCGTCGTTGTCGAAGTCGGCGAACAGGGCTGCGTTCGCCAGCGGGATCCCCCCCAGCCCGAGCTCCTCGGTCGCGTCGCTAAAGCTGCCGTCGCCCTGGTTGCGGAACAGGCGCGCGTCATCCGAGCCGGTGAACAGCACGTCATCGTCGCCGTCTCCATCGACATCTCCGGCCGAGACGCCGCCGATCGCGTGGCGGATGATCTGGAACTTGAGGCTGTCCGAGGGGGGCAGGTAGCGGGGGTCTTCGGAGCCAAAGAAGTCGATGCCGCGCTCGGCGGCGACGTCGCGGAACAGGTTGCCCGGCCCATAGAGGCTCTCGCCCCGGATCAGCTGCAGACTGCGCAGCGTGAAGAAGCCGAAGTCGTCATGCCAGTCGCCCCGAAAGAAGGCCCGTTCGGTCAGCAGGCGGCCTTCAGCGTCGCGCCCGTGAAGCTCTGCCCGGAAGACCGCGTCGGCGCCGTCGGCGCTGACGAAATCGAGGTCGACGAGCTTGAACTTCGCGTGGCTGAGCGCCGAGAAGCGTGCCCGCCAGTGGGCGAACAGCTCAGCTCCCGCGCAGCTTCCTTCTGCTTGTGCCTGCCAGGTGAACAGCTCGATGCCTTCGTGACTGGGCTGGGCCTCGAGCTTCCAACCTGTCAGCGCGCTCGGGTCGTAGCGCCGGTCGAAGGCCACGGCGAGCGCCCCGGGATCCCCGGTCTCGAAGGCGCCGCTCAGGCCCTTGAGGGTCTTGTTGATCGCGACCCCCGCCTGGTTGTACACGGCGACGTCCAGCCCTTCGGCCAGGCGCCCGGTCTGGGCGCAGAGTGCCCCCGCTAGCAGCAACAGGAGAGTCGAGCTTCTGGACATCACAAGCCTCGCAGAGGGGGTGCAACTCATACCAGGGCCATCTCCAGTCCGGGCCGTCCGCGGCCGAAGTCGACAGTGTTGTAGCGATGGCCGGGTTCGCTGACGGCGAACAGGGCCGCGGGCAGTCCATTGGTCCGGTACCCTTTGTAGGCACGGGCGAGCGGGTCGCCTTCGAGCAGGCAGGCGCTGAAGAAATGGTAGCCTTGGCCGTGGTAGGCCTGGTAGACGGCGTCGAGCAGGCTGGCCATGACGGCGGGATCCTCTCCGGCCACACTGGTGTGGGTCAGGTAGAGGTAGCGGAACACGTCACCGACGGCCGGTAGGCGTTGCCAACGCAGCAGCCGCGCCAGGCCGTTGAAGCCCAGCTTGATCCAGCGCATCCGGCCGTGGTAGCCCATCACCCGGAAGCGTTTGAGCGCGAAAGCGTCCCAGGGCGCGGTCACCCCCACCAGCCGACCCCCCTGGTCGAACGCCAGAAAGAAGTTCTCGATGCCGAACTCGGGCCAGGCGTCGAGGCGGAAGCGCAACAGCTCCTCGTCGAAGAGATAGCCGAACGGCCGTGCCGCGTGGTCGTCGGCGAGCCGCGCGACGATCGCGGGAATGTCCTCGGCGCGGGCCCGGCGCACCACAAAATCACTGGCCAGCGGCTTACGACGTTTGGTGAACTGCACGGACAAGATGGTGAAGGCTCGCACGAGGGCATAGAACGGCTTGTCCGGGTACTTCGAGCTGCGCTGCACCAGCGCGCCGACGGCGGCTTTGTTCGAGGTGATCACGGCTGTGTACATCAGCTCGCAGCCGAAATCTTCGAGGCCGTCACGGAAACCGCCAGCCATGTACTTCCCCAGCACGCGGCCCCCGCGGAGCGCGCGGCTGTAGCGCAGGTCGCCCATGTAGCCGGTGGGCGTGCGAGCGCCGAACAGCATGCAGTCGCGGCCCAGCAATGTGGCGACACCCTCGATACGCCCGTCGATCTTCCAGGTCACCACCCGTTGGCGGACTTTCTGCAGATCGTACAGGGCGAAGAAGTCGGGGTCTCGCTCGACGCTCAGATGCAGGTCGGCCTGCATGTTGACGCTCTTGAACAGCTCGCAGAGGCGGAGGTTGTCCTCGCGCTCGGCGAGACATAGCTGTACGGCGTCCGCTTTCAGATCCAAAAGCTGACCTCCTCGACGCGCGGCTCCGGAGCCGGGTCTTCGCCGCCTGCCAGGTCCCAATCACGCAAGGACTCGATGAAAACATGCAGCGTGTCGGCCGGCGTGGAACAGAAGTCGGGCTGCTGGTGGTGCTGCAGGCTGCGCCCCTGGATCGCCATGATCTCGACGTCCTGCTCGATCACCCGCCGGGTGTAGAACTGCAAAAACAGCCGGGCCGCGTGCCCCAGCAAGCCGAGCTTGTAGGCGATATGGGTGTAGACCTGCGAGCGGAAAGGGCCGACCGGAGTGCACTGGCTGGTGATCGTGAAGCCGGTCACATCATCGCCGAACACGTAGTCGACCCGGGTGACGTTGGGCATGTAGAAGTTGTCTGTGTGGTGCATCGGCAGGCCGCGTGGATTGAGAATGCGCCCACTGAAACCGATCGAGTCCAAGGGCTGCTCATAGCTGCACAGCACGCTGTCGGCCGTGCGCTCAACACGCATCTTGATCTCGCGCTGGGCTCGGTCGCGGAACCAACCCTTGTGGACGAAGACCGTGTGCGGCACGTCCATGAAGTTCTCGGCCAGGTTGGTGACGTTGTTGGCGAAATCAGTCTGCATGAAGTAGCTGGACCAGCCTGCCTCGCCGTGGTGCGGCATCGGAAAGGGATCCTTGTCAGGTGGCCGCTCGCTGCCGCCCATCCACACCCAGACCAGCCCGTGCTGCTCGCGCACCGGGAAGGTCTCGAGCTGCAGGTGCCGGGCCGCTTGTCCCTGGGGCCCCTCGCTGGGAATGTTGACGCAAGCTCCCTCGCGGTCGTATGTCCAGCCATGATAGGGGCAGCCGATGCAGCCATCGAACAGCTCGCCTTCGCTGAGCAGGGCGTTGCGGTGCAGACACTTGTCGCTCATCGCCAGGGCCTGGCCCGTCGGATCGCGCCACAGGACCAGCATCTCCTCGAGGATGGTACGCCCCAACGGCTTTTTGGCAGTCACCTCCTGGCTCTCGGCGGCGACGTACCAGTAGTTCTTCAACAGACCGCAGCGGTGGCGCATGCGGGGGCCCGGCTTCGGCTGCGTGCGCGTGTGCGGCAGGCTGGGGGTTTCCATGCGAGGCTCCGGGAAGAGTGGGGTGCTCAATGATTCTGGACACACAAGTGCGGATCGGGCTCGGCGGCGGGCCCGAACACGCTGAGGCCGTCGAAACCAGCGTCCAGGCGGGTCGGTTTGATATCTCCCAGGCGTCGGCCCCGAGCCAGCTGCCATTGTTGGTAGCGGACCAGCCCGTTCTGGACCGCGAGCACCCGCAGAGGTCCGAGCTGCCCGAGTTTGCGGCAGTACTGGTAGTGATGCCCGCTCTCGAGATGGGCTTCGACCAGCTGGCGCACAGCCTCCAGGGGAGCGTGCGGGCCGGCCTCAAGGTAGAGGCAATAGTGGGGGGGCTGGCCACGGACGGGGGCGAGCAGGGCGAAATCTGGGCTGAGTCCGAGCTTCTGCTCTGCGCGCCGCAGCCCGGCATCGACCTGGCCGGCGCTGATTTTTTCGCCCGAGACGTCGCTGGTGCGATCGAGCTTGCCACAAAAGCGCAGGCAGGGAGCGCGCCGGTAGTGGCCGACGCAGGCGACCACATCTTTGAGATGGTAGCGGTACAGCCCACCACCTGTGCTGAGCAGGGGCGAGTAACGTCCTCCGACGCGCAGCTCGTGGCAGAGCCGGGGGCGGGCCTCGGGGGCCTCGAGATCGATGAACTCGAGGAAATGGGAGCTGACGGCGGTCACTGCCGCGGGCTGGCCCCAGATCGGAATCGAGACGACGCCCTCGGTAGCCAGCAGTCCCTTTCCCTGGATCGGCGTGGCCGGGAACCACGCCTTGAGTGCCGCAAGCTGGCTCGCGGCTGGGCCTTCGGTCCAGCAAGAGAGCAGCGCGAGCCGGGGCCACAAGCACTCACCGTACAACCGGCCTGAGGCCGCCAGGCGTGCGTCGATGGCTTGAGCACGAGCCGCAGGCAGGGCAGCCAACAGCTCGGGGAGTTGTTCGGCGATGAAGTCCATCAAGAGCGTCAAGAAGGACGGACTCCAGACCGAGAAGAACCCGAGGTCTTCGGCGCGCAGCAGGTGGATCGCTGTAGCCCGCCGCCAGGCTGCCACGTCGCGCAATTTTCCCACTTCGGCGGGCACCGCGAGCATGCGGCGCAACGCCCAGCGTTCGACACCATTGAAGTATTCGGTGTCGTCTTCAAAGCCCAGCGGCAGGCCGCCCTCGCTGTGCGTCTCGCGACGGGCCACGGCAGGCGAGACGGACCAGTAACTGCGTGTGCCCCACAGGCCAGGACACGCGGCGTGCAGATTGAACAGCCAGGGTCCGGTGGCCGCTGAGAACTCGTCGAGCAGATCTTGTGTGTAGGGGATCAGCTTGGTGGTCGAGGTCGAGCCTCCGGAGGGCTCGAGCATCTGCACCGGCTGGGCGCTCAGGACAGCGGTCTCACCGCGGGCGATGCGCTGGATCTGTGGCTCGACGGCATCGTAATCGACACGCGGCACGCGGTCTTGATAGGCGCGCACGGAGTCGAGCTCAGAGAAGCGGGCTCGCTTGCCATAGGAGCTGGCAGCGTGGCGGCGCAGCAGGCCTTTCAGGCGCTCGTGCTGCGCACGCTCCGGATCAGCTGCGGCGCGTTGGAAGCGCCTCCAGCTGCGCAGCCGCCCGGCCAGTTGCAGGGCGAGGAGTCCTTTGAGGAGCCAGCCCGACATACTTCGCGATCTCCCTGACAGCTTTGCGTAGCAGGCGCAGTGGCCCGTAGAACATGAACTTGAGGTCGACTTTCCCCAGGCAGCATAGCTCGTCGCCACGCATGTGATGGGGATTGGTCTTGAGGAAGAAGCGCACATCGGGCGCATCGACCATGTCGGGATTGAGCGGAGCGACCCAGTTCTTCAGGCGGCCGGGACATTGCTCGAACTGCAACAGTCCCAGCGCGGGTTTGTAGTCGTCCCCGAACATCTCCTGAGACAAAGAGTCGAGCAGGGTCTGTTGCCAGGCAGGCGTGGGCCGGTCGTGGCGGGGAAAATGCTCGGGGAAGTTGCGGCTGAGCAGCAGGTAGGTCTTGTAACCCTTCGAGATCAGGAACCAGTACACGCTGCTGAGGGGATTCTGCAGCTTGACCCGAAACAGGTAGCGTGTGAACGCCCAATGCAGTGCGCGTTGGCCCCAGTAATCACGATCGACGATCGTGTCCCCTGAGAAGATCGAGACGACCCGCCGGCCGTCGATGCTGCGCTCGAGTTGCTGTAGGGTGGAGAAGCCCTGGATGGTGTCATCGTGCTTGTCGCGCAACAAGATGACATCGTTCTTCTTGGCCAGGTCGCCCTCAAAGGTCTCACGGGAGACATCTGCATAGTAGACGTTGAAGACCCGCCACATCGCGTCGCGGTCCGCCTGGTCCAGGGCAGGAACCGCAACCGTCTGCGACTTCAGAAGCTTGGCTCGTTTCACGAAGAGTCTCCCAGCTCGCGCTGTGCTCCCGTCCAGCAAAGATTGTGCCAAGGTCTGATCGCGTTGTGGGACGCCCATGTTGAGCGCATAGGCGTGGGCTTTTGCCACGCGTTCGGTTCGTTTTCGTTGCAACCGGAACGAATGCGGAGTCAGAAGCACCGATCGTTTGATGTACAGGCTGTACACGCATTGTTGGTGTGGGGGGGCTCACGACGGTGACGGTCTGTGGAGGTGGGACACCACCGCTGGAGCGGCGCTCTATGAGCGCCGGAAGCCGATCTGGCACAGGGTGTTGTCCGAGTTCGGGAAGTCTTCCACACAGAACGGTCTACTCGTCGGTCATAGACCGACGCTACAGGGGCCGGGTCCGTTCCCTGAGACAGCCTTGGTGAGCGCGGGACACCACCGCTGTAGCGGCGCTCTGTGAGCGCCGGAAGCCGATCTGGCACAGGGTGTTGTCCGAGTTCGGGAAGTCTTCCACACAGAACGGTCTACAGGGGCCGGAAACATCCCGTGAGACAGCCTCTGTGCTCGCCGGATGCGAAAACCCCGGATCTCAGCAAGACCCGGGGCTCAGTTGCCGAGGCTGCGATCGTCCCCTCAGGGTACAGGCGTGGTGTCGACCATGCGGTACTCGAACGGACCATGGCCCAGGGGCATGGTGATCATATGCACGGGGCTGGTCAGGACCGAAGGCGCGGGACCGAAGGGGAAGCTCGTGTGGACGCGGATGTCGAGCTCGCCGTCCTCGAACAACTGCACCCGGTTGATCGTGATCGTGTAGCCGCCGGTGGTCTGGTAGCCGAGGAACGCTGCGACCACCTGATCGCGGGAGAAGTCGACGCTCGGCGCGGTGCCGCCCATGCGCTGTGCCCAGAACGCCTGATAGCTGGCGTCGTCACGCAGCACCTGCACATCCTCGCTGCCCTGCCAGAGGCTCTGCTGGTTGCTGCTCAGGGAGGTTTTGGTCTGCATGCTGCACACTTCCTCACGGATCGTGCCCGTAGCATGGCTCACACGCAGGATCTGGAAGGGCGTCTCGGTGACCTGCGGGGGGGCGGCGCCACCACTGTAGGGATCCACTTCGTAGAGCACGCGGATCTCGTCGGAGCTCACGTCGTGGACCAGGCGGCGGGTCCGTACCGTGTTGCCGAAGTTGTTGTAGTAGCCTGCCAGAACCGCGACCACCATCTCTGAGCCGAACTGCACCGTCGGGGGCGTCGCGCCCGGGGCGTGGAGCGCGTAGAACGCGACCAGCTCAGCGTCATCGCGGATCACCCGCAGCTCGCCGGCGTAGGAGGAGTTGTTGGCACCGATGGCAGAGTGCGAGCCCGCAGAGATCGGCTCGAAGTCGAGCAGCGTCTGTTCGAGCACGCTCAGCTGCCCACCGACACTGTTCGAGGGCGTCTCCACGATATGGAAGGGTCGGCTGGCCGTGCCCACTGGACGCCACGTGCCTTGACGGAAGCTGCGCACAGTTGCCCGCAGGTCCGGTCCGTTCGAGTCGTGCTCGACCTTGATCAGCTCGACGGCCTGCTCTTCGCTGCGCTCGGGCATGAACGCTGCCAGCACCGCGTTCTGGCTGAAGTCGACGCTCGGGGCGGTCGCTGCGCTGTGGCTGGTCCACAAGCTGAGCCAGCTGGCATCGTCGCTGAGCAGCAGCTGTTCTTCGCTGGCCACCTGGCGCAGGCTCAGGCTGCCCATGTCGAGGTTGCTGAAGCCGGCGACCTGGAAGACCGGAGGCAGGGCCGTGTTGCCGGAGTTGCCCGTGTTGCCCGAGTTGCCCGTGTTGCCGGAGGTGCCCGTGTTGCCGGAACCACCAGGGTTGATCGCGGGGATGCCCTGGCTGCTGGTGCTGCTGCCACTGCTCTGGTTGCAGCCGCACAACAAGGCCGCCGCCAAGAGTGCAACAATCGCAGAGCGGCTAAAGATAGGGTTCATGGCGGGCCTCTCAAGTTGGAAACGGAAACTGCAACGTATCTGGGTAGAAGTGTGACGAAGCTACCCCCGGGCATCCAGCGCAGTTTTTTTGATTTTACCCAAAAGGTTAAGACGCGGGCGGAAAATTGTGCCGTTCCCCCTCTTCCAATTGAAGTCGTGCGGCTAAGGGTTTTCAGGCCGCCGTGCCTTCGCCGTAGAAGATCACCTCCAGGCCGCGACACAGGTCGCTGCCTGCGGGCGTTTTGCGTCCAGGCAGGCGCACAACCGAGATGCGCAAGCCTTCGAGCCAGCTCTCGAGGTGTAGGCGGAGCCTCGGATCTCCGACACGCGTCAGGATCTTGGCTTGCTGCTGGGGCCGGCGACACGCATCAAGCACGCACTCAGCCATCAGCGTCCAGTTGAGGCTGCCCGCCGATTGCGGAAGCGTGCGCTCCAGCAGGTCGGCCACAATCTCTTTGCGTGCACGCTGCAGGGTGCGCTTGACCTTGATAGGCGCCACACTCAAGCTGCGCGCGATCTTGGGGTGGCTCTTGCTACCGAGCAATCTTTCGGCCAGGATCTGGACATGCTTCGCGCCGGACACTCCCTGACGCGCGCTCCACCGCCGCGTTGCACCCAGTACCTCTGCAACCAAATCGATCGCGAGTCCGTCTTCGGGTGGCACCTCTCCGGGCTCATCGATCAACTCGAGACTGCGTCGTTTCTGATTGCGCTTCCAGCGCGAGAGCACTTGCATTCTAACCACACCGCACAGGAAAGCTCGGAACGGCCCACGGTCTGGCAGGTAGCGGCGAAACAGGCGTTGTTTGATGTCGAGCAGGATGTTCTCGACCAGATCCTCGCGATCAGCAGCCGGTAGGTTGCCGTAGCGCGCGGCCATGACCAACTGTAGGGGACGGCGGTAGTCGTAGACCTCCTCCCAGTCCGGCTCGGACCCACCCCTCAAAGCTGCACACGTGGACTGCCAGATCGATTCTATCACTCGGACCACGTCCTTTTTGTTGCCCGCATCTCAGTCCTCCTCGAGCTTCGCCAGACGTTTTGCGGCCCACAACGAATACAGAGACTCCTGGTCCGTCTGCAGGCACAGTCGATAGTGCTCGCGTGCCGTCTGTCCATCTCCCTGGCGGTCTGCCAGAAGCCCCAGAAAGCTGTGGACAACACAGAGCGGATAGCTCTGAGCGGCCTGGTCCTCGGAACGTACGGTTGCGACCAGCTCGGACAACTCCACCACTCCCAATGCGTAGTCTGTCAAAACGCGTTGCCAGGGCTCGAGGTCGTCGAGTGCCGCGAGCGGCTCGGTCTCGCCGGAAAATGCCCAGTGCCACAGCGC
The DNA here is from genome assembly GCA_029260765.1 of Planctomycetota bacterium. Lineage (GTDB taxonomy): Bacteria > Planctomycetota > J058 > JAJDCP01 > JAJDCP01 > JAJDCP01. Next base: position 27,163 of record JAJDCP010000175.1, read on the forward strand.
CAAATGGAAATGACCTGGCAGCTTGCGCACTCCGCGCCGCAGCGTATCTGTGGCCAGCGCCGTATCCTGGACCAGGGCGGCACTGAAACCGACCCAGAGGAAGCGGGACCAATCCAGGGCGTAGGCTCCTGTGGTGTTGTCGGGATGGCGCGCGTGCAGCCGCTCGGAGATCTCCAAAGCCTGAAGCGAGGCCTCAAGCGCCAACCCTGGCTGATCCAGGCGGCGATGGACACGGGCCAGATCGTCCCAGGCGACCGAACGATCCCTCTGCCATTGCGCTTGGTTCGCGTCGTACTCGACGAGCTGGCCGGTAATCTCGAGGCTCTTCCGATAGACCTGCAAGGCCTCGTGATGCTCGCCCGCAAGCTCATGGGCGTTGCCTATCAGGCCGTAGCTGCGGAAGACCCCCCGGAGCAGGCTGGGTTGCTCTTGATGCTCAGCGAGCAGTTCGAGCTTCGCCTGCAGTCCGACGTGCAGTGCCTCTTGGGCCGCAATCGGATCGATTTGTATCAGAAACAACTCAGCCAACAGGTCATGACCCTCGCCGATCGAGGAGCCGGTCGCAGCGGTGGGTTGGTGAGCGTAGACCTGTTCGCATGCTGCGAGCCCTTCACGCAGGACCGCCTCGGCCCTGCTGAAACGGCCCAGGCTCTGGTAGATCGTGCCCATCTTGTACAAGTAGGTGTAGATCTGGCTGCTGAGCAAGCGCTCCGCTTGCACGTTATTCGGAGCGTCCAGAAACGAAGCATAGCCTCGTTCGAGGGCCAGCAACGCAGCCTCGGCCTCGTCTTGCGCCAGCAGCAGATTCCCCAGGTGTTGATGTTGCAGGAACGTGTCGGTCGAAGGATCGCCGAGGGCACGGGCCGTCTCGAGATAGTCGATGGCCCGGGTGAAAGCCTCCAGGGCAGAGTCGACCTGCCCATAGGTCTCATGCAGGAAACCGATGTGCGTAAAGACCGAGGCGAGCTCTCGGTGGGCGAGAGGATCAGAGGCGTCTCGTGCCAGCAGCAGCTGCAGCGGCGCAAGAGCTTCACGGTAGCGGTCGAGGGCGCCATCCGGTTGGGCCCTCAACGCATACACATCCGCGATAGACCGATGCACTGTGCCCCGGTGGAGTAGCTCATCGCCGCGCGCTCCAGAAATCGGGATCTCTGCGTAATAGCTGCGCACAGACTCCGCGACGTGTTCCAACAGGTCCAGGCGTTCGACCTGCCGCAGAGGCTCATACAGCTCGAGCAGCATCGACCCTACAAGGCGATCAGACCTGTCTCGCTGCTCTTCGGCGTTGTCCTTCCACAGCATCAGCACCACACTGAGCCCGACCAGGCAGAAGATCACGAGCGAGACGGTCAGCCGCAATCCCCAACGCAAGCGACGAGAAGAGGTTTGGAGTTGTTGGCGGAGCTTTCGCGCCGAGAGGATCTGTTCCTCCAACAACGCTGAAGGTTCACCCAGGGCTGCGATCTCGCGCGTCTGCGCGATGGCCACACCAAGATCACCGTTGCGTAGCGCGGTTTCTGCGTAGATGTGGCGGGCCTGACATTCTCCTGCCAGAGCTGCGGCGTTGGCCGGCCACAGCGCGCGTGCCTGCCGGAAGCGCGAGGCGGTTTCGGCCATGGTCTGGTAGAGAGACTGCCTGCGAGATTCTTCGAGCAGCGCGGCTTCGTCCGCCTTCTGGCGACAAACCTGCAGCGCGGTCTGGGCTTGCCCGGTCAAGGCATGGCTTTCCGCATTGCGGCGGAATTCGACCAGCTGTGCTTGGAATTCCGACACGCTGGCCTGGCGTCGATGGGGAAATCGGGCAAGAGCACGCAGGCACAGATCCCGGAGTGGCTCTGGAATGCTGGCGGGCAACTCCCCTGTGGCACCCGTGGCGACACATTCAAGTGCCCCATCAACACTGTCTGAGCCATGCGGAGGGTGGCCGCTGAGGATCTCGAACAGGATCGCTCCCAGCACATAGATGTCGGTCCAGGGTCCGATGCAATCCCCCAAGCCCAGGGCGAGCTCGGGAGCCATGTAGGAGGGGGTCCCGCAAGGCCTGTCGATGCTCGACTTGTGGCGCACTCGACTGGTGGGATCGGCGTTCTCCCGGAAGTCGACGGCCAGGCCCCAGTCGAGAACCGTCACCTCTCCGAACGCACCGATCATGACATTGCTCGGTTTCAGATCGTTGTGGACGATCGAGCGGCTGTGGGCGAAGGCTACAGCGTTGCAGACCTGCAGCAGGATGTCGAGCTGCGCTTCGAGCTCCGGTGGCTCTTCTCGGTGCAGCAGTGTATGCCAGGTCTGGCCAGCAACCAGCTTCATCGCCATGAAGGGGTTGCCGTCCTGCTCTCCCAGAGCGTACACGGGCACGATGTTGGGATGGTCCAACCGGCCTGCCACGATGGCTTCAGCCAGGAAGGCCGTTCGCGTCTCGGATGCGCGGGCGACGTCGGGCCGCAATCTCTTGTAGGCCACATCGCGCTCGAGCTCGATCTGACGGGCGCGAAACACCTCGCCCATCCCGCCGCGGCCGATGCACTCTTCCAGCCTGAAACCCGAAGCTCCGAGCTCGCTACGCGATGCGATCTGGGGCGGCCTGAAGCTCTGGTCGGGTGGGCAGAGGTGAACGCGCTCGCCGTACTCTGAGCGCCAACGCTGTTTGGTGCTCTGCGGGTCGTATGCCGCGATGCTGGCGGCGATCGCATCCGTGCTCGGGTTCACGGTTGCCGCGGCCAGGGATGATGGCTCAAGAGCGGTCCTGCCGGTTTCGGGTGGCGTTCGAGCGATCTCTCAGATCAGATCGTACTGGGCCAAAATAGCGCAGGACGAGAGAGAACGCAAAGCCGCAGATCCGCCCGCTAGCACACGACCTCAAGGTGGGCCCGATGTTGGCCAAATGTCACGGTCAACCGTCCGCTGCCCAGCTCGGGCTTGAAGAAGAAGCTGCCGTGACGGTTGGAGGCGTCGTCGGCCGCCTCGCCCTCGAAGCTCCAACGGCAGTTCTTGATCCTCCACAGCTTGTGGCCTTCGCTGTCCAGAGCGAAGAGATGCAAGGTCTGGTGCTCTCTCTTGTTGAGGGCCAGGCGCTTGAGTGGCTTTCCTTCAGGCTTGGCGATGCCGATCGCCGCCATGCGGCGCGTGAGCTCGAGACAGACTTGCGCAGTGTGCTTGCATTTTCCTCGCATCTCTATCGACAAGTGGAAGCGCAGATTCTTCGGTGCTTGGTCCCACGGAGTGGCGGGTGGAAGCAACTTGAAGAAGCTCGTTTCCCTGGACTCGCCGCTGAGAGTCGCGATGAAGGCCGCCTCTTCGGGGGTTGGCTGTGGTGAGAAGTGCCAGTCCGCCTGGACGGGTCCGAGGTCGTTTCCGGAGCCGACGGCTACCGCTTGGAGGCGCAGTTTGGGCCAGGTGTCTGCCTTCACATCACTCCAGGGCACGACGCCGGCCTGGCTTGGGATCTCCACTTCCGGTGCTTCGCTGTTGAACACGGCAATCCTCACACCTTCAACTGGCCTGTGTCGCAGTGCTTTGGTGAAGAGTGAGACCTTCTTCCCTTGGAATGTGCATGTGGCTTCGAGCGAGTATTCGCGGTCGGGGCTGTCATGCACCTCCGGGAGCTTGAACGCCCCTTCGATCGTGTCCTGACTCCAGTCGCTGGGACCCGGCAGCTTCGTCTTGCTGACGATGTCCTTGGTTTGCCGGATCAGCGTGCACAGCCTGAGTGCAAAACTCTTGCGCGCCTCGGGGTCTTTGTCGAAACCGTGGTGGATCAGCCGGTAGCCGTAGACGCTTCCGGCCTCGGTTTCGCTGACCTGTCGCAGCGGCTCGCCGTTCTTCAGCCAGGTGATGTCCCGCAGTGTGGCAGGGAAAGGGGCGAGCTGGGGTGTCGTGACCTTGGTCCAACCCAGGTCTTGGAAAGCGTCCTCATAGTCCGCCATTTTCTTAAAAGGGCCGATCAGGGGACGGGGTTGGGGGGTGGTGCCAGGGTTCAACGTCTGTTTTTGCCAACCTTCAGTCTCGCGCCAGGGGCTGTCGGGTTTTTCACGGCAGAGCTCGCGCCAGGCATCGACCACGAAGCGTTTGTCGTGGGGCATGGTGCGGACTTGCCACGAGTAGCGGGTCCTATAGGTGATCCGTTGATCGGTGGCGGCCCGGCCGATCTTCAGAAAGGGGTCGTGGGCCAGGATCTCAGGCCCCTCGGGCGTGATCTCTCTGCCCTGCAGGGTGAAGTGCTGGAGGTTCCTCTTGCCGCGATCGGCTGCGGCCACCGCGGGCAAAGAGCCGTGTTGCGGGCCGGTACTGCAAGACATCGTGTCGACGATCTTCGCCCAGACCTCATCCCGATTCGGTGCCGGGACGTGGTTGGGGTGGCTCTTGATCTCGAAGAGGCAGGACTTGGGGAAGTCCGCTTTCTGGCTCTTGACGGGGACTGTGCCGTCGCCGTCGGTCGTTTCGTAGGTGACAGTGCCCAACGGGCGGCGTTTGAGATTTGCCGAGACACCGAAAGTCACCGGTCCATGCGTATCCTTCTGTCCGTTGTTCGACCAGAAGACCTTACAAGCGTCCCAACCGATGAGGGGAGGTTTCGCGACCTGGCGATGGAAATCGCGCGCGGCCTTCTCCAAGGCATCATTCCAGTCGGCGTCTTGCGGGTAGTCATTGTTCTCACGGGCCTTCTTGATCATCTTGCGCATGATCGTGCCCGCTGATTGTTTGGGACTCAATTGCAGGTAGAGCTTGCCTGTCGTGACTTCGGGGTCGATGGCCACCGCATCCGGATATTGCTCGGTAGGAGCCAGGTAGTAGAAGATCGGTAGATTGGGAGCCAGCTTCTGCATGATGTCGAAACTGAGAAACGGAATCATATCCCCCGAGAGGAAGGAGTAGTAGATCTTGGGGGCGCCCCAGAAGGGCACATCGATATAGTAGGCTCGGTCCACCAGCTCTTGGATGCCCGAGCGCTGCAGAGCCCCACGGATGATCAAGCCGCCCGTGCTGTGGCCGATCAGCCCCAACTTCGAGTCGATGAAGTCGTTGACCTGGCCCCCAGTCGTGTGCCGTTCCTCTGTTTTCTGGACCTTGCCAAGGGCTAGACATTGAGCCTGGATCTCTTTCAGGGACGGGGGCGTCTTGTAGGGCGGCCAGGCGGGCCACGGGGGCAACTCAGGGGTGGTTCCTGTTCCCATCAGCAGATCGACGCACTTCTCCAGATGCATGCGCCAGTCGTAGGGCCAGGCTTTGACAACAAAATGGGGTGTACGGACGCCACGGCAGCTGAGCACCGGATAACCTGCGGGATCCTTGAACGCAGGAGGGTTCTCGACTGCCGTATAGACATCAGAATCACCGAGCAGTGGGATGTGTGGGAGGATCTTTGGTCCCTTATCACTGAAATCGAACTTGCGGAACAGGTCGAGCTTCGAGACCTGCTTGAGACTCGCCCCCTCGGAGTTGCAGGCGAGTTCCGTGATATGGCCACCGGTCGCCTGCTGGTGAGTCACGAGGGAAATCTCCGGGAAGGCCTCCTGGCCGCCGACACTGATGCGGCTTCCGCCCACGCCCGGCACGAACACAAACAGCTTGCGCAAGATCAGGTGCAGCAGACGTGGCGTGGCGGCGGACAGCGTCGTGCCACCGACCTTCAACTCCACCGTGGCTTTGACAAGGTTCTGGTTCACTTTGGACTCGAGGTCATTGAGGATCGCGTGCTGCGCGAGCGAGATCGTGGCCTTGCCCCGGGAGTTGAAATGGGCTTTCAGCTTGGACCAGCCACCCGTCGTACCTCCTAAGCGATCCTCCAAGCAGACTCTGACCGAGTCGATGCTTCCGACCGCGGCAGCCGGGCAGCGCTGCAGAGTCAGCTCGAGTTTGATTTTGGAACCCTTAGCATATTTGCAGGGAATCACCGGCTCTGTGTGGCCCTTGGCACTCCATGGGCGCTTGTCTTCGGGCCCCCAGCGAACGAGTAGCGATCGGGATTCGACCACGATTCTATGGACCTTGCCGGTCTGGAGGCGTATGCCCTTTTGCCGGAGTGTTGCTTCGCTGAGACGCCGTCCATTCATCAGCTCGTCATCCATTCTCGCGACTCCCAACAAGCGCCATCGGTTGCGATGGCAGGTGCCCCAGCTTCCGCAGGACCTGCCAGGGACCTCCGTGCCGGTTCGCTACGGGTATTCCGAGATGGGACGATGGGGTCAGTTCAATCTGACTTTTTTTTCAACCGAGCGCTCACTCAGGAGATTCTGTGGGCGGCAATGCAGCAGCGGCAGGCTCGCGCGTGGGCTGGGGGGCTACTCCCGCCCCAAGGGCATCAGCTGAGGAATGTCATGGGACTGAGGCAGCGGCGTGCCGAAGACCTGGGCTTGGCGCCAGGTCGCTTGGATCACTGTCCGGAGAGGAACATCAGAGTCGGGGAAGAGCTCTGCCAGCGACCATCGATGCAGCTGGGCCTCGAGCAACGCGCCCGAGTAGGTGCCTACGAGCAGGCGCCGGCCATCGGGCGTGAGGGAGCCCTTGTACGGGTGGTCCTCGTCGATCGTCGGGAGCATCCGCAACGGGGCGCCGGTGTCACGGTCCGAGATCTGCACGGTGCCGTCCAGGGAGAGCGAGACGATCTCCGTGCCATCGGAGGAGATCAGCACATCCATGACGGGCAGCGTATGCGCCTGCGAGCGCCACAAAACCTGCCCGCTGCTCGCATCCCAGAGCAGGAGTCGGCCCTGCCAGGTTCCTCCCACCACTGCCTTGCCGTCCGGGGTGAAGGCGCAGCTGGCCAGGCCCTCTCCCGCGTCCTCACGGAGGATCTGCAGGGTCTCCCCGCTGCGGCCGCTCCAAACTCGTGCCGTGCCGTCACAGGAGCAGCTCACGAGCAAGGCGCCATCGGCGGAGACCGCGCAATCATTGATGAGGTCCAAGTGGCCAGACAGCTCGAGCAGTGGCTCCGACGCTCCGATCTGCCAGAGCTTCAGGGCGACGTAGCCGGCTGAGAGAACCAGCTGGTTGTCGCTAGAAATCGCGCAAGCGCCGATCTCGCCATCGTGTGCGTCGACCGACCAGAGAGTTGCACCGTTCTGCAGGACGGTCAGCCGCCCTTCATAGCCACCGATGGCAGCCAGACCGGTCGGGGAGAAGTCTCCGGAGGACGCTTCCAAGAAAGCTCTTGATGACGGCGGCGCCGCCTCGCGGACTGTGAAGATTTCGCCGTTCTCCAGCAACGCCTGCGCAGCACCGTCGGGCTGCAGAAGGGTGGCGAAGACACGATTCTCCTCGCTGAACCGGGCCCGAAACTGCAGCCCCGTGTCCGTCAGTTGATGCCGTTGGGTCGCCAGCGCATCCGCGCCCACCCAGAAGTCCTGCTTGTTCTGTACGAGCAGGGCATCGACGGTGTGCTCGGACCAGAAGGTGTGGCTGGCAGCCCAGCGACTTCCGCTCAAGCGCGGGAATCCTGGTCGCCAGTCGCGCCAGCAGCGCCGCGAGCCAGGGGGAGCGCTCGAGGCCTGCGCGCTGTTCGGCGCTGCCCTGGCGCAAGATCTCGCGGCGGACCCTGGCGAGCGCATCGAAGAGGCCCAGCCAGGCTCCCCAGGCGGGTCGCTGCAGACGCCCGACCGCGCTGAACAGCACGCTCCCGGTCAGCTCAAGCCGGCTGGCTTCGGCGAGCGCAAGTAGACTCAGTGCACGCGCGTGCGCTCCGAGCTCTGCGAGCGCTTGGCGGCAGAAGGCCTGCCCGTGCAGGTGGGCTTCGAGCTGGCTCGTCAAGCGTGAGGTCATGCGTCACACCTGTGCGGAGAAGCGGGCCAGGGTTGGATTGCTGGATCTGCAGGAGAGTATTCGCCCTCTGCGGGTTCAAGACCAATGGATTTTCTCGAGCTGGGGGCTGTCCGGCTTGCCTGGGGGACAGCCCTCAGTCCGCGGGGCTTGTCTGCGGCGGCTCCGGCGTTACGCCAGGGCGTTCGCACGCGACGATGCTCGTCTCCACCCCGCGACAACAGGCCGCCAAGCACTTGCCCGCGGCCGCGGCAAAGCTGCCGAGCCGGACCGGGAGCGCTCCGAAAAAGGCGAGACCTAAGACCCAGGCGACCATCAGCGCGCCAGCGGCGCGGGGGAAGGCTTCCACGGCGACGGACAGCAAGCCGTAACTGGCCAGGCTCCCCAGCAGGCCCGTCAGATAGCCGAATACGCGCATCGCGCTCGCCGCAGCGAGCAGGCGATCGGTCGCGACCGGAGGTGCGTAGTCAAAGGCGCCATGCCGCGCAGCACGCAGGCTCGCGCTTGCGCCCTGGAGTGCTTCGAGGGTGCGTCCGGCCAGGCCGACAAACATGCCGAGCACCACCAGCTGGCCCACCAACGCACAGGCCAGCGCGGGGGACCCCAGCTTGACGCAGAGCTCGAGCGTCTGATTCCCTGCCCAGCCGGGGGGAAAGCTGCTCAGCCAGGCAAGTCCTGTCAGGCTGAAGGCCCCCAGCGTCAGGGCGAGGAGACAGAATCGACGCGCCGAGCGGCGGACCGGAGGGGGAAGGAAGCCGGCAGGGTGATGCTGAGCCGACGGTCCACCGAGCGCAGCAGTCGGCCAGGGTTGGGCGTCGCGGCGCAGGCTGCGGCCGATCTGGAGCAGGCTTGTGGCCGCCTTGGCGAGAAAGCCCGCACCTTGGGCAGCCAGCGCACAAGCGCCGAAACCCGCCAGGCACACCTGCAGGGGAAGAGCCGAGGAACGGCTCGCCATCTGCGTCAGGCTGAAGATGTCGGGCAACAGGCAGAGAAACACCACCCACAGCAGCAGGCCAGAGAGACACAAACGGCCTGTTTGCTTCGTGAGCGTTGTGGGCAGCTCGGCCCCGCGTCCTCTCAGCTTCGCTTCGAGGCTGCACAGCGCTTGACACACACCAGGAAGCACGCGGAAGCTCAGGAGCCAGAAACCGTAGAACAAGATGCTCAACGCGATCAAGATACGGAAGGCCGAACCATAGTCCAGGCCGTAGCTACGCCCAAACCTCGTCCGCTGGAATGGTATCAAAGCAGACAGTTGGAGCAGGGCGAGCGGGAGAGTCACCAAGGCGAGCGTTGCGGCGGTACCCAGCTCACGTGTCGCGCGCTCGAGGCCCTTCACAGCGGGGTCGGTTGTGCGCGTCATCGAAGGTTCATCTCATCAACTACCAGGCCCGGTCCGCCCGAGTGAGAGGGGGCGGAGCTCTCCCAGTCCACTAGTCCATCTCCCCTGCGATCAGCAACCGCCAGTCGCGTGCCGCGCTGTGCTCGGGGTCGAGCTCAAGAGCCCGGTCGAGGGCTTGCAGGGCCACAGGCAGCTGTCCCAGCCGGTAGAAGTTGATGGCGAGATTGAACAGCGTCAGCGGATGCTCGCCATAGATCTCGATCGAGCGCTGGAAGAGATCCAACGCCTCGGTATGCCGGCGCATGGCCGACAGCAGCCTGCCGAGCGCGAACAGCACATCCTGCCGGGAGCTGTAGGGAAAGAACAGCTCCTCCACCCTGCGCAGTGCGCGGCGCAGCTGACGCAGCTCTGACTGGCTGGCCTCGGGCAGCAGCTGGTAGAGTCGATCGTGCAGGCGGTGGAAGGTGTAGGGGTCGAAGGCCGCCAGCCGCAGCAACCCCAGCACTCCAGGCAGATCGAAGCTCTCCAGGTGCTTTGACGTCCCGTCGAGCGCCCGGAAGATGTCCAACGGACCGCAGTCCCGCATAGCCGTGAAGGCGGCACGCAACGAAGGGAAGGCTCCGGCCTCGGCTCCCAGGCAGAGCGCCTCGATCTCGAGCTGGCCGTCGCCTCCGGTCCCGAGCGCGATGCCGCCCTCGGCAACCGTCCAGGCACCGAGGGCGTGGAAGTTGACCATCATCGAGAAGCAGCCGCGGTGCCAGGCCATGCCCGCCTGCGCATTGCCGACCAGCTGGTGCTCGTGGGTGTAGCCCTTGTCGGCGGCCAGCAGCAGGAAGCGCCCGCCGCACAGCTCGCGCAAGCGTTCCAGGCAGGCCAGGCCGCCGCAAGGGTAGTTGAAGACGGTATCGCCGAGCCGCTGGCGGTACTCTTCGAGCGGGCCGTCCCAGCCGGGTTTTCCGTACGCAGCCTCTTCGAGCGCCCGGTAGTCGACCTCGGGGTGGATCAGCTCTTGACCCTCTTCGCCGCAGGCGAGCGTCTGGATGCTGCCCGGTTCCAGCTCCAACAGCCCTTCCTCGAGAGTTCCCTCGCGGGTGCGGAAGATGTCGACCCGCAGCGAATCGAACAGGTAGTTGGCGACCACGATGGGAGGGTTGGCCGGGCGCGTGTCGCCGGAACCTCCCAGGACCTGCCGCGAGACCGCCAGACGCAACTGCGGGTCCCGCTCTGCGTCGAAACAGGCGCAGTCCAGGGCGCCTTCTTGCTGCAGCGCCGCGAATGCTGGATGCGCCCGCCAGGCCGCGACGTTGCTGCGCGCGACGTCGGTGAGGATGTAGCGGAGCCGCGGGGTCGGGCCCGGCAATGCGGCCAGACGGGGCCGCAGGGTCTTGAGCAGCAGGCTGGCGAAGTAGCCTGAGCCGGCCCCCAGCTCGATGATGTCGAGCGGCTGGGTCGGGTCGAGTGCGAAGGCATCCTGAGCTTGCGGACGCTGGCAGTCCTGCACGTAGGCGAGGATCAGGTCCGCATAGGCACGCGCCATGTAGGCGTTGCAGGTCAGGTGGCTCGGCACCTTGCCCTCGCTCCAGGCGCGGGGTCCCTGCGACTCGTAGTAGCGGCGTTGCATGTCCCAGATGCCGGACTGCGACAGGCGCTTGCCGGTGGGAGCCTGACTTGTGGTTTCCATAGCCTCCAGCATAACGAAGTTCTGGCGCTGTGCTATCGCAGCTCGCGGGGCTTGCTGTGATCCCTCAGACCACAGCCTCGATGCGCAACTCTGGCTTCCCCGGAGGTCGCGCCCATCGGCGCCCCGGCCAGCGTCACCCCCTGGACGCGACGGGGACGCACGCTATGATGGCAGCACAGAGTTTTCCAGATCGTGCAGCGAGGTAGGATGGATGGCGGTGAACCGCTTCCTGGTGAAGTCTTTCCGTGTCACCCTGGCCCAGAATGTGAGCGGACCGGGGCTGGATACCCAGGTCGGCGCGACCATCACCTGCTACGGTGAAGACCGGGCCAGCGCAGAGTTGGTGATCGCATTCGTCAGGCCTGGCTTCGACCTGCCGGCGAACCGCACCAAGGCTGACAGCAGCTCGGGCACGCTGTTCGTGCCCTCGCTCGATTTTCCCTGGTACTACAACCTGCTCCATAGCGCCAACCGCATTCGGGCTCGAGTTTCAGACCGCGACCCGAGCAGCAACCAGCTCGAGACGCTCGTCAAGCGCGGCGAGACCGGCGACGACGGGCCCGGCTTCACGGGTCGTTGGACGAAGATGGAGGGGGAGTGATGGGCAGGCTGTTTGGGTCGGGCGCTTCGGAGGACTCCTCTTCGAGTGGGCTGCGCAGCAGGGGGCCCGGGACCATCCTGTTGCTGGGTTTGTGGCTGACAGCGGCCGCCGGCGGCGGAGAGATCGTGCTGAACAGCGGCTCTGCCGGCGGCGTGTACGACAGCGTGGGGCTGGCCATCAGCGAGCTCAGTGAGCGTTTTGGCCGGCGCGTCACCATCCGTGCCGTACGCAGCTCGGGGTCGGTCGAGAACATCGAGCGCATCGTCGGCAATGGCAACGAGCTGGGTCTGGTGCAATGCGATCTGCTGCACGACGCCTACGATGGGCGCGGGGTCTTCGGCCGCGCGCACTCGGAGCTGCGCGTGATCGCGTTGCTCGGCCGCGAAGCCCTGCACGTGGTGGCCCGGCGTGAGTTGGGGATCACCGCCATCGATGGACTGCGAGGACGGCGCATCGCGTTGGGTCCGCCCGGCAGCGGCAGCGCGGCGACCGGCTGGCAGGCCCTCGAGGCGCACGGGCTCGATGCGCGGGACGTCGAGGTGGTCCGGCTCAACACCGGCGAAGCCCTGGCAGCGTTTGCCGGCGGGGACGTGGACGCGGTGGTGTTTGTCGGGGCCGTGCCCTTTGCGCCCGTGCGAGAGGCGCTGCAGTGGGGGACCCTGGTCTCGCTCGAGCGCGCCTCGGCGCAGACCTATCTTGCTGAGGGTTCCTACCTGAGCCTGGAGGAGCTGCCCTTGAGCGCGTACGGCGGCGAGGGTTCGGTGCTGACCTTTAGCGTCGATACGGCCCTGGTCGCTCCCCTGGACATGAACGCCGACGCCGCGTATGAGCTGGCCGAGCTGATCTTCGCGCATGTCGGGCGGCTCGAAGAGGTCCATCCTTCGCTGCAGGGTCTGGAACCGGGGCGGACCGATGCCCGCGCCCCGATTCCTCTGCATCCCGGGGCCCTGCGCTTGCTCGACAATCTCGGGGCGATCCCGAGGCCGGCGAAGGTGTTCACGGGCTTCTACATCTACTCGATCACCGAGCTCGACCTGGTGGAGGGGTCCTTTTTGGTGGACGGTTTTGTCTGGTTCCGCTGGAAGAGCCCGTTGTTGGGGGATGATTCCTTCGAGTTCTCGTTCGTCAACGGAACCATCGAGAGCATCGACGAGGCGCGGCCGATCGAGTTCCAGGGCTGGCGCCGGCAGAGCCGACGCTTCACCGCCCGCTTTCGGGCCGGTTTTGTGCTCTATGACTACCCCTTCGACAGCCAGGTTCTGCCGCTGGTGGTGGAGCATCGCTGGTACGGCAGTGGCCGGCTCGAGTTTGTGCCCGACACCGAGGCCGAGCTCTCCGGCGACGCGCAGAGCTCGTTTCTGGGCGAGCAGGTGCAGGTCGGCGACTGGACCATCGCCCAGGTCGAGCACCGCGGCGTGATCAAGAAGTTCGAGACCGACTTCGGTAGCTTGCGCAAAGACGAATGGGACCTGCGTTCCTCGCGTTACGAGTTCTTGATCACCATCGAGCGAGCGGTCTTGCCCTACCTGGCCAAGGTCGTGTTTCCGCTGACGGTGTTCGTGCTGATGACCTACTGCGTGTTCTTCATCAACCCCAAAGAGTTCCTGGCCCAGGCCGGTATGTGTATCGTCGCCCTGCTGACGTGCGTCGCCTTCCACACCTTCCAGTCCGACTCGTTGCCGGCCGTTGGGTATCTGGTGGCGGCCGACAAGTTTTTCCTGCTCAGCTACCTGGTGATCCTGCTCGCGCTGATGGCTACCGTTTGGTGCCATCGGGTGCATTCGCGCGGCGATGTCCAGCGTGCGCGGCGCCTGGCAGCGCGTTTCCGCTGGCTGTTTCCGCCGCTGTACTTCCTGCCGATGCTGATCTTGCTGGTGGTGCGTTGACCATCGACCGTTACGCACAGCGGACGCTTTGGCCTGCGTTGTTACGCGGGCTTCCCGAGCGTGGAACCGTCCGCCGGGACGCGGGCGGACCCGCGCCATCGGCATGAAGATTGCGCGCGCATGGTACTCTGCGACAGGAGATCGCTGTGACGCGCAAACTGCTGATTCTCGGCGCGGCCGGACGCGACTACCACAACTTCAACCTGCTGTGCCGGGACGACCCTGACCTGCAGGTGGTCGCGTTCACCGCGGCCCAGATCCCTGATATCGATGGACGACGGTACCCGCCCGAGCTTGCGGGCCCGCTCTATCCCGAGGGCATTCCCATCGAGTCCGAAGAGCGCCTCGAAGAGCTGCTCGCCGAACATGGTGTCGACTGTGTCTGGTTCAGCTACTCGGACGTGTCCCACGGCGCCTTGATGCGCACGCTCAGCCGCGCTCTGGCCCACGGCTGCGACGCCCAGTTGATCGCGGCGCAACGCACGATGCTCCCGTCACGCCTGCCGGTCATCGCTGTGACTGCCGTGCGCACGGGTGTCGGCAAGTCGCAGACCTCACGTTTCATCGCGGGTCTGCTGCAGGCGCGAGGCTTGCGGGTCGCCTGTGTGCGGCATCCGATGCCCTACGGCGAGCTCTCCAAGCAGGCCGTGCAGCGCTTTGAGAGCTTCGCAGACCTGGACACACATGCCTGCACCATCGAAGAGCGGGAGGAATACGAGCCGTACATCGAGCGCGGCATGGTGGTGTTTGCTGGGGTCGATTATGCAGCCATCCTCGCGGCCGCAGAGGCCGAGGCGGATGTGATCCTGTGGGACGGGGGCAACAACGACACGCCCTTCTATCAGCCCGATCTGTACATCACGCTGCTCGACCCGCATCGCGCTGGAGACGAGCTGGAATACTATCCCGGCCACCTCAACCTGTTGCTGGCGGATCTGCTGCTGATCAACAAGGTCGAGACCGCCACAGCCGCACAGGTCGCAGAGTTGGCCGAGACAGCGGCGCGCTACAACCCCGCAGCTCCCTTGCTGCGCTGCCGTTCAGCGATCCGTTTCGAGCAGGCCCAGGAACTGCGCGGCAAGCGTGTGCTGGTCGTCGAGGACGGGCCGACCTGCACCCACGGGGGTATGTCCCGCGGGGCGGGCTGGTACGCGGCCACGCGCGCCGGAGGGCAGATCATCGATCCGAGCCCGTGGGCCCGCGGCAGCTTGCAGGACACCTACCGGAAATATCCCAGCGCACGGGGGATCCTCCCGGCTGTGGGCTATTCGCCTGCCCAGATCGCCGATCTGCAGGCGACCATCGAGGCGACTCCGTGCGATGTGGTGGTGGCGGGGACGCCCATCGACCTGAGCCGGGTGCTCCGTTGCTCTCGGCCGCTGCTGCGGGTCTTCTATGAGCTCGAGGAACTTGAACACGGCCGCCTGGCGGCGGCCGTGGATGCAGTGCTGGAGGCTGGGAAAGCCTAGCAGCCTAGGGCAGGTTGCCGACGTAGATCCGTTTGGAGCCGGCACACACGGAGGTCTTGGTCTTCATGATCTGTCTCCTCTGAGCAGCGCTGAATGTTTCACGGTCTGGAACACTTGCGGCGTTGCTGCAAGAAATGTGCCTTTTCTGCGCAACGGGGAATTGCGGCTTCCAGCGTTTCAATCCCAGAAATTCGCACCAGATACGTTTCCAATCGGCGCGCCTGCGCTCAAGGGTCCCACTCGAGGCGCCCACCACAGGCCTCATCCATCTCTCTGCGCAGCCTCGTGGCATCGGCCTGGGGGAGGTGGAGGCTGCCGCATACCCGCGCGCCATATTCCAGCTGATCAAGCTCGAGTTGCCAGGCGTGCAGGGTGGTTTGCACGGCGCGGGTCAGGGCGTAGTCGAAGCGCACGCGCAGGTGCGCCATCTCCACCTGCGGGACCAGAGCGGCCCTCTCGATGACAGCAGCCGTAGCTCGCGAGTAGGCACGCACCAGACCGCCGACACCGAGCTTGCTTCCTCCGTAATAGCGCGTGACCACGGCCAGAACCCCATACAGATCGCGGTGTTGCAGTTGGCTCAGGATCGGGCGTCCGGCCGAGCCGCTGGGCTCGCCATCGTCACTGCTGCGCTCTCGCAAGGGCGGGCCCAGCCGCCAGGCCCAGCAGTGGTGCGTAGCATCGGGGAAGTCGCCGGCCAGAATCTGCAGCTGTTGCGAGGCGGCCGCGGTGTCGGCGATCGGAAACAGGCGGGCGATGAAACGAGAGCCCTTGATGGCATCGCCCTCATGGCACACAGATGTCTCGATGGTGCAGGGGGACACTTGCGCCTCCGCGCGTGGCAGTCGCACGTCAGTGTGCCCGCCGGGCGGGACTTTTGCGAGCTTCCTCAGCTGCGTTCGCTCAGGTACTGCACCGGCACATGCGCGACCAACCAGACGCCGTTGCCGGACAAGAAGAAGGGGACGCCCTCATCGGCCAGGGCCCGCGCCCGCACCTCCAGCACGACCAGGCGGCCATGGCGGGCCCCCACGGCCCGCGCCGTCGCCAGCTCGGCGGACAGATGCACGTGGTGGCGTGTGCCGCGCCGCAGACCCTGCGCGAGGATGCTGCTGAGGTAGCGTTGGGCCGTGCCGTGGTACAGGATCTCCGGAGGATCCTGCCGCTCCAGGTGCAGGTCTACCCGCACCGAGTGTCCCTGCTGCGCGCGGATGCGTCCCGCTTCGAGCGCGAAGCGCTGCTTGGCGTTCTGGGCGACGACCTGCTCCAGCTCAGCGCGGCTGATCCAACGGGCGCGCTGCAAGAGGGCGTCCACGTCCACCCAACCGCCGGCTTGCAGCTGCAAACCGAGTTTTTCCGGAGCATGGCGGAGGTGGTAGGAAAGGAATTTGCTGATCTTTTTCTCTCTGCGGGCGTCCACGGAAGGGTCTCCTGGTTCGTGGGGGTTTGTTGTGCCTTGAGAACGGCGCTTGCACCAGGATCTTTCGTGGAAAAGGGAAGAACTGGCGTGGAACCATCTCGTAGCATCCGTTCTGCGCACTTAGGGGGAGCAGCATGACCAGGACAGCGGAAGCCTCCGCTCCGAAACGTCGGCGTTGGCGGGGCATCGTGCTGCGCCTCGGATTGCTCTTCGGGCTCATCGGGGGCGCCGTGGCGTGGATGGTGGTGATGCCGGGCAGCACGCACCAGGGGGCCATGCCCCGCTTGAACCAGGAACAGACCCTGCTGATGGCCAACCTGCGCGAGCACGTGCGGCTGCTGGCCCTCGAGATCGGGGACCGGGGCCTGTCGCAGCCTCTGGCGCTCGAGACCGCGGCGCGAAACATCGAGCGGATCTTCGCGAGCTATGCGGACACCGTCCTCACGCAGAGCTTCCCCGTAAACAAGCAGCAAGCCCGCAACATCGAGATCGAGTGGCAGGGGAGCACGCTTCCCGACGAGATCGTGATCGTGGGGGCCCACTACGATTCCGTCGAGGGCTGTCCGGGCGCCGACGACAACGCGAGCGGCTGCGCGGCCCTGTTCGAGCTCGCGCGCCTGCTGCATGGCCAGACCTTCTCCCGCACGCTGCGTTTCGTCGCCTTCGTCAATGAGGAGCCGCCGTACTTCGAGAGCCCGCACATGGGCAGCCGGGTCTACGCGGACCGCTGCCAGGAGCGCGGTGAGCAGGTGGTGGCGATGCTGTCCCTCGAGACCCTGGGCTACTACGACCCCAAACCCGGTAGCCAGCAGTATCCGCCGCCCTTCGGCTGGCTCTATCCCGACACGGGGGACTTCATAGCTTTCGTCGCAGACCTGGGCTCGCGCTCGTTGCTGCGGCAGGTGGTCGGCAGCTTCCGCGAGGCGGCCGCCTTTCCCAGCGAGGGGGTGGCGGCGCCGGGCTGGATCGCCGGCATCAACTGGTCAGACCACGCTTCGTTCAGCCGGGTGGGCTATTCCGCCGTGATGGTGACGGACACAGCGCCGTTCCGGAACCCGCACTACCACCAGGTCAGTGACCTGCCGGCGACGTTGGACTATGCGCGCTTCGCCCGCGTGGTGGCGGGCCTGCGGGATGTGGTGCGCGGGCTGGCTGGGGGGGAGTGATGGGGGGGCGGATGTCTCTGTCCGTCGGTGGGTCTCACTGCAGCGCGAACCAGCCGCCGCCGAGATGGCGCGTCCGGCCCAGTAGAAGCGGGCCTTGGATGGCAGTGGGAAAACACAGCTCGACTTTTCCAGTCAGGCCTTGCCCGGGAACACCGCGGCTGGTGAGGACGTTGACTTCCGGTTCAGCGAGCTGGGCTGCACGGCAGGAGGCGCGTAGGTCATCAGCCAGAACCACGGCGGCGCTGAGGCCTTTGCGATGTCTGCAGACGACGTACGGGGTGCGGGAAACCCAGTGTCGGCCGCTGGGAAACGAGGGGTCTACTACAGGTTGCAGCAGCAGCCGCCCGCCCTTTCCGGCTCGGAGTTCATCGAAACCGTCCATTGCCTGAGCCAAGGTCGTGAGGTGGCGCAGCTGCCAACGCTCGACCTTGTCACGGCGGCAGAGGTGAGGGGCGATCACGAATAGCCGGTGCGTTTCGGGATCGCAGACAAAATGCAAGTGCGGCTTGTCCTTTGCCGGGGTGCCATCCCTGGCGTGCCCCGAGACAAACGAGGGAAGTGCCTTGGCGGGGTTCTGAGCCTGAAAACGTGCCATTACGGCTCGACGCAGGGCGCGCGCAATGCCTTGCGCGGTGGTCTCAGGTGTCCAGCCAGCGCGCACTTCAAAAGCGAAGATTCCGCGGCCTTCCCGGCTCGATCGCGTGGTCTGCATTGGGGCACACAGACCCAAGCCCAGAAAACGGCCGTCGCCCAGCAGCAGTGGCCCGTCGACAGCATGTTCGAGGTGCAGCTCGACATGCCACATACGGTGGTGCGAGAAACGTGTCTCAGACGCGAATTCTTCGGCCCGTGTGCCGCGTGCCTCGAACGGCTCGCGTTGCACATGAATTTGTTGCGCGCGGCACGCCAGCCCAACATGCCTGAGCGCCTGGCGCACCGCCGCGACGGCCTGTGTTTCTTCGGCCACGCGCTCTGCGGCTGGCTTGGCTTGTTCGCTCTGGCGAGCGGGATCGATGCGGCGGCGGGCGGCCCGCTCGGGGACAACGATGGGCGTGACGGTCCGCCAGACCGCGCTCGAGACATTGCCTTTGGACCCAACTGCGGCAATTGCGTAGTGGCCCAGCATGCTCTGGTCGTTCGTTCGGGCCAGAACCAGGGACTTGTTGGGCAAGACCAAGCCGGAAAATGCCCAGGCGACGTCGTCTGGGCGCAAGGGGCAATCCGAGGGAACCTCTACAAGCAGACGCCGTACGCTGCGTTCTGTGTGGCGGTGCCCGATCGAAGGCAGCGCGATCAACCGTACCCGCCGCCTGGGAGAGAGACTGGACCAGCCCATCGGCGTGCGGCCGACGAGCGCGCGTTCAATCTCTTCTGCCTGCTCGGGCAAAGCCTTGGCGAGTCGTGTAGCGGCGGCATCCCTGAGGGCTTCGGTCAATGTGCAGATCGTGGTGAGTGGCTGGCTCGCGAAGGCCCGCAGCGTTGCAAGGGGTTGAAGCTCGAACAGGGTTCTGCTCGGAGGGTTGTTGTAGGGGACCTGCGCGAATCGCGGTTTGGGCGGTTGTTGGAAAACCTGGGTTGACTTCCGCCCAGTTCCTTCCGTCTGCAGACGTCCCAGCATCGCCTCGTGGCGAGCGACCAGGCTCACGAGCGATCCCGGCTGCGGGCAGGCCAACGCGCCTCGCACCGACCGGGCTCCAGGGCACGGTTCGAACAGACGGCCTCGGTAGCTCTCGAGATGCTCTTCTAGCTCCACCCGCGGCAAGATCGCAGCGCGAGCCCAGGCCATGTCGATGCCGCGACCGAACTGGTAGAGCTGCCCAGCCAGAGCGCAGACAGCTTCCGCCTGGTTGTTGAGTTCTGCAGCGAAGGGCCAGGCATATAAGAACGGGATGTCTTTGTTGAAGAGCCAGGGGTGAAACCACTTGGCTGTCCGGATGTTGGCAATCTGTGCTGGGTCGCCCCGCTTGGCATCGAGGTCGTTGTTGGGGACCCAGAGCTTGACGCGTTTGCCCCGGGTAGTCCTAGGCGTGCCAATGACAGGGGGCGAGAGCGTCTCGAGCCAGCTCAGGGCGCTCTTGGCTTCCGCGGAGATCGTGGTGGTTTGCGCACATCCCGCGAGCAGAGCCTGGAACAATCGTGCCGGCGCGGGCGGCCATTCGGGCTCACCATGGTAGCGGTCGTCGTGGAGCTGCACCTCCACGACCAGTGCCTGCGGGGTGCTCATTTCTTGTCCTTGGCTTTGGTGTCCTTCTTGGCTCGCGCCTTGTCGAATCGCAGCGCGCGCGAGGACCCGACGCCGAAGCTCTTTGCGGCAGCGTTCGCGTACTCGAGAGCGACACCTTCGTTCAGCTTGACCGGGTTGCGTGTGCCGTCACGGGCTACGGTGCACCAGACAGCCGGCTTGTCCTGGTCGGGCACCAGGAGGCAACCCTGGCGGAGGAACGGATCTTGCGGCGCCGCCGCGCTGACCAGAGCCAGACCCAGCAGATAACGCCGCAACTTGTCCGAAGCCTCTCCTTGCAGACGCCGCAAGGCTACGAGGTTGATGGTCAGGTCACGGCGGATGTCACCGTGGGCGACTATTCCTCCGTGTTCGCCGCTGGCAGGGACGTGCACAAAGCCGCGTTGGGCAAGGGCGCTGCTGCTCTTGCCTTCGGCCTTCTGCTTCTCCGTTTCGCTGAAGACGTCCAATGTTGCGTAGTCGAGGGCCGGGACGTATTGTGCCGACCGTGTGAGTGGGCTGACATCCCACGCACGAATCACCGACTGAAGCAATCTGGGAACTTTGGCCTGCGTATCTCGCGAGTCCCACACACCAAAGATCAGTGAGGTGGGGGCGAGCTTGGCGAGAGCTGTTGCGTCGCCTGTGCGTTGGAAGATCTTGAACGCCATCTGCGCCTCTTCCTGAAGCTCTGTGGAACGAACCACCGCGTCGCCCAGGCGGTGTCCGGCTTCGAGCAGGGAGACGCTGCCGTCGGTCCCCTTCTTTGCGTCGCCATAGGCAATACTGATCTGGGGCACCAGATGGCGGTAGGGCTGTTCGAGAAACAGGGGCTCGATCCGGTTGGCCTGCGCTCCGACGCTGTCGACCAGGGCGACCTTGGTCCCGTCGCGGAGGGTGTCGATGTTGTATCCGACGTCGGCATACGTAGGCGGAAAGAAGACGGCGCCAGGTCCTTCGACGGGAACCAGGTACTGCTCCAGGTGTAGGGCAACCGGCCCCGCCGGGTTCAGCGCCCAGCTTTCGAAGAGCTCGGGGGTCAAAGTCGTGGCGTTCATCAGTCGGGATCCTCGGTAACAGTGGTGATGCAACGAGCCTGGCCGGCCTTCGCGGGCCAGTCGAGGTTCATGGTGAAGCGGCGCTGCGGAAACGGTGTCTCGACCGTGCCCCCCAATGCCGCACGTAGGAGTGGGGGCGGAAACAAAACTCGCTGTTCGGGGTTGTGCGCCGAATTGCGCCCGAGCACAGCGTAGCGGTACAACAGCTTGGTCTGCCGCGTCGGCCGCGCGTGCGCCAGGCCCAGGGCTGCGAGTAGTTCGACGACGGGGTAACCACGCGGCGTGATGTGGCTGTGTACGTTCAGAGAGAAGCCCGCGTCGATGGGGATGTAATCCCGCCGCCAATCGAAACGAAAGCTGCTCGATTGGGGCGCCGACACCGCGAAGGGATCTTCGGCGGCGTCCGCGAGATACGGGCGCGCCAGCGCGAGCGCATCACGCACCAGGCCGACTCCGGGATAGCCCGCAGACCCTCCCCAGAACTTGACGTTGTCTCGCCGCGTGGTGTCGCCCCAGGAGTCGATGCGCAGCGTCGAGGTCGCATCGTACAGCTCTGCAGGCAGTGTGGCCGGGCTGCTGGGGCTCGGGAAGGGAAAGGGGGCGCCAGGCTTCAGGCGCTGGGTCTCGATCGACCATTTCGTGGTCTCGTTCTTCGACCCGTACGGAGCGACAGACCGGATGTTTGCGCGCGCGAGAAAGCCGAGCACGTCGGCGAATGGGTTGTCTGTGCGCGCCCCGCTCAGGCGGAAGCGAGCATTGGCGGGCACGCTCCAATCGAAACCGGCCTGGGCTTCCCCGCACAGCCTGAGGGTGGCCTCCATGAACCCCAGGCAGGCGAACACCTGGCCCGGATTGAACAGATCGACGGGGATCGACGTGTCTCTCATCATGCTCCCCTCCCTTTCTGTTTGCCTGCTGGAAGATCGTTGTCCCGAGAGGCCTGCTGATCCGCTGCCCGCAGCAGGGCTTCCCACCATGCCAGCCCCCATGGTCCCCATCGTTTCTGGAGGTTGAAGAAGCGCAGCGCAACCTCGCGAGCACGCGCCTCGAGCGCTGACGGCGGCGCGTCCTGACAGCCACTGCGGCTGATGTGTGGGCGGGCGAACCCGTGGTGGGCGGCGATCAAGTGCAGGACCAGCTCCTGTTGCTCGGGTGCCAGGCTGCGGAAACCCGGGTCGCACTGTGCAACGGGTAGGGAGCCAAACTCGTGACGGTAGCCGTCGAGCAGGTGCACGTTGACGGGCCCGGGTGTCTTGGCGTAGATCAGCGGATCTCCATCGTCTGTTTTCGGCGCGTGGAATGCCTGCTGCCAACGTGGCGCGCGCTTGCCTTCGTCGTGCAAGCGCGCAGCCGTGCAGATGACCCTGCGCATCGACGCCGGCAGGCCAAGCCGTCTTGCCAACCGCTTGGCGCGTTCCTCTGCCCAGCTCTGGTGTTCGTCCAAAAGTTGCGCGCGCCCCGCGGAGCGGTCGTCTTCGGTTGCGGCATCGTGGCGCCACTTTTCGACGACCAGCAAGGTGACCACTTCGTCGCCCTGGAATTTCCACGCAAAGCGCTCGCGTTCGCGCCAGTTGCCCTCGAGCACGGCTGCCGACCCCTCAGGGAGCGTCCGAACTCTGAAGCGCACGGTCCGTATGCCATCGCGCTCCTCGTCCAACCAACCGGCTTCCGTGGCATCGAGTGTGGTCACTGGCGCATCGGATCGGGCGTCGAGCAGCCCCGCGCGCAGGCCGCCGAGCCTGCGATCTACAACCAGTGTGTGACCTTCGAGATCTCGCTCGAGGGCGACCTGCTCCCGTTTGTGCTGCCTGGTCTTTCCCGCGAACAGGGCCGCCAGCTGCTCCAGCGTCCAGGCTTTCTGGAAGTCGCCGGCCCGATCCAGCAGGAACGTTACGACGTCGGTTTTCTCGGGGAGATTCCCAGCGTCGGGGCTACGGGTATGACGCAGCTTGTCGATGCGCAGGATGCGATCCCGAAGCCAAACGAACGCCTGGGAGGTGCTGGTCTCCAGCAACTCACTGGCGTGCGGCGGTGCAGCATGGAAGAAGCGGCGGAGCAGCGAAGCTGAAAAACGGGGTGCTCTGGGCAAGGGGACGAGCTGGCGCCACAACAAGCAGGTCTGCGGCGGATCTTTGACCCATCCGCGCAGCCAGGGGCCGACCTCGGGTCGTCCGGAGTGCTCCCGCAACGAGGTCATCGACCAGGCGTCCAGGAGTTCGCGGCTCAGGGCAGGATGCAGCGGGACTGGGCTCGTGCCGGCGTCGACCAGCGTCATCAGTTTCAGGTCCTGCCTGGCGCGGTCGCGCAGCGCCGACAGGGCCTGCGGGCTGCCTTCGTAGCCCTCGCCGTCGAGTGCGGGGAGCGCACGGATGATCGCCTCTTGCGCCTGTTGCTGCGCCAGCTGTTCGTCGCTCGCCTTGTCGTCGGTGGCGGGCACGATCTCGACGCGGGCCTGTCCGCCGCCCCGCCGGTTGACGCGTCCCAGCCGCTGGATCATGCGCTCCCAGGCCACCAGGTCGCAGACCATGTGGTCGGCGTCGAGGTCCACGCCCACCTCGCCGGCAGACGTCGCAAACAGGAAAGCCGCGCGTGGCCGCTCGGCCGCACCCGCCAAGAAGCCTAGCTCTTCCAGTCTCCTTGCCGCTTCGGCGCGCTCGAACACCCGCCGCCCACCGACGAGTAGCTCGACGTCGACGGCGGCTTCGGCACACTTCTTGGTCTTGTGCAGCCCGGCAAGCTTGGACAACGCGGCGTGGGCCGCTTCGGCGTCCGAACGGCGATGTGTGAAGATCAAACAGCGGATCGGCAGGCTTCCTGCCTCGGAGCGTTCCCAGGCCCACTGAGCGACGGTGTTGGCGAGCTCTTTGGCGGGGACGGCGGGGTGGAGGACCAGGCGCTTATGTGCTGTCAGCCGCTGTCGAGCCACCGGGTGTTCCCAATCTTCGAGGTTGAGGTCGAAGGGTGTTCCCTCGTGCTTGCGTCCGGTCGCCGAGAGTGACAACATCCGCAGCGGCGGGACCAGCTCTTCCTGCTCAGCGCGCATCGCTCCCAGTCCGCCACGTCGCTCGGCAACGGCTTCGATGAGGCGTTCGAACGGCGGCACGAGATGCGCCTCATCCAAGGCGAAGAGCGTATCGCTGCCGAGCAAGGCAGCCTGGTAGGGCCGCATCTTGCGGCTAGTACCATAGCCTTCGAACAGCAGCCGAGAACCGACCATGTCGACGGTGCCAACAATGATCGAGGCCAGGGATGGATCTTCCATCCATTCACGGTTGTCGACGAACTTGCCGCGCAAGGTAGAGATCGGCAGCGGCCG
Organism: Planctomycetota bacterium; assembly: GCA_029260765.1. Lineage (GTDB taxonomy): Bacteria > Planctomycetota > J058 > JAJDCP01 > JAJDCP01 > JAJDCP01. Next base: position 51,078 of record JAJDCP010000175.1, read on the forward strand.
TTCGCCGAGATCGAGCGCCGCTCGCAGCTCGGGCAGATCCTGGACCCATTGTCGCAGGACCTCAGCGACCTTGGTCGCCTGATCGACGACCGCGCGCCGGTCCACGACATAAACCAGCCGTCGGGGAATCGCGGCACCGCAGGCTCGAGCGAGCAACCAAATGGCGATGGTCGCGGTCTTGCCGAGACCTGTAGGGACGTCGAGTGAGCGTGGGATCTGCCCCTGGTGGAATTCCGTCAGCAAGCGGCGCTGCCAGGGAAAAGGTGTCAGCCCCTCGTCGAGTTGCAAGGCGTCGGCGAGGAGCTCAGCAGCACGGCTGAAGGGAAGAACCGAAGCGCTCGTCATGGGGACTCCTTGATTCGCTTCCCTTCACGGGGAGGGGGCCATTCCATGGGAACCAGGGGCTGAACTGTTGGTAGATTGTCAACACACTACGACAATCGGTGACGTGGGCAAAAAGAAAAAGGCTGCTAGATCTGGAGGAATTCATGGTTTGGTGGACGGTCTTTGAAGGTCAGGTTGAGGACGACGGATGGTTGCGACAACCGCCCACGGATTACTCCGCGTCGACTGGCCACCGTAGGCCGGAGTTTCCCTTGCAGGCGTGCCCTCTCCAGGCATCCAAATCCCAGGCCAACGCGGATATGCCGGTTGATGGGACCGCGAAAGCTTGCCATCGTTGAGACCTGTCAAACCGAAAGGCTCGCAAAGTTGGCAAGGAAAAAGCTGCGCCCGTCCGAAGGGGAGCTGGTCGACCTCGATGCCGACAACATCGCTGGCCACCACCTGTGTTGCGCTCTCTCAGGAAAAAAACACCTCGACGGGGTGAACGAGAAGAAAGCGTTCCTGACGCGCGGTTTTGCGCGGGGGTTGACCTTCAGAAAGCTCGACGCCCGGGGCAAGGTCTTCGTCGAGTATGCCCCTGCAGAAGCTGCCTTCCGGCCAGTCCATGCGCCTGGTTTCCTGGTGATCCACTGCCTGTGGGTCTCGGGGCGTTTCAAGGGGCGCGGCCTGGCGAAGGCCCTGCTGCAGAGTTGCCTCGATGATCTAGGCACGAAGAACGGGGTGGTCGCGGTGGCGGGGAAGAAGATCTGGCTGACCAACACCGAGTTCTTTCTGCACCACGGTTTCGAGGTTGTCGAGACCACGAAGAGCGGTTTTGATCTGGTGTGCTACCAGCGCGAGCCATCCGTCCCTGCGCCTCGATTCCAAGCAGCGGCTCGGGCGGGGGTTGTGCCGCAGACCGACGGAGTGCATCTGCAGTACGTCCATCAGTGTCCACTGGTACCGCATGCCGTGAAGGAAATGTCCGCGGCGGCCCGGGATTTGGGCTTGCAGGTCTCTACCGAGGCGCTCGACACGCCCGAGAAGGCGCAGCGCGCGGCATCGCCGTTTGGCACCTTCGGGGCCTTCCTCCATGGCAGCTTCTTGACCCATGGCTTGATGGGGCGTGACAGCTTCAGGAATCTGCTTGAGGCCACGCTAAGCAAGCGCGACTGAGGCGGTGCAGCGAACCTTGGCGGGGCGATGGTACGCGTAGGGGGAAGCTCGCAGTGCTGGGACTTCGTTCGAGCCGACCCACACCGTGGGGGGGAAGGTCAGCCACGAGCGGTCTGCGGCGCGAGGGAGTCGATCGTTGGGCAGGTGCGCTTGTGGCTGACGCCGTTTGTCGTTGTTGGCGGGGTTTGGGCGGAAGGCCGGGATGCGCGGTTTTCACGGGAGGCGCGCCCAGTCAGGCACGGATGGCTGGGAACTTCGTCTGCCCGCACATGGCGAGCCTGCTCAAAAGGGGTGCGTCGAGCAAACCGGTGAGTGGCGGGTCTTGGATGGACGGAGAGTCACCCCAATTCGGGCATGTTGGTGGGAATGACTCGGCGGCCCAGACGTCGGTAGATCTTGAAATCGCTGTCAAGCGTCAGGACCATTGAGTCCGGTATCGTCTCGGACATCCTGACCAGAATCGCATCTGCCAAGGACATCGGAATGTTGGCGTACCGTCGCATGAGTTGAGCAATCGCATGCACGTCCCGCTCGAGAACAGAGGAGACAGTAAGGACGCCACGTTCCAACAACAGGAGCACGGCCTGCGCTCCGGCCGCCGATCTGCCACAGAGGAAACAAGCCTCGGAGATGACGGCCTCGCAGGTCAGAAGCGGCGGCGCATGGCTCGCGAAGACGTTTCTTGCCCACTGATGGTGGGAGTCGCGCGCGTTGAGGAATGCTACGATCGGGCCGGTATCGACCAGGATCTGGCGGGTCAAGCTCCGTATCCCTGCAGGTGCTTCGGGTTGCTGGACAAATCCTCAGGCCCCTCCAAACTTCCGCAGAGGTCGCGAGCGAGGTCCAGGCAGCTCAACCCTGCACTCTCGCCGGCCTCTTCCAGATATGCCAGCAGAGCCGTGCGGATGAGGGTGGAGCGTGAGGTGGCAGCTCGCTCTGCTGTTGCGCAGAGCTTCTGGAACAACTCGTCCGGGAGCTTTACTGTGATCGTTTTCAACATTCCACTCCGAGCATACTCTCTGGCAGTAGCGTAATACCCTGAGTGGCTCTGGTCAATTCAGAACCGAGCAGGGTGGCCTGCAAGCGGCATGAACCATGGGACCCGTTGACACAGGGGGCGCTTCAATGGGGCCGCGCCCAGTCAGGCGCGGATGGAGCGCTCGCTCCCAGCCCGCACAGCGGGCCGGAAGACAAGCACGGTTTCGACCACTCGCCAAGTCGCCACGCACAGATGCTCGTCAAGAACAACAACAAGCGTCTCCTCCCTGCTTCTACAACCATCGAGAGCTGCCCGGCTTTCGCGACAGCATCGCAGCCCTCGATGCGGTTTGCAATGTGAAAAAGCCCTACCAAGTTCCAACAACCTCGCCAACGGTGTGCAGCAACTCGCCAGGAGTCAGAAGATCAGCGCGAGCCCGTCGTCCTCAGATTCCGCAGCCCGCCCAAAGAACCGGATCCTCTGGGGCCCCGAACCTCGACAAGGTCCCAGGTCCGCCAACAGGAAGCGGTCCTTTCCAAGATGCAGTACGTCGGTCAAGTCTGCAACCAGCCGGTAGTATTCCCCCTGGCTGAGATCACAGCGGAAGACCGAGTAGTGCAGCCGCAGGCCGTACCCCTCCAGCACCCGAGCCGCCTTGCGCAGCCGCTTGGCGTCCGACACATCATAGCTGATCAGGTAGACCTTGCGCACCATGCGGCTCCGATCATCGTGTCTGGAAACTCGGATATTCGGGGATCTCCCCGCTCAGCACTCTGCCCAGCAGCCGCGCCTGGATCTCCAAGATCTGACGGTAGCTCACCTTGTAGCCGAACAGCGGATGCCGCACCTCGTTGGCCATGCGCCGCTCGTAGCTACGCAGAATGCGTTTGCGCGCCTGCGGCTTCAGGCTGACCGCGGGTCCCCTGGACAGGAAGTCTTTGGCTGCGACCTCACCGTTGTTCAGGGCACGGATGACGACAGAGTCCGCGATCAGCGGCCGGAACTCCTCCATCAGATCGAGGGCCAGGGCCGCTCTGCCATAGCGGGGACGGTGGTAGAAGCCGAGGTAGGGATCGAAGCCGACTCCTAACACCGCCACCAGACAATCCTTGGCGAGCATTGCGTAGCAGAATGAGAGCAGCGCGTTGACGGGGTCTGTGGGCGGCCGCCGGTTCCGTCCCTGGAAGTCGAAGTCCAGCTGCGCGGAGCCCTTGAACATACGGGGCAGCTGTTCGAAATAGGTTCGTGCCGCCAGGCCCTCGAGCCCGAGCAGCTCGCCCGGAGCCGACGCCCGCTCTGCCCGCCGCGCCAGCTCTTCGAGGCGACGCAGAGCTTCGGGAGCGACTTCGGGGGCGTTGCGCCGCAGCAGAGTCCGGCTGTTGCGGATCTTGCCGATCACGAAAGCACGCGCGAGCGCCAAGCAACCTTCCATGTCTTCGGCCCGCCGAAACTGCAGCCGCCGCAGCTCGATGTTCTTCGAGGGCATCCCCGTGGTGACCGCCCGCAGCCACCCCCCGAAGGACAGGTGCAACACGGGGATCCGTCGTTGCGTCAGCGCACACAGCGCCTGGGTCGACACCTGCACGGACCCGAACAACACGACTTGCGAGGTGTGGACCAGGCGGGCCTCACCGACGGCCTTGCCGTCCTCTTTGACCACCAGGCATTCGCCTTTCTTGCTCAGGTAGGCCCGGAATGACGTGATGTACAAGGGCCTCAACTGATCTCGCGGCAGAATCAAGCGCCGGACCGTCGGCACGTCCTGGTCCCCGCTCGTCAGCCTGCGGATCTCGTCCGGCAGGCAGATGGCCACCAGAGAACAACGAGGACACTTGGGGCTGTCCTCGAGTGGCTCGGGAATCTGGCCTCCCGCCGCACACGCTCTCAGTGCTTCGAGCAGCTCGTGGGTGCGCGCGACCAGGGCATCGTCGAACACCACCTCGACACGCTCGCGGCTGCCTGCGAAGAACACGTAGCCCGCATTGCAGCAGTACCCGTGCTCTCGCAGGATCAGCCCCTGAGCGCACAGCTGCACGCGCTCGGGTTCCCACACGCCTTCCGGCACCGGAGGGCGCTTGCCGCGCTTGGTATCGACCGGCCAGACTTCGCCGGACTCGCCTTCGAGCAGGTCGAGGCGGGCGATCAGGCCCTGCTCTTCGCTCGACAGCAGCAGCGACCTCGTCTGGAAGGCTGCTTCGACCCTGTCTGCAGCCGGCAGCCCGCCCTGCTCGCGGTCCACCCGCCGATGCAGGTAGCGGCCCTCGTGGGTGTCGGCGCTGTCTGCCCACTCTCCTTGCACCCACTCGAGATACATCAAGCGAGGACAGTAGGCGTACTCGTTCAACATACGTGCGGGAATCAAGTCAGGAACCTGGGACTGCGCAGCTGCATCCATCGGTGATCCTTCTGCTGGGCTTGACCCACCTGGTCCAGAAACCCTCACTCGCCCGCTAAATGATGCCAAGCCACAACGACAATCGGCGTCGTTGCGGCCCTGCAAGCGGCACATCGCCAATTGTGCTACGATGCCTGCGGCTGTTGCACAAGGAGGCCAGGCGTGCCCTACCAAGGACAGACCTATGCGCGCGGCACATGCAGGATGATGGAGTCGGTGCATCTGGTCGACAGCCTGCTGAGGAACCAGGAGTTCCCGTCGCTGGACCGTCTGGCCGTCGAGTGCGAAGCCAGCCCCCGCACCGTACAGCGCTACCTGCGCTTCATCCGCTCGCGGCTCGGAAAACAGGTCACCTACTGCCGCGAGAACCGCGGCTACTACTATCCGGACGGGGGCCTTAAGGTCGCCGCCGCAGACTTGAGCGAAGGGGAGTTGCTGGCGCTCTATGTGGCGGCGCCCATCCTCGCGCAATACCGGGGAACCAGCCTGGAACAGCGCTTCCGGGGCTCATTTGAGAAGATCTGTCGGCGCTTGCCCAGCAAGGTGCGCGCGCGCCTGCCCAGCCTGGACCAGCGGGTCGCTGTCAAGGCCAAGCTTCCGGCCGAGGGGGAGATCGCACGCTTTGATGAGCTGCTCGATGCGATCCGCCGCGACCGACGCCTCGAGCTGCGTTACTGGTCCGCCTACCGCGCCGAAGAGACCCGCCGGCGCGTGGACCCGTACGTGTTGTACCAAGTGGGTTGGCGCTGGTACCTGGTCGGCCACTGCCACCTGCGCGGCAACCTTCGGCTGTTCGAGCTGGGGCGCATACGCGAGTTGCGGTTGCTCGACGAACTGTTCGAACGGCCCCAGGGCCTGGAGCTCGAAGAGCTGATGGCCGGCAGCCTTGGAGTGATCCTGCAGGCCGAAGGCAGCAGCGAAGACATCGTGCTGCATTTTGGGGCCTTCGCCGCGAGGTATGTGCGTGAGACCCGCCTCCATGCCAGCCAGCAGCTGGCTGAGCTGCCCGACGGAGGTGTCGAGCTGCGCCTGCACGTCGCGATCACCGCCGAGCTCGAGCGGTTGGTGCTCGGCTGGGGAGAGCACGTTGTCGTGGTGCGGCCCGACACGCTGCGGAAGCGTATCGCCAGACGTCTGCTCGATGCGCTCGGTCACTACCTGGGCGACGGTGCGAGAGGCTAGCGGTCCGCAAGGGTCGCCGCTGCCCCCCAGAACCCCCATCGAGGTCTGCGGTCGGCGACAAACGCCCTGCGCACCTGCGCCTTTGCGTTGAAATCCCCGATGGAACGCCCGGCACGTCGCGCGCGCTCCGCACGGACGGGGGAACTCTCCCCGCGCATCTTTGGCAACCGGGACCGACAGTCAGTAGAATCATAGATAGTGGCCCGGAGTGTTATCCCAACGCAGGCACAGAGCCATGGCAAGTCCCAGCGCAGTCCATTTCTGCCCCAAGTGCGGCAAGGCCGTAACACCGCCCGCAACGCCGCCTCCGGCTGCCGGTGGAGGCACGCCCGCGGGCAACTCCGCAGGCTCGACCACTCCGAGCACCACGCCCCCCGACGCCTCGTCGCAGCCATCCGGGCCGCCGACCAATTTCAAGAGCGGTTTCGAAAAGTGTTTCGCGCAGGTCCTCGAGCCCGGCAGATTCACGGGCAACTACGAGGCGTTGTTTTCCGAGCAGGAAAAGACCGAGCTGATGGCCTACTTCGCGAACTACAACCTGCCGGACAAACCTCCTTCGGTGTTCAAGAACATGCGGCTCACGCGTAGCCAGAAGATCCTGATGGCGGGTGTGATGCACGTACGCGATCAGCGTATGGAGCCGGGCAAGTGGGGATCCAAACCCGGACACTGGCCCAACGAACAGCAGCGGGTCGCGCGCGCCAATTGTTGCGGCCATTGGGCCAAGCGCGTCTGGGAGTATTCCGGCATCCGAACCAGCCACAGCTGGGACGCGAAATGGAAGCGCTACCTGCCCTGGAAAGAAGCCAAGGAGCAATGGAAGCGACGTTGGACGCCCTTCGATTTCAAGGGCGGACCCGGGCCGCAGATGGAGGCCATCAAGTTTGAGGACTACAAGGCGATCCAGCCGGGCGACTATCTGTGCTGCAAGTGGCGGCGCTCGCGCACCGGCTCAAACCACGCCTTCCTCTTCATCAAGTGGTTGAACGGGAACGAGAACTCGAAGAGGCGCAAAGCCCTGATCATGGATCAGAGCAACAACAAGGTCGGCGGCGGAAAGATCCGCAACCTGAACATGAGCTGTGACCCGACCAAGACGCCGTACCTCTACGCGCGCCGCACGCCCAAACCGCCGACTGCGGCGCCCGCCTGACGGCGACGGGGGAAGCCTTTTGCGTCGTGCGGGCCGGAGATCTTCCCCGTCGGCCGGCAGAATGTGGCGGATTCGATGGATTGCGTAGAGCACCACGATACCTACCAGCCCCCAGTGGACATCGTCGACTGCGAGCTCTCTACCACCTATGGCAGGGGCTGCATGGTCGGCTGGCTGTGCCGCAAACAAGGAGGCACCGGCCCGGGCTGCGAAAAGAACTGCATGTTCACCCGGGACAAAAAAGAACAGCGGCCCAACTGCTTTGGATTCAAGTTCGGACGGGGCATTCTGGAAGAGACCGACTTCCTGTACCGTCCGCTCGATGGCGTCTGCCTGGACTGCTTCCACAATCTGGACTGTACGAACGAGACGGAGCGCCGCTGGGGAGGAATGGGAATGGAACTGGAGACCATCAAGATGGATGAAGTGTCGCTCGTCGAAGTCACCAAAGACCTGACGGTCGCCATGATCGGCGACCCGAAGCGCGAAGAAGCGCTGAACGTCAAGACCACGTTCAAAGAGATCTTCGAAACAGTCTCCGAATGCTTCAAGAAAGAGTGCGCGCTCAAGCTCGGGCTGGAAGAAGCTATCGGGGACTGATGGGCCTCGACCCCAAAACGTTGCCTCCTCAAACCCGTCCACGGGCCTGGGAAAGGGCTCTTCCGTGGACGCAGTGGTCCGACCCCTCTGCTTTGGGCCTTGTCAGAGGTTTGTGAGAACTCCCTCACAAGCTCCGCGACGCGGCCGGCCCGATTCCCGGCGCTCGGCTTTCCAGGCGCCAGCCCGGGCATCGCTCAGGCCCGTCCCGGCTCCCTCCCCCCAGCTTGACCCAACCCCCGGCCCCCCCTAAGCTTCGGATACGCCGGGACGAGCCATGCTCCACGAGCCCGTTCCCCGCGCCAGGAGGCCGGTGATGCGCTGGAAACTACTGGGAATCGCGCTGCCCTGCGTGGCGATGCTGTGCTTGTCCGCCTGCCAGGGGCTGCACCTCACAACACCGTTCTTTTCGACCATCCCCGAGCCGATCCTGCCGACGGCCACCGACCACGCCTTCCTCGACCGCCTGGCCGAACAGCTGGGCGGGCAGCTCGGCCCCGCGCTCGACCAGGTGCGCGGGCAGATGATCGATCGCTCCGAGGACCGCTACTGGGCGGCCGAGCAGCTGTTGGCCAGCGGAGCGCTGCCCGACAGCCTGCACAACCAGGTGGTGGCATCGCTGGTGCTGACCGACGAGGGCTTCCGCTCTCCCTACGTGTCCGCCAAAGTCTGCGGGCAATGCCATCCGAAACACTTCGACGAGTGGTCCGTCTCGCCGCACGCCTATGCCCAGCTGAGCCCGGTCTTCAACGCCATGCACGGCACGATCGTCAAGCTGACCAACGGCACCTTCGGCGACTTCTGCATCCGCTGCCACACCCCGGTCGGCATGAACCTGCAAGAGCCGTCGTTCATCGCCAACGAGTACCGCAACATCACCTCCCGCGAAGGCATCACCTGTGTGGTCTGCCACCGGCTCGACGGCGACTACGGCAAGATCAGCGGCCGCATGCCCTTCGTGGACTCGCCCAACGGGCTGGTCGACGCCGTCTATGGCCCCGCCGGCGATTCGATCCTGCTCGAGGCCCTCGAAGACCCGAGCTTCCGCCTGCATTCGGAGGTCAGCGGCGGCAGCGGCCAGCAGGTGCACGGCAAGGTCGTGCGCTCGCCAGCGCTGACGGAGTCGGGATTCTGCGGCCAGTGCCACGATGTCAACCTCGGCAACACCTTCCGGCTCGAAGAGGCCTTCAGCGAGTACAAGTCCTCGCCCGCCGCCGACCGCGGAGTCAGCTGCCAGGACTGCCACATGAGCCAGACGCCCGGCCGCGACGGCGGCTACGACTTCGGGCCCGCAGCCGTGGTGGCGGGCAAAGAGACCCGCCCCCGCAAGCTGAGCAACCACATGATGGCCGGGCCCGACTATTCGGTGGTCCATCAAGGGCTGTTCCCCCATCTCCCCCAGGAGTGGGGCAACCCGGACAAACAGGACCTGCATCCCTTCCGCGCCGAGCTGACTCCTGGCCGCTACCGGTACACCCAACGCGGCGAGGCGAGCTTCCAGTCCATCCCTCTCTGGCTCGATTTTAACACCGAGTCCGACTGGGGCAAACCGGAATTCGAGGACCAGCTCAAGGGAATCATCCGCAAGCTCACCCGGGCGCAACGCAGCTGGCAGAAGGCGCTGGAGAAAGAGGACGCCGAAGAGGCGCAAGCGCAGCGGGACAGCTTCGAGGAGCTGCGCGCCGGGCTGCCGGAGTTTGGCTCCTGGGGGCCCGGGCGCAGCACGCCCATCGACAGCCCGCTGTGGCGCAAGGCCACCGCCTGGCGCGACCAACGGCGCGACGCACGGATGGCACTCGAAGGTCGACAATACCGGCTGTTGGCGGAGTACCGGCGCCAGCAGACCGAGGTCCTGCGGCAGGGATACCTGATCGAGGCCATCGAGGTCGCGCAGGCCGACCCCGACGGCATCGATTTCACGGTGCTGGTCAAGAACGGAACCGATGGCCACAACGTCCCGACCGGCTTCATCGCGGAGCGCTCGGTGTTCTTGCAGGTGCGCGTGCTGGATGCAGAGGGAGCCACGGTCTTCGCCAGCGGAGACCTCGATCCCAATGGGGACGTGCGCGACCTGCACTCGGTCTTCGTCCACAATCGTGAGCCGGGTACCCGCGAGCCTCTCTGGTGGATGCCTCTGGCCGAGCCCGAGCAGGAAGCTGTCGACCCGTGGCGCGCCCCGACCGGCCATGTCGAGGACGCGGACACGCCCTTGCAGCTGGATGGCAGCCTGTTCAGCCTGCAGTCGAAGTTCATCGTGCAGCTCAACCGTGGGGCCGACCGCGAGCAGGTGCTGGCGGTCAACCATTCGGTCGATCCGCTACCCTTCCTGCGGCCTCCGACTCGATCCAACATATTGACCGGCCGGCCGGCCGGGGCCCGCATCCATCGCACGGGCATTCCTCCGCTGGCGACACGGGCAGCGCGCTATGCGGTCTCCAGCGCCCAGCTCGCGGGCCACCCGGGCCCGTACACGGCCCAGGTGCGGCTGCTCGCGGGCATGGTCCCGGTCAACCTGATCTACGAGATCGCCGAGGTCGGCTTCGATTTCGGTCTGAGCGCCCAAGAGCTGGCGCGTAGAGTGGTCAACGGCAGCGAGGTGCTGGTGCAGCAACCGACCCGCATCGGCCATCGCGGGCTGGTCGAGGTCGATGCCGAGCTCGAACCGGAGCGCGCGCGCATCAACGGCCGCATTGTGCTCTGGGAGTACAGCGTAGATCTGCAGCAAGCTGCAGGCGGGGTCCAACGGATCGTGCCGGAGGAAGAAGAATGAGGGTCCACCTCTGGCTGGTCCTGCTCGGCCTGGCCGTCCGCCCCGGCGCTGCAGACGAGGCCGATTCCACGGCAGTCCGCCCGCTGTCGGCGCGCGCGTTCACCGATGCCCTCAGCTACATCAGCGACGATGTGCTCGGGCCCGACCGCAACACCGTGCCCGGCGTTCGACCGCGCCCCTTGCTGGAGATCGGCGACCCCTTCCAGGGTCAAGGGCAGGTCAGCCAGGGCTGGCGTCTTCCCACCGGCGCGGTCTGGAGCCCTTCACTGCTGCTGTACGGCACCTACCGCACCGCCATGCAGAGCTTCGACAACGGCGGACCGGGCCGGCAGGACCGCACCGAGTGGGTCCATCGGCTCGACGTGTTCACCAACCTGCGCCTGTCCGCCACCGAGCGCCTGGTGTTTGGGCTGCGGCCCTTCGACAACCCCGACCGGGCGGGGGACGTCACCGGCTCGTTCACGGGCTACGAATTCGAGCCCCACGACGGACGTGCGGGCGGCTTCAAAGAGCGCTTCGATGGCACGGTCTCGACGCTGTTTTTCGAGGGCGACTTTGGCGAGCTGTTTCCCGGCCTCGACCCCAGCGACGAGAAGTCCCTGGATGTGGGCTTCACCGTGGGCCGTCAGCCGATCATCTTCCAGAACGGCATCATCATCAACGGCACGCTCGATGCGTTCGGCCTGACACGCAATTCCCTGCGCTGGTTCGGCGCCTCGAACATCCGCATCGCCGGCCTGTACGCGACGCCCAACGTGGTCGATCCCTCGCTCGAGGAGCGCATCGATCTGTTCGGTCTGTTCCACGAAGTCGACACGGCCCAGAGCACGGTGGAGGTCGACCTGGTCTACCGCAACGCGCGCGCGGCTTCGGGCAATGGTCTGTTTCTGGGCATCGGCGCCACCCAGCGTCTGGGGCATTTCAATACCTCGTTTCGTTACAACCTTTCACTGACGCTGGGCCGTGGCAGGCGGGAGATCCCGACCGGACATCTGTTCACCGCCGAGGTCTCGCTCGACCTGGCGGGCGGCTCTGATGTACTCTATCTCAATGCTTATGCGGGTATCGACGCCTACACTTCGGCCTTCCGTGACGCCGACGCGGGGGGAGCGGTCGGGCGCATCGGCATTCTGTTCGCCAGTCCCGGAATCGGTCGCTACGGCGCGGCCTTGAACCCTGACCCCAAGAGATCTCTCGGCGGAGCCCTCGGCTACCAGATGTTCTTCAATCAAAAACGCACCCAGCTGATCGCCGAATTGGGCGGCCGCGCTTCGACCGCAGACGGCACGCGCGACGACGCTGTGGCCGGAGCGCTGCGTGTGCAGCAGGCGCTGTTCAACCGGGTGATTCTGCTCGCAGAGGGGTTCGTCGGCAAGCGCGAGAGCTTCGATGTCGGCTTCGGGTCGCGTTTCGAAGTGATCGTCAAGTTCTGAGCTCCTGAGCCAAGAAAGCAAGTCCATGCTCGAATTTCTCACCTCGCCTCTCGTCCTGCAGATGACAGGGCTCGCTGCATGTGGGCTGATTCTGTTGCGGGGAGGGCTCGGGGCTTTGGACTGGTGGCAGCGCCGACGGCAACAGGCAGACTACGAGCTGCAGCGGCGGGAAGTGCTGCAACAGCGCATCGAGCGGGCGCGCTGGAATGCCCAACGTGCCCGGAAGCTCTCCGAATGGCGCTGGGAAGGCCATCGCAAGTTCGTGGTCGAGCGGAAGGTGGTCGAGAACGCGCTCGGCGATGTCTGCTCCCTGTATCTGCGCCCGCACGACAACCGTCCGCTGCCGGAGTTCAAGCCGGGGCAGTTCCTGACCTTCAAGCTGGCCATCCCGGGACAGAGGGGACAGGTGGTGCGCTGCTACTCGCTCTCCAACGCCTTCCAGGCCGATGCCAGCAAGACGGGCTACCGTATCTCGGTCAAACGTCTCGAGGGCGGGGTCTGCTCCAACTACTTCCACAACACCCTGGAAGTCGGCGACATCCTTGATGCAGAGGCGCCCCGGGGCAGCTTCTACCTCGACATGGAGCATCGCTGGCCCGTGGTCCTGTTCGCCGGAGGCGTCGGCGTGACCCCGATGTTGAGCATGCTCGAGGCTCTGCATGCGGAACGTCAGAGTCGGCGGCCGGTCTGGCTGTTCTACGGCGTGCGCTCGCCGGCAGAGCTGATCCAACGCGAGCGGCTCGAGGCCATCGCGCATCAAAACCCGGCGATCGAGGTCTGGTTCTGTTACAGCCAGCCCGACACGGCCACCCTGGCGATGATCCGCCGCGCCCACACGCCCGGGAACAACGAGCCCGTCCGGCACTTCGCCCGGCGGGTCAAGGTCTCCTGGGTGTTCCGCGACGTCTTGCCCAAGGCCGTGATCGAGACGGCGCACTTCTATACTTGCGGGCCGCCTCCGATGATGGAGGCACTGCAGAGCGACCTGACCGCACAAGGCGTTCCGCTCGAGCGATGCCATACCGAGGCCTTCGGTCCTGCCAGCGTCTCGTCGAGCCAGCGCAAGGCGGCCGCCGAGTCAGGGGTGGGCTTCCGGGTGGTGTTTGCGCGTTCAGGAAAGAAGCTTCATTGGAGTGGAAACGCGCGCAACCTGCTCGAGCTGGCGGAGCAGAACGGCGTCGCGCTCAATTCTGGCTGTCGGGTCGGGGCCTGCAGCGACTGCAAGGTGGCCGTGCGCTCCGGATCGGTCAGCTACGCGACACCTCCGAATGCACGCATTGAACCGGGCACCTGTCTGACCTGTCAGGCGGTGCCCGCGGCGGACCTGATTCTGGATGCTTGAGAAACTGCGACCCGCGCAAGGGTCGCACGCGACAGTACGGAACGGAAAAGACAGCGATAGGAAGGAGACTAGAGATGCGTCGCAAGCCAGGTATGCCGGGAGTCTGGCTGCAGATCCTGCGGCCCGCCGTTCTGTTGGCGACCATCGCCAGCGCCTTGGGCATGGCGCTCTGGGCCGAAGACGCCGGGCGGGTGTTTGCAGATGGACGGCAGACTTTCGCCGCGGAGATGTACATCGGCCCCGAAGGGAAAGTCGATGACAACAGCCGCTGCATCGACTGCCACAGCATGGAATACAAGGCCTGGCAACGGACGCACCACCACGACTCGCAGAACGCGGGTGACTCGGATCTCGCCTTTGAGCTGACGTTCGAGCTCGACCTGGGGGAGATGCGGGAGGTCGAGCTGTGCAGCCGTTGCCACTTCACACGCGTGCCGGTCTCGGGCCAGACCCACTTCTATGGCGTGTCCTGCGAGTCCTGCCATGGGCCTGCCCGGGACTGGGGGCCCGTGCATCACGAGGTCTGGGAAGAGCTCGAGGGCGTGGGCTCGCGCGAAGAGCACCTGCAGAATCTGGTCTCGAGCCACATGATCCGACCCCAGCGTCTGTACGACCTGGCGCAGAACTGCTTCCAGTGCCACATCATGGCGCGCGAGGAACAGGAGCTCAGCGTCGAGACGCTGGTCAACACCAAGACGGCCGAGGGACAACATCCGGCGTCGAGCCCGGGCTTCGAGCTGTTGTCCTGGTCGCAGGGAGAGATCCGGCACAACTTCCGCAAGCCGGACAACAGCGAGGACCCGGCCAATCCCGAGTCGGACCGTCAGCGCTCTCTGTATGTAGTCGGCAAGCTCCTCGATCTCGAATACAGCTTGCGCGCGCTGGCGGGGGCGACCGATGCCGAGGGCCGCTTCTTCGGCAGCCTGCGGCACCGGGTGCTGGGGGACGAGGGAGCGCTGGCGAGCCTGGTGGCGATCCGCGCCGCGTTGGGTGCCGAGCATCCTGTGTCTGTGTGCATCGCCAGCATCGAGGCGGCGGTACCGGCCGAGTTGATCGCTGTCGATCAGGGAGAAGCGCTGGCGGCTGCGGCCGACGCGATCCGTGCCGAGATCAAGCCACTGTTCAACGGAGACCTGGAAGCGTGGCCGCTGGACGAGCTCGAGACCTCGCTGGCGGCGGTGGAAGAGCTGCTGCCGGCCGACACCCAGGGCGCATCGTGGCGGCCCTAGTGGCGAGGCTGAGGTCAGCGGTTGTCTGCCGGGATTCCGCTGATGTGGCGGTCTGCGGGGATTCCTCTGTAGCGGCGGTCTGCGGGGATTCCTCTGTAGTGGCGGTCTATGACCGCCGGAGTGAGCGCCTCGCCTGGAACAACCCGACCTCGTCGGAGCAACCGTTGCGACGGGGGCTTCCGGCGCGCATAGAGCGCCGCTCCAGCGGCCACGACTCCGCCCGCGCACAGATCCTGCCCGGGAAGGTTCGATGAAGCGTCGCACGCGCAGGTTGTACAACCTGGCGGGCCTGGCCCTGGCCTGCCTGTGCGTGCAGCTCTGGGTGCGCCTGCGCTGGCTGAGTCTGGGTGCGTCTCAGCGCGCCTCGGGTTGGCTGCTGCTGGGCTTGGTCGTCTTCCTGCTGCTGTACAACCTGCGCAAGAAGCTGCCCTTCCTGCCGCTGTTGGCTTCGGCTTCCTGGCTGCAAGCGCACATCTGGCTGGGATTGCTGGCCTGCTTCAGCTTCCTGTTGCACAGCGGGGCCGCGCTCCCCTCGGGTGTCCTCGAACGCGGTCTGGCGGTGCTGTTCCTGATGTCGGCGGGCAGCGGGCTGCTGGGCCTGTACTTGTCCCGCCGCATCCCGCCTATGCTGCGGACACGGGGCGAGGAGGTGATCTTCGAACGCATCCCCGGTCTGCTACGTCGGCTGCGCGAACGCGCCGAAGACCTGGTGGTGCGCGCGGTCGAGCAGACCGGCTCCACCGCGATCTCCGACTACTACACCCGCCGCTTGCAGGGCTTCTTCTCCCGCCCCCGGCACCTGGGCCGTCACCTGGTCTCGAGCCACACCCCGATCCGCAAGCTGGCGCTGGAGATCGAAGACCTCGAGCGCTATCTCGGCGCGGACGAGCGCCCGCTGCTGGCCGAGCTCGCGGCTATGGTGCAAGCCAAACATGACCTCGACTACCACTACGCCTTGCAGGGAAGCTTGAAGCTCTGGTTGTTCGTGCACCTGCCCTTCTCGTATGCCCTGCTCGTCCTGGTGGCTCTGCATGTGTTGACGATCCAAGCTTTCGGGAGCGCCCTATGAAGGAGAGGCTGCAGCCTTTCGACTTCGACAAGAGCGCCTACGAGCGCCCGGACGCCCGCTGGGTGTGCGGGCGCAGCGCCGAAGGGCGGCCGTGCCGCGAGGGGCCTGACGGGCGCGGACGTTGTGCGCGCCTGGCTGCCCTCTGCCAGCCTGCCGCGGGGCAGAGCGGTCCCGTCTGCGCGCGCCTGCCCGAGCTGGGAGGCCCGTGCAGCCAAGGGCCGGACCCACAGGGGCGTTGCGGGTTGGGGCCCCCGTGCGCGCCACGGCGTTCCTTGCGTTCGCTGCGCGGATTGTGGACGCGCGGCGCCGCCTTGCTGGTCGTCGCCCTGCTGGTCGTTGTGCTGGCAAGCGAGCGGCTGCGGAGCGGGTTCGTGGCTCCGGGCCCGATGAGCAGCGCCCACACCGCGGTGGCCTCCGACTGTGCAGCCTGTCATCGGGCCGCAGAGCACGGCTGGCTGCCTGCGGCCCTCGGAGTCGCACCCGGACGTACCGACAGCGAGCGCTGCCTGCTGTGTCACGACCTGGGGTCCGCTCCGCAGCAAGCTCATGGACTCCCGGCCGCGCAGCTCGCGGCGCTGCGTGCGGCGGCCCAGCAGCGGCCCGCGAGCGAAGCCCCCTGGGACGTGGTGTTCGCGCGGGGCTCGCACGGACTGGTGGCGGATCGCCAGGCGTGCGCAACCTGCCACCGCGAGCACCAGGGGAATGGGCACGACCTGCGGACGATGGCCGAGGAGCGCTGTCAGGCCTGCCACCAACAGGCCTTCACCAGCTTCGAAGACGGCCATCCCGAGTTCCGCCAGTTCGGACAGATGCAGGCGTCGGGAATCCGCTTCGCCCACCACGCACACCTCGTCGGGGGCACCTCTGCCAGCTATTTCGCCAGCAAGGGGGAAGCGGTGAGCCAGCTCGGGGCGAGCTGCAGCAGCTGCCACCTGGCGTCTCCCGATGGTCGTGACGTGCTGTTGCGAGGCTTTGAGGCGAGCTGCGCGCGCTGCCACGACAGGGACTTCGAGACCCGTCTGGGTGACCAACGGCTGGTGGCCCTGCCGAGTTTCTCCGTCAAGGGACTGGGAGTGGGCAGCTGGCCGTTCAACCCTGCAGCGGTCGGAGAGCTGCCGTTCGACCAGACGCCCTGGATGCGCTTGTTGCTGGCGGGTGACCCGGCCGCCGCGCAACTGCCCGCCGACGTGCTCGCGTTGGCGCGTGCGCTGCACACCGTCCGTTGCAGTCAGGATCCGGAGCACTTCTCGCGGGTCGAGGCCGATCCCAAGCGCGTCCAACGCATGCTGACCAAGCCCTGCCGCACCTGCAAACAACCCCTGCGCTACGCGCTCGACGCTGCCGATCCCGCCTTGCAACGCGCGGCGTGGATGTATGTGCGCGCGGTGCGGCGCCTGTTCGACGACTTGCTGGCGGCGGCCCGCGGACGTCTCGACAAGTTGCGCGCCCGGCTGGGCCACCTGGCGCTCGGCGCGCTGCCCGAAGGGACGCTGCGGGCCTGGACGGCGGCGCTTCCGGGCGCGGCCCTGCAGGTGGCGTGGCGGCGTTGGTTGCCCGAGCCCTGGTACCGAATGCGCATGCTGGCGGGGCCTCTGCTGCAGAGCGATGCCGAGCTCGATCAGCAGGTTGCGGTGGGGGGCTGGAATATCGGCGGCCTGGCGGTCAGCTGGCGGCCGCGGCATGCCGACCCGCTGTTGGCGAACGGCCTCGCAATTGCCGGTCGGCTGGGGATCGCGCTCGACAGCGAGGCCGGCGCGCGGCTGCTGCACCCCCTGCTCACGCAGCTCGACACCTGCGCGAAGTGCCATACCCGGCACGACCAGAGCGCAGGTTTCCGATTCAGCTGGCGTGGCCGTACCAGCGATGCCCGAGAGCGCCGCTTTACGGGTTTCTCGCACGCACCGCACACGGATTTCCCTGAACATCAGGCGCCGTCCGGCACTTCCTGCTTGTCCTGCCATCACCTCGCGCCTGCACCCGAAGGACAAGCAGCCCTGAGCGAGGTCGGCCTGCATGACTACCACCGGCAGAGCATCTGCGCTTCCTGCCACACCCGCGACAGCGACCATCACACGGGCGCACTGAGCGACACACAGTGTGGCGGTTGCGGCATCCGCTTGCAGCCCGGCGAGCCAGGCTTTGGCTGCCAGAGCTGCGGGCGGACCCATCATCAGGCCTGCCTGGCGGAGGGAGCTTGTGTGGACTGTGGGGGGAGCCTGCTGCATCTCAGCAGTGTGGGAGCGCGGCACCGCGGACCGACCGACTGCCTGACCTGCCACAGTTATCACGTCGGCCTGCGCCAGACTGATTGGGAGGTCTCCCATGAGTAGGCTCCGCCGCCCGCAGGCCTCCGACCGACCGCTCAATCCCCGCATGCAAGAGCTCGTGGCGCTCGAGTCCGAGCTGGGCCTGCGGCGTGAGAGCGCCCGGGACCGCGAGCGGGTGCGTTCGGCGCGTATGGACGGGGCAGCCCCGGCGGAGGAGCCCGCCAGCACGCCCACCGAGCGCCTGCGCCTCGCGGACTTCGAGCAGCGTTGCCTCGAGGCCCGCAGCTGGGCGCGTGGCTACGTCGAACAGCTCCTGGGCTACGCGCCCTGGAACGGCATGGCCGCCGGCAGCCAGCGGGCGCGTCTGGAGAAGATCCTGCTGCACCACACCCGACGACGCAGCTACAAGCGCGGCGAGCTGGTGATCCGCCAGGGAGACTTTGGCAACTCGGCCTGGTTCGTCCTGCAGGGCACCGTGCGCATCGTCCTCGCTACGGCAGGTCGCGAAGGTCTGAGCCCGGCGGAGCTGCACAAGACCGAGGGCGCCCGCATCGGCTGGTGGGGGGCGCTGAAGAACTGGATGCTGAGTCCAGGGCGCGAGGTGAGGGACCCCTCCGCGCTGCGCAGAGAGTACCTCAGCCAGGACCGCAGTGAAGAGTACGTGCCGATCTTTCTTCAGGATGTGCCGCGCGTACTCGAGAACCATCGAACTGTACAGCTCGGGCCGGGAGAGCTGTTCGGCGAGATCGCCGCCGTCGCCCGCCTGCCACGCACGGCGACAGTGTTCGCGTCTGGTGAAGAGGAAGACGCCCAGACCGAGCTGCTCGAGATCCGCTGGCAGGGATTGCATGAGCTGATCCGCTCCGACCCCAGCTTCAAGGAGCACGTGTATTCGGTCTACCGCCGCAACAGTCTGCGCGCACATCTGCGGAATACACCCTTCCTGGCACGCATCGGCGCTAGTGATGCCATCCGTGCCAGCATCCGCAGCTGCAAGTTCCGGGAGCTGTTTGTCGAACGGCTGGGCTGGGAGGCGCGGCGTGGACCGGCGGTTGCCAGTGGTGCGTTGACGCCGCTGGTGGTCTATCAGCTGCGGGTGGTCGAGGGGCCCGACAAAGGCACGGTGCTCGAGCTGCAGACGGGCAAGGGGCCGACAGTGGTGGGGCGGGATCCCGCTTCAGATCTGGTGCTCGCGGGGGATACGCAGGTCGCCGCCCAACATGCCATCCTCGAATTCCAGCACCAGCGGCTGAGTTGGCTACTCAGCAACCGTGCCCAGCGCGGGACGACCGTGGAGGGGCGGCTGGTGCGTGGCTGGCTGCCGTTGAAGCCGGGAAGCCGCTTTGTGCTCGGCGCGAGCACGCTGGTCTTCGAGTTGACGACTCCCTCTGCGCTCCGCCTGCAGAGCGCCCGCAGCGCGGGAGACACCTTCCGGCTCGAACCGATCGCCGAGCTGCCAGGGACGGGGGGTGGACCGGGCATCGTCGCGTTCTGCTGTCGTGGGAGCTCCGGGATGCCCGGGCCTGAAGCCCGCAAGTCCGCCATCGAGCACATCGCGCGGCAATGCTCGCGTTGGTTCGTGGTGGTGTTTGTCGATCCGGGGGGCGTCCGTCAGACCTGGGCATGGCAGCTACCCGGCGGCAGCGCGACCGAACAACTGCTCGAACGCGAGCTCACCATCCGCAGCCGCTCAGGACCGAGCCGGGAGCTGTGCAGCGACTTGCTGCGCAACCTGCTGCTCGAGCGCATCGGCCGGGAGACGACCTTCCAGAGTTACGGCGAGTTTGGCTGGGCCCTGCAGGAAGATGCCCCCGAGCCGGTGATCGCCGCCGAAGGCCACTATCCCAATGGGGTCACCTTGATGCGGGCCGGCTTCGCGCGCGTGCAGCGGGGCTACAATCAAGGCCAACGCACACTGGAATACCTGACGCGCGGTGATGCGTACGGTTTCGAGGAGATCGCCCACAACTGGCTGAACCGGCAGCAGCAAGAACCGCCCATGCTGTTGCAGCGGACTCTGGCCGCGATGGGCTACGTCGATGTGCTGTTCATCGCCACGCCGATCATCGAGCGCTTCGTGTTGCCCTCCTACAGCGTCGATCAGCTGCGCGATGCCGCCGCGGCCGTGCGGCTGCTGGTCGCTGCATCGCAACCGGGTAGTGGAGGAGTGCCGGGGGGGCCGCCGCAGGGCTTGCTCGAGTTCATCACCGAGCAGCGTGTCTTCAACGGCACATCCGCCATGGTGATCGACCTCGACCGCTGCACGCGTTGCGACGACTGCGTGCGGGCCTGTTCGTCGGCACACTTCAACAACCCGCGCTTCATCCGTCATGGTCCCAGCTACGGCAACCTGCAGATCGCCAATGCCTGCATGCACTGCGCGGATCCGGTCTGCATGATCGGCTGTCCGACCGGCGCGATCCATCGCAACCTCAGCGGTGAGGTCGTGATCGGCGATGCGACCTGCATCGGTTGCTCAACCTGCGCGAACAACTGTCCCTACGACAACATCCGCATGGTCGACATCCGAGATCCTCAAGGGGAGCTGTTGCGCGATGGAGAGTTGATCCATCAACGCGCGACCAAGTGCGACTTGTGCCACAACCAACCCGCCGGGCCGGCCTGCGTGCGCGCCTGTCCCCACGAGGCGTTGCAGCGCGTCGACTTGACCCGCGTCTCCAACATGCCTGGCGCATAGCGCGCCCAGGTTGTGCAGACTTGCCGCGCACTGCCACGCGGTCCATACTGCAGCCGGTGGGAGAACTCCGGATGGACCGCACAGCAGCTCTGCACCTCCTGGGCCTGACTGGAGACGCCTCGGCGCGGCTCGTGCAGGTCGCGTTCGAGGAGAAGTACGCGGCCATCCAGGCCTGGATGGACAGCGCGCCGACCGCCCAGTTGCGCGCCCAGACCGCGGCGAGCCTGGCTGAGCTGGAGCAGGCACGCTCGGTGGCATTGCAACTGGGCGGGGTGCCGGTCAGAGCGCAGGACGCCACGCTCGAGATCCCTCCGGCGCAGAGCTCCCCGAGCGAGGTTGCGCTCCCCAACCCCTTCAAAGGTCTGATCGGCCGCAGCCTGCACGGCTTCCGCATCGAACGCAAACTCGGCCAGGGAGGGATGGGGGCTGTGTTCCTGGCGCGGCAGTGCGCGCTCGAGCGCGATGTGGCGATCAAAGTGCTGGCCCCGGCCTTGTCCCGCGACGCCCACCGCATCGGTCGCTTCAAGCGGGAGGCCCGCACGCTCGCGAGCCTCGACAGCCCCTTCTTCGTCCCCATCCACGCGATCTTTGAACAGGATGGCTTGCTGTGCATCGCGATGGGCTACATCGCGGGCGGTTCGGTCAAGGACCGGTTGTGCGAAGGAGGACCGCTGCCGGAGGCAGAGGTCGCGCGCATCGCCCGGCAGACGGCTCTGGGCCTGCAAGCCGCTTGGCAGAAGGGCATCGTGCATCGCGACATCAAACCCGACAACCTGCTGCTGGCCCGCGATGGGGCCGTGCGCATCGCTGATTTCGGGCTGGCGCGTGCGGCCGGAGAGAGCGAGGTGTTGACGGGCAGCGGCTGGCTGATGGGAACGCCGGCCTATATGTCCCCCGAACAATGGAACGACGGCCAGAAAGAGGACCACCGTTCAGACCTGTACTCCCTGGGCTGTGTCGTCTACGAGTTGTTGACCGGACGAACACCCTTCGGCGGACCCAGCGTGCCCCAGTACATGCGCCAGCATCTGATGGACGACATTCCAGATATGCGCGCGCAGATGGCCTCGATTTCCCCTCCTCTGGCTGCCATCATCCGGCGTTTGTTGCAGAAAGATCCCAACGCACGTATCCAGAACGGAGGCGAGCTCGCGGCCGCTCTCTCGGCGCTGCGAGGCCGCCGCAAGACCGGCAGACTGGCTCCCGCCGACATGACCGAGAACGAGCGGCGCGCCTATCTGCATGCGCTGGCGACGATGTTGGCTGCAGATCAGTTCGCTGAACGCCGTGAGTTGAAGCTGCTCTCCGATCTGGGCCAGGAGCTGCGCTGTACCCTGCGTAGAGAGGACATCAAGAGCTACCCGCTGGCGAACATCGTTGCGCGTATCGAGCGACCGTCGGTGCGGGCGATGTTGTTCAGCGATCTGGTGCGGATGGCCAAGGCGGACGGCAAGCTCGAAGGCCGCGAGCAGCGCATCTTGAAGTTCTTCGCACGCCAATGGCAGCTCAGCCTGCCCGTGATCGAGGGACTCGACTGGGCGCGTGTACGCGAGGCCGAGGGCTGAGCGCAGCCGCAGAGACTGCGGAGCTCACTGAGCGGTGGGCGGCTCGTCCCGGCGGCCCAGCACACGCAGGGCCTGCACCTTGATCAGCGCCACGACCGGGCTGCCGGGCACCAGGCCCAGTTGGTCGCGAGCCCGGGCGCTGATCTCGGCCAGCAGTGGGAAGCCGACCTCGAGCTCGACCAGCACGCGGCCCGAGACTTCAGCCGAACGCAGCACCTTGCCCTGCAACTGGTTCTGGATCGAGACATGCTCGACGGGCCCCCGGCTCAGGGCGACGTCTTCTGGGCGCAGCGCTACCGAGACCGCACACCCCTCAGGGAGGCCACACAGGGGCGCCCGCAGCAGGGGGGCCTGTTGCTGCAGCGGACGCAGCAGGCAGCAACCGCCCTCCGGCTCAGAGCCCGCCAGCCGCATTCCCCAGAGATTGCTGAGGCCCTGGGCGCCGGTGTGGCGCAGAAACCCGCTGTCTACCGCGAGGTTTTGCCAGGCTCCTCGAGCCACGACCTGTCCCTGGTCGAGCACCAGCAACTGGCTGCTGAGCTGTAGCAGCTCTTCGAGCCGGTGGCTGACATAGAGCACCGGCAGATCAGCGGCATGCAGCGCCTTCTGCAGGAAGAGCAATACTTTTTGCCGCAGCTCGGCATCGAGGCCCGTGAGAGGTTCATCGAGCAACAGCAGGCGCGGCGAGGCGAGCAGGGCTCTGCCCAGGGCCACCCGCTGACGCTCACCTCCGGACAGTGCGCCGGGCTTCCGCTCGAGCAGCGGCTCGAGCTCGAGCAAGCTGACGAGTTGGTCCAGGCTCAGCCGCTGCTCGGAACCGTGCGCCCAGCGCGCGCCGTAGCGAAGATTGGCGCGCACACTGAGATGCGGGAACAGGCGGGGCTCCTGGAACACCAGGCCGACCCGGCGTCGATGGGCCGGAAGCCAGATCCCGCGGCGGCTGTCGAGCAGCACTTTGCCGTCGACGACGATGCGGCCCGTCTCCGGTCGACGCAGTCCCGCGATCAGCTGTAGCAAGCTGGTCTTGCCCGCACCTGAGCGGCCAAGAACGCCGGTGATCCTGGCCGGGAGCTGTTCCTGCAGCTGCAGGGCGAAGCCCTCGCGCTTCCAAGCCAGCTCGAGCTCAAGCATCACGTGTCCAACGCTGGCTACGACGCGCCAGCAGCTCAGAGGCCGCCAGGGCCGCGAAAGAGACCAGCACCGAAAGCACGACCAGCCGCATGGCGGGGGCATCGCCCGAAGGGCTCTGGATGTAGGTGAAGATCGCCAGGGGTAGCGTGCGGGTCTGACCCTGGATGTTGCCCGCAAAGATCATCGTCGCGCCGAACTCTCCGAGGCTGCGGGCGAAGCTGAGCAACGCCCCGGTCAGGATGCCCGGCAGAGCCAGGGGCAGGGTAATGCTGACGAACGCGTACCAGGGGGGTGCTCCGAGACTACGCGCCGCCTCGATCAGGCGAGGATCGACGTTCTCGATGCTGAGCCGCACCGAGCGTACCAGCAGGGGAAAGCCCATCAATGCCGAAGCCAGCACCGCTGCCTGCCAACTGAAGGCGAGCTGGATGCCGAACACCCGCTCGAGCCAGCCGCCCAGCAGCGAGCGCCGCCCCAAGCCGAGCAGCAGGAGGTAGCCGACCACCACCGGAGGAAGAATCAAGGGCAAATGCACCAGCGCGTCGAGCAGACTGCGTCCCCAGAAGCGCTTCCTGGCCAGCAGCCAGGCGATCGCAATTCCGGGCAGCAGACTGACAGCCACACAGGCTGCAGCCACCTGGAGCGACAGCTGAAACGCTTGGAGCTCAGCGGGGTTCCAGGCAGCGAGCATCATATCTGGCTGAAACCGAAACGTGCGAAGACCTCGAGCGCCTCCGCAGAGCGCAGGTAGCTCGCAAAGTCGCGGGCAGCTGCGGAAGATCCCCGGCACACTGCCAGAGAATAGTGCACGTCCACGCCGAAGCTGCCGAGCACTTCAACGCGCGTCGAGGCCTGCGCATCGGTGGCATAGACGACTCCCAGGGCACACTCTCCCAGCTCGACAACCACCAGCGCATGCCGGACGTCCAGGGTCGCGAGCACGCGCGTCTCCAGCCCACTCCACCAGCCGAGCTCTTGCAGAGCGGCGCGGGCGTAACGGCCTGCGGGCACGTGAGAGGGATCAGCCAAAGCGATCGGCCCGCTGAAGCTGCTGGGGAGGTCGAAGCCGGCATCCATGCGCACCGCGAAACCGTGCCCCCGGGGGGCGATCAGGACCAGCTGGTTGGCGACCAGCTTGTGGACAGACTCGGGCTCCAGCGCACCCAGCCCATCAAGGTGTGCGATCCATTCGGGGTGCGCGGACAGGAACAGGTCGGCCTGCGCTCCTGCTTCGATCTGCCGGGCCAGGGTCGAGCTGCCGGCGAAGTTGCATCGGACCTCGACACCCGTCTGCTGGCTGTAGATCCTCGCCAGCGCCGTCAGCGCATCGACGCTGCTGGCTGCGGCGAACAGCTGGACTGTCGTGGTTGGGGGAGGGGTGGCGCTCGAATCCGCACAGCCCGACACTGCGAGGCAACCGAGCAAGAGGAACAACGTGCGCATCGAGGCCAGGCTCCCGTGCCTCCGCAGCTCGCAAGAAGCGGCCGACCCGGGCATTCTACGGAAGCCCTGCGCGCACCACAAGATCTGCTGATATTGGCGGATCGTGCTCGCCGCTTGTGGGCTGATCGAGGTAGCCTGGCAGAGGAAGCCTTGCGGGCGGGTCGTAGTGTGGCTACAAAAGCGCCGGGCATCTCGTGCTTGTGATGCGCGAGTCGTGGTATATCCTGAGGGTCTGGGGCCGTATCTGGGGACATGAAAGGCGTTGATGGAAGCGCGCACCTTGCACAGCAAAGGCCGATTCTGGCGCATCGAGCGGACGGGCACCGTCCACACGGTCAGTTTCGGGCGGACCGGCAGAGCCGGCCGCGAGCTGGTGCGCGAATTCGAAAACGAGGAACAGTCCGAGCGGGCTTTCCGCAAACGTGTGGCCGCCATGCTCGAGAAGGGCTACGAGCTGGCCCCTGAGCCTCCCCTGCGCGTTCTGGGCGAACGCCCTCCACCAGCAGCCCTGCAACCTCTGCAGGTCGAGCTGGGCCCTGCCGAGCTCAAGCAGCTGGAGATTGCGAGCCAGGGAGGGGCGGGCGATACGGCCGCGATCTCCAGCGCCCTGATGGGTGCTCTACCAGGCCACGGGCAGAGCTCCATCATGCGCGCCCGGGCGGTCGGCAAGCCCGAAGCCAACGCGGTCCCGCGAAGCTCGCCGCCCACGGACGAGCCCTCCGGAGGCGGGGTCGACGCCCCAGAGAGCGAGGTCGAGTCGGATGCGGGCATCGATGTTGCGCAGCCGGGCGGCTGGCGCAGCGAAGAGATGCCGACCTTCGACGCACCGCGAGGGGCTGGGGAAGTCCCGGCCCCGTTGTCGCGAGAGCTGCCGGCCGACCTGGCTGTCGATCTTCGAGAGCTCTACCCGCGCTTGTCGCAGGGGCAACGCGGGGCTCTCTGGATGATGGCCCTGTTCGATATCGAGCTCGACCTGCGGGTGCTCGGCGTGTTGGTCAAGCAGGCCAGCATGCCGAAGCGCTTCTCGGCCTACTCCAAGGAGTCGTGCAGCCGCCTGATCGAAGAGCTGGTCCAGGGAGGACGCCTGCGCAGCGTTGATGCGGAGCTCTACCAGCCGAGCTTTGGACTGGGGGGCGAGTGCGAGAAGCTCTGGCGTTGGGAAGCCGGGGAGGCCTTTGATGACGAGTGGCAGGGTGCACGGCATGCCCGCCTTTGTACGTATGCCGACCTGGCCAGTTGGTTCTGCCATACCCTGCAGAGCGGCCATATCGAGAACGCGTTGCAGTTGTTGGAAGCGCGCCAGGCTTCGATGGAAAACGCCGCGCTCGAGGCACTGAAGGACCAGTCCGACGTCGAGGCTCGCAAGCTCTTGCAGGCGCTGCATCTGTATGCAGAGATGCGTGATCCCGCTTCAGCCCGGCGTTTCTTCGAACGCTGCCGGCAGTTGCTCGAGAACGGCGATGCAGACCGCGCGTTGCACGGTGGGCGCTCGGCGCTGTGGTTGTTCCTGGTGCAAGCCAATCTCGAGAGCGCTTTGGCCGCAGGCTCGTCCAGCGTTCAGGCCAAGCTCGAAGCCCTGGCGGCCAAGCTGGAGGGAGTTCCCAATGACGAGGCACAGCGGGCCCTCGGCTGGACCTGCAACCAGCTCGGGATCCTGGCCCGGAAGGGTTCCGACTGGGAGAAGGCAGGGGAGCTGTTCTCACGCGCCATAGACATCAACACGGGCCTGGGCGACAGCAAGGGCCTCGCGGCGAGCTACCATCAGTTGGCAGACATCGAACGCGAGCTGGGGCGGCTCGACCAGGCGGAGGCCTGGTTGGAGTCGTGCGCGGCGATCGAGACCCAGCTTCAGGATGCCCGAGGCATCGCCACGACCTGCGAGCAACTCGGGCAGCTCGCGGAGGCCAAAGGGCAGTACCAGACCGCCGAGCGCCACTTGCGCAAGTCCCTGCGCATCAAAGTCAAGCGCGGTGACCGCGCCGGCCTGCTCTCGAGCTATCGGCAACTGGGCAATGTCGCCTTTCGGCAACGAAAGCTCGAAGAAGCCGAAGAGTGGTATCTCAAGGCGCAGGAGATCAGCCAGGCACTGGGTGAGAAGAGCAGCCTGTTGCCGATCTATCGGCGGCTGGGACGCGTCGCGCAAGAAAAAGGGCAGTTTGACCAGGCCGAGAAGTGGTTCCGCTTCGCGATGCAACACCGCGACAGCCAGAACCGCAATGAGATCGCCAACGGCTACCGCATGCTCGGTACAGCCGCATTCCTGGCGGGCAACTATGACGCGGCTCAAGAGACCTACCGGCTGGCCTTGGCGATCCTCGAGGCCCGCGGCCAGAAACGGGGTCTGCTGCCTCTGCTCTTTGAGCTGGGTACGCTGGCGGCGGTTCGCGGCCAGGCAGCGGATGTGGAGAAGTGGCGCTCGCGGTTCTTCCAACTGAGCGCAGAGCTCGCTGAGGGGGACGGTGCTGAGGAGTCCGCCGACGGCATCGCGCTCGACAGCGCCGTGCAGGCGATCTCGGGGTTGCCGCGAGGAGGCCACGAGGCGACCTCCAAGGCGCTCGAAGCTCTCGCTGCTTTGACCGAGCGCCTCGGCCTCGAGCGGGTCAAGCGTAGCTGGCGCCTGAACGTGGGCGAAGAGCTCCCTGCCGACTTCGCGCGGGCGCTGCCGCACGAGTGAGGTGGGCTCGTCAGGCGGCAGATTCTTCACGGTCGATGAAACGCAAGCCGATCAGGCGGGCAAGCTGCATCATGAGGGCGGGAACCCGCGCGGCCAGCTGCTCTTCGATGGCGCGCAACCAGACGATGTCCTGGAGCTCGTCATTCGCTCCCACCACCACAGGCAACATCACTGAGTCGTCAGCGATCGCCTCGAAAGTCCGGTTGACTCCGGGAGGAAACGCTGCAAGGTCGAGGGGTCCCAGCTCGGCGCTGTGCTCGCAGCAGTCTCCCCAGGTGATCTTGTAGCGCCCTTGCAGGACCAAGAACAGCTCGTCACTGTGGCGATGGATGTGGGCGGCGGGACCGTTGCCCAGGGGCGTCCGAGCCAAGGCGACGAGAAAACGCTGTGGGCCCCCCAGGGCATGCCGTACGCCGGGTCGGCCCCCATCATGAGGACCCACCAGCAGGTAGAGATCCCGCGGGCTCAAGACATCGAGGAAGGCCTCGGGCACCAAACGCATCAGGCCACGAGCACGGACCGGCTTGAGCTCCGAGCTGCGGGCTACGCCTGGCTGTTGGGCGTGGGCCGCGTCGATGCTCGCGACCACGATCGACACCAGCCGCGCGCTCTGACCGCCGACGTTCTCGAACACTCGAGGAGTCCCCGCGGGCACGAGACAGCAGTCGAAGTCATGCAAGGTGGTCTGCCAGTCACCACAAAGCACCTGGAAGCTGCCGCCCAGGGCCAGCAGAATCTCATGGGTGCGTGCCGGACGCCGGACCGGAGAGCGGGTTCCGGCCGGAACCTGCTCGATGCTGATGCGGCACTCGATGTCTTCGTTGTGCAACCCCTCAAGGGGGGCGCCGCTCCCTTGCGGTCCAAGGAGCATCGCGGTACTCAGCCCATCATGGTGCCGAGGCTGTACTGCCGCAAACCGTACCAGGCGAGGTCCGCTGGCGGAGGGGGCAGCCCGCACGAGATCAGCTCGGCTCGAGGGAGTCTGAAGTTCCATCTCTGAGGTCCTCCGCAGGCTCGGCGGGGAAGAGTCTATGATACGACTCATTACGCGTCAAGGTTCGTCTCAGCCGGATTCCCCCCTCAAATGCGGATCGAGCTGTCGGTCGGTTTCATGCGCATCCAAACGGTGTCGAACCCAAGGGCTTGCGGCGGAGCCGCCCATGGGGCACACTCCACAAACATCGCTGAAGCTGTGGGGGATTTCATGCTCGTGCGCAACCGGGCGGCATTGGCCTTGCTCTGCTTGCTGGGGATTCCTGTAGGGCTCCTGGTCTGGTGGCTGATGCAGCCTGCGCCGCTGCCTGAATTTCCGACGGGTCCCCGACCCGGGTTGGCAGAGCTCGCCGAGCTTCCACCAGAAACGCCCGCAGCTGTCTCCGACCCACCTGAGACCGTCCCCTCGGTGGTCGCGGCTCCGAGCGATAGCAGCGAGCCCGCCCCCAGCCTCGAGGACAGCCTGGTGCAGGCTCTCTTGCAGGCCGACGCCGAGATCAGCAGCTCTGGCGAGGTGCTCGAGGCCCGGCGTCTGCTCGAGAAGGTGCTGCGCAACCATCCTGAGCTGGTCCTCTCTCTGGCCGGTGCTCTGGCGCAGATGCAGAACCGCGAGCTTGCGTTCGCGGTCGCCCGGTTGCTCGCGCGTTCGTACCACAATGCGGCCGTACGGGCACAGCTGCACGCTCTGGCGGCCCATGGCGATGTACGGGCAAGGGAGGCGGCCCTCTACGCCCTGGTCGGCGCGACCGATGCTCCGGCTGCGGCGGTCGCCGCGGCCAGCTTTGAAGATGCGGCCGCGCCCGCTGGAGTACGCACCGCCGCGGCCGTCGCCCTGGTCGACATGCTGCCCGTCCTGGCGCCCAGCGAACGGGAGGCTGTGCAGGCAACCGCCAGGCAGCTGTTGCGCTCATCGGCAGAAGACCTGACCGTACGCAGCGAGGCGATCGGCCTGCTCGATCCGAGCGCCCAGCCCGATGATCGGGCAGAGTTGCGGACTCTGCTCGAGACCTCAGGCACTCCCCCCGAGCTGGTGATGGCGTCGGCGCGGAGCCTGTTGAGCCACGACGAACCTCCCGAGAGCGTTCTCCCATCTCTGCAGCGGCTGGCCCTGGAGCTGCCCGACGGACCTCTCAAGACCAGCCTGCAGGCGATCCTCGACGAGCTGCAGTGAAGCACTCAGTGCGCGTGGCTGCCTGGCCCGTGGAGGTGTTCGCCGGCTTCGTTGTGCTCGTGGTCTTCTGAGCTGGCGTGGAAGAGATTGATCACCAGCTGGATCGGGAACGTGGCGATGTCGATGGGAACCGACAGCAGACTCAAGGGAATGCGCCAGGCCAGGCTCGCGCCATAGGGCGGAGCCCCGTAATACCGTGGGAGTCTGACGCGGGTCGCCTCGCTCTGCTCCGAGGTCTTGACCAGCAACAGAGTGCCCCGCGGGTTCAGCGAGACCAACAGCGGGGGCGTCCGCACCCAGCCGTCCTCGTCGGGCAGCGCGCCATGTTCCGGCTGCTCGTCGTCGAGCGGCCAGGCGCGGGTCTTGAGGGTTGTCAGGCGGGTCTCGAGCGCCAACTCGTCGCCGTTCTCGAACAAAACCCAGCTGGTCAACCAACCGTCGGGCTGGCCCTCGGCGTCCAACTCAGTGTCGGCGTCGGCAGAGACAAGCTTGACCGGATCGACCTGAACCTCGGGGATGTACCAGACGAACATGGTCGTGCAGCCGTTGAGCAAGCAGAGCAGAGCTGCCCAGACCACTATGTGTGCCACGCGAAGCATCGATCCTCCGTCAGCCAGCGCTACGCGCTACTCGCGCATTCTAACCGCCCGCTGCGACAAAACCACCGACTTGTTGCGGGCAACCGGTTTGGGGTCTCCGAGCCTTGCGCTTCGCCGCCAGCATGCACGCCAGGATGGCGGCCCCGCATCGGCGCTCCGGCTCGTTCGGCCCCCAACAGCGCAGGCCGAGCAGCAGGCGGTCTTTGGACGGGTCCTCCACGTTGACGTCGGCCGCGCTGTGCTCGTCGCCGCCTCACGGGGCGAGATCGTGGGGCTCGCGCTGCGCTGCAAAACGCCGTCCGCAGAGAAGGCGCGGACCCTCACGGCCGGCGTCCCTACCTTTGCACATCGGCCTCGCCGGCGCACGGTGCCTCAAGGGGCCTCGTCCACCTCCGCCAGCCGCAGGAGAGCCCAGGAGCGTTCGTAGGGTTCGCAGCAGGCCGCCTCGAGCACAGCGCGGTAGTGGGGTCGTGCGCGATCGGGCTCACCCGCGAAGTCGTGGCGCAAGGCGATGCAGGCGTGGGCGCGGCTCAGGGCGCCGGGATCCGCCTGCTCCTCCGCCCACGCCAGCAGCGCCGCGGCGTCGACTTCGCCGACCAGATAGCGCAGGGGTGGATCGAGAGCGGGGGGCTCGTCGAGTTGGTCCAGCCCGGTACGGTCCCCGTCGAGGGCGAGCAGGAACGCGAGCACGCCGGACCGCTCGGGGCGCAGCTGACCGGCCCGGAAGATCAGCTGGCGGCCGACGTCGCGGTCGCCTTCGAGGAGCACCACGCGGCCCCAGAGCAGGAAGACTCCCCCCGCAGCGTCCCACCACAAGAAGCCGCCCTTGTCGTCGACCTTCTTCAGGAGCGTGACGAGAGCCTCGCAGGTCCGTTGGACTTCAGCGAGCTCTCCGCGGAAGAGCATCGACTCGCCACGTTCGAGCTCGCAGCCCGTCACGGCGATCGCCCAATCGTCGGGTCTGGACTCGTCTCTGCTGGCGATCGCGAGCTCCCGCGCCCTTTCGTGGACGGGCAAGGCCTCCTCGACCGAGCCGAAACGCAGCAGATCCCGACCGAGTGCTGCCGAGGTTTCGGCGAGAGCGAGGCGCTGTGCGTTCGGCTGCTCGTCGCAGGCGAGCGCGTCAGTGACGGACTCCAGCGCCTCCGCGACCGCCTCACGGGCTTCTGGTAGCGCTCCGCGGCGCCGCTCGACCTGGGCGAGCTCGCGCAAGGCCTCGGCTCTTCGGGCATGGGCGTCGAAGTCGCCGGGGCGAAGCGACACGACCACTCTCCGGGCCTCGGCCGCCGCCCAGAACGCCTCCTGCGCGGCCCCGGGATCGTCCGACCCGTGGACCCAGCCGAGCTGCCCATGCAGCTGCGCGGCGTGCCTCCACCAGCTCGGATCCTCTGGCGTCTGCTCGAGCACCGCCTCGACCGCCTCGAGGGTGGGGCGCAGGGTTGGCAACCACTCGCGGAATGTCGACTTGGTGTGGATCGTTGTCCCGTGCCAGTTGATCCGCATGCGCGCGTGGCGGACGAGCCAAGGCAGGTGGTCCGGCGCCGCGGCGAGCATCTCCTCATACGTCGCCAGGCCCTGCTCGAACCAAGGCAGCGCCTCGGCGTACAGGCCCTGACCGCTGAGCACTAAGCCGATGCTCGCGGCGCAGGCGGCGTGATGGGTCCGCCAGCGGATATTGGCAGAGTCGCTCGCGACCAGCGCCTGCCAAACCGCGAAGGACCTTCTGCGCAACTCAAGCTCCTGAGCAGAGGCTCCCCGATCCCCGACAGCGCGTGCCAGCAGCCCAAGGTCGACGGCGTGTCGGAAAAGAGAGCTCGCCGAAGCGTCGCCTTCTTCGGCCAACGTGCTGGAGATCTCGAGCGCGGCGTGCCGTAACGGCAGGGCCTGATCGAGCTCCTCCCGGGCTACGAGCACGTCGGCCAGGCTCTGCATGGACGATGCCAGCAGCAACCGGGTCTCCACCGACGTGGAGTCGCGGGCGAAGATCTGCCGCTGCAAGGCGAGCTCCCGCGCCGCACAGTCCTCGGCGGCGTCGAGCTGGTCGAGGTCAAGCAGGATATCGGTCAGAAGGTCCAACGCGTTCCGCAACGCTCTCGTGTAGAGCACGCAATGCACAGGTGCATCGAGTTTCTCGAGCAGGCCGAGGCTCGTCATCGCCTGCGAACGCGCGGGCTCGGGCCGACCACGGGATCGCAAGACCTGTGCGAGCATCAAGCCTGCGCCCGCCTCTTCGATGCGTTGCCAGAGCGTATCGCCGGATCCGGCGTGGGCCTCCGCAAACAGGCGCAGCGAGGTCTCGGCCGCGGCCTGCGACGCGTCAAAGGCACCCAGCTGGAGCAGGATCAGCGCTTCTAGTTGCACGGCGCTCGCGAGGGAGCGACGCAGGTACACGTCCGCGCTGTCCTCTGCGATCAGGTCCTGAACGCATGTCCGCGCCTCGGCGATCGTCTGGAGCCCTGCCCGCAGATCGCCGCCGGCGGTCTGCGCCGTCGCGAGGTCGATGAGGGTGTGGAAAAGCGCGCGGCCGTAGCCGCGTGAACCGGGCAGCCGAGACAGCTGCGCGCGGACCGCAGAGACAGCCGCCTCGAGGGGCCTGACCCCGTTCGCCGGTTGGTGTCGCGCGCGCGCTCGCGCCAAAAGACCTGCCACGTCCGCTTGCCAGGCGTGGATCTCTGGAAGGTCGGGCAGCCGAGCGCGATCGCCGTCCAGCAACCGCTCTGCCTTGACGAGCAGCGCGATCGCCGCACCGGAGAGGCCGAGATCGTCGCGGCTGTCCGCCAACTGCAGGAGACACCGTACAACCTCGTGGCGGGTCTCGACATGTGCGCTGTCGAGGGCGAGACGTCGCTCGCTGATAGCGAGGGCCTCGGCCGTGACGAGGGCAGCGCTCTCCGCCTGCCCGCGTCGGCGATGGAGAAGCCCGAGCGCACGCAAGCACCCCGCGACCTGCTCGGGAACCCGGAGATCGCTCGATCCCAGTGCGTCGATCCGGCGGGCGGCGGCGAGGGCCTCACGCACATCCGCGTCGGCCTCGCACAGGAGGCCGCGCCTGAGCAGGAACTCGGCGCGCATCAGCAACGTCGAGCACAAGAGCGAAGACGCGCTGACATCGGCGCCGTCCCCCGAGACCAGGCGTCGCGCGCTGGCCACGGCCTCTGTCACGCAGGCCAGCGCCGGCTCCAGGCCGCGCACCAGATCCTCGATCTTTGCCAGGTTCCGCAGGGTCAAGGCCAGCATGCGCTGATGTGGGCGCGCCCCCGTCCATTCGACGAGCTCGCGGCAGACCGCGACTGCACGCAGGCCGAGCTCGCGGCTGGCGGGGAGGTCGGTCATCAGCCTCCGCTGACTGAGCTCGCGGACGGCGTCGGCGTAATCAAGCGCCAGGTCGGCCGTCGGGTGCGCACGGTAGAGCTCCTCGAGCTCGGTGACGGCTTCCTCGAGCAGCTCCTCAGCGCGCGCCCGCTGGCCGTGCAGCAGTTGAACGAGCCGAGCGAGATGGGTCTTGGCTCGTGCCGCGCCGGCGCGGGCCGCGTGGTCCTCGTCGCTGACCGCGGCGAGCTTCTGCCAGCCGTCGATCGCGACCTCCAACATATGTTCAGCGACCGCGTTGGCGCGCGCATCCCCCAACCGGAAGCGCAGCCTGCGCTGGACATCGTCGCTCAGGCTGACCAGCGTGGACTCGGCGATTTCCCGGCGTCGTTCTGCGATCGCCCAACGCGCGGAGATCTCCTCGTTCTTGGACTCGATGCGGGCGATGTGGAAGCCGAGGAAACCCGTGACGAGCGCGAAGACGCCGAAGACCACGGCCGCGATCCCCTTGTGCCGGCGGATGGTTCGAGCGAGGCGACCGAGTCGGCTCAAGGGCCTGGCCTCGACCGGACGCCCGCTCCGAAAGCGATCGATGTCGGCCGCAAGCGCCGCCGCGCTGTCGTAGCGGCGGCGCGGCTCCTTCTCGAGGCACTTGCCGATGATCGCCGCGACGTCGGCGGGGAGGTCTGGCCGCCAGCGGGTCGGCGGAACAGGGTCGCTGTGTTGGATCTGCCGCAGGAGCTCGAGGGAGCTGCGCGCGAAGAAGGGCTTGTGTCCGGTGACCATCTCGTACAGGATCGAGCCAAGGGCGTACACGTCGGTCCACGGCCCGAGCGCATCCCGTGCGCCCGAGGCTTGCTCTGGGGGCATGTAGCCCAAGGTCCCGAGCAGGGCCCCGGAGCCGGTCAGCTCGCTGCGCGCGTCCACAACCCAGGCGAGCCCGAAGTCGGACACCAGGGGCAGCCCCTGAGCGTCGAGGAGCACGTTGCCGGGCTTCAGGTCGCGGTGCACGA
Source organism: Planctomycetota bacterium (assembly GCA_029260765.1). Lineage (GTDB taxonomy): Bacteria > Planctomycetota > J058 > JAJDCP01 > JAJDCP01 > JAJDCP01. The sequence continues at coordinate 85,590 of JAJDCP010000175.1, forward strand.
TCCCTTCGCCGTGCGCATGGTGCATCGCCTGGGCCACCCGTGTGAGGAGCTTGAGGGCTTCATCCACCGGCATCGGGCCCGTCCGGAGGCGTTCCCGCAGGGAGCCGCCCTCGATCAGGTCCATCACCATGTACGGTGCGCCGCGCTCGAAGTCGACCTCGTGCACGGTCACGATTCCCGGATGGCGCAGCCGCGCCAGAGTTCGCGCCTCGCGCAGGAAGCGTTCGGTGTCCCGGCCACGCGGCTCGTACAGCATGCGCTTCAGGGCGTAGCAGCGCTCAAGGCGCGGGTCGAGGGCCTTGTACACGACGCCCATGCCACCCCGGGCGAGCTCCTCGATCAGCTGGTAGGGGCCGCAGCTGCCGAGCGCGCTGGGCGCCTCGTCGCGGCCGGCCGGTGGTGCCTCGCTGTTGGTATGCAGCAGGTCCTGCAGCCGGTTGCGGAGCGCGCCGATCGTCGCGGGGCGTTGGTTGGCGTCGGTGGCGAGGGCCCGCAACAGAAGCTTCTGCAGCGGACGCGAGACGTCGCGTTGCTCGAGGGCAAAAATGTCCGGTTTTCCCGGGCGTGGGGGGGGGCTCCCAATCAGGCAGCCGTGGAGCAGCGCGGCCAGCGCGTAGACGTCGAGCCGGGCCTGGTCCGCGAGGTCGAGGGGCAGCCCGCGTCGACGCTCGGGTGCAGTCCAGCGCCCGGGCTCAGCCGCCCGGGCCGGCGGCAGGTCCAGGCGGGGCCGGGACAGCTCAGCGAGCCAGACGCGCTCTGGATTGAGGCTGAGATAGGCTTGCTGCGCTGCGTGCAGCGTCTGCAATGTGGCGGCGAGCCGCTCGCAAAGCGTGAGCGCGGCGCGCTCGTCGAAACGCCCGGCCAGCCGTTCGCTCAGGCTCTCGTCCCCTTCCCGCGCGAGCACCACCCAGGCGGTCCCAGTGTCGCTGAGACCGGCGTCGAGCACACAGCGCCAGCCGGCCGGGGACTGGCGCGCCAGGGTCGCCAGCGACAACAGACGGGAGCTCTCATCCGGTCCGGCGACGCGGACCTCGACGACCTCGCCGCTCTCGGTGTCGCGGCCGGCCCAGGCGTCCGGCCCGAGCAAGTACCAGTCGCATAGCTGCGGAAGGCATGAAGCGACCGCCGGAGAGGACATCATCACAACCTCGGCGCGTTTCCCTTAGCATAGCGGGGGGCGGCCCGGCTTGCCCAGCACCGAAGGACGCGGGTTCATTTCCACGGTCCCGTGGGCTCGAACGCGCGGCATTCGGCGTGGTCGCCAGGTGGTCCTTGGCACCAACCTGGGAAAGTGGCTCCCGGCGAGGACACGGGTCAGCCCGACGTGGCCGAGCGCGGTACAGTCCAGCGCTCGCGTCAGGGCCGGCTTTGAGACCCTCTTCCGTCACACGTCGATCTCCCGTCCTCAACGCTGACATTTCGCGCAGAAGTGCGTTCCCCGAGCGCCGAGCACGATCCGCGTGATCGGCCGTGCACATCGCGGGCAGGGCTCGCCACTGCGGGCATAGACCGTACGTTCATCCTGGTAGCCCCCGTCGCTGCCATCAGGGGCGATGTAGTCGCTGATGCTCGAGCCTCCGGTCTCGATGCTGCGCAGCATCACACGTTGCAAGGCGCACACCAAGCGCTGGCAGGCACGCCGACTCAGCTTGCCCGCAGGCCGGCAAGGGTGGATCCGCGCTGCAAACAGCGCTTCGTCGGCGTAGATGTTGCCGACACCAGCCAGCACGCTCTGGTTGAGCAGCAGGTTCTTGACCGCCAGGCGGCGTCCCCGGCTGGCCTCAAAGAGCTGCGCAGGACGCGCCTCGAGCACGTCGGTCCCCAGCTTGTCGAGTCGCGGGTCGGAGCTGCCGGGGGCCAGCCAGAGCAGCTTGCCGAATTTGCGCACATCACGGAACAACAGATCCGGGCCTGTATCCTCGAGCTCCAGCCGCAGATGTGTGTGTTTGTCCGGGCTGAAAGCCGGTTGCTCCTCGGGCGTCAGACTGCTTCGACGGGTACTGGACAACAGGCGGAGGCTGCTCGCCCCCGCAACGAACAGCTGGCCCGTCATCCCCAGGTGGATCATCAACCGGCTGGCGTCGTCCAAGGTCGCCAGCAAGTACTTCCCCCGCCGCGTCAGCTCGTCGAAGCGGCGCCCCTGCAAGCGCTGGCAGAGAGCGCGCGGAGGTGTCAAGAAGACGTAGCTGGGGATGCTGGTGTGGACCCGCAGCACCGTCCTGCCGAGCAGATGGGGGGCGATCAGGCGGCGGGTCACCTCAACCTCAGGCAGCTCGGGCACGGCTCAGATCCTCAGCTGCTCAGCAAAAAACTCCAGCACGCGTGCCCGGGCTTGCTGGGTCGGGTGCCCATGTGTATCGACCAGGTCCTTGGTCAACACCGAGTGCGCCGTGCGCGGGATTCCCCACGGATTGCCCGGCCCTGAGTCGAGCTCGATTGCTTCGAAGCCGTCCCCGAGCTCCTCGTGCAGGCGTTCGAAGCGCTCGGCGGGACACATCCAGTCATGACTGAAGCGCAGGCCCAGCACCCGAGCGCCTTCGCCGCAGCGCTGCTTCAGGTCTGCAAGCCCCTGCTCGGAAAGGTGCAGCGCCCGCTTGGCTCCCGAAGTCCATCCCACAGGCAACGAAGGCTGTGACAACACAGGGGCCAGCACCGTCGCGTCGGCCATCAACGCCAGGGCGAAGTTGCCGGTCAGGCACATGCCGAGCGCCCCGATACCCGGTCCACCCAACTCGTTATGCAGCTTGCGTCCCAGGGCCCGCAACCAATCGGTGATCGGGCTGCTGCCCCTGCGAGCCAGCAAGCGAAACTCGCGGCTCACACAGGCGCGCATCATCTGCCCGAGCAGGTTGGCCGGGCCATAACCGCGGCCGGGAGTCCCAAACATCGAAGGCAATAAGACGGTATACCCCGCATCGGCCACAAAGCGGGCGAAATCCGCCACTTGGCGCGTGATGCCGGGAACCTCGTGCATGATCAGTACGCCCGGGCCCTGCCCTTTGCGGTAGACGGGATGGCAGATACCCAGGGCCTCGAAATCGCTGCAGTCGAAATCGCTGAGTGGCATGACAAGCTCTCAGGGACGGGGCTCGCGAGCCTACGCCGGGCTCTCGCAGCTGTCAACCGATGGACAAGCCGCAGGGCAACGTGTACCCTCGCCGGGCCCGCATGGGCCAGGGAGGATCGACGTGCAGACCCCTCTTCAGCTTCTCATCGTGGCAGCTCTGACAGCCGGGCTCCAGGCCCAATCGGTCGCGGAGTCTGCGCGGATCGAGTACACGGTCAGCCTGCCGGCCCCGTCGACCCAGATGGTCGAAGTCTCGATGCGCATTCCCACCGTAGGTAGCGAGACGCTGCGGCTGGCTTTGCCTGTCTGGAGGCCCGGGAAGTACGTGGTGCTCGATCCGGCGGGCACTCTCCGCGAGGTTCGGGCCGTGGACGATGCTGGCCAGCCGCTACCCGTGCGCAAGTTGGCCAAGTCGGTCTGGCAACTCTGCACCCACGGCGCGTCGGAGGTGACGGTTCACTACCGGATCTATGCCAACTCCCTCGGCGACAGGACGCGGCACGTCGATGACACCCACGCCTTCCTGTCAGGGTCGAGCGTCTTTCTGTATGTCGAAGGCTGGCGGGCGCGGCCTCTGCGGGTGCGTATCGAGGCGCCGGAGAGTTGGCGGATCACCAGCGGGCTCGAGGTTGATCCCCAGGATGCACGAGCGCTCTTGGCGGCGGATTATGACGTGCTCGTCGACTCCCCCATCGAGATCGGGGAGCACCAGGTGTGGGAGTTCGAGGCGTGCGGAGCCGTTCACCAGATCGCGATCTGGGGGGAGGTCGAGGCCGACATTCCCCAGCTGAAGACCGACCTGGCGGCGATCGTCGAGACCCAACATGCGATCTTCGGTAGCCTGCCCTATCAGCGCTACGTGTTCTTGATCCACGTCGGCGCGGACGCCGGCGGAGGCACCGAGCACCTGAATTCCACGATCATGCAGACCTCGCGTGCGGCGCTCGAGGAAGCAGGCCGCTACGATGATTTCCTCAGCCTGGCTTCCCATGAGTTCTTTCACACGTGGAACGTCAAGCAGCTGCGTCCAGCGGGAATCAGCCCCTACAACTATCTGCGCGAGAACTACACGCCGCTGTTGTGGGTGTCTGAAGGCACGACCACCTACTACCAACGCCTGGTGTTGGCGCGGGCGGGCCTGGTTCCGCCCAGCAATTTCCTGAGCACCGTTGCCAGCAGCATCACCAGCTACCGCAAGCGCCCCGGACGCCTCGTACAGAGCCTCGAAGAGAGCTCCTTCGATGCCTGGATCAAGTTCAACCGCTCCACCCCCGACGACCAGAACTCGACCGTCTCTTTCTACCGCAAGGGCGCGCTGGTCAACCTGCTACTCGACCTGCGTCTGCGGCGCATGAGTGGCAACCAGATCAGTCTGGACACGGCGATGCGGCAGCTGTTCGAGCGTTTTCCACTCGGCGGGGTCGGCTTCACCAGCGCAGACCTGCAGCAGCTGCTCGAGGAGCTCTCCGGCACCAGCTTTGAGACGTTCTTTGCTGAGTATGTTCGTGGCGTCGCGCCGCTGGATTTCGATGAAGAGCTCGCCAGTGTCGGGCTCGAGCTGATCTTCAAGGCCAGCGATGGCTCGAAGCTGCTCGGCCCGCCTCCCCTGCGGGCAGATCTGGGAGTCAGGCTCGACGGCAACCGGATCAAAGCTCTGCTTGCGGACGGGCCGGCCTGGGACGCGGGGTTGATGGCGGGCGACGAGCTGGTCGCAGTGGCCGGGCGCAGACTCGTCGCCGGCGGGCTTGACGAGCATCTCGAAGGGCGTCGGCCGGGGGAGAGCATCCGCTTGAATTTCTTCCGCCGCGACCAGCTGTGCGAGCTGGAAGTGGAACTCGGCGGCGTGCCGGACGGTAGCTGGCAGGTCCGGCGGCTGGACACGGTCACCGAAGCCCAGAAGCAAGCGTACGCGGCCTGGATGGGGCAGCCCTGGTAATGGCGGCGTTTGCCTGCCCTTTTGGCAGAGCTGCCCGGCCCAAGCGTGCCAGCTTCGCTTGGAGTTGCAGCTGTGGATGCTGTGGTCTACCATCAAGTTGTCGGCCAGGGAGGTTGACCTGCAGGGCCTGAGCTCTCGCAGCAGTGTGGCTGGCACAGCGCTTGCACAGTCCATGCCGGGAGCGCGGCTCCCGACCCGAGTGAGGCGAGACTGCTTCCGGAATACGCACGATGGACGAGTCGATGACACCTTTCCGCGAAACATACGGGGACTCCTGGCTGCTGCTGGCCTGGCCGGGAGCCGGACAGGTCGGCATGGCTGCGTGCAGCTATTTGATCGAGAAGCTCGGTATGGAACCGCTCGCCAGGATTCGTGGCGAGAGCTCTGAAGAGCTCAACGCGGTCACGATCTCGGGGGGCCTGGTGCGACCCAAGGCAGAGAGCTACAACCAGGTTTTCGGCTGGAAGAACCCGTCAGGAGGGCGAAACCTGCTGCTTTTCTTCGGCGCATCTCCGCCGAGTCGTCAGAAGTTCGACTACTGCCGCCAACTGGTGCGTCTGGCGCGCCTGGCAGGTGTGCAGCGCATCTTCAGCATCGATGCGATGGTCACCGGTCCTGCGCTGTCGCCCGAAGCCCGAGTCTTCGGGATCGCTACCGAGAAACGACTGCTCGCCGAGCTGCAAGCCCTGGCCCATCCGATCGAGCCTTTGAGAACGGGTGAGATCAAAGGCATCAACGCTGCACTGTTCGCGGCTGCGCAGGCCGAGAGCGTCGACACCATCGGGCTGATCGGTGAAGTCCCGATCTTCGCAGTCCACTTGCCGTTCTTGCGTGCGTGCCGGGCTGTGCTTGAGAAATTTGCCACGCTCGCCGGGTACGACTGGGATTTGGCCGATCTCAAGACGATGTCTGAACGACTTGATGCTAAGCTGAGTGCTGCACTCGAGCATATCGAGGAGCTGGGCCAGGGATTGATCCTGCGGCCGAGCGTTTCTTTCGAAGACTCCGATGACGAGACTCCCGAATGGGATCTCGGGCGGGCAGACAGCGCCCAAGAAGAGGACGAAACCATGAATGCAAGCCGCCTCGACCCCCAAGAGCTCGCCCACATAGAAGAGCTCTTCAAGGCGGTCGCCGACGACCGCAGCCGTGCGCTCGAGCTGAAGGCCGAGCTGGACCGCCACGGGTTGTTTCCCGAATACGAAGACCGCTTCCTGGATCTGTTTTCAGAGAGCGCCTGAGGGCCTCACACAAACAGCAGCGCAACCCAGGCGGCGAAGCCCAGCCCACCCAGTACGGTCGAGCACCCTACACTGCGGCGGCTTTGTGGCAGAATCAGGCCCAGGGCCAGACCGGTCAGGGCGGTGAGAAATAGCAGCCCCGCCGACACGTCGACCAGCAGACCGCCCGTTCCGCCGGTGTTCTCGCCACGGTGGATGTCGCCCAGCAATACGAACAGATTGCTGGTCTCGGTGTAGACCCGCATCTCCCCGGTTTCGCGGTTGATGACTGCATCGGTGACCCGACCGGGTCGCTTGAACATCACGACCATCTCGTACTCGTCGACGATGCACTCATCCAACGGTCCGAGCGCGCCGAACTCGCTGCGCAGACGTTCGACGATCGCGAGCCTGTCCGGGCCGGCGAGCATCTCTTCGGAGACCTGCCCGATGGCCTCTTCCTCGACCGTTTCGTCGAGCTCGAACCACCCGCCATGGTTCATGAAGAAACCCGTCAGACTGAAGAACAACAAGGCGAAGAATGCGAACAAGGAGAGCAGGCGGTGCACGATTCTCAGCCAGCGTTTGCACGCCCGCCAGCGTCTTCCAGAAGCACGCTTTGTCTCCCGCTGCAGCGAGTGTTCGTTGTGTGGCAGGCTCACCTGCTTGTCGGTCCGAACTGTGCGCGCAACTCGGTCAGCTCGGGCTGGTCTTCGGCCTGCGCCTCAGCGGGCGTATCCCGGCAGTCCAGCTTGAGCGATGCGAAGGTGTGCCCCGCGCGGCCCCGCGGAGGGCCATGCTCTCGGTTGACATCCAGACAGATCGCATAGCTGCCGCGGGGGACGGGACGTCCATCGCTGTCTGTTCCGTCCCAGACCAGGTCGTAGTGGCCGGGCGCCCGGGTCGCGCGCGAGATGCTGCTCAGCACTGAAGGGCTGCTCGAACCGCCGCTCTCCAGCCAGGCGTCGTGCCAGAAGGTGTCGAGGTCCTTGAGGTATTTCAGCTCTCCAGTCTGCGCCCAGACCGCCAGAATCTTGACCAGGCGGCCCTCGCCATCCTCCACCCAGGCCGCCACGAAGTGTCGCTTGAAGCGGCCCCCCCTGCGTCCCGTCGAAGGTTGTCCCGCGGTCGAGTCGACGAGCGAAAAACCGACCTCGACGCGGAAGCCTTCGGGCCACAGACCCGCGACTCCGTGCTCAATCTCGGCGGGGGGTTGCTCATAGGCGCTGAAACCTGGGCTGCGGTGCTGGGTCCCCAGGGCATCGACGATCAGACACTCGGTGCCCGAGTGTCGGGCGATCAATTTCAGGCCTTCCTCGGGGCTCAAAACACACAGCGCGGTCGCCAGGGCGTCGGCAGTCTGCGCAGAGGACGCCACTACGGTCGCGCTGGCGACCTTGTTTGCGGGCATGCCGGTGCGAGGATCGAGAATGTGGCTGAGCCGTTGCCCGGCAATCTCATGGTAGCGGGCATATCCGCCGCTGGTCGCGATGGTGGCGCCGTCGAGCCAGACACTGGTCAAAGGAGCGGCGTTGTCGGCGGGCGAGGAGGGGTCGGCGACCCCGACTTTCCAGCCCGCGCGACTTGATGCGCTCTCCTTCCCCCAGGCGACCACGTCGCCGCCGATATCGATCAAGATCCCCGTCACGCCGCTGACATCTCGGAGCGCGGCCTTGAGCGCCTGCTCCAGAATGTATCCCTTGGCGATGCCGTCCAGTTGAAAGCTGCCCGCGGCTTTGCGGGTGAGGCTGGACACTCCATCGCGGGTGGTGACGGAGAATCCAGCACGCAGCGCGGGTAGCAGGGCCTCGATGCTCTCTGCCGACGGGAGCTCTCCGTCGCGTCCGGCGTCGCGCCAGAGAGCCACGAGGTCGCCAACGAAGACGTTGAAGGCGCCTTTGCTGAAACGTCCCAACAAATGGCTGTTGCGCAGCACCTGCGAGAGGTCCTCCGAGAGCTCGATCGCTTCGTCCTGGAGAAAGGGCCTGGCGTTGATGGTGCTGATCTCGCTGTTCGGATCGTAGCTGCTGAGGACGCCCGCTTGTGCTTCGATGCTCGCGAGCACGCGCTCCAACAGGGCGGCCCCAGTCTCCTCGTGCTGGGCACGTACGAACAAGTCGAACGATGTGCCCAGCACGCCTTCCTGAGCGAAGTGGTACACCTGGTACCCCTCAGATGGGGCTTGAGCTATCGCAGGCAGCGCGACCAGAGCAAGAATCAACCAGAGCACAGGCAGGGTTTTCAGGCGTCTCAACGGGGGTTCCTCCTCAAGCGACTGGATGTACATGCACGCGCGCGGCATTGGACCCGACGGAGGATTATCGGAAGGTTACGGAAGCGAGAATCTGTCTCCCCACCCTGAGCGAGGCTCCTCAGCCGCCGTAGCGCTGCAGAGTTGCCTCGATCCGCGCCCTGGCGAGGGCGAAGCTGTGCGGCCGCTCCTGCCCGGCATCGAGGAACTCCAACGCGCTGAGAAGGTCGAGCCTGTGGCTCAGCTCCTGCCAGTTCTCGGGCAGGGGCTCGGCGGTCCGTGCGTACCCACGCGCAAACGCTGCCTGCAAGGCGGCATCCGGCTCGCGGTCGATGCGGAAGAGGTTGCCGCAGTCGCACAGCGGGGTCCAGGCCATCGCCCACTCCCAGTCGAGCAGCGCGCACACCCGCCAGCCATCCCCGGTGCGCGCGACCAGGATGTTGCTCGGGTTGCAGTCGCCATGCACCAGCTGCCGCGCCTGTTGTTGTCCGACCAGCAGGTCGGCCGAGGCTTGTGCGAACAGCCAGAGCCTGTCGCGCAGGGAGGTGCCCAGCCGTGTGCCCGCCTTTCCTTCAAATAGTGTCGCATGCGCATACGCTCGGACAGGATCGTCGCCCAGCGGCTCGGGCTGCAGAGTGGCGTCGAGGAAGCCCGGGACGGCGAAGCGCACCGCGGCCAACCCGCCCAGGGTTTCGCCGAGCGCTTCCCACAGGCGCTCGAGCTCTGCAACATCGGTCAGCCCGTCTAGAGGAGTGCCTTCGATCCATTCGAGCAGAGAATACGGATGCCCGAGGAGATCTGCGCTCGGTTCGACGAACAGCGCGCGAGGGACGGGGACGGTTCCCTGCAAGAGCTGCAGCAGACGCGTCTCTCGCCCACACGCCTGGGGGTCGCGCGTGTAGATCCGCAGCACCACGCTTGCGCATGGATTCCGCAGCCACAGTCTGAGGTTGGTGTTGACCAGACCACCCGTCAGCGCCTGCCATCGCTCCAGGCGCCCCGCCCAGCCGGCCGGGGCCAGAGCGGCCTGCAACTGTTCGGTGGAGAGTCGCAACCAGGGGGTTCTGCGTCTCACCTTGCAGGCAGGCTCATGGCCTGGCGGAAGGCTACGCAAAACCGTGGCAATGCGGCGCGCAGCATGTCGAGTGTGGTTGCAGCGGATTCGAAGGTGTTGTCCCGGGCGCACTGCTCCAGCTGCTTGCTGAGCTCGAAGATCTGGCGTGCTCCGACGGTGGCTCCGACTCCCTTCAAGGTGTGTGCCGTCTTCTGCAAGGTCTCCACGTCAGCTGCCTGCAGCGCGGTCTGCAAGCGCTCGATCAGTTGCTCGGCTTGCCGTTCGAACTTTCCGAACAGATCGGGAACGAAGTCCGGAGCCGACACGGACAATTCGCGCAGGTCGGCGATGGCCTCGAGGTCGAGAAGAGCTTCTGACTGGCTGTCCGACGAACTCCTTTCGGACTGCGCGCCAGCCTCTGAGCCGTCCTCGTTTCGTACCCAACGCCGCAAAGCTCGATGCAGCTCAGCCGGGCGAATCGGCTTGGTCATGTAGTCGTCCATGCCGGCAGCGAGCAGGCGCTCGCGGTCGCCCGCCAGCGCCTCCCCGGTCATCGCAATGATCGGCAGATGGGCGCTGCCCGCCTCCCCCGCGCGGATGTGGCGCGTCGCTTCGATCCCGTCCATCACCGGCATCTGGCAGTCCATGAACACGCAGTCGAAGTCGAGCTCAGCGATCTGGTCGAGCGCCTCCCGACCATCAGCTGCCAGCCAGACCCGTGCCCCGAGACGGCCGAGCATCAAGCGTGCGACTTCCTGATTGACAGCGTTGTCTTCGACCACGAGCACTCGAGCGGGTATCGGCGCGGCCACCTCGGACTTGTGGGTTTCAGAGTCGACGGCGCTGAACTGCGTGATCAGACTCCCATCCACCTCCTTGCGGGAGCCCCAGATGGTCGTCAGGGTGTCGAGCAGGAGCGAGGCCGGAACAGGCTTGACGAGATAGCCTTGGAAGCCGATCTGCTCCATGCGTGCGGCATCACCACGCTGTCCAGCCGAGGTCAACATCAGCAGGCGCGTTTGCGCCAGCGCCTTGGTCGAACGGATGGCCCGTCCCAGCGCCGCGCCATCCATCACCGGCATCTGGAAATCGAGCAGGGCGAACTGGAAGGGGTCGCCCGCAGCGACGGCTTCGGACATCTTGAGCAGGGCTTCCGGCGCGGATTCCACGTCTTCGCAGCGCATACCCCAGTTTCCAATCAATTCGCGGCACACCCTCCGGTTGACCTCGTTGTCATCGACGACCAGCACACGCAGGTTCCGAAGCTCTTCCAAAGACGCCGGGGGCACGGGCTGGCGTGCGTCGAGCCGGGCACGCAGCGAAAACCAGAAGGTCGAGCCCCGACCAAGCACGCTGTCGGCGCCGATGTCGCCTTCCCAGAGCTGGACGAGCTGTTGGCAGATCGACAACCCGAGTCCTGTACCACCAAAACGACGGGTAGTCGAGGTGTCGACCTGGGTGAACTTGTCAAAGATGTGGTCGAGCTTGTCGGCCGGAATGCCGATGCCTGTGTCCTCCACGCTGATCCGCAGCTGCGCGTGCCCTTGATCTTGCCGCAAGCACTTGACATCGATCAGGACGTATCCGTGTTCGGTAAACTTGAGGGCGTTGCTGACGAGGTTCTGGATCACCTGCCGGACGCGCCCGGGATCGGCGATCACGCGGCGTGGAGCCCCCGGCTCGTAGCGAACGATGATCTCCACGCTGCGTTCGGCTACCTGACTGGACATCAACAGCGCGATGTCCTCGACGACCAGCATCAGGTCAAAAGGCAGAGGTTCGAGCTCAAGCTTGCCCGCCTCGATCTTGGAGAAATCGAGCACATCGTTGATCAGGCCCAGCAGGGCTCGACCCGACTTCTGGACCGTCTCCGCATAACGCTGCTGTTCGGCGCTCAGCGATGTGTCCAACAGCAATTGGCTCATTCCGATCACGCCGTTCATCGGAGTGCGGATCTCGTGGCTGATATTGGCGACGAAGGCGGACTTCGCCCGGTTCGCAGCCTGCGCCTCTTCGGCGAGCTGCTGGGCTTCTCGGGTGGCCCTTGCGAGCGCGGCTGTGCGTTGCGCCACCAGGCGCTCAACCTGCCGGGTGCGGCGGATCGGTTGCATGAGCAGCGCGGTCAAAGCCAGGGTCATCAGCAAGCCCGCCGCCAGCACTCCCCAACCCAGGTTGCTAGCACCCGCGCTGGGTCTGGTGGGCCCCAGACTCGCCAGCCAGCGCCGTCCGCAGAAGTCCAGCGCTTGATGCATGCGCAGGTTGCCGGATTCCCGGGCGGCAGAGCTCAGAAGCAGGTGGTCCCCGGCGCTCTCGACCAGCTGCAAGCCCACCATCCGGCTCTCATGCTCGGCGTGCAAGCGCTCAGCCAGTTTCTCAAAGCCAAAGGTCAGGGAGACCCAACCGCGAACCCCCGCGCCTGGGTCGTCGGGGTTGTGGTACACCGCCCAGAACAAACTGAAACGGGCGCGGCCTGAGCCAGCAGTCAGGGCCTCAGTGCTTCCGGGCGCGCTGCAGACGGCTTCACCGGCTTCCACAGCTCGATCCAGGGCAGCGCGCGGCCCCTGCGGGGCGAGCATGTCCCAGCCCAGCTGTACCTCGCTTGTCCGTGGCTCTGCCTGCGCCCAGATATAGGCCAGGTCCTGTTCCGGCGCGGGCAGAAATGAGCCGTCTTCGGCCCGCACAACCACGCCAAAATCGAGCCGGCCCTGGGCCTTCTGGGCGGCGACAAAGGTGTCACGCTCCGCGATGGGGACGCACGCGATGAAGTCGAAGCGGTCGATAAAGGGGTTGCGGCGCAGCACGGGAGTTACGAACGTGGCGAACTCTTCGGCGTCGACAAAGCTCGAGGCATGATAAAAGGAACGCAAGGCCCCGAGGTTGAAAGCCAGACCGTCCAGCGCCCTCTGCAGGACGCCCAGTTGGTGATGGGCCTGTTGGTAGAACTCCGCCTCGCGCTGGTGATACAGCTGGTCCTCGATCTGATAGCGGGCGAGCAGGCTGACGGCGACACCCGAAAGCGCTACGAAGGCGACCACCAGATAGGACAGCCGTCGGGCAAGGGGCCTGGCCGTAGTTGAGGACGAGCCGCTCGTGCTTTCTGTGTCTGGCACGGCGCACTCCAGAGGTCGCAGGGAGACCCCATTGTAGGGTACTTTCTGGTCCGGGCAACGGTCAGGGTTCGGTCGTTTGCGAGCTTGTGTGGTTCGTCGGTCTTGGTCCGCTCACTGGCGAGATCCCCGGTGTTGACGGTCGAAACGGGTTCGAAGAGCACAACCTGGACTTCTTCGCTATACACAGGTTTGTGCTCCACACCGCGCGGAACCACCAGCAGCTCTCCAGGATGCAGGTCGATGGCGGCATCGCGGAAGTGCATCTGCAAGCCGCCTGCGACCAGCCAGAAAGGCTCGTCCGCGTGCGACGCAGATGGGACCCCGGGAGCCCGGCTGGTCACCCCCGCAGCGGGGGTGCCCATCGGCCTGCGCTCGGACCTTCGGCCCGTCCATCACACTGAGCACGGCGCGCTCTGCTAGACTGCAATTACCCACTCTTGAGCCGAGGAGGATTCGATGCAGAACCGCCGTCGGAAAGTTCTGCTCAAACCCTTCTTGCAGATACAGATCGGCCTGTACTCGGCGGTTCCTTTCGGAGTGGCGATGGTCTGGATTCTGTACTCCCAGTGGCTCCGTGTCGAGAGGGCCCTGCAGCTGCGGGGTGTGGATCAGGACATCGTGTTTGAGATCCGCGAGCTGGGGCTCGAGACAGCCTTGTCGCTGACCTTCGCGTTGGTCTTTTTCCTGTTCTGCAACATCGCGCTATCGATCGTGCTCACCTTCCACCTGATCGGTCCGACAGTGGCTTTCCGCCGGCATATCCAGGCGCTGGCCGACGGCGACAACAGCGTCCGCACCAAGCTGCGACACAACGACGCCTTCACCGAGGTGGCCGACGATCTCAATCACTTGTCGGACGTGCTCGCGGCCCGCACTGAACCCGCCGATGAGGAGGCCCCTGCGCAGCCGACACGCGGCGATCCTCAGGGCAGCTGAGGGGGCGGACCGCTGGGCGCGAGCAGGGCGTCCATGCCCTGCTCAGAGGTCGCCGCATAGACCCCCTGGATCGGCAGGGTGACCGCATCGAAACAGACGGTCAGAGGCAGCACGATCGGAAAGAAGCCGATGCGCAGCCAGTAGATGAACCCGCCCGCCTCCTCGAAATGCGCTTTCCGCGGGAGCGGTAGCGCGATGGCCGGTCCCTGACTCGCGCGCCGCAAGAGCGTGTCCGTCTCGAGGTCGAGGCGCACCAACCAGGGGCCGACCTCCAGCCAACGGCCTGGCTCCAACGCAGGGCCGCTGCCAGGCAGGCTGGCGGCCGGATGATCTTCAGCCAGCACCACCCCGCCCGAATCGAGCGGCAGGGCCGCGGTCGCGAAGCTGCCGTCCTCGAAGACCAGCCGCAGCAGCAGCCCCTCTCCCTGCGGCAAGCCGAGCTGCCCCGAGGTTTCGGGAAACTCCGCCGCGCCACTGAGCGCGACCGCCCGCACCGGCTCACCGGGCCGCGTACCGTCGTGGAAGGTCGAGCGCACCAGGCCGGTGGTCATACATCCGGTCAAGGGCAGCATGCCGAGCACGAGCAACCAGCGCAGTCCCATCAGGACACCGTCCAATCGGGAGCCCCGCGCTCGCGGTCAGGAAGTCCGTCCGCGATGGTCACGGGCTTCTCCGGGTTGCGGTGCCCTTCGAAGGGCATCGCCCCGGCGATCAGCACGACGCCCGCAGAGGCACTCCGGTTGCCGACGGCCCGCAATGCCTCAGGCGGAACCCGCACACAGTCGCCGGCCTCGAGTTGGAGTGTCTCGTCGTCAACCAACAGGGTCAGACTGCCCGACAAACAGAGGTAGACTTCTTCCTGCTGCTTATGCCGGTGCCAGAACTTCCAACCCTTGCCGGGCTCTATGCGGCCGAGGCCCAACCCGAGCGACTGCAGTTGCAAGTCGGCAGCCAGGAACTGCAGCATCGGGAGCTGCTCGAAGTCGTAGTGCGCCCGCGTGTAGGCGGCCATGGTCTGTCCTTCCGGGGGCGCTGCCCCGTTCGGGTCATGCTCGTCGCGGACAGCCCGGGGAAGTCCCAGGGCCGTCGAAAACATGGGGAGCGCGCGTGACGCGCCGTTGACGTACACATCCAGCTGCCCGCCGTCGCGGAAGCGGAAGCGCAGGGGCCCCGAAGCCAGCAGCAACCGCTGCACCCAGCCGCGGGCCGGCAGCCGTTGGAGGCTGGCGACTTCATAGTCCAGCCATCGGCGCGCGTTGCCGGGTTGTTCCAGGGCATCGGGCAGATAGACCAGGTCGCCCTGGCTGACGGCGAGAATGCCTCCCTGGCTGAGCTGTGCAGGCGTGGCGTCTTCGGCGCCCTCGCCCGGGCACCATGCCATCCGCGCGACGGCCCAGAGCAGCGGATAGTCGCGCTCGTGCGGCAGGCTTCGCAGGCGCTGCCGGGCCTCTTGCAACCCGGTGAGGTAGTGGATGCCGAAGACGCACACCAGGACCGTGGTGGCCGGCAGAGCGAGCGCCCAGAACAGCGGGCCGAAGAGCTCTCCCTCGTGGAACCAGCCGTTGCCGAGCAGCAACCCGAAGCCCGTAGTTGCGAGCAGAAAGTAGGCCGCGCCCAGGCGGCGCAAGAATTCGCCGGCGTGGGGACCACGTTGCAGCCGACGCCGCTTGTCAAGTGCTGGGCGGCTCATAGGCGCGCCCGCGCGTCAGGCCGAGCACAAGCGTCGGCTCGGCGTAGTTCTCGTCGGTCAGGATGGCGAGATCCTCATTCAACTGTTCGATGCTCTGGTAGCGCTCTTGCGCATCGATCGCGCACATTCTCCGGATGACCTCCGTCAGCTCATCGCCGGACAGGCCGCTCAACGCGGCGCCCTCGAGAGCCTCACCGAGAAGCTCGGCCCGGAAAGGCACGCTCTCTCCGCGCATCAGGGCCTTGACGTCGGCATAGGGATGGCGTCCGGTCAACAGGCGGAAGAAGACAGCCCCCAGGGAGAAGACATCCGAGCGGGGTGCCGCCGACTCCGGGTTGACAAACACCTCGGGCGCGCAATACCGAACGTCGAAACGCCGCCGCACGTCTTTCGCAGCCGGCTCGAGCATGCCGCCGGGCAGGAAGGCGAGATCGAAGTTGACCAGTTTGACCAGCCCACCCGGGCCCAGGACGATGTTCTGCGGCTGGATATCGCGATGCACCACGCCGTTGCGATGGGCATGGCGCAGACCACGCGCGGTCTTCGCGATGATGTCGATCTTCTCCTGCCAGGGGATCGTCGCCAGCTCGGCTTCCTCGAGCACTCCAGTCAAGGGCCGGCCGTGTTCTATGTATTCGGTGGGGAGAACGAACTTGTTGTCGTCCCAGGCAAAGAAGTCGCCGGTCGCGATGATGTTCGGATGGCTGCCCAGCAATCGCAGCGCGTTCTGGTCGCGGAAGATGGCGTCGATCTGGCGTTTTTTCTCGTCCGTCTTGGCGTAGATGTCGAAATGAAACGCCTTGAGAATGGTCTTGGGCTGCGTCTTGATGTAGCGGTGCTCTGCGAGAAAGACGCTGCGCGTGTCCGATTGGCCGATGCGCGCGAGCAGATCGTACAATCCAATGGTCTTGAGCTTGGTACACGGCCTGGCGCCGAACAGGGCCTCGCAGATCTGATTGTGCAGCGGACCGATGTTCTCAGTGCGCACGGGCAGGTTCTTGGGATCGGTGAAGTAGTCGGCCGCCTGCTCGAGCCGGATCACACGGGATGCCTGGTCGTCTTTGAGCCGCGGTGGTGCACTGGCATGAGTCAGGAGCACCACCGTCTCGCACCATACCCTCTTGAGGTTGCGCGCGTGGCGTTGGAGTTTGCTGGCCAGGATCTTGGTCTTTTTGTTGGCCAGAGGAATCGGGCTGGGATAGACCGCACCGTTCTCAAAGGTCCACTGCCGGGTGTCACCGCTGATCCGCCCCCGGTAGCCCTTGACCTCGACATGGTAGACGGCATGTTCGCCGACCACCGCCAGGTCGTATTCATACGGCAGCCCACCGCCGCCGGTCAGCTCGAAGTTGTGGATCAGGACATAGTCTGCCGGCAGGACCCGGGCCAGATGTTGGATGGCCTTGGTTTCGCTGGCATTCTCCGGCTCACCAATGCGCTGGATGATTGCCATCGATAGCTCCTCAGGGATCTTCCTTGACCGGGAACCGCCCCGGGCTTTCACTGGAGCGACCAGTCTACGATACCGTGCCGGGGAACGAAACATGCGCCCAGAAGATTCCGCCACCGACTGGCACTTGTCCGAGTCTCAACTGGAAGAGGCCGCGCGCAGTGCCGGGTCCGCTCCTTCGTCCCCACCGACTCCGCCAGCAGCGCCTCCTGCCGAAAAGCCGGCGCCGCCTGCAGATGCGCTGATCGGCAGCTCGCTGCGTGGTTACCGTGTCGAGAGCAAGCTGGGGCAGGGGGGCATGGGCGCGGTCTATCTGGCCGTCCATGAACAGCTACAGCGCCAGGTCGCCATCAAAGTGCTGCCCCCGGCGATGTCCGATGATGCGGGCTTGATCAGCCGCTTCCAGCGTGAAGCCCGCGCCCTGGCAAAGCTCGATAGCCCGCACATCGTGCCGGTGCACGATATGTTCGAACAAGACGGGCGCTTCTTCATCGCGATGGGATTGGCTGCGGGCGGCTCGGTCAAGGACCTGCTCAAGAAGGGCCCCATCGACGAAGGACGGGCCCGACGGATCTTGCTGGAGGCTGCCCGTGGCCTCGACAGCGCGCACTCACAGGGCATCGTGCATCGGGATATCAAGCCGGACAATTTGTTGCTCGACGAGCAGGGCCGGGTGAAGATCGCCGACTTCGGCCTGGCAAAGGGCGGGCTCGGAGCCCAGGGGCTGACGGTGGTCGGCACCGTGATGGGCACGCCCGCCTACATGTCGCCCGAACAATGGGACGACTCGAGCAGCGCCGACATCCGCTCGGATCTGTATTCGCTCGGCTGCACCTTCTTCAAGATGTTGACGGGGCGGGCGCTGTTCAAACGTTCTGGCATGAGCGCCTACATGAAGGCGCATTGCAGCGAACCGATCCCGGATGTGCGCACGCTTCGGCCGGAGATCTCAGCAGCCAGCGCCCTGCTGCTCGAAAAGTTGTTGGAGAAAGACGCCGCAGACCGCTTCCAGACACCTGCCGCGTTGCTGGAGGCGCTCGAAGCCGTGGCCGACACCACGACCATGGTCGAGAGCAGCCCCGTTCCGGCTGAGGTCTCTGTGGCCGACCCGACGGTCTGGCCGAGTTTGGAAGGCAGCAGCAAGCCCGGCTCCAACCTCGAATCTTCACAGCTGTCCGGGGTCGATCCGACCGCCGTGGCTCCTGCGACGTCCCCCGAACCTCCGACGAGCGCGCCGCAAGCACAGACGGCCCGTGTCCCGGCCGGGGTGGCCGAGGCTGCCGCACCCTCCGAGCCGACGCTGCACGGCGAGGCGGCCCCGCTGGCGCCGCGCAGGGGACGTCCCTGGGCGCTCTTGTCGATCGTGGTGCTGATCGCATGTGCGGCCGCCTGGTGGTTCTGGGGACGCGCTGGACCAGGCCCCGCCGGGCCCGGGGGCGGCCCGCCCGTCGAGGGGATTGAGGTCTGGTGGGATGCCACCGAAGGGCAGCGGGCCGCCGCGGCAGAGCTCGCGCTGCCTCTTGCCGTATCTGAGCAGGGCGCTGATTTTGTGTTGATCCCCGCGGGGAGCTTCACGATGGGCTCGCCCGTCAACGCCGTCCCGCGCCTGTCGGACGAGCTCCCGCATCAAGTTCAGCTGAGCGGCGCGGTCTGGATGATGGCCCAAGAGGTCAGCCGTGGTCTCTGGGAACAGGTCATGGGTAGCCCCCTGGCGGCTCAGGGCCAGCGGGGCCCGCGCCATCCCGCGGTCAAGCTCGACTGGTTCGCGGCGGTGCGCTTCTGCAACCAGCTGTCCGCCGCGCAGGGTCTGCAGCCCGCATACCAGGTCGACGGGGACCAGGTGTCCCTGTTGGCTGCTGCGGACGGCTACCGGCTGCCGACCGAAGCGGAGTGGGAATACGCCTGCCGGGCGGAGACCGAGACTCCGTACTGGAGCGGCAAGCGGCTCAGCCCCAAAGAGGCCAACTTCAGCGCGGTGGACGACTTCCTCTTCAGTGAGGGAAGCATGATGCGGCTGACAGAGGTGGGCAGCCTGTTGCCGAACCCGTGGGGGCTGTACGACATGCATGGCAACGCCTATGAGTGGTGCGGTGACTACTACGGAGCGTACCCCGACGAGCCGGCGCGCGATCCGCGTGGTCCCAACATGGGGACGGGGCGTATCATCCGTGGTGGCAGCGGCTACCAGGATGCGAGCTATTGCCGTTCGGCCCGCCGCGCCCATCTCAAGCCCGAGACTCTGGGGGAGAGCGTCGGTTTCCGGGTCGTGCGTCCGGTGCGTTGAGCTACCTGACCTTTCCGCAGGCGGGGCCTTCTCGCATGCCAGTTGGTTGACGCTGCGGGGCCGGAGAAGGTACAGTAGCCTGCCCCTCACGAGAGTCTCTTGCATGACAGGTACCTGCCATCTCACGGAGAGCCAGCGCCTGATGCTGGCTCTGTTCGCGCTGTTGCAGTCGTTGGATCAACGCTTCGAAGCCAACCTCGTCCAGGCTCGTGAGCAGCTGCAGCAGCTGCAGGGCAAGATGGAAGAGCTGTTGTCCGCCTGGGAAGAGCGCGAAGCGCCCGCACGTCTGCGCCAGAAGATGAGCCTGCTGGTGGCGGCCATCCGCCAACACGCCCCCCGCACGCCGAGTCTCGGCTCGTGGAAAGAAGAGTGGCAGGCCTTCCGCCGCCGGGTGCAGCAGCCCTACGAGGCTGCGGTCGCAGCTCTGCGCTTGCATCGGCGGCTTGTGCCCAGCCTGCGGCCGCGCAACTTGCGGCGCACGTGCTTCCATGTCAGCGCCGGGGTGGTCTGCCTGTTGCTGATCCAGCACCTGCTCACACCGATGAGCATGGTGGTGGTGCCTGTGATCTGTGCCATGATCGCCTGGACTCTGGAGTTCTTGCGCCGACGCTACGTCGGTCTGAATCAAACCCTGATGGGCTGGTTTGGCCCTCTGGCACATCCCCATGAGACAGAGCGCATCAACAGCGCCACCTGGTACACCAGCGCGTTGGGGCTGCTCGGCCTCACGGTGGGACCCTTGGCTGGCTCGCTGGCCGTGGTCGTGTTGGCAGTGGGGGATCCGGCGGCCTCGGAGATCGGACGCCGTTTTGGGCGCATCCGTATCGCCAAACGTCGCACCTTGGAAGGCTGCCTGGCTTTCGTCGGCGCGGGCTTGCTGGCGAGTTTCTGCGTGTTCCAGCTGTACTACCCAGAGCTGAGCTTCGGTGCGCAGTGGGCGCTGGCGCTCGGCGGGGTGATTCCCGGGGCGTTGGCCGGGCTCTTCAGCCGTCGCCTCGACGACAACTTCAGCGTGCCGGTCGCGGTCGCGGCGGGTGTGGCGGCTGTCGCCTGGTTGCTAGCGAGCTGAGACGGAGACTTTCTCAGCCAGCGCGCAGGCACGCCCGGGCAGCCAGATGTCCGGGCATGCCCGTCAATCCGCCTCCCGGGTGACTCCCACTGCCCGCCAGCCACAGACCAGGCACCGGTGTCCGGTACTGGCTGCATCGGGCCGTCGGGCGCAGGAACATCAACTGGTCCAGCGCATGTTCCCCGTGATGCAGGTGGCCGCCGCTCAGACCGTAGCGTTCCGCCAGATCCGCGGGGGTCAGAACTTCCCGCGCCACCAACCGCGCAGCGAGCTCGGGGCAGAAGCGGGTCAGCTGCTTCTGGACCGCATCGCCGAGCGCTTCGCGCGCGGCATCGGTCCAGCCGCCCTCGAGCTCGTAGGGGGCCGCGTGGGCGTGGATGGAGACCACATGGTGGCCGGCAGGCGCCAGCGAGGGGTCGGCCACGCTCGGGACCCGCAACTCGAGCAGGGGTTCTTCGGCAAAGCGCTTGTACTTGACCGGATCGAAGGCGCGCTCGAGCACATCGAGACCAGAGCCGGTGCGCAAGGCCTCGACCTGGCGCCCATCCTGCAGCTCGAGAGGACCGGAGAGCGCCATGCGCACGATGGCGGTCGTGCCGCGGCAGCGGATGTTGCGCAGCTCTTCGCCGCAGGTGCTGCTCAGGTGCTCAGCACCCACCAGCTCGAGCAGCGCCTGACGAGGATCGCAAGAAGCCAGCACGGTCTGGCAGGCCAGCTCCTCGCCATCGTGCAGCTGGACGCCGACCACCGCACCCTTGTCCAGGAGGATGCGCGCGACCCGCGCAGAGCTGCGGATCTCGCCGCCGGCCGCGTGGGTCGCTGCGGCCAGCGCGTCGATCAAGGCCGCAGGTCCTCCGACCAGCTCGCCGTCCGCGCAACATTCGCGCAAGAGCAGCTGGGCCGCCGAGCCCGCCGACCACGGGCCGGTGAAGCTGGCCTGCAACGCCGGCACCGCAAGGGCGGCGCGTAGATGCTCGCCCGCAAACACATCGCGCATCCAGTCGGCCACGCACATCGGTCCCAGGCGCAACAGCTCGATCATGTCTTTCTTGCCGAGGCGTCGCACTCTCAGCCCAGTCAGCATCAACGGCCAGTACGCCCCGAGCGGATCGAGCGGCGGCTTGTCGAGCAGCTTGCGCACGACCGGCGTCACCCGAGCAATGAAAGCCCGGAAGCTCGCGTACCGCTCTGCATCGCCCTCCGCCAAGGGTCCGCTCAGCTTGTCGCCACAGATGCTCAAGGCCGGCCCGTCTGGTTGCGGGCACAAGATCTCGAGTGGAGTTTCGCGCCGCCGCAGACCGTGAGCCTGCAGTCCCAGCCGCGCGACCAATGTCGCGCGCACGCCGGTGGTGCTGTGCAGCACGCCGGGCACGGCGTAGCCCTCGGCGAAGCTCTCCCGAGCCGCCAGGCCTCCGATCTGCTCACGTGCCTCGAGCACCAGCACTTTGCGCCCCGCTCGGGCCAGGGTGGCAGCGCAGCTCAGGCCATTGTGGCCGGCACCGATCACGACCACCGGGGCCGCGCCAGACTTGCTGGTGGACGCGCTCACAGGGCCCGCTCCTTCAACATGCGCTGGGCCGCCAACATGCCTGGCGCTCCCATGACGCCGCCCCCCGGGTGGGTGCCGCTGCCACACATCCACAGCTTGCGGATCGGTGTGCGGTAGCGTGCCCAACCGGGAACCGGTCTGAGGAAGAAGAGCTGCTCGAGGCTGAGCTCTCCGTGAAAGATGTTGCCTTCGGTCAGTCCAAATTCCTTCTCGAGGTCCCAGGGGGTCAATACCTGGCGGTGCAGGATGGACTCTTTCAAACCCGGACAGTACTCGGCCAGGGTGTCTACAACGGTGTCGCCGAAGGCCTCACGCTGGTCAGGCCAGGCTTCCGGACCCTCTTTGAGGTGGTAGGGCGCGTACTGCACGAAGATCGACATCACATGCTTGCCCGGGGGCGCGACGCTCGGGTCGGTCAAACTGGGGATGACCACGTTCAGGTACGGGCGGCGCGAATACGCGCCGTACTTCGCGTCGTCGTAGGCCCGCTCGAGGTAGGTCAGATTCGGCGCGATCGCGATATCGCCCTTCAGATGCAGCCCGTCGCCCGGCCGGCAGGTGAAGACGGGCAGCCGGTCGAGGGCGAGGTTGACCTTGCCCGAGCTGCCGCGCATGCGGTAACGCCGCACCGCATCGACGAACTCGCCAGGCAATTGGTCTGCGCCGACCAACTTGAGGAATGTCAGGTGCGGGTCTACCGACGACACCACGCAGCGTGCGTGCAGCTCGCTGCCGTCCTGCAGCACGACTCCCCGGGCCTCTCCGCCCTTGAGCAGCAGCTGGGCGACGCGGGCCTCTGTTCGGATCTCGGCACCATAGCCGCGTGCCGCGCTGGCGATCGCCAGGCTGATCTGTCCGGTGCCGCCCTTGGAGAAGCCCCAGGCACGGAAGGCGCCGTCGATCTCACCCATGTAGTGGTGCAGCAAGACGTAGGCGGTGCCGGGCGAGCGCACGCCCAGATAGGTGCCGATGATGCCGCTGCACGACATCGGAGCCATCAGCTGCTCGCTGGTGAACCACTCGGAGAGGAAGTCGACCGCGCTCATCGTCATCATCTTGACAAGCCGCACCAGGCCTTCCTGGCCCATGCCGCGGAAGCGCTTGCCCAGGCTCATCAGCTGGCCGAGTTGGGTGGGGCTGAAGGAGGTGGGATCGGGCGGTTCGATGTCGATGATCGGCTTGACGGCCCGCGCCATCTGCATCATCGCCTTGGAGAAGTAGGGGTAGATCTCCGCGTCTTCGGGAGCAAAAGCGGCGATCTCCCGCCGGGTCTTCTCGACATCGGGCCAACGGACCAGTCCGCGTCCTTCGAGCTGCGGCGTAAACGAGCACTCCAGGGGCAGGATCTCGAGGCCGTGGCGCGGCAGCTCGAGATCGCGGATCAGCTGCGGCCGCAGCAGGCTCACCACGTAGGAGCACACCGAGTACTTGAAGCCCGGGTAGATCTCCTCGGTGACCGCCGCGCCCCCGAGCACATGCCGGCTCTCGAGCACCAGCACCTTGCGGCCGGCCTTGGCCAGGTAGGCGGCACAGACCAGGCCGTTGTGCCCGCCACCTATGATGATGCAGTCATAGCTCGTCGCCATCTCAGGCTCGCTTCCGCTCGGGGTCAAAGAAAGGCGTCTTGACGACTGTTGCCGGCACCGTGTGCCGGGTCCACTCCACCGTCAGCTCGAACTGCAACACGGTCCCCGGCGCGCTGTGCTCAGCCTCGACCGTGGCCAGCGCCAGGTTCTTCTTCAAGACCGGTGACCAGGTGCCGCTGGTGGCCCGGCCGATCTGCAAGCCGTCATGGTAGACCGGGATGGCGCAGCGCCAGGCCGCGGTCGGCACGTGGGGCGGCAGGCCGTAGCCATCGAAGACTTCCTCGACCGCCGGCCAATCGATATCGAGCCCGACCAGCGCCCAACGCCGCCCGCGGGCTTTCTCGGCCTCAAGGGCCTGTTGGCCGACAAACGGCGCACGTTTCGCCAGCTTGACCGTCCAGCCCAGCCCGAGCTCGAACGGGGTCGATGTCTGCGCTTCGGTCAAGGCCGAGCGCGCGCTCACATAGTCACAACCGTTGAGCACGAAACCCGCTTCGATGCGGGTGATGTCGAGGGTGTCCAGACCGATCGGCATGATGCCGTGGTCTTTGCCTTCGGCCATCAGCAAGTCCCAGAGTGGCAAGGCATCGGCCGCGTCGACCCACAGCTCATAGCCCAGGTCGCCTGTATAACCCGTGCGCGAGATGTGTCCGCGGAAACCATCGAACTGCGTCTCGGCGATGCCGAAGAAGCGCAGCTTGTCCATGTCGAGGTCGCAGACGCGGCGCAAGATGTCGCGCGAGGTCGGCCCCTGCAGCGCCAAAGCAGCGATGCGCTGGGTCAGATCCTCGATCTCGACGTCGAAGGGCCGGGCGTGGCGCCGGAACCATTGCAGGCTGGGCAGCGCGCTGGTCACCCGGTAGCGGTCTTTGGCCAGGCGCGCGCAGGTGCCATCATCGATGATCTTGCCGGCATCGTCGCACCAGCACAGGTAGTGCATACGTCCGGTCTTCAGCTTCGCGACGCTGCGGCTCAAGATCCTCGAGAGGAATCGGCCCGCGTGGGCCCCGCGCACCTCGTACTTGAACAAGGGAGTCACATCGAGCAGCCCTGCCGCCTGACGGACGGCGTTGTATTCCCGGTCGGGGCTGATGTCGTAGCTGCATGGAGCGAGATAGCCCGCCCAGTCTTTCCAGCGGTAGGTCACGCACAGGGGCGCCGTGCGCGGATGGAAGGGAGTAGGAAGCGGCATGTACTTTCCTGGCGCAGGTCGTCCGCGTCTGCTGGCTGCATGGTTGCTGTAGAAGCGCGCAGTCTAAGAAAAAGCCCACTCCACAGCAAGCGCAGACCCGACGCTTGACCCGCGGGATGCCATAAGGTCTCCTGGACCGCTTCAAACAAGGAAATTGACCATGCCCAGTGCCATCCTGCTCCTGTCCTGCCCCGACCAGAAGGGCCTGGTTGCCCGCCTCTCTGGCTTCGTCTATGAGCGCGGCGGCAACATTTTGCACGCCGACCATCACGGGGACGTGGCTGCCGGCATCTTCCTGAGCCGTTTGGAATGGGAGCTCGATGGCTTCGCCCTGGCCCGGGAAGAGATCGCGCCCCACATCGAGGCCCTGGCGACCGAGCTTGGAGCCGACTGGCGGCTGCAGTTCTCCGATGAGCGGCCACGCATCGCCCTGTTCGTGACCCGCCAGGATCACTGTCTGGTGGACCTGTGCTACCGCCAGAGTTGCGGCGAGCTGCGGGGAGAGATCCCGCTGGTGATCAGCAACCACCCCAGGCTCGAGGCTCGTGCCCGGCAGTGGGGCGCCGCCTACCACTGGCTGCCCATCACCCCGGATACGCGGCGTGAGCAGGAGCAGAAGCAGCTCGAGCTGTTGCGTCAGGCCCGCATCGACCTGGTCGTGCTGGCGCGCTACATGCAGGTGTTGTCTGCCGAGCTGCTGGCCGCGTTGCCGCCCGCCATCAACATCCATCACTCCTTCCTGCCCGCGTTCGCCGGTGCGCGCCCGTACCACCAGGCCTACCGGCGCGGGGTCAAACTGATCGGCGCAACGGCCCACTATGTGACCGCTGAGCTCGATGGGGGGCCGATCATCCAGCAGGACGTCGTGCATGTCAGCCATCGTGAAGGTGTGCGCGACATGCTGCGCAAGGGCAAGGACCTCGAGCGGGTCGTGTTGGCGCGCGCTGTGCGTGCGCACCTCGAGAGTCGGGTGTTGGTGTATGGGAACAAGACCGCGGTCTTTGAGTGACGGGGTTCTTGGGGGTGGCGTCCATCCCCGCCCGACGCGGTCGGGGATCAACCCCGCACCCGGCGAGCAGAAACCCAACCACAACCGACTGGCAAGTTAGGTTGTCAAACAGACCCTAGTAGAGATAGTAGCCGACGTGGACCCACAGCCAGCGCCGCCAGGCCTTCGGCAGAGTCCTCCGGCCGAGCCCGATCGCCTGGCTCAGGACACGGTTCTTCAACTCTTGCAGCGGTCGCATCCAACGGAGTGGGTTCTGGCTCTGGTTCTTGTGGTAGCTCCCGGCGAGCCGTCGCCGCCCCTGGTAGCCAAGGAAATCAAGGATGGCTGCCTTGCCCTGCTGGCTGTTGAGAGACTCTGTCGCGAAGCAACGAAGCTGGCGTGGGTGTCTCCGCGCGAGACGTTCGATCTCCGCGGCATATAAGTCCCAGTACCTGCCGATACAGGCGCGCTTGTCCGGGGTGTCGAAGGAGGGAAAGGACGCATCCCACATCGACGGCTGCCAGTGGCTGCCGTCGTGGTCAAACCAGTGGTGTTTCTCCGGCACGTGCTTCAGGAAGCTGTGGACCACCTGTTCGCGTTCGCGCTGCATACAGATGAAACGAGAGTCGGGGAAGTTCTCGAGCAGGAGCTCGACGTAGGGCAGGAAGTACATGCCGATGTCCCCGACGAAACGCTGGTCGGCAGCGTGCAGATGGCGCAGCCAGGCAAGGATGCGATCGTCGTCTCCCTGCCAGGCAAAAATGTTCTGCTGGCCGTCGAGCATCCCCTCGTGCAGGACCCGCACATCCGGCTGGTTGTTCAAGAAAAAGGACAGTGATCTCGTGCCGCATCTGCCCGTTCCGAGGCCAACGATCAGTCGCTTCATTGCAGGTTCCGCCGTCGGTTTCCTGATGGCTGTTCTAGCGGCGGTTGACCGTCGTTTCCACTGCTGCCCTGCACGAGCGCATACACAGGCTGAGCAGTCCCCTCGTCGCCAGGGCAACCGAACGGCTGGTGTCGTGTTGCTCCTGCAGAACGTCGACCCGACCATCGTGTCTTGACAGTCGGCAGCAGTCCTGGATCAACGATCGAGGCGCCACTTCAACAAACAAGCTCGCTTCCGGTACACTGATCTCTTACGTCCCACCGGAGGCTGGCATGAAGTACTTTCTGGGCCCGCTCATGTTTGGATCGATCCTGGTCGTGCTCAGCGTCGCAGCCGGTGTTCCAAAGCCTGAAGAAATCGGGCTGACCAAGCCCCTGCTCTGGCTTGCGGCCTGGGTTGCGGTCGTCATCGGTGGCATTGCGCTCTTCGGCTTTCTCAAGCTGCGGGCCATGGCCTCCAAGGGCGCTCGAGAGGCAGCAGACAAGGCCCCCGGGAACGAGCCCGAGACACCCGCAGGTCCGTGATCGTCCCGACCGGCCTCCTGCAGCAGCACCCTCGTTCCTCAGGCGCGGCTCCCGAGCCTACTCCGCGTCCGGGCGCATCGGACCCTTCACTCCAGCGGGAAGATAGGAAGCCAGCCGCTCGGGAACCCGCGCTTTGAACTCCAGCTCCTCTCCGGACGCCGGATGCTTGAAGCGCAGGGACCAGGCATGCAGAGCCAGACTCCCGCCGCGGGCATCCCCGTACTTCTGATCACCCACCACCGGATGGCCCAGGTCGGCCAGGTGCACCCGGATCTGGTTCTTGCGGCCCGTCACGAGATCGATCTGGAGCAGGCTGACCCTCCTGGATTCGTGGATGACCTTGTAGCTCGTCGTGGAGAGCTTGCCCTGCAGGGGATTGTCGACGGAGCGCACGACGTAGTCCGGACCGTCCAACAGGTAGGATTCGATGCGGCCTTCCTTTTCCTTCAGGTGACCGTGGACCAGGGCCAGGTAGGTCTTCGCTACCTCCTTCCAGCGCTCGGAGAACAGCTCACGGATCTTCATGCTCTTGGCAAAGACCATCACCCCCGAGGTCTCGCGGTCCAGGCGATGCACGACAAAGAGCTGATTCCTGGCCCGCAGACTTCCCTTGCGGACGTATGTCGTCAGCAACTGGTGCGCGGTTCTCTCTTGCTCGTAGAGGGCCTTGACGCTCAACAGCCCGGCGCTCTTGTCAATCACGATGATGTCATGGTCATCGTACAGCACCCGCAGCCCCGAAGGGACGTGCCTGGAGCGGATCTTGATCTTCGATCGAATCATGGAAACAGACTCCGGCAGGCTCTCTCGGGTTGACGCGTGCGATCATAGCACGCGCTCCCTGCGATCGTGTTTGATCCTTTGTCCTCTGGCGATCTTTGGATCTTCGTTGGGGCTGCACGAGGGAAGAACAAGAGAGGACGGGGTCTCAGCAACGAGCTGTATGCCTCACTTCAATCGGAGGTCCCTTTCCTGCCCAGGACGTAGCGGATGGGCAGGATACCTGGAATCAGCTCGTCAGACAGCACAGTGAAGCCCGCCTTCTGCACCAATTCGGAGAGCTTCCTACCAGCAAAACGGCTCGTCACCGCCAGGCCAGTGAGGCTCAACAAGCGTGACACGAAGCGGCTGAGGAGGGTTTCGCCATGAGCAAAAGTCGGGACAGCTAGCAGACCCCCTGGCTGCAGGACTCTGTGAGCTTCGCGAAGCATGGTCGACGGTTGGGACAGCAAATGGAGAACGTTGGCGGCGACGACCGCGTCGAAGGACGCAGCGGGACTGCCAATGGACAGGGCGTCTTCCGGCCGGACAACGACACCTGAGCTCTGAAAGCGATTTCTCAGCGTTTCGAGCATCGCTTCGGAGCGATCGGTCGCCACCAATCCATGAACAGTTTCCAGTAGGGCTTGCGTGACAAGTCCCGTACCCGCCGCCAGCTCCAATACCGGCCCTCGCCCTTTTAGATCCCTAGCGACACGGGCGGCCAGCCGAGGAAAACGTCGGTTCAAGAACAGAGTCACTCGATCATAGCGACGGGCGTGACGACGCCAGTACGCCTCGGAGTGTTTCGCGCCAGGGGCCTCTTCAGAAGACACGGCGATCCCTCGGATTGTAGCTACGCCGGGCAGCAGCAGGGCGCAGACGGCGGCGTTTCTTCTTTGTAGGAGTCCATCGTTGGGGCTTTCAACAGGCGAACAGCTTTGACCACGACGAGCAGAGAGACGCCCAGATCTGCGGCGTTCGCGCCCCCCTCAATCCTCCCCCGGAGTCCGCCGCAGGCTCTCCCGCAAGCCCGCCAGTGCCGCCAACGCTGCGTCTCGGGCGGCCAGCAGGCGCAGCTCAGCCGCCGCGCGCGTAAAGCAGGCGCAGGCCTCGAGCGCAGCCCCCTCGCGCTGCAGCTCCAGCGCAGCCGATTGCAGGGCCTGCCGCAACAGCTCGGCTTGACCGATCTCCAGGGCAAAGTTGTCGCAGGCACGCGCCAGCGATGGTTGGGGGGCGTTCTGATTCTGCAGCTCGACAGCCAACGCCTGCAGCGCACCTGAGGCAGAGGCGAAATCGCGCGCCCGGTACGCCTCGCGCACCCGGTCGATGCGGCGGTCGCCGGTGGCGCTGAAGCGTTCGAGGAACATGGGGTACGGGACTGCCCGTTGGAGCTCGTCCTCATACCTGTCGAAGACCGCGTTGACGCGGCGGATAGCGCCCCGCCAGCTCGGCAGCTCGGCTTCGAGGCTGTCGGCCAGGGCTGCCAGCGAGCGTACCAGACGGGGTTGCAGGGTGCGGGCGGGCTCGTGCTCGTCCGCCGCGCGCAGGTCGACCGCCAGCGCCCGCACCCGCGAGATCTCGGCCTGGCGCTCTGCGGCGGCCGCACGCAGGCCGAGCAAGTCTGCGTGTGGTAGCTGCCAGTACGCCAGAGCGAGCACTGCGAGCAGCAGGGGCAGGATCTTCCAACCCCCCGGCAAGCGGATCGGCAGCCCTCGGACCAGGTCGAGGTCCTGGGCTGCCAACTCTGCGTCTTCGACGACCGCCTGCTCGACCGTGTCGCGGGGGCGGTCGATACCATAGGCAGACGCCAAGCGCTCCTGCAGACCGAAGCGCTCATCAAGCGTCAGCACCGTCAGGGCGCGGCTGGGACGATGCTGCCATGCGCGCACAACTCCCAGCACTGCGAAGAGCGCGGTCACCGCCAGCCCTGTCTCTGCCAGGGCAAAGTCGAACAGACAGCGACGGGCGAAGATCAACAGGCAACCGGCCCCTGCCAGCAAACACAGCCAGCGTCCGGAGACTTCGAGCGCGCTGGTCCAAAGGAGCCGGCGGCGGCCCGCATCGATCACGGCCAACACACGATCGCCCATCATGTCTCCTCCCCGGAGTATCGTCCCACAGATCCCGGGCACGCGTCAAACCATTGCCGTCCGCAGCCGCCTGGCCGGCGTGCCTGTAGAACAATCCATGGATTTGTATTAACTTTCCCGCTATTGTTAGACAGTAGTGCCGTGCGTGGGGAAGTTGCTGATGTCGCTTGCGTACTTTCCGTCTGAGGATGAAGCGGCGCAGCTGCAGGCCAACGCACGTCAGGAGGCCCGGCTCCTGCGCACGAAACTCGAGGCCGCCGAGCGCAAGCTCAAGCAGCTGACCAACATCGACCAGAGAACAGGGGTCTTGAACCGGGAAGGCCTCGAGCAGGCTCTGCGTTGCGAGCTCGAGCGCTCTCGACGCCATGGCTCGTGCGTCGTGGCCTGCCTGGTGGCCTGCGCAAACCTGGCTCAGATCTCTACCACCTTCGGGCACGGCCTCGGCGACCTGTTGCTCCGCCTGCTGGCTGAGAAGCTGAGCGCCGGTTTGAGACGCGTCGATGTCATCGGACGGGTGGGGGAGGCGGACTTCCTGCTGTTGCTGCCCCACACGCGCCTGGCAGAAGCCGAGCTGGTCTCCGAGCGTCTGCGGCTCGAGGTGCAACGCACAGCCCTGGTGCAGACTTCACCTCCGGTCGCGGTCGAGTTGCGCCTGGGTGTCGCCGCCCTGCCGCTGGACACCTGCAGCCTCGGTGAGGTGCTCACCTACACTCGCTTGGCTTCGGGCCACGGGGCCTCCGAGAGCCTCAGTGGTCTGGTAGCCAACCTCGTGCGGGGCGTGGGCCTGCGGGTCGTGGCCCAGCCGATTGTCGAGCTGTCCGGACAGGGGTGGGCCGGATGCGAGCTTCTGAGCCGAGGGCCTGCGGGACCGTTCGCCAGCCCCGTGCGGTTTCTCGGTCTGGCTCGCGGGCAAGACTGCCTGACGGCGGTGGATCTTGCCTGCCTGCGGTCGTGTCTCGAGAAGGCGAGAACGATGCCCCCGGACCTCAAAGTCCACGTGAACATCTTCCCCAGCACGCTGCTGGGATTGCCGATCCGTGCCTGCGAAGACCTGTTTGAGGGCTTCGCTCCCGGCCGGCTCTATCTTGAGCTCAGCGAGGAGCAGTTCGTCGGCGATCCCTTCGAGCTGCTCGAGCGGGTACAGACCCTGCGCGGCCTCGGTGTGCGGCTGGCGATCGACGACGTCGGCAAGGGCCGCGGCACTCTCGACAGCGTCTTGCTGCTGGAGCCGGACATGGTCAAGATCGATCGCGATCTTGTCGACCGCGCAGCGAGCGATTTCCGCAAAGAACGCCTGCTGCGTCGCATGCTCGCCCTCACCAACGCCGTGGGCTGCGAGGTCGTCGCTGAAGGCGTCGAGAGGGAAGAAGATGCGGCGCTGTTGCGAGCCCTCGGCGTGCATCATGCCCAGGGCTATCTCTGGTCGCGCCCCCTGCCTTGCGACGAGTTCTGCGCGCGCCTGCAAGTGGGTCCCGCTCCGCGCGGTTACAGGAGCCTGCTCGCCTCTTGAGCTAGCCTTCCCACGGCGCCCAACCCGCACGAAAGGCCAGGTACAGGCTGCCGATGAAGCCGGCATACACGGCCAGGTAGCCGACAGGACCTCGCCAGCTGTAGGCGAGCTCCGTAGCAGCCGCGTTCTCCGCTCGATAAGGACGCACCATCAACCACCAGGCCGGCACCGCAAGCGCCGCCCCGGCCAGCGCATCGACGGCGAAGTGCTGCTTGACGAAGCACACCGATACGGTGATGGCGAGCGCCCCCAGCATTCCGAAAACGCCGAACACAGGCCGGGCCTTCCAGGCGCAGAGGGCGGCGAGGATCGCGATGGAGACGTGCAGACTGGGGAACAGGTTGTACGGCGGGTCCAGAGTGTAGTTCAGCCGCAGGCCCCACTCGTGCAACACACGCATATCGAGCTGACTGACGTCGCCGCGCAGCTCGACGGCGCTGACCGGAAAGACCGCAAAGCAGATAAGCTCGAGGGCGATCACTGTCAGGTACGCCAGGGCGACCCGCCGGAAGAGCCTCTGGCAACGCACCACAAACAGAGGGTACAGCAGGGCTGTATAGATGCCCGCGTAGATATACATGAAGGCGGGAACCAGGGGGATTGCGCGGTCGAGTGCCGTTTCCAGCGTTGTGGCACGGTTCGGGTCGGTGGTCAGTCCCACCAGGTAGTAGCCCCCTCCGCACAGAAGCAGCAGCGACAGCACCCAGACCAGCTTCTCGCCAGGTCGAGATGGTAGGACTCCTGGACCGGACGAGTGGGACGGCATCACACGCATCATCCTCCTGCAGGGTTTGTCGGCTGGCAGGGTGGGGCAGCTTTGACCGGGTCTGTCGACACAGACACCTGGGGCGTTTGGTGTAGACTGATGGACTTCGCTCGGCGGCCCGCGCCGCCCGGCAATGGAGCGGCAGAGATGCGCAGGATTGTGGTCGTCGCGCTGGGCGGCAACGCCATCATCAAGGAACAGGAATTCGGCGACGTCACCCGCCAGTTCGCCAACACCCGTCATGCGCTCGCTGGCGTGGTCGAGATCGTGCAGGCGGGCTGGGATCTGGTGCTCACGCACGGCAATGGTCCGCAGGTCGGCAATATCCTGATCCGGGTCGAAGAGGCGCGCAACAAGGCCTACGAGATCCCGCTGGGTGTGTGTGTGGCGCAGTCGCAGGGCGAGATGGGCTACATGATCGGCCAGTCGCTCCAGAACCACTTCAACCAGCGCAAGATCTTTCGACGCGTGGTGACGGTGCTGACTCAGGTCCTGGTGGACCGCAATGACCCGAGCTTCTCCCATCCGACCAAGCCCATCGGACCTTTCTACAACGAAACCCAGGCCAGCACCCTGCGGGAGCGGGGCATCGAGCTGGTCGACGACGCGGGGAGGGGTTTGCGGCGGGTGGTCCCGTCACCCGAGCCCACGCGCGTGGTCGAGGCCTCGTTGATCCGCGGCCTGGTCTCGTTCGGCGTGGTGGTGATCGCCTGCGGAGGCGGTGGGGTACCGGTCACCGAAGCTCCGGACGGAAGCTTCGAAGGAGTCGACGGCGTGGTCGACAAGGATCTCGCCTCGGGGATTCTGGCGACCGAGGTCGGTGCGCGGCAGCTGGTGATTCTCACAGCTGTGCGCAAGGTCTTGCGCGACTTCGGTACCGACAAGGCGCGGCCCCTCGACCGCCTGACCGTCGCCGAGGCGCGCCAGCTGATGGCCGAGGGACACTTCCCGCCGGGAAGTATGGGGCCGAAGATGCAGGCGGCTGTGGAGTTTCTGGAGCGCGGCGGCGAGAGGGTCCTGATCACCACGCCCGAGGCGCTCGGTGAGGCCTGGAACCAGCGTGGAGGCACCTGGGTCGTGCCATGAGCGGACTACCCGCAGGCATCGAGGTCCTGGTTCGCGGTTGGCTGCACGGCAACTGCGTGATGCTGGCGGGGGAGCGTCCCGCCCTGGTCGACACGGGCTACCACACCGGAGTCTCCGCGCTGCTTGCCGCCTGCGAGGCGCATTTCCAACAGCCCATCGGCTGCCTGCAGGAGGTGGTTCTCACTCATGTGCACAGCGACCACGCCGGAGGCACTGCAGCGTTGCAGGCGCTCTGCGCCGCCCGGGTGCGTTGCCATCCTGCGGCGGCCGCACTGGTCCGGAGTTGGGACACGCGCGGGCTGTGGTTGGACGCCACGGGCCAGGAGCTCCCGCCTTTCCGCATCGATGCATGCCTCGATCCGGGCACGCTGTTGCGCCTGGGAAACCACGACTGGCGCGTGGTGGACACTCCCGGCCACGCAACCGGGGGCATCTCCCTCTATTGCGCGGCAGAGAGGGTCCTGCTGAGCGCCGATGCTCTGTGGGAACAGGGCTTCGGCATGCTCGATCCCGATGTCGATGGACCGCAGGTTTTCGACCAGGCGCAGATGGCACTGGACAACCTGGCCGCACTCGAGGTGCGTTGCGTGGTGCCCGGCCATGGACCCCCGTTCAGCGATTTCGCCGGGGCTCTGGCGCGTGCCCGCTCACGCTTGCAATACTGGCGGGCGCATCCTGAACGCGTGCGCCACCATGCCGTGCGCAACGGCTTGCTGTTTTTCCGCTTGTTGCATCCACAGGCCACAGAGGCCGCCTTGCACACCCGCTTGACGGCCCTGGCCCGGACCCATTCTTCCAGCCCTGATGGGTGCGCCGGGCTGATGGCCGCGGTGCAGAAGGCGCTGCAGGGAGAGTCCTGAGCGTGCGCTCAGAGCTCCAGACATGGGCTCCTTTTCATTGCGACTTTGCTGCTGAGATTTCGGTCAGGTCTGGTCAACGCCTTCGATCGGCTGAGAACCGCCTGTAGCGTCGGTCTATGACCGACGATGAGACCGATCCGGATGGTGAACCCAGAACCTCTGGATGCAACCTTTGGCAGGGCTGCTAGCAGCTCTGGATTCCGACGGAGTTGTTGCCATCCACGCCCACGGCATCTGGATTCCTCAAGTCTCTGAGGCCAGAGAGGTTGCAACTCGCCCTGAGCCGCCTCAACGCCGCAACAGCCCCGCCAGGATCTCGACCCCGCGCGCCACTTGATCGGGAGGCGCACTGGTGAAACAGAGCCGGACATGGTGCGGATAGGGACCAAAGCTCGGCCCGGGGGCGACCAGCAGCCCTTGCTGCAGGCAGTCTTCGAGCAAGCCATCCAGCCCGCGATGATCGAGAGACTCGCGCACATCGAGGAACAAGAAGGTGCCCCCCTCGGGAGCCGCAACGCCCAGCTGGGCTGCCGCCTCGGCGCCGGTCTGCTGGTATTGCCGGGCGGCGGCTGCCGCCCACGCGTCGCCGGGCCCGGCCAGCGCCCGCAAGGCCGCGATCTGGGAGGCGGTCGGGGTGCTGTAGAAGGTGTGGGTCGAGACCTTCTTGAGCTGCTGGATGGCGCCCGCGGGCCCGACGATGTAGCCACACCGGTTGCCGGCCATGCCATAGGCCTTCGAGAAGGAATAGGCCGCGAAGGTGCGCTCGGGCGCCAGGGGCCGCATGGGCACATGCGCGCCCGTGTAGGCGTAGTGCTCGTAGACTTCATCGGAGATCAGCCAGATGCCACGCCGCCGCGCCCAGCCAGCCAGGCCTTCCAGCCAGGAGCTGGGCAGGAGCTTGCCAGCAGGATTGCTGGGAGAGTTGACGTACAGCGCGACCACGCCCGCATTCCAGGCCTGGTCCAGGCGCTTCAACAGCGCCCCCACGTCGGGCAGACCGTCGAAGGCGGGTACCGCCACCGGCGTGCCTGAGAAGC
Source organism: Planctomycetota bacterium (assembly GCA_029260765.1). Classification (GTDB taxonomy): domain Bacteria; phylum Planctomycetota; class J058; order JAJDCP01; family JAJDCP01; genus JAJDCP01. Next base: position 120,493 of record JAJDCP010000175.1, read on the forward strand.
TGCGCACGATGCCGGCGATCAGGGGCCAATAGGGCGCCAGGATCAGGACCTGGCGCCCCGGCTCCATCAACGCCCCGATCACGGCCCCCAGACCGCCCGTGGCTCCTGCCGCCACCAACACGTGCTCGGGGTTGGTGGCCAACCCGTCCTGCGCTTGCCGCCGGGCCGCGATAGCCTCGAGCAGATCCGCGCGGCCCTGGGGCGGCGCATAGCGGTGCAGTCCTGGCCAATCGGCGCAGCGCAGATCTTCCATGCGGCAGCCTACGGGCGGTTCGAGCCAGGTGTCCCCGACGTGCAGGGGATAGGTCGGACCCTGGTGGCTGGCCAATCGGACAGCCAGGGCCGAATAGACGGAGCCCGGCAGGGCAGCGATATGTGGAGCGATCGGGGGCGTGCCTGGCACGGATGTTCCTCTCTGTCAGAGCAGTGCCAATGTGGTACCATCGGTCCGCACCCCACACCAGAGGCTGCCGATGCTGTTTGGCCGCAAACCCTCCATGCCAACACCGGAGCAGGCATTGCCCGGCCGGGAGCAGGCCATGTCTGTACCGGAAAAGCACTTCGTCCATGAAACCCCGATGCGCGGTCCCTTCCCCGGCAAAGAGTTGGCACTCTTCGGCATGGGTTGTTTTTGGGGCGCCGAACGCAAGTATTGGCAGGCCCCGGGCGTGTACAGCACGCAGGTCGGCTACGCCGCGGGCTTCACCCCCAACCCGAGTTACCGAGAAGTGTGCAGCGGCAAGACCGGGCACAACGAGGTCGTCCGGGTGGTGTTCGATCCGCAGCAGACCAGCTACGCAGAGCTGCTGCGCATCTTCTGGGAGAGCCACGATCCCACCCAGGGCATGCGTCAGGGCAACGATGTCGGCACGCAGTACCGCTCGGGGATCTACACCTACTCCGACGCCCAGGCTGAAGCCGCCGACGCGTCACGCCTGGCCTATCAGCAAGTTCTGAGCGCGGCGGGCCACGGACAGATCAGCAGCGAGATCCTGCCCGCGCCGGTGTTCTATTTCGCTGAAGACTACCACCAGCAGTATCTGGCCAAGAACCCCAACGGCTACTGCGGACTGGGAGGCACGGGAGTCGCCTGCCCGGTCGGGCTTTCTTCAAGCTGATCAGCCGCGGCCATGACGATCGACATGCCGAGCGCCCCCGGCATCGAGCCAGACCACGCCGCAAGCTTCGGTTGTGTACGCGTAGCCTACATGGCCTTGCGCGTCGAGGCCGATCACGCCCAACAAACCTGCCCCGGCGACCACCTCATCAAAGCTCCGCCGCAGCGCGTCCTCGAGCGACAGCCCGTCGAGCATGCGGGTAGCGATCCGGCCACACAGGTTGAGGTCGAGGATCTGCTCGCCGAAGCCCGTGGCCGAGAGACCGACGGCGGGGCAGGCATAGTTGCCCGCGGGCGTTGGCGTGTCGCTCACCCGTCCCGGAGCTTCGTGACCCCGCCCCCCGGTGGAGGTGCAGGCCCAGAGCGCGCCAGCGGCGTCCAGCGCCACCACCCCGACGGTGCCGCTGCGCTGGTCGGCGGGTGGAAGCAGAGGCTTGAGGTCTGACGGTACCGGCAGGCCGGCGGCCCGGGCCCGCTCGAGCTCCAGTCTGCCCGCGTCTCCGACTGCGGCTTCTGGGTCCGCGGCGTCCCCCCGGGCCACCAGCGCTCGCCAGCGGGCCAGGGTTTTGGCTGTTCTCACATCGACCCGTGGCATCTGCAGGGCAGTCATCAGCTCTCGCGCACCGTCCCCGTCCAGGTTGCGGTCGCCGCGTTCTTGCAGGGCATCGGCCAGCTGACTGGGATGCAGGCAGTCCTGCACGTTGTAGACTGCCGAGCTGCGGGTGCGCTTGCCGTCCATCAAGGCCGCCGACAAGCGGCAGCGGCCATCCTGCTGCAGCTTGCTGCCGCGACCAGCATTGAAGCGGGGATCGTCTTCGAGCACCGCGACGGCAGCCAGCGCTCCCTGGCGGGCCCCCGCGCCGTCCATCGCTCGCAGCCCGGACCGGGCCGCCAGCTCAAGGACCCGGCTGCGGTCGGCACGTTGGCCCGGGTCGGTCGTGCGCAGATAAGCGCCTGCACCGCCGTGCACGATGATCGCTGGCGCCTGCAGACGGCCGATGACCAGCTCGTAGTGCGTCACTCCGAGGGCTCGGAGGTTTGCCCACCGATTGTGGTCTCTGCTTTGCCAAAGAGGATCTTCTGGATGCGCTCGAAGGTGTAGTTCTCTCCTTCTCCGGTGCCCGGGCAGACCTTGACCGTCTCTTTCCAGCTGCGCGGGCTGGCCACGTTCTTCTTCCAGAAGGGCCAGGTCCGGCATTGGTCGGGACGCACATCATAGACCCGACAGTGGTCGTCATCGCCGAGGAAAATGCAGTCTTCGCTCGGGCTGTCGATCAGCGCCAGACGCAGGTTGACAGCCCGCACGTACTTCTTGGTGAAGGCGTTGTAGCTCATCTCCAGATGCTTGGCGAGCCGTCGGATCTCGTGCTTCTCCACCCACACGTAGCCTGCACCTTTGCAGCATTCAGCGCAGGCCGTGCAGGAGAAATTCAGCCCACTTTCCTTGTACCAGGGAGCGCGTTTCATGGCTCGGCCTCGTTTGTCAGGGGGAAGTTGCGGGCAAGGAACGCGTCGAGCTGGCTGGCATCGTCCAGGCTGCCCTCGAGCTGGGCGGTCTCGATCGCCTCCAGAATCGTCGCCAGCTGCGGGCCACGCGCGTAACCTCGGGCCGAGAGCTGCTTGCCGTCGATGAGCTTCGCGGGCCAGAACGCTTCGCGGGGCAGGCCCTCGAGTGTGCGCCGCCAGACGCGTTGCGCTGCGAAGCTCCGCTCTGCGGCACGCGCTTGCAGCGCGGCCAGCTCGAAAGACGCCGGTCCCAGAGGCCGCCGGTAGCTCCGCAAGCGCTCGGCTCGCGACAGCTCTGCGAAACCTCGCCAGGCATGCATCCCCGCGTGCAAGGCTCCCACGTCCGCGCGCAGCCTGTTGCTCGCACGCAGACGAACCAACACCCGCTCGGCCATCGCACGGCTGATCGCATCGCGCTGGAGCGCGCCATCGCCGACCTCGCTGAGATCCGCCAGCACCAGAGCCCAGCCCTGTGCGAGCTCGCGCTCGGGCCAACCTGCCCACGCGCTCAGGCACGCCAGCCGTCGTTCCCGATCGGGAGCCCGGCACAGCTCAGGAATCAGGTGGGGCAGCAGGCCCAACACGCGACACAGCAACAAGCCACGCCGCGGATCGGGCCCCAGCCAGGTGCGGTCAAGCTCGGCCAGCACCCGCTCCGCCGCCACGCCCGCCACGTTCGCCGCAAGAGCGCGGACTGCGTCAGCCGTCTCGGGGTCGATGTCCAGCCCGAAACGGCAGGCGAAACGCACGGCTCGCAGCAGGCGCAGATGGTCCTCAGCGAAGCGCTGGTGCGGGTCACCGATGGCACGCAGCACCAGATTCTCCAGGTCGGCCATGCCCCCGACCCGATCGACCAGTGCATCGGTCTCCGGATGCCGGTACAGGCCATTGATGCTGAAATCTCGCCGCTCGGCGTCCTCTGCCAGGCTGCCGAACTCGACCGAGTCGGGGCGGCGCCCGTCGGAATAGCTGCCGTCGCTGCGGAAGGTGGCGACTTCGAAGAAGTGTCCCTTGAGCTTGACCAACATCACCCCGAAAGCGGCTCCGACTTTGCGAGCCCTTGGGAAAAGCCGTAGCACCTCGGGCGGGCGCGCGGCTGTGGCGATGTCGACGTCCTTGATCGGCAGACCCAGCAGCTGGTCGCGCACCACACCGCCAGCAAAATAGGTCTCGTGACCGGCCTGCTGCAGGCGGGCCGCCACGCAGCGGGCCGCGGCGAGCAGCGCCAGTTCGGTGTCGCGCACGCGGACGTCTGCTGAAGTTTTCGGGGCTTGCATCGAAACTTATTCTCCTCGGCTGCGTCTATGTTTATAGCAAGTGCTCGGAAGGCGGAAGGCTTGTGACAATTTGTTTACGCAAGCTGAAGTGCGCCGCCGCAGGCCTGATCCTGCGGGTTGCCGTGCTTGCGGGGATTTCCAGACGGGAATCGGCACGGTAGACTGGAAGCGCCAGCAGCAGGGAGACACGCAGGCATGATCGACAAGCCCGGGCCATCCGACGTCCAAACGGACACCCCGACCGTCGACCTGACGCAGGCTCCGCCGGACGACAGCCCGACGCTGGTCCGCACTCCGAGGCCGGGCGACAGCTCGGGGCTCAACAATTCCCACCGGGCCGCGGGCGACAGCTCGGGCTGCGCGCCGGGAAAACGGCTGGGAAAATACGAGCTGCTCGAGTTGGCGGGCCGAGGCGGCATGGGAGAAGTCTGGAAGGCCCGCGACACCGAGCTCAAACGCACTGTAGCCGTCAAACGCCTGCCCTGGGCAAGCGGTCAAGACATCGAGCGCTTGCGGCGCGTAGCGCAGTTCATCGGCAAGCTGTCGCATCCGAACATCGCGCCACTCTACGAGTTCCAGGCCGAGCCGCCTTTCCTCGCCATGCAGTTCATCGATGGTACGTCCATCGACCGCGCGAGCGGAGACCGCATCGCCCACCTGCGCGATGCAGCCCGGGCGGTGCACTACGCGCACAGCCAGGGGATCCTGCACCGCGACCTGAAGCCCGCCAACATCATGGTCAGCCGTGACGGGCAGGTCTATGTGCTCGATTTCGGTCTGGCCCGCGAGCTGCAGGGGGAATTGACAGCGATCTCCCGCACCGGCGACCTGCTCGGAACGCCCAGCTACATGGCGCCCGAACAGGCGAATGGCGAGTCCCAGCGCATCGGTCCGCACACCGATGTCTACGGGCTCGGAGCGACGCTCTACGCGCTGCTGGCCGGCCGCGCTCCTTTTTCCGGAGCGACGACCTATTCGATCCTCAAGAAGGTCATCGAACAGGATCCGCCCAGCCCGGGAGGCAACGCTGACCTCCAGACCATCGCCCTCAAAGCACTCGAGAAGGACCCTGCCAAGCGTTACGCGAGCGCCCTCGAGATGGGCGACGATCTGCAGCGCTATCTCGACAACGAGCCGATCATGGCGCGGCCCGCCTCGGCCATCTATCGCCTGAGGAAGCGCATCCAGCGGCGGCCGCTGGTCGCCTTCCTGATGCTGCTGATTGTGGTCGGCATCGGCTTCGAGCTGGGGCTGCTGGCGTGGAAGAACCGCCAGCTCGACCAGGCCAACCGCGAGCTCGCGGGTCGCAACACTGCCCTCGACGCCGAACGCGAGCGCTTGCGCCTGCAGGGTGAGCTGCATCAGATCGCTCAGCGTCTCGCCCTGCATGAGGATGCCCTGGCGCGCAGCAACTGCGCGTTGAACGAGATCTATGACGATCTCAACGCTCTGTTGGACCGGTTGGCAGAGCTGGGAGACCAGCACACCGAGGAAGGCGCCCTGCGCTATCTGCGGGCACGCGCGCTGTTGCTGTTGCAAAGAGAAGCGCAGGCCATCGAAGAGTTCAGCGCAGCCCTGCAATCCGCCCAGGACACCTGGCCCAACCTGAATTCACTGGCGTATTTTGGTCGTGCCGAGGCGCAATTGCTGCTCGTTCAGGACCTGCTGATGCAGAGCACCCTCGAAGGCAGCACCCTGAAGAACGAGATCGACACGGTCGTCGAGCGCATGCTGGCCGACTTCCGGCTGGCGGGGGAAGGCGACTTGCCGGAGGTTCCGCGCACGCTGGCCGAGCTGTGGATCCAGTTCAACCGCGAGGAGCTGTACGATATCGTCGCCGAAGCGAGCCGGCAGATCGCTCATGGTGGGCGCAGCGAGGCATTCTACCTGTTGCGTGGTCTCGCCCGGCCGCTGCACGAACGGGAAAAGAGCATCGAAGATTTCCGCGCCTCCCTGGCCTTGTATTGGGCCCAGCCACGGGTGCATTTCCTGCTCGGCAAATTCTCCGAAGATCTGACCCAGGGGCAGCCGCACCATGCGGAGGCCGACAATGCACTGCTCAGCTATGGTGCGGCTATCCGCCTGAAGCCCGACTATTGGCTGGCCTACCATCGCCGCGGCCGCCTGCACCTCGAGCGTGGCGAGGCCGAGTTGGCCATCGCCGACTACGAAAAGGTGCGCGAGCTCAAGCCCGACTTCGCTGAAGCCCACTTCTATCTCGCTGTGGCCCTGAGGAAACAGGGGTCCTGGCAGGCGGCTGTCGAGCACTTCGACACGGCGGCAAGCATGGCCGACGGCTACACGGCCGCGCTGATCGAATCTTCGCGTACCAAGAAGCTCGCCTGCGAGGACCTGCTGGCGTTGGCCGAAACGGATGATCGTGAACGTCAGCGCGCGGAATGGAATCAGGACAAGGCCGAGTTCGAGAAGCTCGTGCTCGACCTGCAGGAACAGAACCAGGCCGACGAACAGCTGAAGATCGAGCTGATGGCGGGCGCCGAGTATCTGGTGCAAGACGCCTACACGCGGGCTGAGCAAGTCCACGATGGGATGCTCGCCGAAGGGGGTGCGCTGGGCGCCCCCGACCGTGGCCAGCCGTCGTCGAGTCCCGTAGAGGATGCTGAGTCGACGAGCCTGCGCTGGCTGCGGGAGCTGTTGTTCGCTGACCGGAACACTGTAGTAGAGGCCCCCGGCAGCGCGCAGCTGGGCGACGTCACCGTACGCTCCGGCTTCGCTGCGCCTCCCGCGCCCGACTCGATGCAGAGCCATCGCGGTGAGCTGAAGATGCTGGAAGCCCTGGCGCAGAACCTGGCCCAGGGTTCAGAGCAGCGGCCGCAGATCAGCGGAGACGAGGTCGATGAGATCGTGACCTGGGAGCTGGGGCTGGGTGAGCAGCTGTTGATCGAACAGCGCCTGGAAGAAGCCTCCAAAGCGGGCCAACTGGTGACCCGCCTCAACGGACGGGAGAGCCGTGGCCATCTGCTGCACGGCGATGCGCTGGCATTGCAGGGCGATTTCGCAGGGGCCGAGGCCGCGTATACCCGAGCCCTCGAGCGGGGCGCCCGCGAACTGGCGTTGCTGCAACGCCGGGTGTTGGTGCGCGTCGCGCAGGGCGACCAGCAGGGTGCCGAAGAGGATGCCGCCCGGCTGCAGGCCCTTCTGACCGCCAAGGCCACCGACCTCGATGAGCGAGGGCCTCTGCGCAAGGCCGGGCTGCGGGTGCTCGAGCAGCTGCTGGCGGATCCCACGATCGCCGACTTGCTCGACGAGCAGACGAAGCAGCTGTTGGAAGCGAGGCGCTGAGCCTCTCCCGCCCCCAGTGACCGAAGCTGTTCCCCCGTCCACGAGCTGGTGTCTGTCCAGCACCTGGCCCGGCAGTTCGCAGCCGGGCCCCTGTTGATGGTATACCAGGGAAAACAGCGGGAGAGCACACATGGCGATACGACTGACGCGGGAAGCTGCGGCCCTGGTCCTCGAGTCGGCCTATGCCATCGCGACCAAGCGGGCCAAAGAGCTGACACCGGCCCGCGCAGCGGTATTCCAATCACTAGCCACCCGCCTCGGCTTCAGCTTCGCCGATCTCGCCAGCATTACCAGCGAGGCCCGCTTTCGGGCTCCCGAGGCGATCGCTGAACGGGAAGCGGTCTACCTGGCGGCGGCAGCGATCCTCCGCCAATCTCCCAAAGCGAAGGACATCGACGCTCTCGACAAGCTGACCGACCAACTCGACCTGGGTGTCGGGGTGGCCGAGTTGGACCGGATCGCTGCCCAACAGGATCCTTTCGCCTCGATGGTCGTCGGCACAGCGAAGAAAAAGAAACGCGCCGCCCCCGCGCAGGCTGAAGAGGCCAGCCGGCCCGCTCGATCCAAAGCGAGAAGTCGGCCGGCAGAGGGAAAGGGGACGACCCGCCGCCGCAAGCCAGGCGGCCGGAAGCCGGGCAAGGGCGGGCGCCGCGAGCCTTCGAACGCTCTCTGGGAAAAGCTCGGCATCCCCCCTCGACTGGCCATAGGCGGAGTTGTGGCGGTCGTGGCGCTGATCGCCTTCCTGGTCTTTTCCAGCTCCAGAGCCGACCCCCAGGAGAACGAAGACCGGTCCCTGGCGACGACCTTCAAAGAGGCTGCCAGCACCTGGAATCGTGTCGCCAAGAAAACCCCGAGCACGGTCATCAACGAGCTCGCGGCCGTCAAGAAGGGACTGGAGCGCGTCGTAGCCCTCGGAGACGGCGGATCTGCGGAGAACCGCAAGATGATCAAGCAGGCGCGCGAGTTGTTGGAGGGAGAACTGCCGAGCCGCCTCGGCACAGGCCTGCGAGAGTACAAGCTGCGCCTGGACGAACAGTTCCAGGAGGCATGCAACTCCGGCGCGCTCGACCGCGCCCGGGGGCTGCTGGCCGACGCTCCCGAGGCCTTCGTGGCGATGGAAGCGGACTGGCTCGCACAGCGCGAAGAGGAAGTCGCCGCATCTGAGAGCTTCATGGACGCGAGCCGAGCCTTTCTCGGCCGCCATAGGTTGGCTTCTGACCTGAGCGTGCTCCGCGAGGGGTATACGATGTACATGAATGCCGGCGCGGGCGTGATGACCCCCGAGTACGGGCGCCTGAAGAAGTGGTTTGCGGGCCAGTCGGCGCGCGCCCCCGAGCTGCTGCAGACCATGAAAGAGCACGTCGAGAGAGAGCGCGCGGCCGAGGCGCTTCCCGATTACAACATCTTCCGCCTGATCTACACAGACATGGAGAGCTACCTGCAGACCTGTGCGCTGGATGAGCTGCTGGTCTTTGCTGCGATCGACCCGGATCTGCTGGGACAGATCCAAGCGGAGTTGCTGGCGACGCTGCTCTCCGGCCAGCCGATGGGGACGGGCTTTTATGTCACTGACAGGTACGTAGTCACCAACAGCCACGTGGTGGGAGGCCTCGACACGCTTCGGCTGCGTGGCCCGCAAGGAGAGTTCAGTGGCACATTGGTCGCTGTCGATCCCGACCTCGACCTCGCTCTGATCGAGGCTTCGAGTCTGGGTTCTCCGCTGGGCTTCGGTGGCGATGGGATCGCTGCAGGGCGTCCGGTGTATGCCTTTGGCTTCGGCGACTTCCTGGGAAAAACCGACGTCCCGTTGCTGACCGCAGGCATCATCTCCGCTGTGCTTCCCAATGACGAGGGAATCGTCGTCGACACTTCGATCAATCCGGGCAACAGCGGGGGCCCGCTGGTCGATGCCAAGGGGCGCTGGCTCGGGGTTGTGGTCGCCAAGAGTACCTCGAGCGCCGATGTCGACAGCCGCGGCATCGTGATTCATGGGGCCACAGTGCGCCGTTGGCTGACCAGCAACGGGCTCTCCTCACTGCCCCAGGTTCAGGAACATGCGGGTGGCCTGCCGTCGGAGGCCGCGCTCAGGAAGGCGACGGTGGCCATCCTGTTTCCCTGAGTTCGAGGTCCGATGCAGCCCCGGCAAGAAAACTGTTCGGCCCTCGGTGCTGGAGTTCTTCCTGCGCGGAGCCTAAGATCCAGAGAATCCGATTCTGAAGTGATGCCATGGTTGACGCCGAACGCCCGGACGCCATCCTGAAGATCCAAAGTGGGCAGCATCGGGGAGAGAGCTTCCCGATCCCGGCCGGCGGCGCCTCCATTGGCAACCGCGACCAGGCCGAGGTACCGCTGCGCGACCCCTGGGTCTCCTTCGAGCACGCACGCATTGGGTGGGCCGGCGACAACTGGTTCTTCGAAGATCTCGGCAGCTCGAACGGCAGCTATGTCGACAAGCAGCGCATCCGCGAGCGCACACACATCGACGACGGCAGCATCGTGCATATCGGCCGTACCCGTTGCATCTTCAAGATCGGTGCTACCGAGCTGCCCAGTCCGCTGGGACCTGTGATTCTTCCCCCGCCTCCACCAGATACACAGCAGGGCGAGGCCACCTGTGTGGGGGGGCTGCGCATCCAGCTCGAGAAAGCGCTGGCTGACGGCCTGTGGGTGGTGCAACTCGAGGGGGACATCGATGCCGATGCGGCCGACGCCCTGCGCGAGTGGATCAAAGAGGCTCTCAACCAGGGCCTGCGCTCCGTCGTGTTGTCACTCGAGCAGGTTCCGTACATCAACTCGACCGGGCTGGGGGTCTTGATCAAGATCCACGACATGCTGAAGAATCAGGGAGGAGGCCTGGTGCTCACGCGGGTCCGGGAAAAAGTCCAGGGCCCCATCCGCATGCTCGGGTTGCATCGGGTCTTTGCCCTGGAGCCCGACGTCCGCAGCGCGATCAGCCATTTCCCCAAAGTCGGGGCGATGACCCGCCAGCTGAAGCGGACCGAGATGATGATCACGGTCGACCCGTCGTTGGAGCTGCCGGCGCCGCCTCTGCGCGCGGAACTGGTAGCCGAGAGCGGCAGCCGGGCGGGGCGGCGCTGGGTGCTGGGTGCCGGGGAATCGACCCTCGGCAGCCGTCTCGACGTCAAGGTCCTGCTCCCCGACCCCCACATTTCCTGGTACCACGCCCGCATCCACGTCAAGGATGGCGCCTTCTGGATCGACGACCTCGATAGCCATGCCGGCACTTTTGTCGACGGCAAACGGATCGCCAAGACAGCGCTGTCCGAAGGGGCCCTGCTACGCCTGGGCGACACAGAGCTGCGATTCCGGCTGCTCGGGGAGGATGAGGGGGAAGGCCGCAACGTCCCTTGCTGGTTGCTCGGTCAGCTCGAGAGCGGGGAGATGCGAGGCGTTGTCTATCTGCGTGAGCTCGGCGACCGCCTCGAGCTGGGGGTGGCGTGCCTGGGCATCCTCAAAGCAGACAGCTTCCGGGTGACGGCCTGGCTGTTGGTCAGGGAGCAGCCTGCCTCGCCGTTGGACCGGCGAGCCGGAGATCCGCGTTTCGAGCTCAACTGCTGCGATCGTCCGCTGTTGCAACGCTTCGAAGCTCTCGATCGGGCCAGCCTGGAGGGCGTCGCGGGCGTGTGCGTAGAGCTGGCCGGCGAGCTGTACAGCTTCGCCTTGGGACGGCCCGCAGAGCGGCAGCCACGGCAGCCCTGCAGAGCCTGTCTGAATGACGCCTGTCTACGGGCCTGAGGTACCTGCCGGGCGTCCGGCTTGCTACCTCCCCGGCCCTACTGGAAACCGTGCCGGCGTTCCAGGGCAGCGAGCCCCTCGGGAAAGGAGGCCGGATCGGCCTGTCCCTTGACCCCGAAGTACAGTCCGGCGACGACAGCGACGTCGAGGCGTTGCACCGCCAGATCCGCCCCCGGCTGGCGCAGGAACCTGACAAAGTCGCCATAGAGCAGATCCCAGAAATCGCGCGCCAGCTCGATCTCGATGCGGGCACGCCGGTCGTTGACCGTCCCGATACGAGCGCGCAACTCGGCCAGTTCGTTGCTGGCGGCCTCTCCTCCCAGGTCCCGCCAGAGCCCATCGTGTACGAACGTCGCCTCACTGCTGCCGAGGTCCTTCAGCGCATCGAGGAGCGCGAACAGCTCCTCGTTGATCGCGCGTGAGCGGGCGAAAAGGCTCTCGGCCGCGTCCGTGCTGGTTTCCAGCGCTGTGCGTTCGGCGTGCAGCCGCCGTGCTTGCAAGGCTCGCTGGGGGAATTGCAGCTGGGCCCAGCGGGCAGGGTCTGCGGGCGGCTCGGGAAACAGGCTGCGGGCCTGCCAGACTCTGTAGCCCGCCCCGAGCAGCAACGGGATCAGCAAGCAGGCACAGACCGCCCATGCCTTCAGAGATCCCTTGCCCACAGCCTCTCTCGACCCCGCACCGAGCCAGCAGGCCCCCAGCAGAGTGCCCAACAGAATCCCTGCCAGGTTTGCCACCAAGCGGTCCGAGGGCAGCTCTGCATGGTGGGGGAGCAAGATCCACAGGCCCGCGTAGATGGCCACCAGGTAGCCGAGACGCGACCAGACCTGGCTGTGACCGGGCCGCGCGGGCCCACGTGCGCGCAACCAGGCGCCCAGCTCCAAGCCGCTGACCGCAAAAGCTCCTGCGCAGGCTCCCAAGACACCCGGGTAGGGAGCCCAGGCGAAGCTGGCCAGGGCACCGACGAGCAGTCCCCCGAGAAACGCCAGACTGAAGCGTCGGCTGCCGAAGCGCGTCTCTATCGCCGGACCCAGGAGCTGCAACAGACCGACGACCGCCGCCACGTGGGCAATATCAGCCAGCTGCCAGACGGGCGTGTGCACCCCGATATGACTCAACCAGCGCCAGGGTTCATCGAGCACCGCCCGCGGCGACAACGCGAGCGCGTAGACCTTGTGCCGGTAATTGCCCGCGCTGAAACCCAACAGCCCGAAGCGGGCAAACACCTTCGGCAGCACCGAACCCAGCACGACCAGGATCGAGATCCAGAGTGTCGCCTGGCTCCTCTCGGGAACTGCAGGGCCCTGCGCGCCTTCGACGGTGCTCAACATGGTCTTCCTCCGCAGGGCTCCCGCTGTGCCTGCTCGATGCGATGGTAGTCGTCGAAGTGTGCGGGCGGGGCGTCGAATAGCTGCCGGTAACGCCAGATCCTGTGGCCGGCGAACGCGAGCAGCGGTGCCCCCCAGAACAGCGCCACCCACACCCAACGGCGCGAGCGTTGTCCCGGGCGGGCGAGCACGGACGGGGCGAACGCCCAGCCGAGCCCAACGCCGGTCAGAAACCCGCCCAGGTGACCAGCATGGCCGAGACGCACGGAGGTCCAGGGCTCGAGCAGAAACCAGCTGAGCAGCTGCAAGCCCAGAAAGAGCAGGAAGAAGCCTCGGTAGGCGCGGAACTCTGCCGCCTCGATCCAGCCACGATGCGGCAACACCAGGCCTGCCAACACGCCGATCAAGCCGAACAGTGCGCCCGAAGCTCCGAGACTGCCGGGCAGCTCGTCGCCCCACGCCAGGCTGAGCAGGTTGCCTCCCAGCAGGCACAAGAGAACGGACACAGCAAATCGGGCCTTGCCGAGCTGGCGTTCGAGTAGCGGTCCCAACAAGAGAAGAAACAGCGCGTTGCTTCCCACGTGCAAGCTGTCCGGCCACGACAGCAGCGGTGCATGGACCAATCCGGCGCTGAGCAACCGCCACCATTCGCCAAAGGCGACTTCCGGACGCAACGCCCAGCGCAGAATGGCTTTGCGGTACGCCTGTTCGCTTCCCAGGCCCGCCAGCCCCAACTGGTGCGCGGCGAAGGGCAGCGCGCATAGCAACAGCAGCACCGTGAGCATCAACAGGCTGACGGGGGCTCCAGCCCCGGGCGCTGCAAGACCTCGAGCCGCGGGCGGCGGGGCGGCGAGCGGCACGGTGTCCTCCGAGCGGGCAGGGAAAAGCTGACAAGCCCCGCAGCGCGCGTGTATACTGATGAGTGCGGAAGCCGAGTGCTTCACACGGTTAACAACTTCGAGGTCAGGAATGGAAATCCTCAAATACCCCGATCCGCGTCTCCGTCGGCGAGCCGCGCCCGTCAAGGATATCAACTCTGCTTTCGAGGAGAAAGTCCGGCAGATGTTCGAGGTTCTGTACAAAGACCGCGGCATCGGGCTGGCCGCCCCGCAGGTCGGATGGAGTGAGCGGGTGTTGATTCTGAACCTCGAATGCGACATCGACAAGCCCGAGCTCGAGAGGGTGTTGATCAATCCGCGCATCGTGCGTCGCGAAGGCAAGAGAGTCGCCGAAGAAGGCTGCTTGAGCTTTCCCGGCTTGTACTTCCAGGTAGAGCGTGACGCGAGTATCGAACTGCATGCCTACGATCTGGCCGGTGATGAAATCGTGATCGAGGCAGACAACCTGCTGAGCCGTGCGATTCAGCACGAGATCGATCACCTCGATGGCATGCTCTTCATCGATCGGGCCAGTTTGGTCGAAAAGGCCAAGATCCGCTCCCGCCTCAAGTCGATGGAACGAGCCTGGGCCAAGCACAAGAAGAAGAAACAGTCTGTCGGGAGATAGCCGCGCATGCAGGTCCACCGCGGAGCCCTGGTGCGTCCCGACTCCTTTCGGCAGCCCGTCGCGACCCTGGGAGTCTTCGACGGTGTACACCGCGGCCATGTGCAGGTACTGCAGCGGGTACTGGCCTGGGCAGAACGGTGCCAGGGCGAGTCGGTGGCGATCACCTTCGACCCGCACCCCCTGCAGATTCTCAAGGGCACACCTCCGGCGCTGTTGACCCCTCTCCCGTACAAGCTGGCTCTGTTCGAAGAGCTGGGGCTCAACCATACGGTGTTGTTGTCCTTCACGCAGGCCCTGGCGGACCTGTCTGCGCAGAGCTTCGTCGACGACATTCTGGCCAGACAGCTGGGCACTCGGCGGTTGGTGCTGGGGCCCGACGCCTTCTTCGGCAAGAACCGTGAAGGCAACGCGGCGTTCGTCGAATCGTACCACAGTGACCACGGAATCGAGGTCGAGGCGTTGCCGTTCCTGACCCGACAGGGGTCCAAGATCAGCAGTACAGAGATCCGCCGCACGGTCCGGCGAGGGCAACTCGACGAGGCCGCAGCCATGCTCGGTCGTCCGTTTGCGTTGTACGGTACAGTTGTGCGCGGCGACGGCAGGGGCCGCGTGTTGGGCTATCCGACCGCCAACCTGGCGACCGAGCAGGTCTTGCCGCCCTTGGGAGTCTACTTCGCGTACACCCGCCTGGCTGGGCGGAGCTACCGCTCGCTGTGCAACATTGGGGTGGCTCCGACAGTCACCGCCGCGCGTGCCACGATTCCCGAGATCCACTTGCTCGACTTCGACGGAGACCTCTACGGTCAGCCTCTTGAGGTCGCCTTGCTGCAAAAGCTGCGTGCAGAGATGCAGTTTGCCGACCGCGGCGCGCTTGTCGAGCAGATCGGGCGCGATGTTGAGCTCGTGCGCACGCTCGAGTGCAGCGCCTGAGCAACCTGCGCCCCCCAGGGTCCAAAAAAACTTGCCCGGCAGGTTTGCTTCTGCCCGGGGAGTTTCTATAATCCTCTCCGCCGCGGGCGGATAGCTCAGCTGGTAGAGCAAGGGACTGAAAATCCCTGTGTCCCCAGTTCAAATCTGGGTCCGCCCATCCAAAACCCGGGGTCTCCACCCCGGGTTTTCTGCTTCCACTCGGCGCACCTCTCGCGGAACTCCGATAGGGGGCACCCGCCTGTTGCTGCAACTGGAACCCAAAGGCAGAACGACCCTCCACGGCGCGCTGCTGCGTGGTCTGGTGCGCGGCCTGCCGGGGAGCGTTCTGCTCGCTGCCGCCTTCTTCGCCTGCCAGCTCAGTGGTTACTACAGCGTCCCCATGTTGCTGACTCCGCGCAGTTTTACACTTCTGGGGCTCTCTTGGGCCGCACTGCTCTGCCATGGCATGGCGCTCTGCGAGCAAGGCATTCGGGAACGCAGGAAGCATGCTCTCGCCGCTCTGCCGCTGGGCGTGGCTTTCGGCCTGATCATCGCGCTTGTCATCGCCTGGCAGCAGTGGGTGTGGAGTGGTCCCACGGTTCTCCAGTTGGAGCTTGAGAGCTGGCTGTTCTTCACGCTTTTCGGGTTGCTGTTGAGCGGACTGGTCGTGCTTCCTCGGCTTATGGGAGCCCGGAGACCTGCTCGGATCGGGCTGTCCTGCGTCGGCTGCGTGCTGGTTGTCGTGGGTCTGGAGCGGTTGAATCCGTCGCTGCTGTTGATGCAGACCGCTTGGAGCGTCGATGCCCTGCTGTGTCTGGCGCCGCTCGGCCCGGCTCTGCTCGAGCAGGGAGAGCTCCTGCAGCGTTGGCTCTTCGGTCCACCCTCGCGCGAAGGTGTCCTCGAGCTGCGAGGAAACGCGGAGCTCAAGCGACTGGGCCCGAGGCCCGGGCTGCGGCGGCTTCGCTTGCAGGCCGACGCAGGACTGGACCTCAGTCCCCTCCAGCGCTTGCCCGGCCTCGAAGAGCTCGATCTCAGCGGAGTGCGCTTGCGCCCTCGCGAGCTGGCCGTCTTGAAAGACCTGCCCGCGCTGCGCCTTCTGCGCCTCAACGGCTGTGGCATCGGCGATGCAGGGCTGCAACAGCTGGCGGGTTGTGCGCTGCAACACCTCGAAGTGCGACAGTGCCAGCTCAGTGACGCCAGTTCCCCGGTCTGGAGCCAGCTGCCCGGACTCTTGCAACTGGACCTGTCAGACAACCGCGTCGCGGACGCGACCTGCTCTGCACTGGCGGGGTTGCCGCGGCTACGTGCGCTGCAGCTGTGCGGCACAAGGGTGGGGGTGGCGGGCCTGCAGGCGCTTGGCGAGCTTGCAGACCTCGCCCAGCTGGACCTCAGCCAGACACGCATCGACGACCAGGCCGGGCTCGCGCTGAAGGCGCTCAGCCAGCTGGAGAGCCTGAGCCTGCGCGGCACGCGGCTCGGCGATGGGGGGCTGGCCGCGATCGCGGGGATGCCCGCGTTGCGTCGCCTGCAGGTCGCGGGCAGCCGCGTCTCGCCGTCGGCTCTGCGGCGGCTGAAGAAGTCCCGGCCAGAGCTGAAGCTGCGCTGATGCTCAGGGCTCGAAGCGCTCGGTCCAGTGCGGCTCTTCGCGGGCGCTGCTTGGCGCCTCGAACAGGAACCCCTGGCCGTACTGGAAGCCGAGCTCGGCGACGACGTTGCACTCCTCCTCGCTCTCGACTCCAAGCGCTACCAAGTGGGCTCCGACCGACTCCGCCGTGCTCGCCAGCTCTCTCAAGCGCACACTACGGGTCGCATCCTCGCACACCCCGCGGATCAGTCCGGGGCTGGTCTTGACGGCGCGTGGTCGCAAGATCAGGATCGCCTCTGTGCTGGCATTGTCGAGCTCGACGTTGTCCAGCCCCAGCAAAATGCCGGCCTGACGCAGTCCCTCGAAGACACCGTGCAGGGCGAGCGGGTTGCTCTTGACCTGTTGGCAGTCAACATCCAGACAGATCCTGTGCTCGCCACGTTCCGCCAACAGCCCGGTCAGCTGTGCGATGGGGGTATTGAGGAGCGTCGATGGCAGCACGTTGATGTGGAAACATAGCGGTTGCGGGTGATCTTGGTGTGCCTGCAGGCACGTCTTGAGGCACAACAGATCGATCTCTTCGAGAATGTCGAGGGCGCGGGCCATCGCGAACAACTCTCGCGGCGACTCGAGGCCCTCAGGACCGCGTACCAGTAGCTCGTAGAAGGCACAACGCCGATCCCGCAGGTCGAAGGCCGCCTGCCGCAGCACACGCAAGACATTCCCTGATCGCAGGGTCGCCTTCCAACGTGCCATCGCCTTGAGTCGTGCCTTGCCCGCTGTTCCGACGACCACGACATCTTCGAGAGCCTTTGCGTCGCGCAGCGAGATGGCCAGATGGAAGCTATCGACCAGGCCGCGCAAACCACGGCCATGGAGGGGGATCTCTGCAACCGCAACGCGCAACGCCACGGGCGTGCTGCCGCTCCTTCGCAGCTGCAACGTACGGATATCCGTCGCCAGGCTCCGTCCGATCTCGGCGGCATCGGCGACCGTGGTGCTCGGCAGCAGCATCAGGAACTGCCCTCCTCCCAGGCGTGCCAGCACGGCCCCAGTGCGTTGCAACCCACGCAGTCCGGCAGCGATCTTGTGTAACAGCTGGTCGCCGGTGGCGTACCCGAAGGACTCGTTGAACCAACGCAAATTGTGGCAATCGAGCAGCAGAGCAGTGGGGGGCGGATGGCCCTGCTTGCGTGCGACATCGAGCTCCCACTCCAAGGCTTTGCCCAGGCCGCGGCGATTGAGCAAGTTGGTCAGCGGGTCTACGTCTTGTTGGGCGTCGAGCCGGGCATGTGTGCGGTCGAGGCGCTTTTGCAAACGCGCGAGTTGGATAGCGTACGGCATGATTCTGCCGAGCAGCAGGCCACCGGCATCGCGCTCTGGCAGGATGTCGTCGGCACCCGCGTCGAGCCAGAAGGGCCCTTCCTCGTCGGGCGTCAGCACCAGCAGGGGCACACGAGGAAGTCGCACGCGTAGAGTCGCGAACAGCTCGACTGGCATGACAGCGGTGGAATCAGCATCCGTTTCGCACAGGTTGCGGCCGAGCAAGACACAGTCGATGCGCAGGGTTCCGGCGACGGACAGGATGCCTGCCAGGCTGCCCGCCTCCTCCAGCTTGCAGCCGAGGTCTGCGCGCATCAAGTTGAGACGGACCTGCTGGCGGAACAACCGGTCGGGTGCTGCGACCAGCACACAGATTCCCTCGAGACGTCTGCCCAGGACCTCTCCCCCCTGTTTGCTCCACCCATCCCTATCGTACACGAAGGCGCAAGTGAGTGTTGACCGCAGGCTGCATCGGAGGGCCTCCGGCCGGGCCAATAGTGTCTCCGCGCACAATTTCCGCTACAGTTCCTGCGGCGGCAGCGTCGCCCACTTTCGATGGACTCGTGAGGATACCGGATGAAGCCCGCCCTGAATGTCGCGTTCCTCGTCTTGTTCTGTTTGGGTTGCGGGGATACGAAACCTCCCGAAGACCCGGACTCGGAAGCTCGCCAGCAGAGCCTCGCCCAGTTGGCTGAAAGGCTGCGTGCGGGCCCTTTGCCCGCCGAGCTCTTGCGCGACCCGGCCCTGTGCCATCAGCTTTCGGCAATCCTGGCGACACTGCCTGACACAGGCCTGGTTCTTGCGGCCCTACGCGAGCTTCCTCGCTGTTGGGGTGACGAACCCCAGGTCGATGCCGTGGTGCCTCTGTTGCAGAGCACGGACGAACGGGTTCAGGCTGCGGCCTTGCAGACAGCTGCAGCGGCCCGCTCGAGAGGAGCGCGCGATGAGCGGCTCGAAGAGACTCTACAGCTACTGACCAAAGACAGCCGGCCTGGGGTGCGGCTGGCGGCCTACGAGTCCCTGGTGCTTGGGCTCGGCCCCAATCGTGGCTCGGCCACAGGCCAGGTACTTGCAGAAGCGCTACAAGATCCTGAAGTGACGGTGGTGGCCACAGTCTTGCGGGGACTGTCCGGCCGCACGTACGCTCTCGAAGACCGCACCGCCGTCGAACAGGCCTGCCTGGCTCTGCTTGAGCACTCCGACCCCGGCGTGCGCGGGTCCGCGGCTGCCATTGTGTCTCAACTGGTCGCCGACAGCGCCACGCGGGAATTGGTAGCACAGCGGCTCTCAGCCATGTTGGCTGATCCGCATCCGCATGTGGTTTCGCAAGCCGCAACCGGCCTGGGGCGCCTGCGGCATCTTGCGGCACTCCCTGCGGTGATGCGACTGCTCGAAGACCGCCGCGCGGACACCTATAGTCTGTTGGGAGCACCACGCCTCGATCGGCCTGCAGAGACCCTGGTCTTTCGGGTTTCGACCTGGCAGAGGGTCGACGACGCAGCATTGCGGGCCATCGAGCGGATTTCGGCCGGGCTCCAGGAAGATCCGTTCGAGTACGGCGCAGTCCGGGCTGAACGCATCGACGCAGACATCGCCCGCCAGGTCGCACAGGCGCAGCTGTGGTATGAGGATGTGGCTGAGTCGCTCGACCAGCCTTGAGCGCCGCTCGCTACAAAGGGACGTGCGGCCTCGCCCGTACGATCGTTCATACCGATGGCGGTCCTTGGCTTGAACCAAGACCTGACGGCGTTAGACTGGGGGGAAGGAAGGTTTTCCGAATGGCCGATGAAGACCGTGAGATAGACGAGCAGAGCGACTCGCACGTCGATACGATGTCGCTGAGCCTGCAGGAAGTGCGCGCTACCGCGCAAGCGCAGCAGATGCGCGAGCAGTACCGCGAGCAGAAGACACGGCCCCTGTTCGACACAGAGAACGCCGACACCAGCCGCGCTCGCGGGCTGATCGTGCTGGACGGGGAGTCTCCGGGCCGCAAGATCGTTGTGCCTGACAAGGGACTGGTGATTGGCCGCTCGACGTCCTGCGATCTGAAAGTCGGGAACTCGGGAGACGGCACCAGCCGGGCTCATGCACGGGTCTACTACGAAAATGGCAATCTCGCCATGGAAGACCTGAACAGCCGCAATGGCACCCTGGTCAACAACCGTGTCTGTCCCGGGCGCCGGCTTTATCCCGGCGACAAGCTGCAGGTCGGCTCGACCTTGTTCAAAGTGATCTCCGGTGGCGAAGATGTGGCGCACCACGAGAGCATCTACCAGATGGCCCGTCGCGACCCCCGCACCGGGCTGTTCGAGCCTGACAGCATCGAAGCCATCCTGACGCAGGAGATCAAGTTTTCGCTGCGTTACAAGCGCCCGCTGAGCGTCTTCATGCTGGATATCGACTATTTTTCCGAGATCGAAGAGAAGTTCGGCCAGGCCGCCAGCGACTGCGCGCGCGTTGTGGTGGGGAAGTTGTTGCTGTCTTTTGTTCGTTCCCAGGACCTCGCACTGCACTACAGGAACACGACCATGTTGGTGGTGTTGCCGCAGACCGAGGTCTCCCACGCGGTGAATTGCGCGGAGCGCTTCTGTCGGATTGTCGCCCAACACCCGATCGAGGTCGAAGGCGAATCGCTCGGGGTGACCGTCTCGATCGGTGTCGCGCAGTTCCGCCAGTCGGCCGTCGGGCTGATCCACAAGGTCAAAGAAGCGTTGAGCATCGGGCAGCGCACCGGTGGCAACCGCGTGACGCGCGCACGCCGCATGACGCGCAAGCTGCGTGGCGACTGACCCGTCTCCTGCTCTCCATGTCATCTGTGTGTGCGAAAAGAAAAACTCCATCGCGGCCTTGCACTATGTAGACCGTTCGGTCTATTCTTTCTGTAGACCGGTCATCATACTCTGCGCAACCGGTCCTGTATTTCCTTTGCGCAGTGGGAGAGCTGAGCATGACCACCATCGAGAGCCCGTTTACGCTGCCCAATGGTCAGGTGCTGAAGAACCGCATCGTCAAGTCCGCGATGAGCGAGCAACTAGGCGATGCCGAAAACGCCCCGAGCTCGGGTCTACAGACCCTGTACCGCACGTGGGCAGAGGGCGGAACCGGGCTTCTGATTACGGGCAACGTGATGGTCGACACCCGCGCCCGCACCGAACGTCGCAACGTCGTCGCCGAGGACGCGCAGCATCTCGATAAGCTCCGAGGCTGGGCCACAGCCGCCCGTGAGAATGGGGCACGCGTGTGGATGCAGATCAATCATCCCGGGCGTCAGACTCCCAAGGTCGTGACCCGCCGTCCCGTCGCGCCGTCTGCGGTCGCTCTCAAGGGTTTCGCCGGCCTGTTCGCCGCGCCTCGTGCGCTGACAGAGCCCGAAATCCTGGACGTGATCGAACGCTTCGGACGGACTGCGGCGGTCGCCGAACAGGCGGGTTTTGATGGGGTCCAGATCCATGGCGCTCACGGCTATCTGATCAGCCAGTTCTTGTCTCCCCTCAGCAACCAACGTGACGACCGCTGGGGAGGAAGCATCGAGGGCCGCATGGCATTCCTGCTCGGCGTCGTGCGTGCGGTGCGGAATGCGGTGTCTGAAGACTTCGCCGTCGGCCTCAAGCTCAACTCGGCGGACTTCCAGCGCGGGGGACTCAGCCAGGAAGACTCGATGCGCGTTGTTGAAGCGTTGAATGAGGAGCGCCTCGATCTGCTCGAGATCTCGGGGGGAACCTACGAACGTACCGAGATGTGGCGGAGCAAGAATGCGCAGGCCGCCAGCAGCACGCAGGCCCGTGAGGCGTACTTCTTCGACTACGCCGAGGCAGTCAGGGCACGGGCCCGCATGCCCCTGCTGTTGACCGGAGGCATGCGCAGCCGAGCGTTCATGGACAGGGCCCTCGACTCGGGAGCCATCGACCTGGTGGGGATCGCCCGGCCCCTGGCTGTCGAGCCCGATCTTTCTCGGCGCTTGCTGGCTGGCAGCAGCAGCCAGGCCCTGGAGATCAACCTGGCCAGCGGCATGAAGATGGTCGACGCCATTGTTGAAAGTACCTGGTATGGTCTGCAGATCGGACGCATGGCGCGCGGCCAGGCGCCTGATCCGCGCCTGAGTCGCTGGCGCGCGTTCTTCTCTGGTCTGTTCAAGAACCTTCCCGTACGACGCAGCGAGGCAGACCAATTGGTGGACCGCAAGCAGGAAACCGTCGCCGCAGGCTCCAGATGAGGATCCGATGCCACCCAGCAATGCCAAAGCACGTTTGATTGAGACCATGCGCGCGCTGCTTCGCCGCAAGGGCTACCACGGCACCGGACTCAAGCAGGTGCTGCAGGAGAGTGGCTCGCCCCGAGGCTCCCTGTATTTCCACTTTCCGGGGGGCAAAGAAGAGCTCGCCGCTGAAGCGATCCACTCCGGCTGCTCGGCCATCGCGGCTCGTTTCGCGGGGCTCGATCTCCAACGTGGCCCAGGGGAGGTGCTCGAGCAGGTGGCCGCAATCATGGCTGCAGAGCTCGAGGGCTCCGGATACGAACACGGCTGTCCCGCGGCCACGGTCGCGCTCGAAGAGGCTCCGTTCTCCGATCGTCTCCAGGAGGCCTGTCTCACCAACTATCAGACCTACATAGACCTCCTGTGCCGGCTGTTCGAGCCCCACGTGGACGATGCCGAGGCTGCCCGCGAGTGGGCGTTCCTGGTTCTGGCAACGCTGGAAGGGGCTCAGCTGTTGGCAAAGACCTGGCGCTCCCCCGAGCCTCTGCAGATCGCCGGGCGCCGTCTGCGGACGATGTTCGAGGCGCGCCAGGGCGGAGATCGGGTGTCTAAAGGGGATTCCTGAATTTGTGTGCACGCCCTGACACTGTCTGGCAAGCCCAGACATGCAGGCGCGCTCCGTCGCCCGCCAACACCGCCTGGATCACTGCTGCACGCCACTTAGCAGACTGCCAGGATAGCTGGCACGCAAGATGCTCTCTCTCGACCAGATTCTGATCGGGGAGGGATGCGATGCGGAGCGTGGGAATCCTGTGGGTTCTGCTACTCGGGCAACTCGGAGGCCAGGAACCGCAGTTCTCCTGGCAGATCAAGGGACACCACGCCCGTGAGTTGAAGATCGAGCTGCAGCCCGACTTTCCACTCGATGCAGGTTCGCCACGTGCTGTCGTAGGCTGGTGGCTCGGCGTCCTTGCGGCAGAAGAACGCGGCCGAGCCAGCGTTCGGGCTCAACTGCACGACCACCTGCACGCTGCGATGCAGCCCTGGTACGAGAGTTGTTTCGCCGCGCCCCATCCCGGACCCGAGGCCGGGCTCCAGCACGCGGCCATGACCGTACGAAACGATGTCCTCCCGGCACGAATCGGCGCCTTCGAAAGCCTCGACCAGGGTGGTTTGCTGGTCTACGTCGAACGCAGCCATATGCGCTATGGGGAAGACAATGTCGTCATCGAAGGCTGGGACCAGCTGTTGCGTTTCGAACTGGAGCCCGGCGACGACGCCCGCTGGAAGATCATCAGCATCGCGACCTCGCTACCGCGCAGCCCCAATGATGAACGGCAGTGGCGGACGTGGCAGCCTCCGGCGCTCGTCGAGCAGCCCGCCTATCCGCCCGAGCCCGCACAACCCAGCGGAGGCGCAGGCGCTCTCGCGCGCTTCTTGCTGCTCGAGTTGCTGCCGTTCCGGCATGCGCTTGCCGCCTACCTGCGGGCTTCGGTTCAACGTGCACTGAGCACCCAGCTGGGCCGTGTGCTCGCCGTTCCGGGCGCCGCCGCTCCGCCACCATCATCCCCCTGCGAGGTCAGCGACTGGCGACAGCTCGAGGAGATCGAAGGGTGTTCGGTGGTCGAAGCACAGATTCGAGACGGACCCTGCGTGCGCTTCGCGTTGGAGGCGGACGGCGGGAGCTACAAGCTGCGGCGTTGCGGGCAGGTGGTCCAAGGACGCTTTCGAGAGTTGCCGTTTGATCGGCTGATGCGTTGAGTGTGGCTTCAGCCTGAAGAATCCTTAACGCAAAGGCGCAAAGGCGCAGGGAGGAGGGGAGATTTGAACGAGAACGAGATCAGCAGGCTCATCGCCAGTGCCGCGATCGCTGTGCACCGATCCCTTGCTGGGCCCGGGCTGTTGGAGAGTGTCTACGAAGAAGCCCTCGTCTATGAGCTCATGTTGCGAGGACTGAAGGTCGAACGCCAGTGCAGAGTCCCCGTTGTGTACAAGGGAAAACGGCTCGCATCAGACCTTTGCTCTGACTTGCTCGTCGCTGATCGGATCGTCGTCGAGTGCAAAGCAACCCTCGTCCACAACCCCATCTTCGAGGCCCAGGCTCGCACCTACCTGCGACTCTTGGGTTTGAAGCTTGCGCTTGTCATGAACTTCGGCCAGCGACTGGTCGAGGACGGGATCCACAGAGTTGTGAACGGACTCTGAAGGTTGCTTCACGCCGAGCCGACGTCGGAAGACGCCTCGCGCCTTTGCGCCTTTGCGTTAAATCCCCAACGGGACCACCTGGCCACCACCCAACGCAGCTCAGTTGTTGTCGTCGGCAAGCTGCCTCAACAACGCCTTGCGCAGCTCACGCGCTTCTTCGGCATGCTTGAAGTTCTCGTCGTCGGCCCACATCGCATCGAACTCCTGCTGCCAGGCTTCGACGACCGGCCGTTCCTCGCTCCCAGAGAAGATCATGATGTGCTCGTAGTTGTCCTTGGCCGCCTGCGGGCTCCAGTTGAAGCTGCCAGCGATCAACTCCTGTCCGTTGACGATGCACGCCTTGTGGTGCAGGAGCAGGCTGAGCCGGTGCTCGAGCCGGGGCCGCCGCCCCTCGCTGTCCCAGATGTACGCCTCGGGGTACCACTTGTACTTGACTTCGAGATTGGAGAAGTCGGCCTTGCCGTAGGTAGCCTTGAGCTCATCGCGATAGGCGGCGCGGGCTTCGACTTTGGCGGAGCTTCGGCCCAGACGGTTGATGGCTGCGTCATTCCACTTGTGGTTCTTGATCGCCTCCAACCAAGGACCCGCGCCCCGGCCGCTGCCCGCGATCTCGGACAGGTCCAGGATCAACCGTATGCGTAGCTCGGGGTTCTCTACGGCTAGCCTGGCCAGCTCTTCGGCCAGACCCTGGTGCGAGAACTGGAACATCGAGATGTCTATCGACGCCGGACGTCCCGCCTGGATGCGCTGCTCCGCGTGGCGCATCGTCGTGATGATCTCTGCCGCGAGGTCGTCTCCATTAGAAGTGAAGAAGAAGCGCACGCGTGCCTGCGCCAGGCTCAGACAGAGGGCTAGAGCAATCAGTACCGAACG
This sequence comes from Planctomycetota bacterium, assembly GCA_029260765.1. Classification (GTDB taxonomy): domain Bacteria; phylum Planctomycetota; class J058; order JAJDCP01; family JAJDCP01; genus JAJDCP01. Next base: position 145,373 of record JAJDCP010000175.1, read on the forward strand.
ACGCATGGCTATTCCCCCGTCAACAGTTTGCGCACGGCTTCAGCAGGCTGGCTCTGGTCATCCCAGACACGCCGCCACTCCGTAGACAGCTGCGCTGCGGCCTCGGGGCTGTGCATAAAGATGAACCGGTCTTCGGTGTAGCGGCTCTTGGAACTGGTGCCGATATTTGCCGAGCCCGCGAAAGCGTGCAGTCCGTCGATGATTCCAAACTTCATGTGCTGCACCCGGGAAGTGCGTGACGGCACGCGCACTTCGACATTCGGTACTTCCATCAATTGCAGGATGGTGGCTGCTCCGTAGGGGATCTTGTTCGAGCTGCGCGAGGCGACGTCGAGGTAGACCCGGATCTGCACACCGCGCGCGGCTGCATCGAGCAGCGCCTCACCTTCCTCACTGTTCAAGCCCAGCCCGTACATCGCGACCTCGATACGCTCCTCGGCCCGACGGAACAGATCGACCACCGGCGCGGCCAGGTTGCCCGGCTCCCAGCGCACCTTGGGGCCGCTCTTCTCGCGCACGAACACCCGGCGAGCGCGCGCTTCGGGCGACCACCCCCAGGCTGCTTCCCCGGTCTTGGGACTGAAGAAGACCCGGTGGCTGGTCAGCGAAAAACGTTCGGGGTCTGCGTCGATCCTTGCCAGGTCGTGGCACAGTCCACGAGCCTTGATCTCGCTCGCCAGGTCATCGATGTCGATTCCGGCGGCTTCGAGCCCCGCAGGTTCGACCATGTTGAGGCGCAGCCTGGCGTCGGGTTGCTGGTCGGCGGCGAGCTCGAGCTCGTACGAGCCCAGCTTGGCCCCGATCAGAACCAGATAACGTCCATCCTCCGGCAACTGAAAGCTCAGCTCTCCCGCCTCGGTCTGGGTCAGGGGCTGCGTCCCATAGGAACCCCAGCGATCTTCGGGACCGGCCAGAGACACGGTGAATCCATCCGAAGCGCGGACCGTCAACTCGGCAGCTTCGCGGCCTTCGAACAGCCAGCCGTGATGGGTTTTCGCGCCGTAGAGCCGTCCCGAGGAAGCTTTGCCGTAGCCCAGCTCGCCCTGAACGGTGAACGGCGTTTCGCCGAGCTGGCCGTCCTGGGCCTCGCCAACCGAACAATAAAAGAGGAAGATGGCCGAAAGGGCAATCGACTTGCGGAACATGGCAGGTCTCCTGGAGCATCCGGAATATGGTCTGTCTACCTCCCGAATCCAGCGACGCCCACGCCGATCGGTCCGTCGGGCGCAACGTCTGGCTTCGGGGCTCTCCGGCCAGTTTTCTTATCAGGAACCCTAACATACGGCACCGAGCAGGCCGTGCAAAGGTGGCAATGCTGCGATTTTGTCTGGCTTGCCTGCTGATCCTCGTTCTGGGAAGCCTGATGCCCGCGGCCCTGTTCGGCCCCAGCAGCATATCTGCCGACAGCCTCGACTTCGGAAATCGGCAGACGCGTCTCTCCGGCCGTGAGGTCGGGGACGACTGGGAAACGCTGGCACTTGTACCCTCAGTCGCGAGTGAGTCTACTACGGTCTTTTTCGACTATGGTCCGTTTGCCGTCTGGTTCGACCCTGCCACACGTGTGCCGGCGCTGACGGTGCACCGGCTGCGCGAACACGCGTTCTTGAACGAATCACGCGCGATGCACTGGCGCAGCGAGACGCGCTTGCCCCCGTGGCTGCAGGTGCACACGGATGACTATCTGACCAGCCGCCATGAGCCACAGGGCCCCTTTGATCGTGGCCACATGGTTCCACACGCCGACATGGGCGATGTGGCCAGTGAAGTCGCCACCTACATCATGACCAACGCGGCCCCCCAGCTCGAATCGCTGAATCGGGGGGCGTGGAAGATCATGGAGTACGAGATCCGGGAGCTGGTCAGTGCCCAGAGCGAAGCGGACGACGATGCGGCCCTGGTCTTCACCGGCTCCATCTTTGACGCTGAGCTGCCGCAGGCCTGGATTCCGCTCGATGCGGAAGGTCCTGCCCGCGTGCGCATTCCCAACGGCTTCTTCAAGCTGGTGTGCTTCCTGGGCGCCGATGGGGAGATCGACAGCGTGCGGGTCTGGATCTGGCGACAGGAGTACATCGACGACTATGTCGAGGCGAGCGCCTGGCATGACCTGGGACACCAGGATCTGGAGGATGTTGAAGAGCTCACGGGCATACAACTGCTTCCCGAGTGAGCCCACGGGCAGTCGGCTCTCGCCGCTGGCACTTGCTGCGGGACGGGCTGTTGTTAGGATGAGTGCCTTCGCTGCGACGAGGTTCGCTGTGGCCGACCCACGCCCATTGCTCAAGAACGCGCGCCGGCTGATCATCAAGGTGGGGACCGCGTTGGTCTCCCGGCCCGATGGAGCGCTGGCTCTAGGCCGTCTCGGAAGCCTGGTCGAAGCCATCCATCGACTACGCGAGGATGGGCGTCAGGTCTGCCTGGTCAGCTCCGGTGCCGTCGGGTTGGGGCGGGAGCGGCTCGGACTGCGCGGGCCTCCCGAGAGCATCGTCGACCGGCAGGCGTGTGCAGCGGCAGGGCAGGGCGCGCTGATGGCGCTCTACGACAATCTCTGCGCCCGCCTGGGCATGACCTGTGCGCAGGTGTTGTTGACAGAGGAAGACTTCCTGGCCAGGCATCGCTACCTGCATCTGGCAGACACCCTCGAACGTCTGCTCGGCCTGGGGGCGCTGCCGATCATCAATGAGAATGACACGGTCTCGATCGCCGAGCTGGCCACAGGTCCGAAGCAGGTCTTTGGCGACAACGACCGCCTCTCGGCGCTGGTGGCCGCGGGCACCGACGCCGACGCTTTGTTCCTGCTCAGCGATGTCGAGGGCGTGCTCAGTGCGCCTCCAGGTACGCCCGGTGCACAGCGGCTTCCGCTCTTGCGGTCAGGGGTGGACGTCGAGCTGGGCGAGGCCGGGAAGCTCGGGCGGGGAGGCATGGCCGCCAAGATCGGAGCCGCGCGCATGGCCGCCGGTGCGGGTGTGGTGGTGGCCATCGCCGACGGGCGGGACATGGGGGTGTTGCACAAGCTCTGCGCAGGAGACGACGTGGGCACCGTTTTTCCTGTCCATAAGCGCTTGAGCAAACGCCGCCGCTGGCTGGCTTTTGCCACCCGTCCCGTCGGCAGGCTGTGGGTGAATCAGGGGGCTCGGGACGCCCTCGTGCTCCGCCAGGCGAGCCTGCTTGCCAAGGGTGTGGCCCGCGTAGCTGGAGAGTTCCCCAGTGGGTCCGTGGTGGCCGTGCTCGACGAGCAGGGTCTGGAGTTCGCCCGCGGCATCTGTCGGCAGGGGGGCTCAGAGCTGCGCGCCAGCCTGGGGAAACTGACCGGCCGGCAGCCCGCTCTGCTGCACCGTGACGATGTCGTGATCCTTGGGGAGGCCTTGCCAGGATGTTGAATCCCAAGAGGGACTGGAAAGCGCGTGCGCGCGCCACCCGCCAAGCCGGGCGCAGGTTGGCGGGGCTGACCAGCGCGCGACGCCGCGGCCTGCTCGAGCAGGTGGCCGACGCGCTGCTCGAGAACCAACCCGCCATCCTGGCTGCCAACCAGCTCGATGTCGCCGAAGGGGCCCAGGCGGTGCGGGAAGGGCGGATGTCCGCGGCCCTGGCCGCACGCTTGCAGTTGAGCCCCGGAAAGCTGCAGACGCTCGCAGGCGGTATCCGTGCGATCGCTGCGCAGCCGGAGCCACTCGGTCGTGAGCTGGCCCGGCGCGAATTGGCCGAAGGCCTGGTGCTGCAGCAACTGAGCGTTCCTCTGGGGGTGTTGCTGGTCGTCTTTGAGGCACGCCCCGACGCGCTTCCGCAGGTGGCCGCCCTGGCGCTGCGCAGCGGCAACGGTCTGATCCTCAAAGGAGGCCGTGAGGCTGCCCGCTCGAACCAGGTGCTGCACAGCACGATCTGCCAGGCCCTGGCGGGAGAGGTTCCCGAGGCCGTGTTGACGCTGGCGGAGTCGCGAGACGACGTGGGAGAGCTGCTCGCCCTCGACGGGTTGATCGACGTCGTAATCCCGCGCGGATCGGGGGCGATGGTCCGGGCGATCCAAGACGGCACGCGCATTCCCGTGCTGGGGCACGCCGAAGGCATCTGCCACATCTATGTCGACCGGACAGCCAACTTCAGCCAGGCGCGGCAGATCCTGCTCGACGCCAAGACCGACTATCCCGCCGCCTGCAACGCCGTCGAGACCGTGCTCCTGCATGAAGCGCTGGTGGCCGACGATACGGCAACCAGGCTGCTCGAAGCGTTGCGTCAGGCGGGGGTGCAGCTGTTCGGCGGCCCCCGCGCTTGCGCGGCTCTGGGCCTGCCGGCCGCATCCTCGCTGCATCACGAATACAGCGATCTGGCTTGCGCCGTCGAGCTGGTTGCAGACCTCGATGCTGCGATCGACCACATCCATCGCTGGGGTAGCGGTCATACCGAGGCCATCGTCAGCGAGGATCCAGAGCTGATCGAGGAGTTTCTGGCACGCGTCGACGCCGCCTGTGTATTTGCCAACGCCAGCACCCGCTTTGCCGACGGCTGGCGCTTTGGACTCGGCGCAGAGGTCGGCATCAGCACCGGCCGTATCCACGCGCGGGGCCCGGTGGGTGTCGAAGGCCTGTTGACGAGCAAGTGGGTCTTGCGCGGCTCCGGCGACACCGTCGGTCCTTTCTCCCGGGGGGAGCGCGGCTTCAGCCACCGCGAGCTGCACGGATCAGGGTGAGGCTTGCCAGAGAAGGACAGCGTCACCCGGTTGCAGAGCATCTCCCTCGCGCACGAGGATCTCGATGACGGTGCCGCGGGCGGGTGCCAACAGATAGCTATGCTGGGCCACTCGCTCGGAGGCCGCCGCAGCCCGTCGTTCCGCGACACTCAGGTCGAGAAACTCGAGCTCCATACGCAATGCCGCCAGGTTGCGCTGTGCGGCCTCGAGCTGGCGCCTGGCTGTGTCTCGCTCTTCGGTCGCGCGCGTCGCGGTGCTGCGCAGCCGCTCCGCTTCACTGTCGGCCTGGCGGTAGGCCTGACGCAGAGCATCGACGGAGCTGTAGCCCTGCAGAGGCGCGCCGGACTCGACTTCGAGGAGATGCAGCTCGAGCTCTGCGAGCTGCTCCAGTTGCAGCGCGCGCAGCTCAGCCGCAAGAGTCGCCCAACGCCCGGCCTCATTGTGCGCCTGGCTGCGGCGCGTCTGCTCAGCTTCCGCCCCCTCCATCTCGGGCACGATCGCTTGGAGGCGCATCTCGAGCACCGAGAGCTCAGCGTCGCGGGGCTGCTCATTGCTGGCCGAGGTCAAGATCGCGAGCGGCGCGCCGGCTTCCACCCTCGCGCCAGCAAGCACCAACAACTCCAGTATACGGCCGCCGTTCTCGGCAGCCAACGGCACGGCCGCCGTCCGCGCGGGTTCTACGGGTGCCCCCTGGATCGCCGGTCTAGCCGCTTGGGTCAGCGGCTCCAGCGGTGTGCTGGCTGGCGGCGTGGAGGAAGGCGGGGGGGCCTGACGCCGCGTGGAGGTCTCTGGCCAACGTGCGCGAACCACAAGGGCCGCCGCCACGCCCGCCAACAGGAGCACCGCCAGGAATCCTGTCAACCGACTCGTGCGCGCCGCGTTGGACGGCCGAACCGTAGTCGGGGCGCGGCTTGAGCGCGGCTTGAGCGCCTCAACCAGGGACTGCGCATTCAGGTGGGGAGCACGCTCGGAGAGTCCCACGAGCAGACCGAGCAAGGCCGGGTCGAGCTTGAGGCTGCCTGCAACGAGCAGCTCGTGGAGGGGCTCGGACGCGGCAATCCGGGGTCGGTCCAGCAGCAGCCCGGCGACCAGTCGAGCAAGGGTTTGCAGCTGAGCAGCCTCGGGTTGGGGCGCAAATGAGACCAGACGGCCCCCGGCTCCGAGTCCAAACGGATCGAAGCGGAGGCGGCCGGATTGTTCGACAAACAGGCTGGCTCTGCCGATGCGCGCCCGACAGCCGTGCACTGAGGCCGCCCACCAACCCTGGGCCGCTCCGCTCAACAGCGTGCGTGCCACGGCCTCTCCGCAACCCCCGTGACTGCTGGCAAAGCGCTCAAAGCTGCTGCCAGGCAGCTCTGGTCCCGCGACGAAGAGCTCGCCGCCATGCTCGAAGCTGCGATGCACTGGGTAGAGATGGGTATGCTGGACGCTTGCAAGGCGCTCAGCTGCCGAGGCCGCCTCGGGCTCGCTGGGTTGGATCCTGAGGCGCAGAGGACGGTTGCTGCTCGTCTCCCACGCCCGGTAGAGCGAGCTCTGGTCGTCACCAAACAGGCGCGCACCGATGGAGATTCCCAGCAGCTGACGGCCTTCCCAGCCTTCGATGACCTCAGCTGCTACCGGGCTTGCGTTCACGTGCCACTCTCCTGCTTCGAGTTGCCTGCCCCTGCCCTGCGCGCAGGGCACAAACCACCCATCCCCAAAGCACACAGCGAGACTGCCGCCAGCTTAAGCGATCCGGGTCGCGAGCGCATGACTTCTCGGGTCGATTTTCTCGGCAGGTTCGCAGCGAAGACCCGGATGGCAGCGAGAATGCGGGCCAGGAGTGCGGGCGTGCTGCTTCGAGCAGCGAGAGGCCGAATGCGCCGGTCAGGCGGAGCCGCCGCAGAAACTGGTGACGGATTCGGGCAGGTATCTGGCTCAGTCCCCGCCGCCAGGGGCGAACTCGATGGTATTGAGGCGGCCGTCCACCTGCAGCTCACGCACAAACACCTGGCTGCCGTGGTGCACCTTGACGGTGTACCAGCCTTTGGGCAGCTCGACCGTCTCGCCGACGATGCCTGCCGCAACTTGATTCCCTTCCTGATCGAGTACCTCAAACGGGAACACCGGAACCGTCAACAGCGAACCTGTGCGAGGTTCTGGTTCGGCCAGGGTTTCGGTGGCGCGGGTCAGGAAGAGCAGCGCGAAACTGGTCGCCAGTACCGGGTCCTCTTCAGGTCCTTCTCCCTGCCAGCGGCCGTCGCCCCCCTGCTCGCCAAGCAACCAGCCTACACCCAGCGGATACCACTCGTGACTACCGATGAACGGGCTGCCCAGCAACTGCCCTACGCGCTCAATGCTGTACAGATAGTAGTAATGCCAGAGACCGGGGGAGCCTGTGTGCTCATGCACATCAAGGCGTGCGTCCAACCAGCTCAGCGCGCGGTCCCGGGCAGCCTGGCCTGCGGCCTCTGCCAGTGCCCAATCGGCGATGGCCAGACTGCAGATGCCCGCGCAGCTCATGCTGCCGTAAGACGCGTCGTCCTTATACCCCCAGCCTCCATCGGCCTGTTGCCGCGCGCTGAACAACTGCCGCACGCGCTGCCAGGTCACCGCGGGCAACGCGTGCCCGTGGCGCTCGGCTGCCCGCATCCCCAAGACCGCAAACTGGGCACAGGAGTTGTCACCGTTCCCGGTGCCGCCGCTCGAAAGCAGCGACCAGCGCTGCTCGGCTTCCAGCTTCGGCTCGCTGTGCCGGCTGGGATCGAGCCAGAAGTCGGGGGTGTTGTAGGTCCAGCTGCCATCCTCACCTTGTGACTCGACCAGACTGCGCGCCAGCCGCGGCAGGAGCGCTAACAGCTCCTGATCATCGTAGGCATCCACCAACATCGCCAGAACGGCCAACTCGTAGGTCCGCGCGCGGACCCGGCTGCCCTCGATCAGCCCACGGATCGCCGCGTCGCAGAGCGGCTCACGTTCGTGCATGCCCGCATGGACCAGCGCCAGAGCGGCGATCAGGTGCTCTTCGCGGTTGCCCAACAGGGCAGGATTTCCCTGCAGCTCACCATCCAGCAACATCTGCCAGAGGTAGGTGCTACCCCGCTCGATGGCTCGGTTGACGTCTGCCGGATCGATGCCGAAACCTTCGAGTCCCTTCTCTTCGCGGGGCTCTTGCTGGCTGAACAGCAAGCCAGTCGTCAGCATCAGGGTCAACGTTGCACGTAGCATGGCAGTCTCCTCTGCGGGGGAGGCGCGATCGAGTGGCCGGGCTGTGACTTCAAGCCGGGCCGAAAACCCGACGCTGGGCGGCCTTGCGCAATCCCCCTCTCATCGACTATCAATGTACGCTAAGCTGGAGGCAAAGTTCAAAACGCGGCCCGCGAAGTCCGCGCTCTCGGCGCCGAGGAACCCATGGACTATGTGACGGCCCTGAACCTGTTGGGTGTGCCGGAAGGTGCCACTCCGCGCGAAGTCGAGATCGCGTACCGACAGAAGTGGGAAGAGCTGCAGAAGTGGGGCCGCGAGGCCCCCACTGAGGCCTTGCGCACGCAATGCTGGCAGACTCTTGAGCAGCTCACCCGCGCCCGCGAGGTGTTGCTGCACCCCGACGCAGAAGATGAGACCGAGTTCCGTCCCCCGAGCGCCCCCCCCAGCTCTGACAGCTGGCTCGAGGATTGGGAAGCCAACAGGACTCAGCAGCGCAGCTCTGATCCCACCATCCCCGTACCCACGGGCTCGGGAAGCTATAAGCCGCCTCCGGCCCAGGCAAAGCTGCGGGTCGAAGAGAATGGCCGGCTGATCAAGAATCTCGTGCTCGGTGCCAGCTTCACGGTGGGCCGTTCGGAAGACAACACCCTCGCCCTCGACCACATGCAGTTCTCGCGCCACCACTTCCGCTTCGATCCGCAAGATGGGGGTCACGTGCTCGTCGATCTCGGCAGCCTGAATGGAACCATGGTCAACAACCAACCCGTTGTGCGCCACCTGCTCTGCGACGGCGACGTGGTGCAGGTCGGCCCGATCGCGATGACCTATCTGGCTCCACAGGGACCGAGCGAGCGGCAGGTGTCGGGACGGGTGACGGTGCCCAATGGAGGCTCCAAACGGCTGATCGCGTTCCTCATCGTGTTGCTGCTCGCACTGGTCGGCCTCTTCAGTGTGCGCCACAAAGTCAAGGCCTGGCTGGCTTCGGGCAGTGGGGATTCGACGGACATCGCCGGCAATGGAGAGACGCGCGAGCTGCGGGTCGAGATCGCCGAGCTCAACGTCGAAGATCGCGATCTGGTCAATGTGAAAGTGTTGGAGGTGCAGGGCAGGCTTCAGGTTTACGGAGGCCGGCTCGATCAGATCCGAGTGGGCGACCAGGTCGTTCCTGTCCAGGCTGACGGCAGTTTCGCTGCCAGCGTGGCGCTCGATGAAGGGGAGAACAGCCTCTTGATCGACACGGGCCACGGCCATCACGCCCTGTCGATCATCGTGGACGTGGTCGAGCCTCACGTCCGCGCCAGCGTGCAGGACGACGTGGTGAGCGTCAAGTCCAACGAGATTCTGCGCTCGTTGCAGGTCGGCAATGCACCCCTGCGGGAGGTGGAGGGCATGATCCACCGCCTCCCTGTGGTGCGGCTGCCGATCGACCAGACCCTTGTGGTACGGGCGTTCGACAGAGCCGGTAACGAAAGCGGCGCCTCGGTGTTCCTGCCCGCGCTGCCGGTCGACCGGGAGCAGCGCCGCACGGCCGACTCCCTGGGGGTGCCGCTGTGTCTGCGTACCGAGCTGGGGATGGGGCTGGTTCTGATTCCTGCGGGCGACGTGCAATCGGGATCACCCGAGGGGGAAGACGGCCGCTTTTTGAATGAGCACCTGCGGGAGCTGACTGTCAGCCGAGCGTTCTACATGAAGGCCACCGAAGTGAGCCAGGCCGAATATGCTGCCGTGATGGGCGAGAGTCCGGCCTTTTTCAAGAGTGCCGGCCTCGACGCCGCTGTCGAATCGGTCAGCTGGTATGATGCCGTACGGTTCTGCAACCGCTTGTCCGAGCTCGAGGGGCTTGAGCCGGTCTATGCGATCAGCGGGCAGATGCCTGACGCGCAGGATGAGGTCGAAGCCCTCGATGTGAAGCTGCTCGGTATCGAGCGTACGGGCTACCGACTTCCCACTGAGGCAGAATGGGAGCTGGCCTGCCGTGCAGGCGCGAACGAAGCGCTCTTCACCGGCCCGATGAAGATCCTCGGGGCGCTCTTTGCTCCCGAGCTCGATGAAATTGCCTGGTATGGCGGGAACGCGCGCGCCGACTATGAAGGGGCCGTCGATTCCTCGACCTGGGAAGAGAAGCAATACCAGCATCGCCACGCGGGTGTGAAGCTTGTGGCCCGCAAACAGCCGAATCGTTGGGGCTTGTTCGACACCCTGGGCAATGTCTGGGAGTGGTGTTGGGATTTCGAGAGCGAGACCCCGGACGGAAGCCTCGACCCTGTCGGTCCTGCGGATGGCACTCTGCGGATCGTGCGGGGAGGCAGTTGGATCGATAGCGCTCGCGATTGCCGCTGTGCACGCCGTCGAGGCAATGATCCTTCGGCCCGCTCGAGCCGCATCGGCTTTCGACCGGTGCGCACGGTACCCTGAATCTTCGCGCTTTGGCGCGCCGAAAGGCCTCGGTTGCAATCCGAACCCAGTGATGCCAGTCAGCTCTACGACCTCTATCTTGAGGCCGCCATGGACGGCGAGGTGGAGGAGCCCAGCGCCTACCTGAACCGCCATGGCATCGAGGATGCCAGCCTCCTGCAGAGCCTGAAAGCTGCGCAGCAGTTGGTCGTTGACGGGCGTGTCGTCGAAGAGGAGCAGATCGCCAACCAGCGCCTGGGCGACTACCGACTGGTGAGCAAGCTCGGCAAAGGGGGGATGGGCATCGTCTTCCTCGCGGAGCAGGTGTCTCTGCACCGTTTGATCGCGCTGAAAGTCATCAGGCCCGACATGCAGGCCAGCGCCAACGCGAAGGAACGCTTCATCCGTGAAGCCCGCGCCGTGGCCCGGCTGCGCCATCCCCACATCGTCACCGTCTTCGATTTTGGCGAAGACCGGGGCATGCTCTATATCGCGATGGAGCTGGTCCCAGGCCGGGGCCTCAACGACCTGCTCGAAGAGGCCGAAGCCCGCGGGGACAGGGTCGGTCCCGAGCAGATCCTCGCTTGGCTGGTTCCGATCGCACGGGCGGTGCACATGGCGCACGAGCAGGGCATCATCCACCGCGATATCAAACCCTCGAACATCTTGATCAGCCGCGAAGGCCATCCGGTCCTGCTCGACTTCGGACTCGCTCGCGAGAACCTCTCCGAGCAGTCGACGATCACGATGTCATTCATCGGCACGCCCGCATACGCTTCTCCGGAACAGTTGGTGCCTGGCGACAAAAAGATCGACCGGCGCACGGACATCTACTCTTTGGGGGTCTGTCTCTACCGCTGTTTGGCGGGCCAGCTCCCCTTCGAGATCAAGCTCTCTGCCGAATCGATCGAACGCTTCCTGCGCAGCGAAGCGCCCCCGTTGCGCAGCCTGCGCCCTGATCTGACACGTGAGCTCGAGCATGTCGTGCACCGGGCCCTGGCCAAGGAGCCAGAAGATCGCTATGCCAACGCCGGCGAGCTGGCGGACGACATGCAGGCCCTGCTCGAGCGACGTCCCATCTCCGATGCGGCTTCGGGCGAGCTGCGCTGGGCCGACGCCTTGGAGAAGGCTGTTCCTGGCCTGTGCGTCAGGGCTTTTCTGGGGCCGGGATCGCACGGCAAGCTTTTCAGAGGACGCTTCCCGGGCCAGGCCGAGCCTGTGCTGATCAAGCTGATGGATAGTTGGGTGGCAGAGCGGGCCAGCGAGCGCTTCCTCGTGGAAGCTGCCAAGGCCGCACAGGTCGAGCACCCGCACATCGCAAGGGTCCTGAACCATGGACTTGCTGGGGAATGCTGCTTCGTGGTCAGCGAGCTGCACCAAGGGCGCAGCCTGCAAGAGCTCGTCGAGGCGCAGGGGCCGCTGCCGCTCGAGGAGGCCCTGCGCCTGGTACGCCGGATCGGGCTGGGCCTCGATGCGATGCACGCCGCCGGAGTGGTGCACCGGGACGTCAAGCCGGCCCACATCTTCGTCCAGCTCGACGACGGGGATGTGATGCTGATGGAGCCCGGACTGAGCGCGGAGTTGAGTCACGGTCAGGAGTCTGGCCAGGCCCAGACGGGGCTCGGCTCGCCGGCGCTGATGGCACCCGAAGTCTGCTTGGGCCGCGCGGCCGAAGCGGCCAGCGACCAGTATGCGCTCGCCGTCACACTCTGTTTCCTGTTGACAGGACACTATCCTTTCAGCGACCCCTCGCCCCTCGCTCTGCTGCAGATGCACATCCACAAGCGCCCTCCGGCACTCCCCGCCGCCGTCGCACCTCGGCACGTCAGCCGCGCGGTCGCGCGGGCGCTCGAGAAAAAACCCGCTGCGCGCTTCCCAGGAGTGCTGGCATTCGTGCAGGCGCTGGAAGCTCCCGCCAGCAGACAGTTTCCCCTGGCGCCACAGATGGGCTTGCTGGTGCTGGCGATCTTTGCCCTGGCTGCAGTGGCTCTCGGTCTGGTTGCTCTGGCCTTGTCCTGGTACCTGTAATCTGAGGAATGATCGAAGCAGTGCTGGTCTTCTACTCCGACGTCATCTGCCCCTTCTGCTACATCGCCGAGCGCGCGCTGCTCGAGCGGCTGGTTCAGGAATTCCCCCTGCGCTGGGAGTGGCGTGGCTACGAGCTGCACCCCTACTTGCCTGAGGAGGGGCTCGATATCCGCGAGGTTCTGCCCCGACCGCTGCGCGAGGCCAAGCGGCAGGAGGTCAAAGCCCTGGCCGCCCGGCTCGGAGTGCCCCTGGGGAGCGTGCGGCGTATCGGCAGCTCGCGGGGTATTCTGGCGATGGCCGAGTTCGCCCGCGAACAGGGACGGCTCGACGCGTTCCGGCGCGAAGCCCTGGACGCATATTGGTGCACAGGCGCCGATCTGGCCGACGCCGCGCAGTTGCGTTGCATCGCCCAGCGGGCGGGCCTCGAGCCCGAGTCTGCGCTGGCTGCCAGCCGCGCCGAAGAGTACCGCGCCCGTGTGGTCGCGCAGCGCGAGGAGGCTCTCGATCAAGGCGTCACAGGCGTGCCCGCCTTCGTCTTCTCCGGTTATCCACTCCTGGGTTGCCAGCCCTATGAGACGCTGGCGCGGGTGGCGCGGCGATGTCTGAAGAAACAGGACAGGCGCTAGTGCCTACTGCCGCAGCAAGCTGCGCAACGTCAAGCCGACGTCCCAGCGGGGCTCGAACAGATCGAGCAGGCACCGGCAGACCGTCCAGCTGGAGCCACGCCAACCGCGATCTTCGGCCTTCAGTGCCAGACGCTGCAAGAACCCGTGCAGGCAGGTCAGGAAGAACAACCAGCAGCAACAGACCGTGAGCGCCAGGAAGGACACCAGGTAGTTGACCGGATAGCGAAGCATCACCCAGGGAAACGGGAGCACAACAGTGCTCCAGTAGATGAAGTCTCCCAGGGGCCCGCGGACCCACGCGAAGCAACCAGGTTCCGGAGGGACCTCGGGTTCGCTGGGAGCCTCGGGAGGAACTTCCAGCCTGACCGGCGGTAGCTGCGTGCGCGGCATGGCAAGCCAGCGCCCCGATCCTTTGCTCCGGCTCACGGGGAATACCGGGGCCGCCGCAGGCCGCACTCCCGAAGGCGGCGTGGCCAGGGCAGTCCCAGGCCCGTCCTGGAGCTGGCCAGCTACCGAGTGCGCCCGTCGTGCGCGACGCTTGGGACGGCGCAGCCTGCGCGTGGATGGGTTCGTCTCCACCCGCACACACCCCCCACACAGAGGGCAGGAGGTCTCGAATCGAGGTTGGCCGCGCAGCTCGGCATCCCCGGAGTGGCGCTGCAACAACTGCGAGGGGGGATCGAAGAGCTCACTGAAGCCGCAGCGCCCGCATGGTTCCCAACGCCACTGACGCCGTTCAGCCAGATAGTCGTCGCGGACCTGCACAGGGTGGGGCGCGCGATGCGGGACCAGGAAGGCCACACGGTCGCCGACGCGGGTGCGCACCAGTCTGCGCGGCGTACTGAGCAGGCTGCCGAAAAAAACCTGGCCACGCCGCTCTACGACCTGGACCGTGTGCAGCTCCGGCGGGGCCTTGGCCGTGTGCGGTCCTCCGTCATGCAGGAGCACGCGCAGCCGATCCGGGTGCTCAGGGTGCCAACGGTGGCGCAGTCGCGGGTGGTCCTTCCAGTGGGAATTCATGATCGCTCCTCCTCGCGACCACTACGTAGGGACGATCAAAACCGGAACTCTGGGGGGTATGGGGGAGAATCAGCCGCTGCTCAGCCGAGATCCAGCTGAGCCAACAGCTCAACGGGCGCTTGTGTCTGGCAGGGGCCGCTCGCCAGCAGCACCTCGGGCCGCCACGGATCGAGGCTGTCGCCTGCACCCAAGCACACTCCGACTTGTCCGTCGGGTGTCCGCAGGAAGCTACCTGCAGGAACCACACCGGTGGTCGCGATCAGAGCCTTGAACCAGTCCCGGTCGGTGTCGGGCTGGGTCGCCAGCTGCGCCAGCAGCTCGACCTTGCTCGGGGTGTAGTTGACCTCCAGAGGACGGCGTCGGCGCTCGAGGTTGTAGCACAGGCGTACCAACTCAAGACCAGCAAGCTCCTTGGGGTCGCTGTCATTCTGGAGGTCGAGCAGGTGGAGCAGGGTGCAGACCTGCAGGACATGCGGAGGAATGCCGGAGTGTCCCGTCACCGGCGCTGCGAGGACCAGTGCCAGGCCTTTGACAGCGGCCTCCTCCAGGGGGCGGCCCGAGCGTGGATCGAAGCCGTAGAAAGCCAGGACCAGGCATGCGTGCGCAAGCGCTCGGCGCGGCGACCCCCGAATGCCGAGCTTCTCGAGCACCGCGACCACGTGGAACGCGGCCGAGAGCGCCCGCCGAGCAGGCGTCCAGCGGCCGGGCGCCAACTCGAGCGCGCGGGCCGCCTGGGAGAGATCGGCGTGGCAGGTCCGCTCCAGATGGCGGATCACCGACAACCCGAGGGCGAAGCGCCAGACCTCGGTACCCAGCTCTGCGATCCGCCGGCAGTCTTTGGCGGCCAGGGAAAGCTGCGTCAGCGCGTGCAGCCCCTGGTCGAGGTCATCCGCATCGAGCCCCTGGCGCGCGTGCTCGATGACCCGCCAGCTCAGACCTTGCACCTGCACACCTTCGAGGTTTTCCCGCGTACCCGACTGGGCATCGGAGAGGGCTTTCCCGAACGGGATCAAGGCCTCGGGGGTTGGCGTCACCTCGAAAGCGAGCTCGTGGGCTCCCAGAATGTGAAGAACGCGCGAGATCTCCTGCAAACGTTTGAAGCGGCTCGCCTCGACGGGCACCAGCATGCGGTCGCGGAACAGGCCTTCGCCGACCAATTGCAGGGAAAATGGGGGCTCAGCAGAGGTCACTGCGTCGCTCAGGCGCTGCGCGGCTTTGCCCGCCTGCGGGTGTGAGGTGCCGTAGACCGCGACGGCCCGCATGAGCAAAAAAAGCACGTCGACCAACACACCATCGCGTTCGACGTCGCTATCGGTGGCATTCATCGGCCGCTCTCCTTCAACCGGATCCGAGCGGTCTTCAGACTGCGCTTGACCTCCTGGGGCTCGAGGAATTCGGTGAAACGCTTCGCCGCCACTTGTGCCAGCAGCTCCGGTTGCCCATCAAGGACGTCGATGCAGCCGACGCGCAGAATCGTCGGCAGGCTACGATCCAAGCCCAAGGCCACCAGCTGCCTGCCAAGCCCGAGTTTCAGCAACTTCTCGAGCACTCCGTAGAGTGAATGACTGTCCCAGCCCTGGGCCTGCGACTCTTGCAGGGCCGCCAGCAACACGCGCCCGCCCCAGAGGACGTCTCCGTTGAGCGCAGAGCTTCCAAGCAGCTCGATCGCCTTCCTCCGGGTTTCCACGTCGCCGGCGACCACCAACCGTTGGAATTGATCCTGGAACTGCACGCTCAAGATCGGCGGAAAGACGCACAGAATGCTCAAGGCGATCTCGGGAGCCAGCTTTCCGAGTATCTCGCTCATGACCGAAGCCGCCGACGTTCCTGAACCCTCGCCAGCTTTGGCCACCTTCCAGAGGATGCGTGCGTAGGGAAGCGCAGCGCGCTGGTCGAGTTGCGCCTCATCGACCATGGCCCTGCTGGCGGTCACGCCCCGACGGGTCACCAGATCGAGGCAGAGCTTGAGGATGGTCTTGTCTTCAACTGCCCGGCCGAGCAACTCGCGGAAAGCGCTGCGGGAGACCGCTTCGGGGGCGCAGCCCAGCAACTCCTCGAGTGCAGTCAGCAGCAACGGGTCGCGGAGCTCCAGGTGCCCAGCAATCAGCCGCCCGATGCCACTGCGCAACAGGTGTTCGCGTACTTCTTTGCGGTGCTGGCTCTCACCGCGGAAGAGCAGGGAGATAAGGTTCAGCACCGAGGCGTCCGCGCCGTCGAGCACGCGAGACTGAATGCGGGTCGCCAGTTGCTCAGCCGGCACGGCTTCGCGCAGTTTCTCGATCGCCAACGCGGCATCGACCTCGGCCCCCATCCAGGCACCCCGGTTCTCCGTCTTCGCTTTCAGCTGCGTCTGTAGCGCGGCGCCCAACTTGAAGTTCCCGCCAAGAGCCAGTCGAGAGAACTGCCGCAGGCCCAGCTGGAAGGGCGAAGGACGCTGGTTGGGGTCGCGTTCCCAGGCCGGACGCAGGGTTCCGAGCGCCCGCTTGGAGTGCAGAGCTCGCTCCGGAGACACCAAGAACGGGTTCTTTCCGTCCTCTGCGCTGGTGATTGCGTCCATGGTCTCGGTGAAGCTCTGGTCGAGCGTGACCCGAAAACCTTCAGCGCCTCCAGACCACAACCAGTCGCGGAACTGATCGATGGCTTTGAGTTTGGGTTCGAGGTTGCTCAACTCCGTGCATAGCTTGCGCACATCGTCTTCGAGCACCTCTTCGCGCAGCGTCAGTCCGCGCAATCCCGCCATAAACGCGGGGACCAGCCAGGTCCCCTGGTTTTCGTCCGCTTCGAGGGTCGGTTCGTCATCGACGAGCAAGCAGGTTGGGCGGACTTCGAACACGGTCCCCGGGTGGCTGCGCAGGATATCGGTGGAGCGACGAATCAGAGGCTTCAGGTTGGGCAGCCCGAGACGAATCGAGCGGACCAGGGAGTCGATGGACGACGCCAACAACTTACGAACACTGGTCAGCGACTCGGCGGGCTGCCCGGCGCCGGGTGATTCCATCAACTGTTCACGGGCCTTGCGCAGGAAAACCGTCGGCCGCGACAGCATGTCTGACGCATCGGGTTTGGTCGGCGGCGCCGCCAGACGATAGCGCGACGAAGATCGGCGAGCCGGATCGTTGGGAGCCTCGGCCTCCGGCTTCTGCAGCGCGTCCTGGAGGGCGTTCTCATCGGCGCCGAGGGCAGGCTTGTCGTTCCGTGCCAGGGCAGTCAGCCTGCGCGACGAAGAGTGCTGCCTGGCAGGTTTCTCTGCCTCTGGAATCGAGCTCTGCGCCCCGCTCGTGGGCCGTGCCGCTGGCGCCGGGGAGGGCGTTGCTGGCAGTTTGCCCGAGGACGTGGCCCCCGCTTTGGTGGACGGTCTCGCGCCGACCTTGCCTGAGCTCTTCGGAGCGGCTGGTACAGCCCGTAGCGGCCGCCGTGGCGTCGGAGAAGATCCCCCTGGCTTGCGGCTATAGAGCACTCCGTCGACCAGGCGTTGGATGCGAGTGCTGCCTTTCGCGTCCCTGCCCGCGCCGCGCGCTTCAGACCCGACGCTGGGCGGGGGCGGCCTGCGGGCAGCCTCATCAGCTTCCTCGCCGCGCCGGAGGCGTCGCGTTTTCGGCCTCCGCCCCGGCAACAGCCGTCGGCGGGTCACCGGAACCCGGGCGAGGGGAGCGCGGATCGCGTGCTTGGGGCGCAAGGGGCGTAGCGGTTCTTCCGGAGCCGATGGGTTCGTGGGCTCGGGAGCCACCCTTCCCGTGCCCGGCCTGCGCCCGATGGGCTGCGTACCCTCGGGCCCGCTGCCTCCGCCATCGTCGTTGGCTTGTGCGGGCGCATCCGGCTCGTTCGCCACGCTCTTTGCCCTCAGCGCAGTAGGTGTTTGGATTCAATCTAGTAGACTTATTCCAGTCTACCGCATTCTGCGACGAGGTTTCAAATGACCGCCCTGCCCAAATGCGCAGGACGACGTCCATCAGAGTGCCCGCCCGCCGGAATTTGGTATACAGGGTGTTTACGGCGTGGGCGGCCCGTTGTATCCTCTTGACCGCGGTTTCGTAGAGTTCGAGCCGTGGTCTTCGGCAGTTTCGGCACTAGACAGCCTGTTTACCAGCGAGCCCTTTGATGGATGCGACCCGGCCCCGTCCCTATTCCGCCCTGTTTGAAGGGCTGGACCTGCCCCAGACGCGCGCACGTATTCTGCAGGGGGTCGCGCTAGCGGTTTCCGCGCGGGGAGTCGCGGCGACGACTGTGCAGCACATCCTCGAGGCCGGAGAGGTGTCGCGGCGTACTTTCTACCAACACTACAAGAACAAACAAGACGCCCTCGACGCCTTGTTCGAGGTCTCAACCGGCATGCTGCTGCGCCATGTGCGGCTGGCGGTCGCGGGCACCAGCGATCCCCTGCTGCGCATCAGCCAGGCCCTCGATGCCTACCTGGGCATCCAGTGCAGCGGTGGCGCCCTGGTGATTGCGCTGCAGGCCGAGGCTGTCCGGCCCGACTCCGCGCTGGCTCCCCGGCGCGAGCAGACTCTCGACCGCCTGGTCGAGTTGTTCTCCCTCGGCATGGAGGCCAGTCTGGGCCGCCCCCTCGACGTGCTGGTCTACCGCAGCCTGTTCCTCAGCGTAGATGGCCTGGTCTTGCACCTACAGGCCAAAGGAAACTTCAACCACGAAGACAGCGCACGCGTCCGTCGCGTGTGCCTTCCCATCATGTTGCGGACCCTGGTGCCTCACCGCCAGGGTCTTCCCGAGCTGCCGGGCCCGCCAGCCTGAGCTCGTCGTCAGCCACCCAGGAGACCGATCATGGCGAACTTCTACAGCGACAACGCCGACCTGCGCTACTACATCGAAAAAGGCATCGACTGGGAGCCGCTCGTCGCGCTGACCGAGTACAACTACAGAGCCGAAGACGCGCCCGAAAGCTGCGCGGAGGCGGTCGACTTCTACAAGGATGTGCTCGAGTTGATCGGCGACTTTGTGGTACGCGAGATCGCGCCCCACAGCGCAGAGATCGACCGCGAGGGCGTCTTGTTCCAGGACGGCGAGGCGGTCTTTCCCGCGCGACTGCAGCAGATCTGCGATGCCTTGAACGATCTGGAGATCCACGGGATGTGCCTGCCCCGCGAGCTTGGTGGCCAGAACTGCCCGCTGCTCGTCTACATGTTGTCTGCCGAAGTCATTGCCCGCGGGGATGTCTCGGTGATGACGCACCACGGCTTCCACAACGGCATCGCGATGGCACTGCTGGTCTACTCGATCAACGAAGGCAGCACCGAAATCGATCGCGCGAACTTCCGTATCACCCATACGCGTTTTCGTGAAGCGATCGACGAGATCGCATCCGGGCAGGCCTGGGGCTGCATGGACATCACCGAGCCTGATGCCGGTAGCGATATGGCGGCCCTGCGTTGCGTCGGTGTCCAAGACGAACAGGGCAACTGGCGCGTGTCGGGCTCGAAGATCTTCGTCACTTCGGGCCACGGCAAATACCATCTGGTGATCGCGCGCACCGAGAAGGTCCAGGACGGCGACGATCCCTTCGCTGGTCTGCAGGGTCTGTCGATGTTCCTGGTGCCCACCTATCAAGTCGACGCCGACGGCGTCCGCCGCCGCATCGTCCCCATCGACCGTGTCGAAGAGAAGCTGGGCCATCACAGCTCAGCGACCTGCAACCTGAGCTTCGACAACGCACCTGCGCAATTGATCGGCAAGCGCGGTGAAGGCTTCAAGTACATGCTGACCTTGATGAACAATGCCCGGATCGGCGTCGGATTCGAATCCCTGGGCCTATGCGAGAATGCTTGGCAGCTCGCGCGGGACTACGCGGCGGTGCGCCATTCGATGGGGAAAAGCATCGACAAGCATGAGATGATCGCAGACTTCCTCGATGAGATGGAATCGGACATCCAGGGAATCCGGGCCCTGGCGGTGTCGGCCGCCTGGCATGAGGAGATGTCCCAGAAACTCGGACTGCAGCTGCGTTTCGACCTGCTCGACGGAGAGGACCGCGAGACCGTCGAGCGCCGTAAGAAGAGGTTTTCGCGGCGCTCCCGGCGCTTCACGCCTCTGCTGAAATACCTCGCCGCGGAAAAGGCCGTGCAGATGGCCCAGCGCTGTGTGCAGATTCATGGCGGCGTCGGGTACACCACCGAATACGGCGCCGAGAAGCTGCTACGGGATGCGATGGTCTTTCCCATCTACGAGGGCACCAGCCAGATCCAGGCGCTGATGGTGATGAAAGACACGCTGATGGGCGTGATGAAGAAACCCCGCGCGTTTGTCAGCCGCATGGCCGCGGCGCGTTGGAAAGCCCTGTCCGCCCGGGACTCTCTCGAACGGCGGGTGGCGCGCATTCAGGTGTTGGTGGTGGGGGTTCTACAGCATCTGATGACCCGCACCGCCACGGACAAATTCAAGACCCTGCAGGGCGAGCCGATCAGCGCCTGGCCGCAGAGATTTTTGAAGGATTGGGACCCCAAGCGGGACTTCGCCTACGCGATGCTCCACGCCGCGCGCCTGACCGAGCTGCTGGCGGACGAAGCCGTCTGTGAGCTGTTGCTCGAACAGGCGCGCCGCCATCCCGAGCGCCGGGCTGTGCTCGAGCGCTACCTCGAACGTGCTGAGCCGCGCTGCCGCTACCTGGTGGACCAGATCACCAGCACCGGTCAGGGACTGCTCGAGCGCTTGGCGGCGGGGAAGAGCGAGGCTGCCGTCGAGCGCCCGACCCTCGCGGGGGCGACCGCCTGACAGGCTCGCTCAGAGAGCCCCGAGCGAGCGGTCGCGCTGCTCGTACCAGGTCTGGTAGTACTCGCGGTAGGCACCGCTGCGCACGTTGTCGAGCCAACTCTGCTGTTCTTTGTACCAGGCGATGGTCGCCGCCAGCCCCGCATCGAGTTGCCACTGGGGTTTCCAGCCCAAGCCGTCGCGGGCTTTCGAGCTGTCGATGGCATAGCGTCGGTCGTGGCCGGGCCGGTCCTGCACATGGTGGATCAGGCTGGAGGGTCGCGCGAAAGCCTCGAGAATCACCGCCGCGACCTCGAGATTGGTCAGGGGTTCGTTGCTGCCCAGATTGTAGATCTGCCCGGGACGGCCCGACTCGAGGACCGCCAGAATGCCTGCACAATGATCCTCAACGTGGATCCACTCCCGGATGTACTTCCCATCCCCGTAGATCGGCAGCGTCTTGCCGTCGCGCGCGTTGCCGATCAGCAGCGGGATCAGCTTCTCGGGGAACTGGTAGGGACCGTAGTTGTTGCAACACCGGGTGATGCGCACATCGAGCCCAAAGGTGTTGACCGCTGCCAGGGCCAGCAGATCGGCGGCCGCTTTCGAAGCGGCGTAGGGGTTGCCCGGCTGCAGGGGTGTGTCTTCGACAGCCTCGACAGGGGGCTCCAGCGATCCATAGACCTCATCCGTACTGACCTGCAGAAAGGTCGGAACCTCATGTTTCCGGACCAGGTCGAGCAACACCTGCGTGCCGAGGATGTTGGTATGGATGAAAGGCGCGGCCGAGGCGATGCTCCGATCGACGTGGCTGTCCGCAGCGACATTGATCACAGCAGCCAGCGGAGCGTGGGCGCCAAACACCTTTTCCATCGCGGGGGCATCGGCGATGTCGGCCTTGACAAAGATGTGGCGTTCTTCGTCGACCCCGGCCAGGTTCTCGAGGTTGCCCGCATACGTGAGGCAGTCGACGTTGCAGACCTGCACGTCCGGCCGACTACTGAGCAGCGCCCGGACCAGGTTCGAGCCGATGAAGCCGGCGCCTCCAGTGATCAGGATCTTCTTCACGAGGGTTCTCCTGCGCTTTTTCGGCGACGTTCGTTTCCGGCGGGGCTCCGGGACGCCAGGGAATGACCGCCGCACTATAGGTTCCGCACTTCCGCAACTCAAGGCTCGTGGAGCAACAGAGCAGGCAAGAAGTCTGCGCCGCCCTGCTTGAGCGGACCCGCCGATCCGGTAGAATGGCGCGGCGAACAACCGGCCCGTCCGGGGGAACAATGGGAGCCCGCATGCTACGCTGCTGGGGAATCTGGGTGCTCTGCAGTCTCGCGCTGTACGCGCAGCAAGCACCGCAGGTC
Source organism: Planctomycetota bacterium (assembly GCA_029260765.1). Classification (GTDB taxonomy): domain Bacteria; phylum Planctomycetota; class J058; order JAJDCP01; family JAJDCP01; genus JAJDCP01. The sequence goes on from JAJDCP010000175.1 coordinate 167,365, forward strand.
GGGGACGCCGCCCCGGACCTCGACGTCCACGATTGGCTCAATACCCCGAGCAACTCGGGCCTCGAGCTCGTGGATTTGCAGGGGCAGGCGGTGGTGGTCCAATTCTGGGCGAGCTGGGATGGAAACTGCCGGGCAGCGCTGCCCAAGCTTCTGGAGGTGTACCGCGTGCATGAGGCGGACGAGAAGCTGGCGGTGGTTGGCGTGCATGTACGCCAGGGTGCCGACCGGCTCAGCCTGGAGCGTTTCGTCGAGGCGCGGGGCGTGCCCTGGTCGGTGTGCATCGACGGAGGCTCCACGGCCCCCCGTTGGGGCGTCTCCGATCTGCCCTTGGCGCTGGTGCTCAGCCATGAAGGGACGATCCTCTGGCGGGGCAAGACCGGCAGCCCCGACTTCCCCAAGGCCGTGGACGACGCCGTGGCACACGTGCCCGCCGTCGGTGCCTGGCTGGCCGCCGCCCAGGCCGTGCTCGAGCGTACGGTCAGCCTGACCCTCGAAGAACAACCCCTGCGCCAGTTGTTCGCCCAGCTGCGAGAGAGCACGGGGATTCCGTTCCGTCTCGCCCGAGGCGTCGACGGAGAGCTTCCGGCGAGCCTGAGACTTGAGCGGACAGGGCTGCGAGTGGGCCTGGAGGCCATGTTGTCCGCACAAGGACTGCGGTTGGAGTTTGGCCGCAACGCCCTGATGGTGGTCCCGGCTGAGGACTGATTCCGATTCCGCGGGCCAGGCAGCCGAGGGGAAGCGACGTGCCACTGTGCCGGACATGTGGAAGCCAGCAGAGCCCGACAAGCACGCGCTGTCCGGTCTGCGGTTCGCCATTGAACGAGCCCTCCGACGGACTTCTGCCGCCGGTTCCGGGGCTCGCGCCGGCCGTCACGCCGAGTCTGCCAGCGAAATCGCCGCCAGCCTTGGCTGCGCCTGAGCCGTCTGCCCCGAGTTGGCCCGCTGGGGCGGGGCTCACCCCCGCCCGCAGCCAAGCGAACCCTGCGCTTGGTATGCCGCTCTCCGGTTCCGCTGAGGTTCCTTCTGCAACCACGCCGCCCCGTGTCCCGCTCAGCCCGACGGCCCCGGCGGGGATCGACACGGAGCCTCCAACCAGCACATCCGCGGCGGCCAGGCCCCAGGGGCCGTTGCTGCGCTCTGCTGCGGGTGACTTCGCCGCCTCGATGCTCGGCCGGGTCTTGTCGGGATACCGCCTGGATGAGCGGCTCGGCGAGGGCAGCATGGGAGCGGTCTTCCGCGCCACGCAGCTGCAGTTGGGACGGAGCGTGGCTCTCAAAGTGCTGCCGCCCGCGTTGTCGGAGCGCCGGCGGTACATCGAGCGGTTTCTGCAAGAGGCGCGCACCCTCGCACGTATCAACCACCCGTACATCGTCCACATCTACGACCTGTTCGAGGCGGACGGCCTGTTCTGCATCGCGATGGGCCTGGTGGAAGGGGGCACGGTGCGGGATCTGATCCAACGCGAGGGAGGGCGGGTGGCCGAGGACCGCGCGGCGCGCGTGGCCTACCAGACGGCACGCGGCTTGTGGGCAGCCGCCCAGCACGGCGTGGTGCACCAAGACATCAAACCCGACAACCTGCTGCTGGCTGATGACGGTACCGTCAAGATCGCCGACTTCGGTCTCGCGCAGGTCAAGACTCCGGGGAGCGAAGAGGGCGGCAAAATCCAGGGCTCGCCGAGTTACATGTCCCCTGAGCAATGGAAGGGGCGCAGCGACCAACGATCGGACCTGTACGCGCTGGGCTGCAACCTCTACGAGATGCTGACCGGGCATCCTCCTTTCCGCGCCCTGACCACTGAAGGCTTCCGCGACCTGCATTGTGGCAAGCCTGCACCATCGCTGCTCGACACCCAGCCCGACTGCAGTCCAGCGATGGCAGGCGTGGTCGCACGGCTGCTCGAGAAGGACCCTGAGCTGCGTTTCCAGACGGCCGCTGAGCTCGGGCACGCACTCAAACCGCTCTGCAAAGCTCCGGAGCACGCAGAGGCGGCGCCGAGCCCCCAACCGCAACGACGCACGTCCACCCGCGTGCGGAAGTTGCGGTCGCAACGGGTTGGGCCTCAGCGCACGCCGATGTGGCCCTTCGTGCTGCTGGCCGTGCTGCTGGCGTTGGGCGGTTGGTGGGTCGTGCGCGGCCCCAGCACGCCCGACCCGACCACGATCTCCGTCCGCTTCGAGGCCCTCGAGCCGCAGCCGGGTGCCTTGCTGCGCAACCGCCAAGTGCGGCTGCGGGGGAAGCTTGTCGAGCTGGATGCGGGGGAAGAGCGCGTCCTGGACAAACTGCAGATCGATGGCAAGACGGTGGATGTCCGCCGCAACGGCTCTTTCGAACATCTTGTCGAGCTGCAGGAGGGAGACAACCGATGCGAGCTCAGAGCTGGCAAGACCCGCCTGCAGCTCCAGTGGTTTGTCGACAGCGTGGCGCCGCAACTGGCATTCCTTGAGCCCGCGGGGGGAAGCCTGGTCGACACGCTCGGCGTCGACGTGCGCCTGCTTGTACAAGAGAGAGATCTCGAGGCCGTCGAGGTAAACGGGCTTCCGGTGCAGCGCATTGCGGATGACACGCTGGGGGTGTCCGTTCCCCTGCGTCACGGCAACAACCGCCTGCAGGCCGTGGCACGGGACCGGGCAGGCAACGAGAGCCGGGTCGCACTCGAAGTGCAGGCGGATACCGCCTCGCCGCAGCTACAGGTTGATGTCGCGTTGGTGGCGACCGGGGCGCGCCTGAGCATACGGGCCGATGAGCCCCTGTCATGGATCGAGGTCGGAGGACGCCGCACACCTGCCAACGGGCCCCAGGCAGAGCTCGAGGTTGAGCTGCGCCCTGAGCAGGATAGCCTCGAGTTGCAGGCAGCCGACCGGGTGGGCAACCAGACGCGGATCGTGCTACCGCTGGACCGCCCGGAGCCCGAGAATCCGGGGCCTGAGCCGTGGTGGCCCGTCACTCTGGAGCAGCAGGCGGCTTCGATCCGGGCGGAACAGCCTGTCACCCTGCGTAACAGCCTGGGGATGGACTTCGTGTTGGTGCCTGCAGGGACCTATTGGCGCGGCTCTCCCCCAGAGGAGCCCGGCCATCGCGAAGACGAGCTCGAACACAAAGTGCACCTGCCCGCCCCCTATTATCTGGGAGCGCGCGAGGTAACGCAGGCGCAGTGGGTCGCGGTGATGGGAGCCAACCCTTCCTGGTTCCAACTCGAAGGCGGGGCGGCGCCGGTCGAGAGTGTCACCTGGTTGCAAGCGGTGCACTACTGCAATGCTCTCTCAGCGCTCGAGGGGCTGCCTCCGGCCTATGCCATCGATGCGGAACAGGCACAGCTGCTAGAGCCGCTTGGGCCGGGCTATCGACTGCCCAGTGAGGCCGAATGGGAATATGCCTGCCGGGCGGGTTCGGAGCTGGCATTCTCGACAGGTGCCCGCCTGCTGAGCTCTCAGGCCCACATCGATACGGAGGGAGGCGCGCCGCGCGCCGGCGGATCCTATTCCGCCAACACCTGGGGTCTGTACGACATGCACGGGAATGTCTACGAATGGTGCGGTGACTGGTACGGCGCGTACCCCGAAGGGGAGGTCGAGGACCCGCGGGGGCCGGCCCAGGGATCGCGCCACGTGACGCGCGGTGGGGCGTTTGACAGCCCAGCCCAGCTCTGCCGCAGCGCGGAGCGCAAGATCTTCGGGCATCTGGAGCGCGAGAATCTCGGTTTCCGCATCGTGCGCGGGTTGCCTTGACGAGTGCTCGAGTTTGGCGGAATGTGGCGCGGGCGGCCCAAAAAGCCAAACAAAACCCCGGGGGCCCCCGGGACCCGCCCCGCCCGAAACCCAAGA
>JAJDCP010000176.1 GCA_029260765.1 Planctomycetota bacterium
ACTAAATTCAAATATCCCCTGGTGGGTGTTTTAACTGTTTGTCTGTCCGGGACACCCCCCCACCCCGCGCCCGATCAAGCCAAAAAACAACGGCGGCCATCACGGCCGCCGTTTCTCATGGCTATCGATCAGCAAGCATCCACCGATCAGTAAAGGTCAACCATCGACGAAGAACAGGCCCTGTTCTGTGGGCAGCTCGATGGTGAAGCTCTTCTTCTTCTCGGGATCGAACTCGAAGCCTTTGATCTCCCCGCCCTCGGCGATGAATTCATCGGCTTTCATCGTGCCCTTGACTGTGTCCTTGTCGTCGAACTTCAGCTCGACCTCAGTGCCTTCTTTCAATAGCTTGCCGCCCGAACCGGCTTCTCCGGTCAACTTGATGAACACCCTCGGAGCCGGCGGCAGCTCAAGATTCATCAAGATGAAAGGCTGCTTGTCGATGCGAGACTCGCTCTGCCCGCCATTGAACTTCTGTTCGTTGTCGCAAGGCAGGTACGCGACAACGTGGAAGTTGCCCGCCATGGTGGTGTCGAGCTGTGCCTGCAGGTTGTTCATCTGCAGGTTGTGTTTCGCATCTTCGATCGGCGCCGCACGCTCGGGGGCCGCGGCTCCCTTGACGGGCAGCACGGCCCAGAGCACTTTTTCACCCAACTGCTCGGGCTGCACGGCGACACTGAGCTTGAAGCTGTTCTTGGCCGCGACCGACCAGCTGATGCGCTTGAGAGGCTTGTTGGTCTCGAAGCTCTCGTCGTAGTCTTTGGCCGCTGGTGCTTCCTTGGCGACCTCGAAGTCCTTCTTCTCTTCGCCTTCCTGCCACTCGGCCTTCAACTTCGAGAACTCGACCACCGTGAGCGCCACTTTGTCGCAGCTTCCCACATGGTCTTTGATGCCGAGATGGATGAGGGTGTCGCACAGTTGGTCGCTGGCTTTCTTGCCGCCGACCCAGAGCTTGAGCTCTTCTTTGCCATACTCGGTGCTGACCGGTTTCTCGGCGCCCGCGGGCGGCACCTCGGCATCGAAGATCGCGACCCGGTCACTGGGCTTCAGGGTGTTCTTGTCATCGATGCGCAAGCAGAACTTGCCGTCGAAGCTCGCCGGCTTGACGTCTCCCAACGTCAACCAGGCCCGTCCGTGGTGCTTGTCCTGCAGCACGTGCACGAAACGGCCCTCCTCGAGCTTCCCACCCGCGCTCAACGCCTCGGGGTCGACGCCTTCCTTCGTACGGCTCTCGTGCAGCTGCAAGCTCGCCTCGAGCACGGTGAAGACGACCTTGTCGCCCGTGCCCGGGTCCCCGCCGGGGGTCTTCAGATCTTTGATTCCCAGCCGCAGCGAGACGTCCTTCATCTTTGCGCTGGCAGCGTTCGGGGCCACCCAGAGCTCGCGGTCTTCAGAGAGCCCCTCGAGCTCGACAGTCTCGAGTGGATCGCCTCCGGTCTCTTTGTCGTAGACGGCCACGGCGTTGCCGGCGGCCTTCTTCTCCTCGTCCCAGACGAACAAAGTCACCGTACCCTTGAAGGTCTCGGGCAGGGGTTTCTTGATGACGACTTTCGCCCGCTCGCTCTCACCCGTCACGACTTTGGCCAGGTACCGGCCCGGATCGAGTTTCTTATCGTAGACCTTGGGCTCGGCGTCGGCCGTCTTGCAGGTGTAGACGTCGAGCTGCAGCTTGACGCACTCGACCTCTGCCTTGGCCGGTCCCCCTGGTTCGGGCGTAGCTGCGGACTCGGGCTTGAGCTCGAGCGCCAGACCCAGCTTGCCCTCTTTCTTGCCGACCACGTAGACCTTGGCCACTCCGTCTTTGAGCTCGACAGGATTGCCAAAGCTGGCAGCCGTGAACTCCGTGGGTGGTTCGGAAGCGTTGGCGGCGACGAACAGGTCCGCGTCTCCGGACTCTTTGCGCAACGTCGCCTTGCCCTTGAACAGGGGACCTCCCGTCGCTTTGAGGACCACCTCGAGCCGGCATGGTTCTTCGCCCAGCTCAGGATTGTGCACGAGCGCGAAGCCCGGCTCGACGACCTCGATCACGGGCATCGCCCGCACAGTGCAGGTCGCCCGGTCGCCGACACTTGCCTCGAGGTCGGCCAGCCCGACCTCGATGCCGGTGTCTTCCTTTTCCGCGCTGAGTTGTGCGCCCTCGAGCCACAACTCGAGGTCCAGCCGCTTGTTTTCGACCGAGTCAGCGCTGAAGGGATCGCGAACCTTGGGGTCTTTGCGCGCAAAGAGCCGCAACTTGTCGTTCAGCAGTCGGATCTCGACTTTGCCTTCAAAGCTGTCGGGCTTGGCCTTTTTGACCACCACCTTTGCACGCTGCGACTCTTCGGGCTTGGCGGCCAGATCCAAAACCGCGCCCGGCTTGAATTTCTGCGCCGCGGCCAGCTCGCTGTTGTCCGGCTCGGGTTTGAACAGCTGCACCTCGAGCTCGACGCAGGTCATCTTGTCGCTGGCAGGATCGCCAAAGGGTACCGTGCCCCCTTCAAGCGTCAGCTTCAGCTCTGTGGAATCGAGCGCCGAGCTGGCGGCCACGCCTTCGGCGTAAACGACCTTGCCCGCATCGAGCTCGCCCTTCTTGTAATCGATGCTCTCGCCAAGCTCTCGGGCATCTGCGTCGGGCCCATCGAAGAGCTTGATCTTGCCTTTCTCGACGACTTCGAGCTTGGCCGTGCCATCAAAGACACCCTTGATTCCAAGCGCCACTTCGAGCCGTTGCGGCCCGGGCTTTTCCTTGAGCGCCTCCTTCAAGTAGTCCTTGTTGACAAGCACGATCTTGGGCTTGGCGACGTCGACGAAGGGGATCGCCCGGACCTTGACCTTGAGGGTTTCTGTGACCATTCCCGGCTTGGTTATGGGGAACTCGAGCTTGAGCTCCACCTCCCCAGGCTTGACGGGCTTGATCTTGTATTGCGGCTTGGTCTTGTTGGAGACAGCATCTTCGACTTCGACGGCATCGATATGGCCCTCCGGTTTGGAGCTGACCTCGACTTTCTCGTCCGCCTCGGGAAAGGGCCCGATCGTCACATTCAGGGTGGTCCCGTCGGGCTTGTCCATATCGAGGACCAACTCGGCGGGCTTGTCGTCAATGCTGATCGAGTAGGGCTTGGGGGGAGCGAGGACGCTGTGATCGCGGCCCGAATCGAGCTCGATCTCAGAACCGTGTTCGAAGTTGGTTTCGCTGGGCGGAAGGTTGTCGTGCATCTCCGGTCTCTCCAAGGACGCTTGGTCGAGGCTGATGTGTATCAGGATAGCTCATGTTCTCGATGGTACCCAGAAATGCCTGGGTTTTGGTCGATTTTCAGCCCACAGCCCAGAAGCAGGGCGGAAAAACACCTCAGCAGACGCGTACCCGGCGTCAAGCCGGCCAGCGCCCCTTGCGCTTCGAGGTGCGCTGCTTTAGAACGGAGAGTACAACCCTGCGAAAGGAGCGGCGATGGCTCTGTTGAGTCGTGCGGAGCTACGTGAGCTCATCGATTGCCAGGAAGGCCCCTGCGTTTCCATCTTGCTCCCCAGCCATACACGCGACCTTGAAGCCCACCGCGACGGGGTTCGCTACAAGAACCTGCTCAAGAAAGCCGCTGGACGATTGCGCGAGGAAGGCCTGAAGGCGCGAGAGTGCGAGGCCTTGCTGGCACCCCTGCACGACATCTGGTCGAGCCGTAGTGCCGAAGCCCATGGCCTGGCGGTCTTTGCATCGTCTCGGGGCCACCGGGCCTACTGGGTGCCCCTGGAGCTCGAAGAGGTGCTGGTGGTCTCGGACGCCTTCCATCTCAAGCCGTTGTTGCCCTTGCTGACCGGAGATGGGCGTTTCTACATCCTGGCGATCAGCCAGAAAAACGCACGTCTCTTTCAAGCGAGCAAGTTCACGATGAGCGAGATCGAGCTCAAAGACCTGCCTGCCAGCCTGGCCGAGAGTTTCCGCTTCGATGTGTTCGAGAAATCGCTGCAACATCATACCTCCTCAGGGCCTGATGCGAGCGGACGGCCCAATGCGATCTTCCACGGGCACGGTGGGGCGGGCCACGACCATCTTCTCGAGCGCAAGCTTCATGAACACCTCCATCAGCTCGACACGGGCATCCAGAAGTTGATCGAAGACCACCATGCCCCGCTGGTGCTTGCCGGCGTGCGCAGCCTCTGTGCAACCTACCGCCATGCCAGCCGGGCGCACCACCTGATGCCGGAAGGCATCGATGGGAATCCCGAGCAGCTCGACGCGCGCACGTTGCACGCACGCGCCCTGGCGCTGGTAGCGCCAGAGCTGAGCGCACGCCGTGAGAAGGCCGCGGCGACCTGGGCAGACCTGTCGCGCAGCGAGCGGGCCAGCACACGTCTGGAGACAGTCGTCATGGCAGCCTACCAGGGCCGTGTCGAGATCCTGTTCGCGGCCGTTGACCGCGAGGTCTGGGGCCGCTTCTTGCCGGCCTACGAGACCGTGGCTCCCCATGAAAAGAGGGACGCGGGCGACAACGATCTGCTCAACCTGGCGGCCTTGTACACGCTCTACCACGGCGGCAGCGTCTATGTGGTTCCGACTGCGGAGATGCCGGCTGTCAGCCCTTGTGCCGCGGTCTTCCGTTTCTGAGCAGCCTGCGGCGAAGATCGTGAAGCCAGGTGCCGCGCCGGTGGTTCGATGGCTCCTCAGTCCGCTCCCTCGTTCCTCGGTCACGGACTTTGGCCGCTACGCTGACGACGCAGCCGGCCCGGATGACCGGCGAGGAGGAGGGGCCGCCGCCGTGGTGGCTGGCGAAGCGATCTTTGCCGCAGTCTGCTAAGCCGGCGGTACACTGCCCGGCCCCGGCGCGCCCTCCTATTCTCGGCGGCGCTGGAAGCGCAGCTCGGCGGGGGTGGCCCGCTCCTTGCGGAACCCGAGCAGGTGGAAGATCTCGACCGCGAGCCAACGCGCGACCCTGCGGTTGACCAACACGGTGGTTTGATCGCCCGGCGCCCGCCGCACACCAGGCAACCAATGAATCAGACGATCCAGCCGCAACCAGCGGAACACCGCCGAAAGCGAGAGCCAGAAGGGGGCCACCGCGCGACCGATGAAGAAGCCGTCCTCGCCCTGTCCCTGGTAGAGCGGTAGCAGCACCATGCCCGCCTCTTTGGCGCGGATCTCGCCCGAGCGATCATGGGCGAGCAGTTCGCCGACCCGGACCGCTTGGAAACTCGCCCAGCCCGGTTGCATCACAAAAGCATCGCCCGGCTCGAGGTGGTGCCTGGACCGCACCTCGACCACGCGAGGCTGCCGCGCTAGAGGTTGCTCCAAGACTGCCTGCCAAAGGGCACGCTCGGGAATCGCCTCGGGCTTGAGCAGACCCGCGGCTTCCAGCGCCAGCCAGATCAAAGCCTCATGCCGCGCCTCACTCTTGGGGTCGTCGTGCTGACCGGCTTCAAAGCCGAGCGTCGTGTGTCCCTGGTTGTTGATGAATTCGAGCAAGGAGCCGTCGATCTGCTCTTCGATTCCGAGCACCAGCGTCACCGGCAGACGCAGGGCGAAGCGCCGGTTGCGCAGGGTGTCGCCGACGGTGGCGAAGGGCGGACCATCTCCTGAGCAGGTGTGCAGATCGAGGAAGAACACCCGACGCGTGCCGCCCTTCAACAGACCGTCGATGATCGCCAGAAGCTCCTGCTGCTCGACAGCTTCCGCGTCCAACGGCGGCCCTGCGAGTGGGTCGCGCAGGCTGGCCAGACGTGCGGGCGTCCAGGCTCGGTTGAGGTCTGTGTCGAGGAAGCGGCGCTGCTCGGCCAGCGCGGATAGATTACCTCGCAGCGCAACGAAACAGCCACGCGCGGGCAAAGAACGCTTTTTCAGCTCGGCAGCGACCCGCTCGAGGGCTCGAGAACCTGCGGGTTCGTTGCCATGGATGGAGCCGAGGGCGATCAAAAGGGGACCCTTGTGCGGGTCTCCGAGACGCGCGATTGTGTGTTCGCGGGCTGTCTGCTCCATACTCCCTCTCGAGGCTTCAGGCCCCAGTTTGCTGCCCGCTCAACCCGAAACCGCTGGCTCGACCGAGGGGGCGGGACTCGGTTGGGATGCTGGTGCCTGCTGTTCGTTTTCGAGCTCGGCCAGCTGCTCTTCCATCAAGCGACCCGCGACTTGCATGAAATCGCGCTCTGTCACGATTCCGACCAGATCGCGGTCCTTCAGCACCGGGAGACAGCCGATCTGATGCTTCCGCAAGAGCCGGATGGCTTCTAGGGTCGAGGTTTCCGGGCGGACCGTGATCGGGTCACGCCGCATCAAGGCCGAAACCGGCACCGACAGGCTTTTCTCGATCGAGCCGTGACACAGCGCCCGCAACACGGTCCTGTAGGCCATCAAGCCGACCAGTCGGTGCGACGCATCCTCGACCGGAACGTGGCGGATCTTTTCCCAGTCCATCAATTGCGCGACCAACTCGAGGGGCTCGTCTTCTTGCACAGTGAAGAGGTCCGTGGTCATGACCTGTTCGACCCGAACGTAGCTGTGCTTCCAGTCGCCTCCCTCTTCGATACGCGCGGGTTCCCACTCACTCACCGGCTTGCGCTCCTTCTGTCGCTGCACCATCGCGAGGGTGATCGCCCCCATCTTCTGGCATGCGCTCTCGTTTCCGTCCATGCGGCTGAACGACCGGTTCATCCAACGTGACCCGGTCCTGCCGCTGCGCACCCGGTCTGCGATCACACCGAGGTACAAGCTGATGTCTTCACTTGCGACGGCCTTGTCTTTGAGACCCTGCTCGGCAAGGGGCAACAGCTCTTCAAGGATCAGCTTCTGCGCGGGCACTGTGCGCTCTTCAAACCACTCAAACTGCGCGGCCAGCCCGTACCGCGCGGCTTGGCGGAAGTTCCCCTTGGCGCTGCGGAAGTCGAGCTGGCTGGCGACGTCGTCGAATTTGTGCGAGAGGCCACTGATCAGCCCAAACAGCAGCGCGGCGTTCGCCACCTCGTCCCGGGTCGTCGGACCCGAAGGCAGGATGCGGTTCTCGATCCGCAGATGGGGCTTGCCGCCCGTCAGTCCGTAGCAGGCACGGTTCCAGCGATAGACCGTGCCGTTGTGCAGACGCAGCGACGAGAGGTCGGGGATCTCGCCGCGTTTCAGCTGCTCCATCGGATCTTCGGCACCGTCGCTGCCAAACACCGCACGGAAGCGCGAGATGTCTTCACGGAACAGCTCGATCACCGAATCTTTGACCCAACTGTTGCCGAACGTCACCCTCGGACGTCGATCATGCAGGTTCTCGCTGGTTGCCCGCGTGTCGATCGACTGCTGGAACAACGCGATGCGGGTCTCGGCCCAGAGCCTGCGGCCAAACAACAACGGAGAGTTGGTCGCAGCGGCCAGCACGGGCGCCGCCACCGCCTGGGCGATGTTGTAGAGGTTGGCGAACTCCTTGCAGCCCACCTGGAAGTGCAACTGCCAGCTGCAATTGCATGCCTCGAGCATCACGTTGTCGTGGGTAAGGTTCAGCTCGTCCACGCCCATGATGTTCAGGTCGTAGGGACCCTCACGCATCGCACACAGGGCCCTGTTGAGCGCCTTGTAGCGGGCACGCGGAGTCATACTGTTCAGGCCCAGGTCGGACTTGCGGATTGAGGGCAGAATCCCGACCAGCGCGATATCGACGCCACATTTGTTGGCCGCGGCGCGTCCCTTGTCGAGCAGAGCATCGAGGTCCTTCTCCAGGATGTCTAGAACACGACCTTCAAAGACCAGCGGATCGAGGTTGATCTCGAGGTTGAAGCGGCCCAACTCGGTGGTGAAATGAGGGTCGTCGACCTCGCTCAGCACCTCCAGGGCCGACAGCGCTGGACGTCCCGCGCGGTCGATCAGAAAAAACTCCTGCTCAGCGCCGATGCGCCGAACCTCATTGTCGATCAGACCTCCAGCGAGAATCTCTTCGAGAGCGCGAAGATCCCGCAGCACCGCCCCCATGAATTCACGCCGGGCCTCGCCTGTCAGGCCGGCCATCACCTCGAGCTCACCCATCGCCCCACCCTTCTCTGAGCTGCTTGCCGTACGCCTGTCGTGCTCTACACACGTCCGGTATACGGGGCAGGCGGGGGCCTGTGCAAAACGAATCCGGCTGAACCGCCCGCCAGGCGCCTGTTCCGGCCGACTCTGAGCAATCGGTTTGCATCGAGGTGGCCCAGCGTTCAGGCTGGGCTTGGGCAAGATCTGGACCTGCCCGCGAATTTGCATGATTGCACACCGCAACAAAAGTCGGAACGGGCACTGTGTGTCGCGTTCAGTGAAGTTGACAGCTCTCGGCGTTTTGCTCTAGGCTGGCATCGGGTCGGCTCGTTGAAGGATCGGTTTCGAGGGGCATATGCCGCAAGAGGGCAAACCACATCTAGCGTTGGTGATCATCCGGGGCCGCTTCCTGGGGCGCAAGTTCGACATCACCTCCTCAGGGCTGACGATTGGCCGATCACACAGCTGTGATGTGTTGATCGGCAACTCTGCCGATGGCACCAGCCGGCAACACGCCCGGGTCTCTGTAGACGAAAGCGGACGGCTGCAGGTCGAAGATCTGGGCAGCACCAACGGCACTCTGGTGAACCGCAAATCTGCCAGCAAACAGCCTTTGCAACCGAATGATGTGATCCAGATCGGCGAGAGCCTGCTCAAGCTGATCGTCGATGACGACGAGCTGCACTTTCACGAGCAACTCTACCGCATGGCCGTCTGCGACTCCTTGACCGGCTTGAACAACAGGACCCACTTCGAGACAGTCGTCGAGCAAGAGGTCAGCCGGGCAAGGCGCGGCAAGCAGCCTCTGGCGCTCTTGCTTCTGGATTTGGACAACTTCAAGGCCATCAACGATCATCACGGACATCTAGCGGGGGACACCGTGCTCCGTGAATTGGGGGAGCTGCTGCGTTCCTTGTTGCGTCAGCACGACCTCGCCTGCCGCTTTGGAGGCGATGAGTTTGTGCTGCTGCTGCCAGCCACCACCCAACAGGCAGCCCGCCAGGTGGCCGACCGCTGCCTGCGCAAGGTCCATTCGCATCCCTTCAGCTTCCAGGGCCAGCCCTTGCAAGTCGGCGTCTCGATCGGCCTGGCCGTGCTCGGGGCGCAGATGAACCGTTCTGAGTCGTTGATCGCCGCCGCCGACGCCGCTCTGTACCGCGCCAAGAGCCGCGGCCGCGGACAAGTCATCGACGCATTGGCGGGTCCGGACGAGACCAACCGTATGCAGTCGCCCATGTTCCGCCAAACGACTCCGCCACCCCGAGGTGAGCTCGACCCGGCAACCCCGGGGAATTTCCGCTGAGAGCGTCAGCCCCCATGCTGCCTCAACCCCGCTTTGCGGGAGCGTTCCCGTAGACCCGCATGCCCAGAGGGCCGACAGCGTGCAACCTGCGCTCACGGTCACTGTAGCGAACGCGGAACCAGTAGTCAGCATACGGACGCTCGAGCTGCGGATCGACGTCTCCGTCTGCCAGGAGCGCGGTCCAGTTGCAGGCGGCGCGGCCCTTCCGAACCGGCGCGGTCCCGACCCAGATCGGTTGCGCGGCGCCTTGACGCAGAACCTCGAAACAAACCCGCGCGTCGGCAGAGGCACCGAGCACGCCCACCACCAGCCCGACGTTCTCGCCCTCCAGGGCGTAACCATGGCTCCAGGCCAGGCTGTGTAGCACTGGACTTGCCAGCCCGATCTCTTCTCTCACTGCGGCTTTGCCGGCTGTCATGGACAGGCCAGGTACACCGAGCAACACGATCCGAACCGGGCCGTGGGGAACATCGTCTTCGCGCAGGCAGCTCGCCTCGTCCAGATTGCCATGCCGCATGCTGCCATCGGCCAGCTCGATACGGTAGATCATGCCGGGGAGCAGCTGACCGGTCTGGCGGTTCCGAATGCAGACATGCAGGCGGCCTTCCTGCACGCGGCAGGGGGACTCACCGCCCGTTGGGGGACCTTGTTCTACCGGCTGGGGGGTATACAGGCGGGCAGTCTCGCGTTCATGAAGTGCTGCGGCGGGTTCGCTGTTCATCGGCTCTCCTCTAAGGACTCTGCACGTCTCCTGTGCACAATCCGTACCACAGCGAGGTACACCCATGGATGGGCCGAAGTCGGGCCCAACCCAGCATCTACCGTTACGGCTTGATGCCTCAGTTCGACCATCGTGTGGTGGGAAACACCATTACAGTGCGTTGTCCGGATCATCTTCGGCGGTCTCGGCCAGGTTCGCGGCCAGGAAGGCCACGCGCGCCCTGTCGAGCTCACGGATCAGTGACTCCCGCCGCTGTTGCAGCTCGCGCAGCGTCTCCGCGGGCACCCGGCGCCGTGCGCCATACAATCGGCGATGGCGTAGACGCGACGACAAGCCCTCCAACCACAGCAATGCGATCGAGCCACAAAGGGGAAGTGTGCCGAGATAGACGAGGCTCCCTCCCAACGCCCAGCCCGGCAGCCAGGTAACGAGCAACAGAGCGCACGCGAGGGTCTGCAGCGCATAACAGAATCCCAGCGCGACGATCCCGACCAGCAGCTTCTGGGTGGAAAAGAACTCGCGCTCGAGGGGCAGCAGCTTCAAACTCAAGCGAGGAAGCTGGTAGAAGATCGCATGCTGCAGCACGCCCCAAAGGGCCAGCGGCGTGCTGCCGTAGAAAGCGAGGTCGCGCAGGGGCCCGGGTTGCCGCAGACGTGCCCGCACGCAGACATCGTCGACGCCATGGGTCTGTAGCAGTGCCCGGTAGGCCTGCAACTGGCTACGCACCCGCTCGACGCGTTCGGGCTCAGACTCCGAGAAGGCGTTGACGGCACGCGCGATCTGCGCGGACGCCGCCAACCTTCCCCCTGCGTCTCGCTGGACGCGCGCCCCATACAACAGGTCGAGCTCGCGGACCAGCGGCACATCCTGGTCGTCTTCGACGTGCACAACCTCGTCGCGCAAGGCTTGACCGACGGCCATGGTCAAGGCGCGCACCGCTCCAAAATCCCCGTCAGAGCGCATGAAGGGGGCCACCTCTATGGGCGCCAGGAAACGCACTCGGGCGCGGCTGCGGAAGCGATCAGGCTCGTCGTAGACCAACGCCGCGGGCACGATGGTCACCTGTCCTGGAGCCCGCTCTTCGGCCCCCAGGGCAATCCGCGCCAGGCCGGTCTTCAGCTCGAGCAGACGCTGTGCCTCGAGCTTGCTGACCCCCTCGGGAAAGATCAACAGGGCCGCGCCGCCCGCCACAGCCAGCTCACAGGCTTCGAGAGTCTTGCGGTTGCCCTCTCGCGAGGCTGCGTCCCCATCGGTGTCCTGTTTCCGGTAGACGGGCACAGCCCCGAGCGCCCGCAGCACGGCGCCCAGCAAGCGGTGCTTGAACAGGGTGGATTTGGCGACGAAACCGACCGGACGTTCGAGCGAGGTCGCTACCAACAGGACGTCGATCAGCGTGTTCGGGTGGTTGGCTGCAACCAGCAGGGGACCGCTTCGCGGTACGTTCTCGAGCCCTTCGATCGCGATGTCGCGGAAGAACACCTGCAATGCATACCGCATCAACACGCGCAGCAAGCGGTAGATCACTGGAGCGCCCTCATGTTTGCTCCGCGGGGCTGTCCTTGGGCCGGACCAGGAAGTAGATCAACACCGCGAGGCCCAGCAGTGCTCCCGCGCTCAGCCCCATCGCGCGCACCGCGTCTGTGCCCCACGCGCCATCGCGCAGACTGATCAAGACCCCGGTCAGCCACAAGGCCAGGCCGTTGGCGGTCTTGACCACCAGGTTGTAGACCCCAAAATAGACGCTGGTGTTGCCGGACCCACGCTCGTTGGCGCAACTCAGCACTGCCTCGCCTTCAAGCCCCAGCAGCACTGCAACCATCGGCCCGCCCAGGCCGAACAACAGGCCCGCGCTCAACAGCGGCCCGCCGATCACGCTCGCGCCGAGTCCCGCGCTGCCGGCATAGACCAGGCCCAACAGCAGCGAGGCCCCCACCAGGCTTCTCTGCCATCCCAGCCTGCGAGCCAGCCAGGGAACCAGCGCGAAACAGGGGAGGGCGGTGAAGATCAGCGGCCCGAGCAGGATCTTGACGTCGGCCTTGGTCCCCGCCAGCAGGTCGACGGCGATGTACGCCGAGGCGCTGGTCATCACCGTGAATGACATCTGCGAGCCGGCCAGAAGGATCATCAGGGCGACGAAACGCCGGTGCCGCAACGCGTCGAGCAGGTTGCGCCAGGCCGGCAGGCCCGCCGAGGGCGTCGGCGCCGAGCGCAACCCCTTGGGACTTGCGAACCAGGGGAGCGCCATCAGAAATACAGCGATGCCCGAAAACAGCACGGCCGCCCAGAAGAATCCCAGGCTCTCGACCAGGTCGGGGCTCAGCACACCGATGATCGCCGTGCCTCCCAGTAAGCCCACCCCTAACAGGTTCGAGAGCAGGCGCTTGCGCCCGGGGTCGCCTTCGGAGTAGTCGTCGATCAGGCTCCAATACGGGATGCCGTAGAGGGTGTAGCCGACGAAGAAGATCAGCATACCGAGCGTCGCCAGAGCCCAGCGCAGGCCGGCCGCCATGCCTGCATCGGGCAGAAAAATCACGATCAGGCCGATTCCTGGCAGCAAGAACGAAAACCAGAGCAGGTTGCGGCGCTGCCGCCCTCGCCGTACCCAGGCGTCGCTGATGGCCCCTGCCATCGGGTCGGTCACGCTATCGAAGATACGGAAGCCGAACAGCACCGCGCCGAACAAAGCCGCCGGGAAGAGCACACTGCTCGCGTCCACGGCGTCGGGCGGAGAGCCGAATGGCTGCACCCAGGTGAAGAAGAAGCGAGCCAGAACCATAAGGCCCAGCTGCCCGCACGTGAACAACAGGAATCGCCACGCGTTCATGGAGCCGCCCAATCCGGTGAGAGCGTTATGATAGCGGCGTCCACAGACGCTGTCGACGCGCAGGCCGGCGCTAGGGGATCACCAGCGTCCCCGCCGCATCGAGAAAACCTACGCACTCCCCCGATCCCACCAGGAAGAACGCAAGTGAGTCGCCGACCCCCACCGCGTCGGCCAGGCCCGGCGTGACCGGTAACCGTAGCTCAGGGTAGGCGAGATCGGACGCGCCTTTGCCCGAAGCGCTCAAGGGGAACTTGTCGGCAACCAGTACGCGGATGTAGACGCGCCCATGGTCTCCTTGGGCTTCCTCGACGATCCGTCCCACGACCACCTGCGGATCGCTCAGGCTGTTGAGAAACGGGAACGAGAACAGGGTCCCACCAACAACTACAGCCAACAGCACCAGACACGAACGCATCAGGCGCGCTGCCAGTGCCACTTGTTTGCGACGCAGCGTCATGACGATGAAGCTCAGGCCGATCAGGGCGAACACGACCGCAACGACCACACCGATCAGTTGCGTGCCTCGATCGCCGGAGATCGCCCCCTGAAGCTGATGGTGGACCTCGGGCCAGCTGACAGCAAACATGGCAATCCTCTGTGTACGAGCAGATGATCGGGCAGACTACCCGTGAACGGGGAACAAAGCGAACGAGCCTGGCGGAGGTACTAGCGCTGCCCATTGCCCACAAGTAGCCTTTGACAAGCTTGGCGGCTCTGTGGGTTCAGGGGCGCCCCCCGCGCGAGTTAGACGGTACATGGTTCCAGAAATCACATGTGATCGTGCCCGCGCATCCAAAGTGCAGGTGCTAATTCTTGTAGGGGAGGGGTTTATCCCCTCCCGCTCGCTCGGGCGGAGCGAAGCGTCCGAGTCTTCGAGGTGTAAACCCCGCCCCTACTTTTCCGCACCAACGAGCCGACACTTGATGTCGCTGGACCCGCCGT
>JAJDCP010000177.1 GCA_029260765.1 Planctomycetota bacterium
TGGGTGCGGATCTCGAACTGTTCCCGCGACTTCTTGTCGACAAAGGGTCCTCGCAGAACCGTGTACCGCTCGATCGAGGTCGGGAGCGGAATCGGGCCCTTGACCACCGCGTTCGTCTTGCGAGCGGCCGTGACGATTTTCCAGGCCGACTTGTCGAGAAGCTCGTGATCGTAGGCTTCCATTCGAATTCTAATGCGCTTGACCGTCATTCTTGTTCCCGTCCTGGCCCGCCACGGACCGCCTGGGCCACATGTTTGTGGCTACGCTTGTCTGTCTCGTTTTCCACTGAAGCTGCGGACCGAGCCGCGCATTCAGGGCTAACCGGCGCCCTGTAGGCGCCGGGGGGATATTCCGCCAAAGCCCTTTAATCTCAGGCGCTTCGGTTCCTCGCAAAGAGTTGGGTGAGTGACCCAGTTCTCGGCCATTTGCAGGGCGGTAAATTGTATGTTTGCTGGCTATCTTGTCAACGTTTTCCTCAGAAGAATTTCGGCGCCAGATGCTCCGGGACAGGCGCGTACTCACAGGGTTCCATCGAAAACGCGGCCCGCCCCTGGGACAGGGAACGGACGGTGGTCGAATACCCGAACATCGACGACAGGGGGACGGTGCCAGACAGGATTCTGTCGTCTCCGCTCATCGCGACGTCTTTGATCGAGGCGCGGCGCCCATTCAGGTCATGGATGATGTTCCCGTAGAACTCTGTAGGAACTTGAATCTCGAATTGCATGAAGGGTTCGAGTAGCACCGTGCCCTGTTCTTCCAGCGCGTCCTTGAATGCGATCGACGCAGCAGCGGCGAAAGCTTCAGGCGAGGAGTCTGCTGGATCGAAGGCACCACCCGTGCATGTAACTCTGATGTTGATGACTGGATAACCCCAGGTCAGCCCGCTCTCGGCGGCCCCCCGGATGGCCTCTTTGATCGAGGGCCAGTACTGTTCGGGGATCTCTTCGACGTCGGGTTCGACCACCACTTCGACTTTGCCGAGCTCGGGCAGGGGCTCGATATGGAGTTTCACCAGGGCGAATTGGTTTTGGCCTGCTCCCTGGCGGACGAACTCATGGCTGCCCACGATGACCTTTCCGACCGTCTGTTTGTATGCGACCCGCGGCCTGCCGACATTCGCCTGCACCGAGAATTCGCGGATCAGTCGGTTGCGGATCACATCGAGATGCAGCTCTCCCATCCCCGAGATGATGATCTGGCCGGTCTCCGCATCGATGCGTTGCCGAAACGTTGGGTCCTCTTTCGCGATCCGGGCCAGCACTTCGAGGAGTTTGTCCTTGTCGGCAAGCGTGCGTGGCTCGATGGCCATCGAGATGACGGTCTCGGGAAATGCGATGGAGCCCAACAGGATAGGCTTTTCTTTTGCGCAGAGAGTGTCACCGGTAGCAGTGAATTTCAGCCCCATCACCGCAACGATATCACCAGCGACGGCCTCTTTGATCTGCGTGCGTTCGTTGGCATGCATTACCAGCAGGCGCATCAGGCGCTCTTTGCGGTTGCGGGTGGCG
Source organism: Planctomycetota bacterium (assembly GCA_029260765.1). GTDB lineage: Bacteria > Planctomycetota > J058 > JAJDCP01 > JAJDCP01 > JAJDCP01. The sequence continues at coordinate 1,512 of JAJDCP010000177.1, forward strand.
TTGTGCACGGCCTGGCCCAGCTTGGCGATGCCGGAATAGATGCGCAAGAAGTACAGCTCGCCGTGGTCCGAGGTGTGCACCTTGAAACATAGAGCGGAGAAAGGCGCCTTCGGGCTGAGTTTGCGTTCTTCAGGCTTGCCGGTCTTGGGGTTGCTGCCTTCGATCGACCCGAGGTCTTTGGGCGAAGGCAAGTAGTCGACCACGCCGTCGAGCAGAGGTTGCACTCCGATGTTCTTCAGAGCGGAGCCGCAAAAGATCGGCGTGAAGAGCGATTGCAGCACTCCCTTGCGGATGGCCGCTTTCAGCTCGTCGATTTCGATGACCTCGTCTTCGAGATAGCGGCCCATCAGCCCATCGTCGACCTCGACGGCCGTCTCTATCAGCTCTGCGCGGTGGAGCTCGACGGTTTCGAGCATAGACTCGGGGATCTCCTGCTCTTCGATCCGTGCACCCTGCTTGCCTTCGAAGCGCAGCAGCTTCTGGGACAGCAGGTCCACGACCCCGCTCAGCTCGTTTCCCTGGCCGACAGGTAGCTGTAACAGAAGCGGGCGTACATTCAGCTTGGTGCGGATGCCCTCGACCGCTGCGTGGAAGTCCGCGCCTGTTCGGTCGAGCTTGTTGACGAAAATCAGCCGCGGCACGTTGTAACGATTCGCTTGCTTCCAGACGGTCTCCGATTGCGCCTGGACCCCAGCCACACCACAGAAGACTCCGATCGCGCCGTCGAGCACCCGCAAAGAACGCTCGACCTCGGCAGTGAAGTCAACATGGCCGGGTGTATCGATGATGTTGATGCGGGCATCACCCCAGTCGACGCTGGTTGCCGCACTGGTGATGGTGATGCCGCGCTCTTTCTCCTCCTGCATCCAATCGGTCACCGTGGTCCCGTGATGGACCTCGCCCATCTTGTGTTGCCGCTTGGTGAAGAAGAGGATGCGCTCAGTGGTCGTCGTCTTGCCGGCATCGATGTGGGCGATGATGCCAATGTTGCGCATCTTGCTCGCAGCGACCATGGTGTCGCCTCCGCTGTTTGGATCCAGAATGCAAAAAAGCACCTCGCAAGGTGCCTGCAACTCTGCGTGTCCACGGACTTGGGGACGCCAGAGCCGAATGGGGCCCGGGCGTGCCTACCAGGTAAAGTGGCTGAATGCCTTGTTGGCTTCGGCCATCTTATGGGTGTTCTCGCGCACGGTGATCGCAGCGCCTTCTTTCTTGAAGGCTGCGAGAATCTCGTCGGCAAGACGGATCGCCGTCGGGCGCCCCTTCTTCTTGCGCACTGCATCGAGCAGCCAGCGGATCGCCAGGGCCTGCTGACGGCGTGGACCGACGTCTTTCGGCACCTGGTAGTTGGCGCCACCGACGCGTTTGGAGCGTACTTCGACGAGCGGCTTGACGTTGTTGATTGCGGTCACGAACACGTCGACAGGGCTTTTGTCGGGAATCCGCTTCTTGACGCGATCAAGCGCCCCGTAGAACAGGTTGAACGCTACGCTCTTCTTGCCGTCGCGCATCAAGCAGTTGACGAACTTGGAGACCAGCTTGTTCCCGAACTGGGGATCCCCAGTCAAGAAGCGCTCCGTGGATTTGAAGTGTTTGGGCATTTCCTATCTGACTCCGCTCAGCTTTTCTTGGGCGCTTTGGCACCGTACTTCGAACGCGATTGTTTTCTTCCGTCGACGCCGAGCGTATCGTGGCAGCCACGGACTACATGGTAGCGGACACCCGGCAGGTCACGGACGCGTCCCCCGCGAATCAGCACGATCGAGTGCTCTTGCAGGTTGTGACCTTCACCCGGAATGTACACAGTCACCTCTTTGCCGTTGGTGAGGCGGACCCTGGCGATCTTGCGCATCGCCGAATTGGGCTTCTTGGGGGTCATCGTCTTGACTTGCAGGCAATAGCCCCGTTTCTGTGGGCACGATTCGAGAATTGGGGATTTCGACTTCGTGCGGGACTGCTTTCGTCCCCTTTTTACCAACTGGTTGATCGTGGGCATCGCTGGAGATACTCCTCAAGTATGACTCGGTTTCCCGGCCAGGATCACGCCGTCTTCGGCGCCTCGCTCTTGGCTCGGGCGTTGTTTTTTTCGCGCTCAAGGTCAGCCATGGTAGGCATGTGCTTGAGACGCCTGTTCAGGTAGCCCTTGAATCCAGTCCCTGCCGGAATCATGTGGCCGAGAATCACGTTCTCTTTCAGTCCCAACAACGGGTCTGTTCTGCCAGCCAGGGCTGCCTTCGTCAAGACTTTTGTGGTCTCTTGGAAGCTCGCCGCCGAAATGAAGCTCTCACTGTAAAGCGAGGCCTTGGTGATCCCGAGCAGAATCGGCCGGGCAGTTGCAGGCTTGCAGCCGTTCTCCTGGACGACGCGATTCTGTTCGCGGAAGCGGAACTTGTCGACGATGGCAGCAGGCAGGAAGTGCGTATCACCCGGATCCTTGACTTCGAGCCGGCGCAGCATCTGGGCAAGGATGATCTCGATGTGCTTGTCATTGATCGGCACACCCTGGAAGCGGTACACGCTCTGCACTTCTTCGAGCAGGTAGCGGTGCAGCTTCTCTTCGCCGCTGATACGCAGCACGTCACGCGGCACCAATGAGCCACTGACCAGCGGTTCGCCCGCTTTGACACGGTCGCCTTTGTGCACGATCAGGTGCTTACCCATCGCGACCTGGTGCTCTTTCTCCATGCCGCTCTCGTGCCGCACGATGATCGTCCGCTTTCCGCGACGCTTCTCGCCGATTTCGACGACGCCGTCGATCTCAGCGATGGTCGCCGGATCCTTGGGCTTGCGCACCTCGAGGATCTCGGTCACCCGTGGCAGACCACCGGTGATGTCCTGTGTACCCACCTTGCCCTTGGTGGCTTGCGCCAGCAGGTCACCCGCGATCACTTCCTGACCGTTGACGACATCGACATAGGCCTTCTCTGGAATCGGATAGACCGCGATGGGTTTGAAATTCGAGTCCTTCAGCACGATCTGCGGATGCAGGTCGCCCTTGTGCTCGATAACAACCGCGCGCTCCACGCCGGTCTTGGCATCCTTTTCTTTGCGGAAGGTTTTGCCTTCTTCGAAGTCCTCGAAGGTTACGGTACCCGGGAATTCTGCGCGAATCAGCAGGTTGTTCGGGTCCCAGGTACCGAGGACGGTCTTCTTCTTGCCCTTGGGCTTGATCATCTCGCCATCGGTCACCTTGACTTCGGAGCCGTTGGGAATCGAACGCGAGTCGACGACCTTGCCCTTCTTGTTCTTGACCAGGATCTGCCCTTCGGACAACGCGATGCGGATGCCTTCGCGGTTGACCACGGTATGCAGATCCAAGTACTCGACCGTACCCTCGACATCCGTATCGATCCAAGCAAGGTCCCGGGTCGCGACACCGCCGATGTGGAACGTACGCATGGTGAGCTGGGTGCCCGGCTCGCCAATCGACTGGGCGGCGATAATGCCAACAGCCGTACCCAACTCGACCAGCTGACCGCTGGAGAGGTCCATCCCGTAGCACAGCGCGCAAACGCCCAGGGGGGATTCGCAGGTCAACACCGACCGCACGCGCACCTTGGCCTTCGAACCGAGAGACTTGGTGACCTTGCGCGCCAGGTCGACGGTGTAGAGGTGGTTCTCTTCGATCATCACCTCGCCCGTCATCCGGTCGATGATGCTGGTTCGGGCGGTCCTGCCGTGCAGGATCTTGGGCAGCGGCACCTCGACACGGTTGCCCTTGAAGAGTGTCGTCTTGGTGATGCCGTTGGTCGTACCGCAGTCGTGCTCGTTGACGATCACGTTCTGGGCCACGTCGGCCAGCTTACGGGTCAGGTACCCCGAGTCGGCCGTCTTGAGAGCCGTGTCGGCCAGACCCTTGCGGGCACCGTGGGTCGAGGAGAAGTACTCGAGCACCATCAGACCTTCGCGGAAGCTGGCCTTGATCGGCGTCTCGATGATCGCGCCGGTCTTCGACGGCTTGGCCATCAGCCCGCGCATACCTGCCAGCTGGCGAATCTGCTGCTTACTACCGCGGGCACCGGATGCGAGCATGATGTAGATCGGATTGAGGCGCCGTGATCCGTCAGGACCATGGTCGTTCTTCAGCGACTCGAGCATGTGGTCGCCCACCTGCTCGGTGGCATGCGTCCACTGGTCGATGATCTGGTTGTAGCGCTCCCCTTCGGTCATCACGCCGCGTCGGTAGTCGCGCATGATCTTGTCGACCTTGCCCTGCGTTTCCTCGAGCACCGCGAACTTGGCCTCGGGCATCACCAGGTCGTCGGCAGCGAAGCTGATGCCGGCGCGAGTGGCTTCTTTGAAGCCCAGCTCTTTGAGGTCGTCGAGCAACACAAGTGTCGCGTTGACTCCCAGCACCTGGTAGCAGTCGGCGATGATCTGGTTGACCATCTTGCCGGTCAGGGTGTAGTTGTAGTAGTCCATGCCTTCGGGCAGGATGTCGTTGAAGACGATGCGGCCCGCGGTGGTCTCGTAGATCGGATCGGGGTCGTTGGCGAGCAGGCCTTTCTTCATCCCGGACTTCGCGAATGCCTTCCAGCGGACGCTCCGCTCCCCCTCGAGAAAGTTGAGTGGGGTCTCGGGGAGTGCCTTGTCGTCACCGCGGACCAGCAGGCTCTTTTTCATGCGGACGCGGACCGCGGCGTGGATGTGGATCTTGCTGTCCGAATACGCCAGCAGCACTTCCGACGGGCCGCTGAACGCCGTACCTTCTCCCAGGCGATCGGGAACGGTCGCCGTCAGCCAGTAGCAGCCGAGCACGATGTCCTGGCTGGGGCTGATGATCGGGCTGCCGTGGGCCGGCGAGAAGATGTTGTTGGTCGACAACATCAGCGTCGTCGCTTCGGTCTGGGCTTCGAGGGACAGAGGCAGGTGCACCGCCATCTGGTCGCCGTCGAAGTCCGCATTGAAGCCGGTACAGACCAGCGGGTGCAGTTTGATGGCGTTGCCTTCGATCAGGATCGGCTCAAATGCCTGGATGCCCATGCGGTGCAGGGTGGGGGCACGGTTGAGCAACACCGGGTGCTCGTGGATCACCTCTTCGAGGATGTCCCAGACTTCCTCTTCCTTACGCTCGAGCATCTTCTTTGCGCTCTTGATGGTGTCGGCGAGGCCGATCTCCTTCAGGCGCCGGATGATGAATGGCTGAAACAGCTCGAGAGCGATCTTCTTCGGCAATCCGCACTGGTGCAGGCGCAAGTCGGGCCCGACCACGATGACGGAGCGTGCGCTGTAGTCGACGCGTTTGCCCAGCAGGTTTTCCCGGAAGCGGCCCTGCTTGCCCTTGATCATGTCGGTCAAGGACTTGAGGGGGCGGTTGTTCTGGGTCACCGGGCGCTTGCAGCGGTTGTTGTCGAACAGGGCGTCGACCGACTGCTGCAGCATGCGCTTTTCGTTGCAGATGATCACATCGGGGGCGTTGAGGTCGAGCAGCCGCTTGAGTCGGTTGTTGCGGTTGATCAGGCGCCGGTACAGATCGTTGAGATCGCTGGTGGCGAAGTTCCCACCCTCCAACGGAACCAACGGCCTCAGATCAGGCGGGATCACGGGGATCACATCAAGCACCAGCCAGGCGGGCTTGTTGTTGCTCTCTTTGATGGCGCAGACGGTGTCCAGCCGCTTGGTCAGATCCTTCTGCTTCTGCTTCGAACCGGTTTCTTTGATCTGCGTGCGCAGGTCAGACTCGAGCTCGGGCAGGTCGAGGCGCTCGAGAAGCTTTTTGACGGCCTCGGCGCCCATCCCAGCTTCGAACGCGTCGGCGCCGAAGGCTTCGACGGCTTCCTCGTACTCCTCCTTGGTAAGGAGCTGCTTTTCCTTCAGGGAGGTGTCGCCAGGTTCGATGACGATGTAGTCCTGAAAGTAGATCACGCGCTCGAGAGCCGAGGTCCGCTTGTTCAGAAGGCTGCCGAGACGGCTCGGCATCGCCTTGAAGAACCAGATATGCACGACGGGAGCGGCGAGATTGATGTGCCCCATCCGTTTGCGACGCACGCGAGAATTCGTGATCTCGACGCCGCAGCGCTCGCACTTCGTGCCTTTGTATTTGATGCCTTTGTAGCGCTGGCAGGAGCACTCCCAGTCGCGTTCCGGACCGAAGATCTTCTCGCAGAACAGGCCATCCTTCTCGGAGCGGTAGCTCCGGTAGTTGATGGTCTCAGGGCGCTTGACTTCGCCAAACGACCATTTGCGAACATCTTCCGGTGATGCGAGCCGAATGTTCACCGACCCGTAGTCGTTGATCCGGTCGTAGATTCCCTCCACGGCGTCTCCTCACCTGCTAATTAGGATTCGTGCTCAATCTGCCCGAGTTCTCGCCGACTCTCAGTTGAGAGTCGGGTTGTTCTTGCGCTGCAGTTCCATGTTGATCGCCAGCCCGCGGATCTCGTTGGTCAGCACGTCGAAGGACACGGGCGTCCCCGACTCGAGGACGTTCTCGCCCTTGACCATCGACTCGTAGATTTTGGTGCGGCCGTCGACGTCGTCGCTTTTGACGGTCAGCAGCTCTTGGAGGATGTTCGCAGCCCCGTAGGCCTCGAGTGCCCAGACTTCCATTTCACCGAAACGCTGCCCACCAAAGCGGGCCTTGCCGCCCAGGGGCTGCTGCGTGATCAGCGAGTAGGGGCCTGTCGCCCGGGCGTGGACTTTGTCATCGACCAGGTGGTGCAATTTGAGCATGTAGAGGTAACCGACAGTTACCTGCTGCGTGAACCGCTCTCCGGTACGTCCGTCGAACAGGACGGCCTTGCCGGTGGTCGGGAGGGCAGCACGCTTGAGCTCGCCTCGGATCTCTTTCTCGGGCACGCCGTCGAAGACCGGGGAGATGGCCTGGAAACCCAGCGCCTTCGCCGCCCAGCCGAGGTGGGTCTCGAGGATCTGTCCGACGTTCATGCGGCTCGGAACGCCCAGCGGATTCAGAACAATCTGTACCGGCGTCCCGTCGTCCAGGAACGGCATGTCTTCTTTGGGGCAGATCTTTGAGATTACGCCCTTATTGCCGTGGCGTCCGGCCATCTTGTCGCCGACCGACAAGGTCCGTTTGGTTGCGACGAAGACCTTGACCATTTCCAGCACGCCCGTCTGCAGCTCGTCACCGTTCTTGAGCCGATCGATCTTGCGATCGCGTTCGGTCGTCAGCTCTTCGATGCGCTCGATGAAGCGCCGGATGGTCTCGTGGATGTCCACTTCGTCCGCGCTGGCGGGGATGTCGAGCATATCGACCATCAGCACGCGCTTGAGCTCTTCGAAGTCCATGGTGGCGACATCGAAGTCAGAGATCACCGCGCCGGTCTTCTTGACCTTGACCGGACCGCCGATCAACCTCTCGAGGCTGCGGATCAGGCCCTGCAACTGTTGGTCGATCTTCTTGTCGTAGGTCGACTTGATCTGGTCGCACTCGGCCTTGATCTTCAGCTTCTCGTCTTCGCTGGGCATGGTCTTGCGCGAGAACTTCTGCGCGTCAATCACGATGCCCTCGACGCCCGAGGGCACTTCGAGAGACTCGTTCTTCACATCCTTGCCCGACTGACCAAAGATCGCGTACAGCAAGCGCTCTTCGGGGGTCAGCTCACTCTTGCTCTTCGGCGCCACCTTGCCGACCAGAATGCCACCAGGAGAGACCCGGGTTCCGACCCGGATGATGCCGTTTTCGTCGAGCACCCGCAGGATCTTCTCCGACACATTGGGAATATCCCGCGTGAACTCTTCACGACCCAGCTTGGTCTCACGGATCTCTGTGTCGAATTCGTCGATGTGGATCGAGGTGTAGACGTCGTCGTGGACCAGCTCTTCGCTGACGAGGATGGCGTCCTCGAAGTTGTACCCGTCCCACGGCATGAACGCGACCAGCACGTTCTTGCCGAGTGCCAGCTCGCCGTCTTTGGTCGCCGCGCCGTCCGCGAGCACGTCACCCTTTTTGATGGAGTCACCTTCGCGCACGATCGGCGTCTGGTTCAAGCAGGTGCGCTCGTTCAGGCCCACGAATTTCCGCAGGCGGTAGATCTCGTCGCCGACCTGGATCTCGGTGGCGGTGACCTTGCGGACGACGCCTTCGTTCTTGGAGATCACCACCATGCCCGAGTTGCGGGCTACGCTGACTTCCATGCCCGTCGCGACTACAGGCGGCTCGGTCAACAACAGCGGAACGGCCTGGCGCTGCATGTTGGAGCCCATCAAGGCGCGGTTGGCATCGTCATGCTCAAGGAACGGAATCAAGCTCGCCGAGACACCCACCAGCTGTTTGGGAGAGACGTCCATCAGCTCGATGACCTTGGGACTCATCGCCAGGAAGTCGCCGTTCTTGCGGCAGATGATTCCGGCCTTGCCGTCCTGCAGGATCTCGCCTTCCTTGGTCATGGGAGAGTCTGCCGGGCACAACACCCGATTCTCTTCCTGGTCGGCGCGCAGGTAGCGGATCTCGTCGGTGACCACACCCTTCTTGACGGTGCGGTACGGAGCCACCAGGAATCCGTAGCCGTCGATCTTGGCATAGATGCTGAGGCTCGCGATCAGACCGATGTTGGTTCCTTCAGGCGTCTCGATCGGGCAGATTCGGCCGTAGTGGCTGATGTGGACGTCGCGCACCTCAAAACTGGCGCGCTTCCGGTTCAGACCGCCAGGGCCCAACGCGGACAAGCGTCGTTCGTGCGTCAGCTGCGAGAGCGGGTTGGTCTGGTCGACAACCTGCGAGAGCTCACCGCGTCCAAAGAAGTAGTCGATGGCCGAGGAGATGGTCTTGGCGCTGATGATGCTACGCGGCGTCAGGGTCTCGGGGTCGCCCTCAAGTTTGTCCTGCACGCTGCGCTTGAATTTCAGGAAGCCTTTGCGGAATTCATCGCCGGCCAGCTCACCGATGGTGCGTACGCGACGGTTGCCGAGGTGATCGATATCGTCGAGCTCGCCCCGGCTGTTGCGCAAGCCAATCAGGTACTTGATCGCAGCGATGAAGTCTTCCGGCTGCAGCGTCATCTGTGCTTCGGACACATTCATGCCGAATTTGCGGTTGATCCTGAAGCGGCCCACCTTGCCCAGCCGGTATTTGTTCGGATCCCGGAATTTGTCGTCGAACAGATTCTTGGCGCGGTCGAACGGCGCGGGATTCCCGGGCCGCAGTCGCTGATAGATCTTGATCAACGCTTCTTTGTGAGTCTTCGAGGTCTCCAGGCGGAGGGTATCGAGGATCAGGAAGTCATCAATCTGGGTGATGACTTCCATTTCCTTCAGGCCCAGGCCCTCGATCTGCTCCAGCAAAGCCTCGGAAAACGCCTCTCCGGCCTCGAGCAGGATCTCGTTGTTCTCATTCTTGATGTCGAAGACCGAGACCCGGTTCTTGACCTTTTCCTGCCAGCCTGGGTTCTTGGTTGACACGACTTCGGTCGGATAGAACAGCCGGATCAGGTCGACGTCTCGTGAGTATTTCTCGTCGAAGGCACGGAGCAGGCAAGTCGCGGGGAATTTTCCGGTCTGGTCGATGCGCACGACCAGCACGTCCTTCTTGGAGACATTCAGTTCGATCCAGCTGCCACGCTCCGGGATGATGCGGCATTTATGCAACACCTTCTCGGAGTTGGTGGTTTGCTTCTCGATGTCGAAGTCGACACCGGGAGAGCGGTGGAGCTGGCTGACGATCACACGCTCTGCACCGTTGATGATGAATTCACCACCACCGATCATCCGCGGGATCTCGCCGAGGTAGATATCTTCTTCGACGGGCTCGTCCTTGACCAGACGGACCCGGATGCGGAAACGCATGCCATAGGTCAGGCGCAGCTTGCGGCACTCGTCCGGAGTGTAGCGGGGCCAACCCAGGTCGTAGTGCAGGTACTCGAGGCGTACACTCTCGCCCGAGTACTTGGAGGTGATCGGAAAGATCTCCTGCAGGATGGCTTCCAGACCTTGTTTCTTCCGCTTGTGCGCGGGTACATCCATCTGCAGATAGTCCCGGTAGGACTTGACCTGCAGCTCCATGAGATCTGGAATGGGAACCACTTCACGTACGTGACCGTACCGCCGCTGTTCCATAGTTATGCGTTTCCTTTTGGACTGGTGACGTGGATTGAAGCGACCTCGAGCGGCCGGACGACACTGATGTGGGGCCCCACATCAGCGCGCATCCGCCGCACTTCGGCGCACAGGCCCGATACTCCCCGGCGAAAGCCATCTCCCTCGTGGGGAGCGGATACCTGCCAGAAGGTCCAGCCTGGCGCCGACTGCGAACGCCTGTCGCTCCACTCCGCCTGATGGCACGCCTGCGCGCGCCGGGAAAGACCCGGTGCCCGCATGTGCCAAAGGGCGAAGGGAGCGCCATGTACCGATCCCAGTCTACTTGACCTCGACCACGCCTCCGGCGGCCTCGATCTGAGCACGGATCTTCTCGGCCTCTTCCTTGTCCACTTTCTCTTTGAGCGCCTTCGGAGCCGCGTCCACGACGGCCTTGGCATCTTTCAGGCTCAAACCGGTCAGAGCGCGAACTTCCTTGATCACGGCGATCTTCTTCTGACCCGCGTTGATCAGGATGACGTCGAAGGCGGTCTGCTCCTCTTCTTCGTCTGCACCGGCATCGCCGGCCGGACCCGCCATCACTGCCGCCGGAGCAGCAGCGGAAACGCCCCACTGGTCTTCGCAAAGCTTGACCAGGCCCAGGGCTCCGAGCACCGTCGTCTTCTCAAGCACCTTCATGAAGACCACGCCGCGGTCCTCTTCAGAGAGCTTCAACAAATCATCGATGGCCTTTTGAGCTTCTTTGGAAACCTCGACCTCTGCGACTGCCTCAGTCATGACTACCTCCTTGAAACGGTGTCCCCAAAATTGTTTTGTTTGTTCAGGCTTCGCCAGCTTCACTACCGCGCTTTTCCACAAGGGCCTTGAGCACGTAGAGAGGCTGGACGGCAGCAAGCTGACTGAGGATCACGAAGTTCCTGGCAGCAGCCTGGACAATGCCGAGCACCATGGCGAGCACCTGCGGACGGCTGGGAACCTTCGAAAGCGCTTCGACACCCTTGGCGTCGAGAGCTTTGCCTGGCAGGAAGCCGCCTTTGATCTGCAGGGCTTTCGCCTTGTTTTTCTTTTTCCAATCCAGAACCGTCTTTGCCACCAATGGCGGGCCTTCGCCCCCAAAAACGATGGCCGACGGGCCTTCGAACAGATCAGACCCCGAGGCCTCGGGAAAGCCGAGATCCGTCAAGGCTCGCCGCGCCATCGTGTTCTTGACGACGGCGAGCTTGATGTCCGCTTCCCGCAACGAAGTCCGGAGTGAATATGTCAGTTTGGAGTCGAGACCGGTGAAGTCTACAACCACACCACCGTCCAATCCGGACAGCTTGTCCTTGATCTCCTGCGCCATCCAGCGCGTCAGTACCTTGGCCATGTCAAAGCCTCCGACTCAACGAATTGCAAGTTTGATCGCAGGCCCCATGGTCGACGACAGTGTGGCGCTATTCATGAAGACGCCTTTGGCCTGCGCCGGTTTGAGTACCAGGAGATGCTCGACCAGGGCGTTAATGTTGTCGACGAGTTTCTCCGCGGGGAAGTCCCGCTTACCGACAGGAGCGTGAACATTCGCGCCTTTGTCGTTGCGGAACTCGATCTTTCCGGCGCGGAACTCGCGCACGGCCGCCCCGACGTTGTCGGTGACAGTGCCGCTCTTGGGGCTCGGCATTTTTCCCTGCGGGCCCAAGACCCGCCCAAGGCGACCCACGAACCGCATCATGGCCGGAACTGCAATGGCCACGTCGAATTCGGACCAACCATCTTGGATCTTCTTGACGAGATCCTGGCCACCGACTTCAACTGCCCCAGCTTCGGCTGCCTCAGCGGCCTTGTCGCCCTCGGCGAAGACGATCACACGCTTTTCCTTGCCGATGCCATGGGGCAGGGAAAATGCACCGCGAACCTGCTGCCGGCGAGGGTCGATGCCCAGGCTGACCGAGAGGTCTACGGTTTCTGTGAACTTCAGGCCTTCCAGCTTCTTCAGGATTCCGACCGCTTCCTCAACGCTGTAACGCTGTTGGCGGTCATACTGCTCGACGCACTTTTTGTAGCGCTTGCTCCGAGTTTTCAATGAACGCTCCTTCGAGTCGGACGCAGCCGACCCTCCCTCCGGAGAGGTAATTGCCGTCGCTAGGCGACGACCTCGATCCCCATACTGCGTGCCGTGCCTTCAATGATCCGGCATGCCGCCTCGATAGACGCGGCATTCAAGTCGGCGTCTTTCATCTCGGCAATTTCTTTAACCTGTGCAGCTGTCACCGTCCCCACCTTGTCGCGGTGCGGTACAGCCGAGCCCTTCGCGATCCCAGCGGCCTTCTTGAGCAGCACAGCCGCGGGTGGGCTTTTCAGCTTGAGCTCGAAGGTGCGCTGCCGGTCATTGAAGATGGTGACTTCGACCGGAATGATCAGGCCCGGCTTTTCACGGGTCTTGTCATTGAACTGCTGCACGAAGGCGCCGATGTTCACTCCGTATTGACCGAGTGCGGGCCCAACGGGCGGAGCCGCCGTGGCCTGGCCACCCGGGCACTGGAGTTTGACGAGCGCTAGAACATCTTTAGCCATTCCTGGACCTCTACTTCAATGACACATCAAGTGACTGGTTCGACCTGCCAAAGCTCCAAGGGCACTGAGGTCGGACGGCCCCAGATGTCGACGACGACTTTGACGGTGCCCTTCTGCGGGACGACTTCTTCGACTTCGCCGACGAAGTTCTTGAAGGGGCCGTCGATGATCGTGACCTTCGCTCCCACTTCGAGTTGCTCTTGAACGATGGGAGCGGGTTCCGGCGCGCCTTCGACGCGCCGCAGCACATCTTCGACCTCTTGAGCCTTCATGCACTGCGGCTTGTGGCTGCCACCGAGGAAATCGCCAATTCCGGGGGTCTCTTTGATCAGGAACCAGACATCCTCGGGGATGGTCTCATCGTTCTCGAACTCAATCTCGGCCATGATGTAGCCGGGAAAGATCTTTCGCTTCTTGGGCTTGGGCTTTCGTTTGGTCTTGGGCTTGACTTTATCCTTCAGGCTGATCGGCTCGGCGATGGTCTCTTTGGGAACCATCACCTGGTAGATCAGGTGCGACAGACTCCTGGCCTGGATGCGACGCTCCAAAGCACGGCAAATCGAGTCTTCCCGTCCACTCTGGACGCGCAGAACAAACCAACGCTTTGCCATGTCACCTATCCCCAGACCAGATCGAGGAAGACCTTGGCCAAAACCTGGTCGAGCGCAAAAATGTACACACCGAGTACGATGGTCGTCACGATAACGACGATCGAATGGGTGATGACTTCGGAGCGGTGGCTCCAAGTCACCTTCTGCAACTCGGCCTCGGTCTCGATGAGGAAGTTGGCGACCTTCTCGTGGTTCGACAGCCAGAAGACCAGGTAGGCACTGACTGCGAGGACCATCAGGCCGATCAACGAGGCCCAGTTTATGGGCACATCATCGCCGAAGGCGTTGGTAAGGTTCTTGCCGAGCGCACTCCATCCAGTGAGATACTGGAAGAGGGAGTAGCTCCCGAACGCAGCCAGTGCTCCCGCGATGACAGCCAATCCGCCGCGCACGCGTTCACCCTGGCCGGGTTTGTAGATCTCAAAGGCCATCACGACCTCGACTGTTCCTGAAGCCTGCAGGAGGCAGACCGGTTGTTGAAGTCCGGGGAACCTCAACGACAAAAAAGAAAGCGGTCGGCTTTGCCCCGGCCGCCGCTAGACCGCCATCCCCAAACTCGAAAAAGCTGAGGACCTGTTACAGGGCAGGAGGGACTTGAACCCCCAACCTACGGATTTGGAATCCGTTGCTCTGCCAATTGAGCTACTGCCCTCGGTGCTGCCGAAACAGCGAGGCCCCCCAAGGGGAGCCCCAACGAACTCGAAACCTGCCGAGCTATTCGACGATCCCGGTCACAACGCCAGCGCCAATGGTGCGGCCCCCTTCGCGGATCGCGAAGCGCAGCTCTTTTTCCATCGCGATCGGCTGGATCAACGAAACCTTCACATTGACGTTGTCACCCGGCATGCACATTTCCGCGCCGTCCAACAGCTCGACGGTGCCCGTCACGTCGGTGGTGCGGAAGTAGAATTGCGGACGGTAGCCCTTGAAGAAGGGCTTGTGACGGCCACCCTCGTCCTTGGTCAGGACGTAGACAGCGGCCTCGAAGATCGTGTGTGGCGTGACCGACTTCGGTGCGGCCAGAACCATTCCACGCTCGAGCTTGTCTTTGTCGACGCCGCGCAGAAGGACACCGACGTTCTCGCCGGCGCGGCCTTCGTTGAGGGTCTTCTGGAACATCTCGACGCCCGTGCAGGTCGTCTTACCGATCTCCGCAGCGATGCCGACGATCTCGAGAGCGTCGCCGACCTTGACGATACCACGCTCGATACGGCCGGTCCCGACGGTGCCACGACCCTTGATGCTGAAGACGTCTTCGATCGGCATCAGGAAGGGCTTGTCGGTCGGACGCTGGGGCTCTTTGACCCAGACGTCGACAGCGTCCATCAGCTCGAAGATGCACTTCGAGGCGGGGTTGTCACGGCCGGGATTCTCGGCTTCGAGGGCCTTCAGCGCGGAACCCTTGATGATCGGGGTATCGTCACCGGGGAACTCATACTTCTCGAGCAGTTCCTGGATCTCGAGCTCAACGAGATCGATCAGCTCTTCGTCGTCGACCATGTCGACCTTGTTCATGAACACGACCAGAGAAGGTACGTTGACCTGGCGTGCCAGCAGGATGTGCTCGCGAGTCTGCGGCATCGGGCCGTCATTGGCGGAAACGACCAGGATCGCTCCGTCCATCTGCGCGGCGCCGGTGATCATGTTCTTGACATAGTCAGCATGGCCGGGGCAGTCGACGTGAGCGTAGTGCCGCTTCTCGGTTTCATACTCGACGTGGGCGGTGGCGATGGTGATCCCACGCGCCCGCTCCTCAGGGGCGTTGTCAATCGAATCGAACGAACGGAACTTGGCGCCGCCAACCGTGGCCAACGTGCGGGTGATCGCCGCAGTCAGAGTAGTTTTTCCGTGGTCGACGTGTCCGATGGTTCCGACGTTTACGTGCGGCTTCGTACGCTTGAAGACTTCCCTAGCCATTGAAAACCGAGCCTCCTCATCCCCCTCCGGCTGGAAGGGGTGAACACACATCAAAAGTAAAGTGGAGCTGCTGGTGGGATTTGAACCCACGACCTCTTCCTTACCAAGGAAGTGCTCTACCCCTGAGCTACAGCAGCCTGTGTCCGCCAGGCCGAAGCCTGCACACGAGAGCGGGTGATGGGAATCGAACCCACATGATCGGCTTGGAAGGCCGACGCTCTACCATTGAGCTACACCCGCAATTACACCCAAAGCTAGCGGTGGGAATCGAACCCACAACCCTCCGCTTACAAGGCGGAAGCTCTACCGTTGAGCCACGCTAGCGCGATCGCTGCGGTGGCGCAGCGCGGTCTCGATCCTGTCGATTGCGGCTCCTGACCAAACCCAAGCAAATCCGCGACCAAACCGGGAGACGGAGTATACCAGCACGTCTCGGGCTGGCAAATGAATTCTGAGAAATTTTGGCTCCCAGAAGGGGGGGGTGGGGAGGGGGGTAAAGGCATTTGGTGCCATGGTTTTACGTTGCGTCCAGTGGCACCAGTTGGAAGCCGTCCTTGCCGTCTTCGACCCGCCATCCTCTGGTCGCGATCGCATCACGCAGGGCGTCCGCTTCGGCCCAGTCTTTGCTTTGCCGGGCTTGTTGCCGCTTGCTGGCCAGCGCGACGACCTCAGGCTCCGGCTCGCGCATCGGCGTGTCTTCGAGGATGCCGAAGACGGCGTCGGCCTCGTCCAGGAGCGCACGAACCGCTCCGACTTCGCTGGCGCGCAACTGTGCCTGTTTCAGGCTACGCACGAGCTGGAACAAGACTCCAAGAGCCTTGGGAGTGTTGATGTCGTCGTCCAAAGCCTGCCCGATGGCGTGTCGCCCGGCAGCGATCTGGGCGAGAATCTCCGCTCGAGCATCACCAGGGCCCGCATGCGTCAGGCCCCGTATGAATCCGTCGAGCGTCGCCAGCGCTGAGCTTGCCCCCTCCAGCCCCGCCATCGTCAGGTTCTGTTTCTGCCGGTAGTGCGTGCTCAGGAAGTTGTAGCGCAAGGCCCGCGGGCTGATGCCCTTCTTCTCAAGGTCTCGTAGCGTCCAGAAGTTGCCGAGGGATTTCGACATCTTCTTGCCTTCGATCTGCAGATGCTCATTGTGCAGCCAGTACCGCGCGAAGGTCTTGCCCGTCGCTGCCTCACTCTGCGCGATCTCGTTCTCGTGGTGGGGGAAGATCAGGTCGACCCCGCCCATGTGGATGTCGATCTGTTCGCCCAGGTTCTGGAGGGCGAGCACCGAGCACTCCAAGTGCCAGCCCGGGCGGCCTTTGCCGTAGGGGCTGGGCCAGGAAACGGGTCCATCCTTCTCGCTCCAGGCCTTCCAAAGTGCGAAGTCGTGGACATCCTCTTTGGTGTATTCGTCGGCCACGACGCGCTTGCCCGGCTTGAGCTTAGCCATGTCGAGGCGCGCCAGGCGTCCATAGCCCGGAAAATTGCCGACGGAGAAATAGACAGAGCCATCATCGGCCTGGTAGGCGTGACCGCTGTCGATCAGTTGGGCGACCAACGCCAGCATGGGCTCTACTGCGTCGGTAGCCCTTGGGCAATCGTGGGCGGGGATGATGCGCATGTTGCTGAGGTCTTCGAGGAATGCCTGCAGGTAGAAATCCGTAAACTCGCGCAAAGCGCGCCCTTCGGCCTGGGAGTCGCGGATCGTCTTGTCGTCGACATCAGTGATGTTCATCACGTGCCGCACGTTGTAGCCTCGCAGCTCGAGCACGCGCCGCAGCAAATCGTACGACAAGAAGGAGCGTAGGTTGCCGATGTGTGCGTAGTTGTACACCGTCGGGCCGCAGGTATAGAGCTTGACCTGCGCCGGATCGATCGGCGTGAAAGGCTCTTTTTCGCGGCTCAAGGTGTTGTACAGGTGCAAGGACATCGGAATTCCTCGTGAGGCGCCGCTCAGCCGTCCGCGAGTTTGGCGAAAGCAAGCCGGCCGCCCGCAGTCTGCAGCGATTTCGTGATGGAGACGTGGACACGGCTGCCGATCTTTGCCCGGGCCTGGACCACGACAACCATGGTGCCATCCTCCAAAAAACCGACCGCCTGTCCAGCTTCCTCTCCCTCGCGCACCAGCTCGATCTCCAGGCTCTCGCCCGGTACCAGTCGTGGGCGGAAGACCCTCTCGACGGCCAGCAGGTCGATCACGGTGACACCTTCGACTTCAGCGGAGCGCACCAGGCCCCGGTCGAGCGTCATCAGTTTGGCGTCCTCGAGCTTGGCTTGCTGCATCAGTTGGGCGTCGACGGCGCCCTCGGCGATCTCGCCGGCCAGGATCTCGGCCTGACCCTCTTTGCGCAGCTCTGCCAACAAGTCGAGGCCGCGACGGCCACGTTGGCGTTTGAGGCGGTCTTTGGAGTCGCTCAAGCGCTGCAGCTCTTGAACGACACAACGAGGCACCAGCAGGGGGTTGTCGAACAGATTCTGCGAGACGATGGCGCGGACGCGCCCGTCGATCAGCACGCTCGTGTCGAGCAGGATCGGCCGGTCCCCCTCGATATGGCGACGGCGAAACTCGACATAGGGGACCAGGATCCGCCATTGGTCGCCGGTGCGCAGCAGGATGGTGATCGCGAAGTAGCAGAAGACCGCTGTCAGGGCGACGCGCAAGACCGCGAGCACATCGGGCGCGATCTCATCGCCGCGGAAGGTCAGGAACACCACGCATAGCTGGGCGCCGACGAATCCGACCAGCAACCCGAACGAGATCGCAGAGACCGTCTTGAGCGAGGTCTTCGAGGAGATGATCTCTGCGCTGACCACCAGGATTCCCAGGCCTGCCGCGATCAGGATCGGGGTGAAGATCGAGCCGCCCAGCTTGTTGACGGCGTAGACCCCGACGCCGACGGCCGTTAAAAGGAACACGGCGCGGATGATCCACAGGGTGAAAGGTGGCTTCCGTGCGCTCATGGCTGACCAGAGATTCCGAACAACCGACGATGCTCGTCCTGGGCGTAGCGGTCGGTCATGCCGGCGATATAGTCGCATACCGCTCGCTCACAGCCCACGGCAGCGCTCCATTCTTGAAAGTCGTGCGCTAGCATGTCGGGGTGGTCGACGAAGGCCTCGAACAGCTGCTCAAGCAGCCGTTCTGCCTTGTGCGCTTCGCGCATCACCTTGTAGTGTCGATAGAGGTTCTTGTGGAGCAGCCCCTGCAGCTCGGCCCGCGGCGCGGTCAGTTGTTTGGACAGACCGACCAGGCGACGCGGGGCCCGGCGCACATCTTCGACCGATGCGACGGGCTCGAGGCGCGCAGCTGTGGTCTTCAGCGCGTCGCGCACCTGGATGTCGACCAACCGCCGCACGACCTGCGCTCTGCGGACATCACCAGCGGCCCCTGGGCGTGCCCGCAGCACGGCCTCAAGCGCGGTCTCCCAGAGCTCGCAGCCCGCGAGGGCCTGTTCGGTAAGCAGACCAGAACGCAGACCGTCGTCGAGGTCGTGGCAGCAGTAGGCGATCGAGTCCGCCAGGTCCGCGACCTGCGCCTCAAGCAATGGCTGGCCGGAGTCGGCAAACTCGGGAACGCCCGCGGCCCCGTGTTTGAGGATGGAGGCACGCACCTCGAAGCTCAGGTTGAGCCCGTTGTAATCGGCAGAGCGCCGTTCGAGTTGATCGACGATGCGGAGGCACTGCAGATTGTGCTCGAAGCCGCCGAAGGGCAACATCTTGCGTTGGAGTGCTCGTTGGCCGGCATGGCCGAACGGGGTGTGCCCGAGATCGTGCACCAACGCGACGGCCTCGGTCAAGTCTTCGTTCAGGCGCAGGCAGCGCGCCATGGTGCGCGCGATCTGCGCGACCTCGATCGAATGGGTCAGACGGGTGCGGTAGTGATCGCCCTCGTGGTTGACGAACACCTGGGTCTTGTATTCCAGCCGGCGGAAGGCGCGGCTGTAGATGACCCGGTCGCGATCTCGTTGGAAGCGTGTGCGGAGGTCATGCTCGGCCTCCGGATGCGTGCGCCCCTGGCTGTCGGCGCTCTTCATCGCAAAGGGAGCGAGCTCGCGGGATTCGAGTTGCTCCCAAGCGGTGCAGTCCCGCAGCATGGTCGCCCTTTCACCCTGCGGGCCGATGTCTCCTGAGGAAGCGGGCGAAGGGATTCGAACCCTCGACAGCCAGCTTGGGAAGCTGGAACTCTACCACTGAGTTACGCCCGCGCGTTGAGGATTATCGAACCGTGCGCCGACGCTGTCAAACACAAATTCCGCCGCGGGCCCTGGTGGCAAGACGCGCCCTGGCCGCCCTCTGTGCTCAACCCTGCCCTCCCTCCAGAGCCAACCCGCGGTTGCCGTTTCCCGATTCGACCGGGCGGCGCAGCCTCAGTTTCAATCCCTGCTCGCGTCCGGCGTGGTAGGCGTCGTTGGTGCGCACCGTGCTGCGGGTGCGGCGTGTGCGGATGTGCGGGAAACGCTGCCGGTAGAACTTCCCGAGCCTCGCGTCTCCCAGCCAGACCAGGCCGCGCTCGGCATCTCCCTGGCGTTGCTCGCCCAGCTGCTTCTGGAACCCGTCGAGCACCCCCCGGCGGAAGCTCTTGCGGTCCCGGTTGCGTCGGATGCCCTGACTGCGTTTGTGTCGCTTCCAGAGACGTTCGAGGCTTTCGTAGAGGAAAGCAAACACGTGCTGCGCCAGCCGTACAGCGTCGGGCCGGCCGATCAGTGCGAGCGCGCGACCGCGCACGTCCCGCTCGGTGTCGTAGCAATGCGTCCAGATCACCTCGACGAAGAAGAACTCATTGAGCAGGTTGCTGACCTTCATGTGCTGGGCGTCGATGCGTTTCCGCACCGGTCCGCATTGGCGGAGCACATAGTTCTCGGGTCGGCTGGCCTGCAGCAGGCTGAGGTTGTGCTTCAGGAGCAGGCTGTGGGCTTTGCGGATGGCCAACCGGGCCTCGTGCTCATTGCTCGAATCACCCAGCTTGAGCAGCTTCCGTACCTTCGCCAACACCGGGTCGCGTTCGGGGTCGGCTTCACGCAAAGAACTGGGGCTGGCGCTGGCAGCCCCCGCGACTCCCATGCGAGCGCAGACTTTCTGGAAGCAGTCGCCGTGCGGTGTCTCAGAGGCCGCGTAGACCTCATCCACCACCTGATGGGCAAGCTCGTGTTTCACGGTCTCTTCAACATCCAGCCAGGAATAGCACCCCAGCAGCCGCTCCGAGATGCCCAGCAGGCGATGCCGTCGATCCCAAAAGCCCCAGCGACGGCGCGCCGTATCGATGACGAACTGAGGAGGGCGCAACTTCATACCTGAGAAGTGTGTGTAGACGGCTTGCTGCCAGGCGCGCGAGACCTGCAACAACCAGCGATTCCGCAGGGCGTCATCGAGAGGCAGGCTGGCCAGGTGTTTGAAGTCGCGAGCCTGATGCAAGTCCCAGGCTTGATGGTCACACTCCATGTGCAGCCTCCGATGGCATGGTGCTGGCTGGAAGCAGCGGCACCCCGGGCAGCAGGTTCTCGCGAGCGCCTTCCCATTGCGCTACCCAGTCGGACCAGCTGAGCTCGTTGCGCCAGAACAGCAGTTGATCTGCGGGCAAAGGCGGCAGATTGGGTTCTCCAACCACAACCCGAGGCCTCAGCAACTCCCCACTGAGGGGGTATTGGGCTTCATCGGGAGACTCCGCAACCGGCCAGACGTTCAAGCAGCCATCGCACACATCGTACGCCGCCGGCCCGCCGAGCGCTTGCTCGACTTGCTCGCGGACCAGTTCGACGCCCGCAAGCTTGTAGAAGCCGGCGAGCGCAGCCCGGAATGTCTGGCGTGGTTGCTCGGGGATGTCTGTGATCCAGCCTGGCTCGCTCCATCCGGCGAGCAGCACCAGAGATTGCTCTTCAAGCGAAATCAGGGCGTGACGCCCTTGGTACAGCAGCTCGATCTGCACTCGGTTCGAAGCCAGCTGAATGGCCCCGAGCTCGATGTCCGGGCGCTCGTTGGGTGCCATTTTCAGAGGCTCGAGCAGATCCCGCGCGACGAAGCGGCGGACCTGACGCCGCACCAGATCAAGTGCCGCTTCGGCCTGCCTTGCTCGTCGCCGCTCATGGCGGATGGCCGCCGCCCGCAGGCGTTTGTAGAGCCGAGGAACGGTTCCTGAGTGCAACCCGGGCTTCAGCAGTCCTGCCAGGGTCTCGCCATGGGTTCCGATCATCGCCGGCTGCAGTGTGCGCGGGCGGTTGCTGGCGTAGAGCTTCCAGCCTTCTTTCAGCTCCCAGGCCAGAAAGCCGGCCACCCCTGGCAGCAAAAGAACGTTGAAGCCCGCGATGGCGTTGGCGGCGACGCCACCGATGAACGGAGTCAAGGGCGTCGCAAACAGATGCAACAGAATGCCTGATGCGGGCAGCATGAGTTTGTGGGTAACGGTGACGACAGGGAAGTGCTTGATGGGGTTGACCTGGGGCTCGACCAGCACCTTGACGTAGAGGCGCACAAGGTAGGTCAACAAGAACCAGAGCACTCCTCCGATGGCCTTCAGCGTCGATTTGAGCGGACCATCTCCGCGCCGGAAACGCAACCGCTCGTCGACTGCATAGAGGATGACGTCGACCCACTCGAGGAAACGTTGAAACTTACTGACGACAAATTCATAGATGTTGGGAAGCAGCCGGTAGCGGATGCCACGCCAGATGCTGACCAGGGCATCGAGCACGCGCGCCTCGATCCTCCGCCAGACCAATGTCGTCGCGGCGACCGCGACTCCCGTAAAGATCAGCGCGAGGTAGAGGAGCTCGACTTTCCAACTCAGAGGAAGAAGCGCGCTGGCGAGCCAGGCGAACAGCAGGGGTTGCACAAAATAGCGCGCGGAATAGAAAACGAAGGCGCTGTTGAGGACACGCATCACCCGCGGATGTCTGAGCCAGCGTACCGGAACTGCCCACATCTGCTTGAGCGCTTTGCCGAGATTCACGCTGACTCGCGCGACGCGCCGCCGGAAAGCGCCGCTCGCGAGGAGTGCCAGGAAGAACGAGCTCAGCAGCGCCCAGCCCGTCAACAGCAACGTGTGCGCGCCACCCAACGCCTGCAGGAGGGGTCGCTGCATCTGGCTGAGCGCGTGGATACGGCCTATGCCCAACAAGCCTATCAGCGGGGCAAACAGATGTTTCATGCCCTCGAGCACGAGGAACCCGCCACCCAGCGGAAGCAAAAGGTATAGAAAAACAAAGCGCCCCAGCGCGGTGCCGAACATCACGGAGATGCCCTTCTGCAGGCCGCGCATGTAGACCTCACCTCGGTGGTAGACTCCGTCCAGGCGTAGGCTCAAGACGCGGTCGGCCTTGAGCAGCACATCCCCGTGCAGCAGCTCGCCGATGCCTGCCAGGTCTTTGAGCTTCATCGGGTTGCGACTGAATGCGTCGCGCAGGTCGCTCAGCTGTATGTGGCCTCGCTCGAGAACCACATCGAGCAGCTCGGCCACGATCTTGCGCCGGGCGACGATGTCCACCCTGTGCGCGGCAACCAGACCGACCTCCTCCAGGGCCTCTTCCAGCTGCGGGCCCAGTTGTTGCCGGACCGCTGCAGCCGCCTGTCGTACCGCTGTGCCCAGCAGTTTGCGCAAAGCCGGGTAGCATGACACGTGTCCCAGCTTGGGCAGGCGCTTCGATCCTCGCTGCAGGTGTCGGTACACCAGAACTGGCGGGCGCAGGGCGAGGCGACGTCGGATGGGCAGCCGACCCCAGCTCAGGGCCCAGCCGACCAGATCCACGGTCTCTGCCGGGTTGGCGTCATGGCAGGCGCTCTGCAGATCATAGAGCAGGCGCACTTTCTGGGACCAGTAGCTGTGGGCGTTCAGGTCAGCTTCGATGGCGAGGGCGCACAGCACCGCATACCAGTCCGCCTCGGTCTGGATCTGCAGGGTTGCGTGCAGGCACGCCGCCAGGCCATGCAGGAGCCGTTCGATTTGTTGCCGCACCTCAGCGACTTGCGGGTCGGATGCACGGAACGTCAGGCTTTTTCGCAGCAGCACGACCGCTCGAGCTCGGTTGCCTTTGTGTTCGGCTGCCCGTGCTCGAGAGATCAAGGCTTCACGCCGGGCGCTTCTCGGGCTGTCGGGAGCCGGCTGGCCGAGGGGGCCGGTGGGCTTGACGCTCGTGGGCACGAGCTTTGGAGGCTGCGCCTCGGCGGGCCCAGTCTCCGGAAGGGGAGGTGCATTCCGGGGCCGTGACTCCGCCAGCAGATCCGGCACCGCGAGCTCCAGTTCTTCGAGCAAAGGCAGCAGGGCTGTCTCGAGCTGGGGGAAGAAATGGCCCACGACCTCGGGCTCGAAATGCTTGAGCTGCAGAAAGCTGGCGACGAGCTCGATGAAGACCTCTGTCTCGGGTGCCCCTGCGCGGATCAGGTTCTCGGCGATCAACACAGCGCGCGCGCCGTCGAACTCGACCTGCCCCAGCCGATGGACCAGCCGCTTGACGGCATGCGGCGTCAGTTCCCTAGCGTTGACAAGCGCTTCGAGCGCCCCATGGACCCGTAGGTGGAAGACCTCGCCCCAGAAGTGCTGCAAGGCGGAAGCCGGGTCACGCTGGGCAAGCCAGGTGTTGTCAGGCTCTTCGAGCAGGAGCACTGGATCGGGCAGGGATTCTGTCTCCATCTCGAGCTCGCGCTCGTGCACGATTCTGCGGAAGTCTTTGCGAGCCAGCAGGTAGGATTGGGCATGAGGGACAGCCAGGCCGATACCGTACACCTGCTTGTGTGCCTTGATTACGTGGCGCAAGAGGCGCGACGAAACCAGCAACGCGCCCCGCAGCGCGGAGCGGATCTGCTCAAGCGATGCTCTCTCGCCCAACGTCTTCTCCAGGCGGGCGCGCAGGCCCAGCCAGCCAGGCGCATATTGTAAGCGCTGCCTCCGTCAAATCAGGCACTGCCCACACGACTTTGCCGTGCAGGCGGATGCGGCGGTCAGCAGATGGGGGTCGGGTGGGCACAGCTAGAAGCGTAAGGCGAGCCCGAACTTCAGACCTTGCAGCTCGATGTCATAGTCTTCATGCCGGGCATCGAGGTGGTTCTCGAACACGGCCCACTCGGCGTGCACAGAGAGGTAGTCGGTAAAGTCGTAGAAGGCCCCGACGGACCATTCGAAGTGGTTGGCCACGACGGACTTGTTGTTGATCGAGAACTGCAGCCAGTTGACATCAGCGTACAGTCCCAGGTCGCCGAACAGCTTGGTATCCGCCCGCAGGCCGATGACGGGCATGTATCCCTCGGCAGTGTTGCGCTTCGAGCCCGCATCGATCTGCGTGATCTTGCTCGAGTAGCGCACGTAACGGAGGCCCGCCACGATCGAGACATCGACACCGAATTCGGAGAACAGGGCATAGCCCACGTTCAGGCTCAGGGCCTGCGCCACGAGCTTGGACGAGGCGAAGCCTCCTTGTACGTAGCGCAAGCCGTCGTAGTTGAAGTCCTGCTCGATGACCTCTTTGCCCCGTCCCTGAACGAAGAAATACTCCGCACTGATGAACGCCGCGGCATCTTTGTAGAAGAGCTCGAAATAGGGCGTGCCGATACTGTCGAGATCGAGGTCGAGGTCCCGGCGCACGTTGATATCGCTCGGAGCCTCGTGGCCGTCGCCCACGGCGAAGTCGCCGTGAAACTCGGTGATCCAATAGCCTGTGAACAGCCGGATCTCACCGCCTTGCTGCTCATCTCCCTGAAAGCGCATACGGTTTTGCGCCCTCGCGCCGTTGTGCAGCAACAGGACCAACACCAGGCAGGCGAGCTTCTGTAACCAGGCCATGTCTTTTCCCGCTTCCGTTAGACGGAGATGCCCGCCCTGTCCGAATTCCCTTTAGAAGGGGATGTCATCGTCGACGAGGTCGTCGTAACGCTCATTGTGCGAAGGAGGCTGGCTCGGAGGGCCCGAAGGCTTGTTCCAACCGCTGCTCGGGCGCTGCGGAGGAGCTTGTCGCTCTGGGGCGCCTTGGCTTCGTGCAGGGGCGCCCTGGCTTCGTGCTGGAGCTGCGGCTTGTTGCCCGCCTCCCGCGTCGGGGCCGTCCTGGCGTCCGCCTATGAACTGGAAGTTCTCCGCGACCACCTTGAGCTTGTTCCGTCGCTGGCCATCCTGGCCTTCCCAGCTGTCGAACTGCAGCCTGCCTTCGATGAAGACCGGCCGCCCCTTGCGCATGTATTGGTGGAAGGTCTCGGCTTTCTTGCCGAACATGCTGAAATCGACAAAACAGGTCTCTTCCTGCCGCTGGCCGTCCTGGCCCCGCCAGTTCCGGTTGATCGCCATGCCTCCCTTGCACACTGCGGTGCCTTTCGAGGTCCAGAGGATCTCTGGGTCTCGCGTGAGGTTGCCTATCAACAGGACTTTGTTCAAATTTGCCATCGCTTGCTCCGTGAACGTTCTTCCGGTTCAGCGGCCGTCTGGTCTTGCAGCGGCTCGACCGGTAATTGCCGGCGTCAGTCTAGCAGCCGCCCCCGTCAATTCCCGCGCACTTTTTTTGCAGCGAGTTGAGGCCGCGCAGAGAACCTTCGCGCTCCCTCGGAGCTGTACGCGATGTAGCCTGCCCGTGTCATGAGAGGATCATAGGGCCTCGGGCTGCTCGCGTACACCCAGGTGGAACGCTGCAATTGCAGCTCGGGTTGCCTCAACTGTGTCTGCGTCGTCGACGCGTCAGCAGGAACAAGAAGAAGCCTCCACCAATCACCGCGGTCACGACCCCGACCGGCAGCTCGTGTCCTCGCACTGCGCTGCGCCCTACGACATCCGCCAGCAAGAGGAAGGCGCTGCCGCCGAAAGCAGAGGAGATCAGCAGCAGGCGATGGTCTGCGCCACAGATCAGGCGCATGCTGTGCGGTACGATCAGCCCGACGAAGCCGATCGGTCCGGCGAGGGCCACAGACGCGGAGGTCAGCAGGGTGGCTGCCAACAGAATGCTGAGGCGTGATCGGCGCGGATCGATACCGAGTGCTCGCGCTTCGTCGTCGCCGACCATCGCCAGCAGGTTGAGCGCCCGAAAGCGCGTGTGTAGAAAAAACACCGTGGCAAGAATACAGGCGCCAACAAGTCCGAGGGTCGCGTATTCGAGCCGTGCCGTCTTGAGGTATCCCATCAGGTACAACGAGATGTTTGCCAGACTCTCTGTGCTGGCGAGGCTCGACACCAGCAAGATCGCAGCGCTGTAGAGCGCGTTGACGACCACACCTGTCAACAGTAGATGTTCAGGCGAGCGCCAGCCGCCCGCCAGCGTGACCACGAGAAAGAGCGTGCCGGCGGCAGCGGCGAAAGAAGACGCCATCACCGAGATCGCTCCGAAGCTCAAGGCTCCGAAGATCAGGCGTGCACAGAGCGCCCCCAGGCAACCGCCTCCGGAGATTCCCAGTATGTAGGGGTCGGCCAACGGGTTGCGAAGAGTGGCCTGGAAGCTCGCGCCGGCGGCACCGAGCGCCGCGCCCACGAGAGCGGCCAGCAAAGCGCGTTTGAGTCTGAGACCAAAGAAGATCTTCAGCCGGCCATCAGTGCGCTCACTGCCTGTCCATGCCTGCCAGGCGCGTGTAGCACCTTGGGCCGCGATGTCGTCCCGTGCCAGCCGAAAGATCTCGGCCGGCGACAGAACCTGCGATCCCAAGCAGCTGCAGATGGGAATCAGCACAAGCACCAGCACGGCCAGGCCGGTCACCGTCGCATGGAAGCGCCAGCGTGTCAGAGCACTCAAGGTACCGAGGCCTCGATGCGCTGCACCAGCTCTGCGACTTTCTCGAGGCCTTCGAGCAGCCGGGGCCCGGGCCGGCTCAGCAGATCGGGATCGACCGCGAACATCCGCTCTTGCTCGACCGCGGGGATTTCAGGAAAACGCAACCAGGTCTCCCGGTCGTAGGCATCCATCGCACTGAGAATCACTAGTTGCGGCGCACGCGCGATCATCTCGTCCCAACCCGGCCGCGGATACGCCAGCGGGGCGTCTGCGAATGCATTCGTGGCGCCAGCGGCCCGCAAGAGGCTGTCTCCAAAGCTTCCGGGGCCCGCCACCACGAGCGGCTGGCTGCCGTAGACGAGGACGGCCCGCGGGGCATGAGCTCCACGGCCCGCGCGCACAGCGGCCAGGCGTGACGCCAGGCTCGCGGCCAGGCTGTCTCCGGCTCGAGGGACGCCGAGCCGGGCGCCCAATGCGCCGGCCACTTCGGGGAGGGCGTCGAGGTCAGCCAGGGCGACGTTGTAGATGGGCTGGCCGAGCGCGCCCAGCTGCTCGGCAGCCTCGCGCATCAATCCTTCTGCCGGGACCAGGACCAGGTCGGGCTCGAGCAACAAGATCGCCTCGATGCTCGCCCCATCGTAGCGGCCCACCCGCGGCAGTGAGCGCGCGGCTTTCGGGTGGTCGCAGCTCTCGGTGACGCCGATCAAACGGTCACCAACCCCCAGGGCGAAGCAGAATTCAGTCAGGCTCGGGCCGAGCGACACGATACGTAGGGGGACGGATGGGCTCTGTGGAGCAGGTTTGGGGTCGCCGCAGCCCGTCACCAGCAGACCTGCGAGCAACACCGCGCAGCCGAGCATTCGAGCGGCGGCGCTCATGACAAACCGCGGGAAGAGTCGCTTGAGTGGTCTGCCGAACCCCTGGCGCGTCGGACCAGGACCGACGATGAACCCGACCTGGGCGGCGGGAACCAGGATTCCTGGCAGCAACCGTAGCGAAAATGACCTCCGGCGTTCATAGAGCGCCGCAAAAGCCGTGTGCACCGGTGCGTCTTGGGCCTCTCATGCACCCCCTTGACCGTCTCTTCGAGAACCACTAGTCGTCCAGTCTCTTGAGGCACACACCGTAGGCCAAGGGCGTGTCGCCATCACGCAACACGATGCGGCTCAAGCGTGCCAGCGTATCCGCCTGCTCCAACGCCACAGGACGTTGCGTTTCGAGCTGCACCTTTGCCCACTGGCCGGCCTGGACCTGCTCAAATTCCCCTTCGCGCCAGTCTGTGCCCTGCTCTTCACGCAACGAGGAGATTTTCTTGACGACCACCATCACCCGGTCGGCGTGGCAGTGCAACATCCACTGGTCGCCCAGGTCGAGGGTGTGCTTCGAGGAGAAGACAGTCAGCCGGCAGAGAAAACGGCAGGTCGTGGGCGGAGGAGCCTCGGGGGGTCCCGCCAGGATGCCGCGTTTCTGGAACAGCTCGCGCAGCGATTCTTTGAAGGAAGTGCTGGTCAGCGCGATTCCCACCAGTTGTCGCGGCGTCGCGACCTCAAGCGGGATGCCAGGCGTGGCGGCATGGCCCCGGGTCAGCTCGATCGAGCGCACCCGGGCGGTCAGTTTCTTCTGGCGCTCGGTGCTGACGGGCTCGAAGATCAGCCGTTGGTTCTTCTTCAGCTGCCCGCTCTCGAGCAGACCCGTCACCGTCTTGCCGACACCGGGAACGTTGTCGTAGACGCTGGAGCTGTGGATCACAATGCGCAGCGGTCCCGTGGACTCTTTGGCAGGCTCGCTCAAACCCTCCATGAACGACTTCAGGCTCGGTCCTTCCCACCAGGTGATGCGTTGGAATCCCACCGTGCCCTCACCCGGAGCGAAGATGTCGCGTTGTGGCTCATAGGCTGAGCTGGGGAAGAACTGGGGCGTGGCGTCTTCGAATTCGAGGCCTGCGAGCTCTTCTCTCACGCTGGCGACCGCCTCTTCGAAGGCTTCCTGGCTGTAGTTGACTCTGTCCATCTTCGAGATGGTGACCCCGAGCAGTGGGATCTCGTAACCCTTGAGGATGCGCAGGATGTGCCGCGTCACAGGCATCACCTTGTCGACGACGTCGACGACCAGCAGCGCTCCGTCAGCCTGGAAGATGGCTGAGAAACGGTTGTTGGTGTATTTCTCCTGGCCCGGCGTGTCTATGACGGTGACGCGATGCTTGGGGAAATGGAATCGGACGAACGCGGGATTGACGGTGATGCCGGTCTGCAGGTCTTCGTGCTGTGGATTCTTGTCGCGCGCGACCAGGCAGGCGAAGATCAACGAGGGGTCGCGGCCTTCCCGCGCTGCCTCTTGTGCTTGCTTCAGGCGGCGGTTCCGGACCATGCCCATGTCAGCGACGGTTTTGCCGAGCAAGGTCGACTTGCCATGCCAGGCATGACCGCAAATCGCAATGTTTACGTCGCGCTTGTGGGCGAGCATACCGACTCCGGAGCCAAACTGATCGGGGGACCAACCCGCCCATTATAGCGCAGTCTGTGCGCACTGCACTGGACCTTTTCAGGAAGCCAACAGAACAGCCTCCCGGTCGGGAGGCTGTCCTGTGGGTCGGTCTGAGCAGCGGCCTCTCAGAGGCCGGCCCGGAACCCGGCGACGTCAAAGTTGCGTCCGGGGCAGCTGGTGCTTTTGCCGGGCACATCGGTATGGCCGATCACACGTTCTTTGGAAATGCCGAACTGCCGCATCAATTCCTGGCACAGGCTGCGCAACGCTGCCTGCTGCTTGTCGGAGGCGCCCTGTTGGGTCTGGAAATCGCCGACCAGGCAGATGCCGATGCCCTTCTGGTTGTAGGTGTTGTTCCCCGCATGGGCACCGTGGATCTGGCGGGTCCAGCGGCCCCCGATTTCGATCTCGCCGTCACCGCTTTCGGAGCCGTTGCCGATGACGAAGTGGTATCCCAATCCGTTCGACCAGCCATTGGTCTCGCGGTGGTAGCGGTCGAAAATGGCCGCGTTGCCGGTGACGGTGTCACTGTGATGGATCACAATGTACTTCCATGCGCGGGGGTTGCGGGCGGTCACCCCGGCGGGCAGTTGCACCGCGACCGGCACGCTCGCCGCGGGAGCTTGCACCCGTTTCAGCGGCTGGGGAGACGGTTGGACGCGTGTTGCCGCGACCACGGGACGGGTAAAGGCCTCGTAGCCACGCAGCTGCACCCTGATCTGCTCGACCGTGGCAGCGGGGAGAATCAGCAGCCCCTCATGGACCGTAACCTCGGCGGGGCCGTCGACCCAGTCGCCGTTGACCAGGATACGCTCCATACCGGGAACCAGAACGACCCGGTTCTCCGCGTCTGACAACACGCAGCGGGTCGCCTCGGCTCCCGGCTCCACCTGCAGCCCCCAGGCCGTGGCGGCCGCCTGGACATCGACGTAGAGCATGTGCCGCGGTGAAGTCGCGGTCATGCGGCAGCCCATCAGGGCGAGCAGAGCCAACAAGGGCAGGATGCGGACGGGTTTCATGGCAACCTCCGGGTACGCCTGCGCCTCCATCGCCCGCAGAGCAGGCCATGCTCCATGACATCGCCCGTCGCAGCGGGTTCGGAACCGCTTCTATGTCTCCGTCCGTCTTATCGGCATTTCGGCTGGCCGGGTGCAGGCGTGCTTCGCAGCACGCTGTCTTAGCGCCGGTAGGCATCCGCATAGCGATCGAGCAGGGCCCGTTCCTGCTCGGCGAGGAAGCCGCGCACATCGCTGTCGGAGGTCTGCTCACTGTGATTGCGCAGCAGCTCGAGGGCCTGGTCGAGCTTACCTTGCTTGGCGACCAACCAGGCGTCGTTGACGGCCATGTTCAGCGCCTTGATGGCATGCAGATCAGCGATGCGCTGCTCGAGCTCTCGGGTCAGGGCTGCATCCTGAGCGTCGGCGGCCATCTGTTTGTCCGCCTCGAGCAACTGCACGCGCTCGTCGATCTCGGCAGGCATCAGCAGGCGCTCTCTGCGGTAGGGCAGGGGGCCGTCCGCGGACAGGCTCTCGAACGGATGGTCGGAGACTTCAGGACCGGAGGCGGTCGGGGAGGGCTCGGGAGGGGGAGCGCCGCTCGGCAGTCCCTGCGAGCCAGGAGCTACGGTCTCAGGCACGACCTCAGGCTGCTCGTCGTGAGGCTGTTCAGGCTGCTCGCTGTCGGGCCGCGTCGCGCCGGGTTCGGGCTCAGCCGGGGGGTCGAGAAACAGCAGCCCGACGGCCAGCACCGCGCCGAGCCCGACGACGCCCAGGATCACACTCGCCATGCGGGACATTGCCTACTCCTGGGACTGCAGCTCTTGTTGGAGCGTCTCGATGAAGCGCGCGTACTCGTCGATCGACGTCCACTCGAGCTCGTTCCGCTCAAAGATCTCATAGATCGCGCGCTGCAGCTGCTCGTCTTGTTGCAGGTCGGTGGGGAAGAAGCGCGACAGGTCGTCCTGGCACAGGCGTCGCACCTCAGCGCGCACCAGCTCGCGGACGTCTTCGGCGGAGAGCTCGGTGCTCAGGCTGCCGAAGAACTCGTCGAAGCCCGGGTAGCGCGAGGGATCATAGCCATCGAACGCGGCCAGCGCGTGGAAGGTCGCTTTGTTCTCGGCAAAATGCTGGAACACGTAGTCGTCGACTGCTACCTGGATCGCGGCCATCGCCTCGTTCTTCCAGACCGGCCGGTCGGCGAGCTCTACCAAGACATCGGGCTCGACCCCGACCTCGTGGATGCTGATGCCGCTCGGCAGGTAGTAGCGGGCAATCGTCAGGCGTAGCCGGCCGTCTGAAGCGTTCAGCGGCAGCAGCTGTTGCACGCTGCCCTTGCCGAAGGTCTTGTTGCCAACCAACAGTGCGCGGCCATGATCCTTCAGGCAGCCGGAGACGATCTCTGACGCGCTGGCGCTGGCGCCGTTGACCAACACCACAATCGGGTAACCCCCGCGTGCGGGTTTGCTGGTCTTGTGCTCTGTGTACGGGGCGATCACCTGGTTGCGACCTTTGCTGAAGCAGACCACCTTGTCGGCCGGCAGGAACAAGTCCGCGATGTCGCGGGCCTGGTTGAGGTAACCCCCACCGTTGTTCCGCAGGTCGAGGATCAGCGCCACCATGCCCTGGCTTACCAGGTCGTCGAGAGCGCGGGCCATCTCTTCGCTGGCATCCTGACCAAACTGGCTGAGGCTCAGGAAGCCGACGCTGCCCGGCAGCATCTCGTGGTACACCGACTTGACCTCGATGTTCTCCCGCTCGATCTCGAATTCCCGGGGGCCATCCCAACCACGCCGGAAGACCTTGATCTTGACCTTGGAGCCGGGCGCTCCCTTCAGCTTGGAGATGATCTCCTGGATGTCGAGGTTGTGGGTAGAGACCCCGGTGACCTCGACGATTTTATCCAACGAACGCAGGCCTGCGCGGAAAGCCGGGCCCTTGTAGAAGGGCCGGCTGATCGTCAGGAAGCCATCCTGGGGGTCCTTGTTGACATAGGCGCCGATGCCGGCGTATTCCTGCGACATCCCTTCGATGAAACTCTTCCACTCGTCGCCGGTCATGTAGCTGGAGAACGGGTCCAGCGCGGCGACCATGCCCTTGAGGGCTGCATCGAGCAGCCTCTGCTTTTCGAGCATGTCCCCATCGTCCGTCACGTAGTAGAGGTCGATCTTACTGAGGATCTCGTCGAGCAGCGGATAGTCTCCACCCGCGGCCCCGCCTTCGTTGTTGGCGGCCATGCGGTTCTCGGCCTTGAGCTTCTTGATGTCGGCTTCCAGGGCTGCGACCTGTTCGCGCAGGGCCGCGATCTGGGGATCCTTGGCCAGCATGGCGGTCGAGTCGATGCTCGAGAGCAACCGGTCCCGCTCGAGATACTGGCGCGCCAGCTCGCCGCGCTCGGTGGGCTCTCGCCCCAGTTTCTCAAGTACGGGCTTGGCCGCTTCGACGTTGCCGACCTCGGCCAGAGCCAGAGCTGCTGATGCGCTGACGGAGAAGTCATCCGACTCGAGGTAGGCCTTCAAGATGGCGACAGCATCACTGTCGCGCCCACGCTTGCGCAGCACCTTGGCCATCGAGATCTTGACGTAGGCGTCATGGATCAGGTCGATGTAGCCCGCCAGGGGGCGGACCTCGGCCCGTTTTTTGGCATGGATGAAGATCAGCTCACAGGCGAGCAACCGCAGCGCGTTTTCATCTTCGGGGTCTTCGGCGATCACTTCGTCAGGACGCAACAGGGCCACGAGCGCCTTCAGCGCGAGGTCGCGCTCCTCGCCCATGCCTAGCAGGGTCTTGGAGCTGGCCAGGCGCACGTGCGCTGAGGGGTTGATCAGCCCGCGTTTGAGGTGGACCACCGCCGGGGCCCCGATCTGTTCGAGCTCGGAGGCCAGGTCCCAGATCTCGGAGACCGAACAGATATCGAGGTCTTCGAAGATCTGGTTGACGCGTGTGCCGGCATCCTGAGCCCAGGCCAGTGAAGCCGCCGTCAGCAAGATGCAGACGGATACAAACGATCGGCGCATGTCGATTTCCTCCGGAGTTCCCAACCTGGATCCCTGTCTGCAGCCACGCTGCCGGCTCGGGCGTCGCCCGATTCTACCGCATGCTCATGACGCTGCAAAGAGACGCTTGCCCGCGGGGCAGCTTGGTTCTTCGACGTGAGGAACCCTGTGCGGGTTCCTTCTCATCCAGGGATGTACTGTCGATGTCGTCCGAGTGTTGGATGTGGGTAGGCGCCGGTTGACGCTCAATGGACCCGGTAGACGGTGCAGAACTCGTCCCGGAAGGCGATCTCGAAGTAGCTTGAGCGTCCGAGCTGCAACACGAAATCCCGCCAGTTCGTCTCGTGGGTGGCAAAGACAAAGCGGGCCCCGAAGCTCAGGCTGATCGCCTGGTGGACCTCTGTCGGCTGCAGCTTGCCTTTGCAGATCTTCTTCCAGAGCAGGTAGCGCTCGGGATCGTACATGTAGAAGAAATAGGGATCGAAGCCGACCAGGTAGTGGTTCTTGTGGTTGAAGAAGAACATCGGCGCGAAGTCGTCCCAGTCGCTGTGGAACACCAGGTCCCCGGCCTCAGAATTCTCAACGAGCCACTCCATCGCGGCCTGATACCTGTGGCCTGAGTGGTCGCTGGTGTTGGTGACCATCGCGAATCCGGTGCGGGCGTTGCTCGCCATCCCTGCACCGAGGCCCCCCAGCACCACCAGGAACACGAAGATGCCCAGGCCGATGCGGAAGGTGTCGAGCCCGCGCGCCTGGGGCAAGCCTTCAGCGAGTTGTGTCAGCAGAGCGCGCAGCAGCAGGCAGGCGGCCGCCAGGATCGCGGGAGCCCAAAAGGTCCAATCCGCGATGCCCGCGGAGCTTCGGACCAGCAAACTGGCGAGCTGAATCAGCAGACACAGACCGGCGCCGACTTCGAGCACATAGTCGAGGGGCCCCGGCTGATGGAAGCGAGCGCGGACGGCCTCGGGATCACCTCCGAGGATGGGCAGCTCTGCCAGGGTGTCCCGCAGGGCGATGCCGCAGCCCAGAACGGCGAAGGGCACCCAGTACTCCATGAAGCGCATCGAGCCGAGGAAGAGATAGAAGTAGACCCCTGCGAGCACCAGCGAGACCTGTGCCAGCGGCGCGAGGGGCTTGCGTCGGCGCAGGCCGTACAGCAGGAAGCTGCCCAGAATCAGGGCCAGGGGCAGGATGAACTCGTTGCGGATGCCCGCTCCGCTGAGGGGCAGCAGCTCGCGGCCCAGGCGCATGTTTACGCGCTCTCCGCCAATTGTCAGCCAGTTGCCCAGCGCCGATGTGCTGACGCTGCCCTGGATCTGCCTCCAGAGCTCAAACGTCGCATGCTGCCCGCCGAAGAAGCTGCCCTCCCAGTGCCAGAAGCCAGGATGCAGAATGATGCCCAGCGCGATGCCTGCAAGCATCGCGACGAAGGGTTTCCACACCAGCCGGCGCTCGATCACCGTCGTGACGCCGAAACCCACGCCAGCGACCGCGACCAGACTGTGAGGCACGTTGTACAACAGCATCGCAGCCAAGGTCGTGGCGAGCACTGCCCAGCTTCGACGCGTGGCGAGCAGATGGGCCAGGATCAACAGCACAGCCATGTACAAGGTCGTCGGGCGGGCGAGATGCAAACGCCAGATCAAAGAGGGGCTCGCCAGGGCTACGACCACGGTGAAGAACCAGGCCCAGGGCACGCGATGGATCTTCAGCAACACGTAGAAGGTGGTCAACAGCAGCGCGGCGAAGAAGACCGTCGACAGTTTGGCGCCGACCGTCAACCCGAACCAGGTGAAAGGGATCAACAGCAGGTGGTACAGCAACTGCCAGTCATGGCGGAAGTGATTGTAGTTGCTGAAGCGCGCCCAGGGAAAGTCCCCCCCCACGATGGAGCATTCACCCGTGCCGTACAGTTGTGCGATCTTGATGTGGTAGTAGCCGTCGGAGCTGAGCGGGGTCTCCATCTGGAATTCGAGCCAGAGGTGGAAACTGGCGCTCAAGCAGAAGACCGCCAGGGCGGCCAGGATCACTCGCCGATTCTCCAGCAGCAGCGTCTTGAAGCGGTGCGGCCGGTCTCGCGCTACAGGTGCTTCTTGAGAGGCGACCTGGGGCGCAGCAGGCTCGGGGCTGGATGGCGGGGGAGCGGCAGGGGCCCCAGGGTCAGCGGGGCTCGCCTCTGGTTCTACCTCGGGGCTCGTCTCTGAGGTCGGGGGCTGCGAGGACGCGGCCTGTTTCTTCCTCGCTCGCTTCTTGCGCGCCATCGGGGTATCTCGCTGCAGTTGGAGCGCGGAGCATACGTGTGGGCACTTCGCGGGTCAAGCGAGGCAGAAGGCAGCCCACGTGTTCTTGCTGTATGTTCCGGGGAGTGGTCAGCTGCGTTTGCCCCGACGCCTGTCCAAAGCAGAGGTGCGCCGCTTGGGTGCCTTGAAGGTCTTCTTTTTCTTCTTGCCCGAGGCAGCCGGTTTCTTGCTAGCCTTCTTGGCCGGCTTCTTCTTCTTCTTGTTCGTCGGTGGTGGAGTGATCTCGGGCCCCGAAGCGCTCTGTGCTTCTTCGTCTTCGAGGCGGATCATCTCCAGAGCGAAGGCTGTATCATCTTCGGGGGCACGTTTCTTTTTCTTCTTCTTCGCGGAGCGCCCTTTTTCGGGTGCCGGGGGCAACTCGAAGGCTTCTTCCTCGCTGAGCTCTTCGTCGGGGATTTCCACCGCATCTTCAAACTGAATGTCGCCGTGCTCAAACCAGGGAACCTCGAAAGCGTCGATGTCCGCCACCGAGTCGAATTGTTCCTCGAAGGAGCTCTCCGAGCCACCGAGTCCTGCGAGGCCGTCGATGCGCACGGCATCCGACGATGCGATGTCGATTTCGCTGCCTTCGTCATCCGCCTCCAGAATCCCCTGGGACTCGTCGCTGAGGACCTGTTCAATCGCATCGTCACTCAGGCCCAGGACCTCGACCTCGTCTGAAGACTCTTCCAACACCTCGACTTCCGAGATCTCATCATCGGAGTCAGCCACGGCGTCGGTCAGCTCTTGCTCGCGCGGCAATTCGATCTCAGGCACGAGCTCGCCGGGATCGGGGTCTCGCACCTCCCAGTCGCGCAGAGCCTCTGCGAAGGCTTCGGGGTCGTCGAAACCGTGTTGCGCGGCCATGTGGCGCAAGCCCTGGTCGACACTGATGCGGACCCTCTTCTTGAGCTTCTCCTCCTTGAGCACTGCGACCATGCGCTTGAAGTTGTCGCGCGGATCGGGCACCGGGGGCATCAGACCGAAAGCCAGGTAGGCCTTGGGGTTCTCTCCGCCCAGGGCCTTGAGGATCCCTTGTCCGTTCAGCCCGACGAGGGCAGTCATGTAGTACCAGATCTCGGCCAGGCGCGGCGTGGTCTGCTCGGCGTCGGCGAGCCGTCGGCTCGCGTCAGCGAGCCGGAAGATGGCCTTGCAGAGCTTCTTGAACGTCTCTTCGCCGGTGTGGGCGTATGCCTCGCGGACCTGCTTGCGGCGCTCGAACAAGACCTGGTCGATGCGGCCTTTCTCTTCGCCCTCGAGCAGGCATTGGTGGGAAACCGCCACCAGCTTCGCCAATCCGGGTACTTTCTGATGTTCCTCGACCTTGGCGGCGAGCTGTTCGGAGCGCGACGCCAGCAGGAACACATCGTCTTCGGGCAATGCGGCCAGCCCACGGGACATCAAGCGGCGCTCATAGACATCGACGTTGAGGTCGGTGTATTCGCAGATGTCCGCGAACAAGGGCGTCGATTTGCTCTCGGGCGAAGCGAAGACTTTGAACACCTGGCGCAGCAGGGAGTCGATTCGGATCTTCGTCACTGGGCTCAGGCTGGCGTGGCCGTGGATGTCGCGTCGGAAATAGAACAGACGCACTTCGCCCGACTCTTCGACCTCAGCGAACAAGTCGAGGCTACTCGACGATGGGTCGATGTCGCGGATCGCGAACGATCGGGCATAGACGTAGCTTGACGCATTGCGGCAGTCACGCTCCCAATCGGCGCCGGATGCGCGGGTGAGGAGCAGCTGGAGAAAGAATGAACCGGCACGGAAGGGAAGCCCATCCTCGGGGTCTTCAGGGTCTTCGGGGTACAGGTTCTCCTGCGCCCATTCGTAGGCTTCGCCGCCGAGACCGCAGGCGATCCGAAGCAGCGGGCCCCGCTGTCGCGGGCCGAGCTCTCGTTCAGCCGCGCTGCGGACGAAGTCTAGTGCCGCCTCGGGGTCGTCGGCCAGGCCTTGCCAGAGGATGCAGCCAGCGAGCAGCGTAGCATCATCCTCATCGTCGAGCACATCGACGAGCCGCTGCCGCCAATCTTTGGGATATTTTCCCTGCAACGAGTCGACGTACTTCTGCAGCTTGTGGGCGTGCGGGTGTGCTTCGCGGTCCTGGTTTTCAATGTCGACCCGAAGCGCGACCGGGGCCAGGGTACAGGTCTTGAGGTAGGGGCACTGGTCGCAATTGTTGCGATAGCGGTGGATCGCCCGGAGCAGCTTGCGCGACTTGGTTTTTGGCATGGATTCTTGGAAACAGCCGATGTCCGGGGAAACAGACAGCATACCACGCGCCACAAAGGCGCGGTAGGAAATTCACGCTCCCGAGGCGCGCGCCTGGCAGTAGCCCGCTCAGAATTCGGGGTGCACGAAGGGGCGCTCGTCGAGCAGGCGGAAAAAGCGGCGACCGCGGCGGCCGGCGTGCGCGGAGAGATCGAGACGGAAGCTATCACAACAGACGCAGTCGGCGTAAGCCAGGGGTCGAACTCCGTTGACTTCTTGCTCCACGAGGTCACCTCCTTGCTGCCTGAACCCTTGCGGGAGGCGGCTGGGGACGCCATTGAGCGGCCCCCATGATTCTGTGACAGCCCAAGACCCTAATCGATCACTCGACGGTGCGCAAGGTTTATGATGCTGCACTGTGTCGTCGGCTTGTGGCGCGCTGCAGAAGCCGACGTCTTGCCGTCCCGGGCCGGATTCGGTACGCTGCGCAGCGGTTGCAGTGGCGGAGCGAGGCATGATTGAGACCCGGGACCTTCGCAAGACCTACACGATGGGTGGTGAGCAGATCCATGCCCTCGATGGCGTATCGCTGCGCATCGAGGACGGCGATTCGGTGGCGATTCTCGGCCCTTCCGGCTCGGGCAAATCGACGCTGATGCATCTGGTGGGCGGTCTCGATTCGCCGACCTCCGGCCAGGTGGTCGTTGCCGGGCAGGATCTGACCAGTCTGGGCCCAGCAGAGCTGGCGCGATACCGCAACGAGAAGGTCGGGTTCATCTTCCAGTCTTTCTACCTCCAGTCGCATCTGACCGCGGTTGAGAACGTCGAGCTCCCCCTGAAGATCCGCGGGATGGCGCGGCGTGAGCGGCGACGCATAGCCCACGCGAAGCTTGAGTCGGTGGGCCTGGCCGACCGGGTGAGCCACCGCCCGCAGGAGTTGAGCGGAGGCCAGCGCCAGCGCGTGTGCGTCGCGCGCGCCCTCGCGGGAGACCCGCGCTTCCTGCTCGCTGACGAGCCGACAGGCAACCTCGACAGCAAGACCGGCAAAGAGATCATGCGCCTGTTTATGGACCTCAATCGGGAGTCCGGGCTGACATTGATTGTCGTCACTCACGATCCCGAGATCGCGATCCAGACCCACAGCTCGATACGGCTTCGTGATGGGAAAGTCGAGGCCGGGGCGGGCAACGTGGTCCACAACGCTGCGG
The DNA here is from genome assembly GCA_029260765.1 of Planctomycetota bacterium. GTDB lineage: Bacteria > Planctomycetota > J058 > JAJDCP01 > JAJDCP01 > JAJDCP01. The sequence continues at coordinate 40,407 of JAJDCP010000177.1, forward strand.
GGGACGCTGAGTAGTGCGGGCTAGCGACTACCTGAAGGACACGCTCAGCTCCTTCAGAAAGCAACGGCTGCGCACTGCCCTGACGGCACTTGGAATCGCGATCGGCGCGTTTGCCATCACCTTGATGATCGGATTGGGGCAGGGGCTGCAGAACTACATCGAGCAACAATTCCTGGCGTTCCACGACGACAGAGTGTTGCTGGTGTTCCCGTCCCTGGGAAGACAGGGCGGACGTCTGCTCGATCGGATCACGCAGATTGGCCAGCCAGCCAGAAGAATCAGCGAAGACGACGAGCAACGTCGCCAGGGGCGGCGCGGTGGAGTCTGGATCAGCGAGGAGCAGATCGCAGCCCTGCGCGCGCTGCCAGGCGTCGAGTTGGTCGCACCTATGACCACGTTCCAGGTCGATGGGATCGCGCTGGTCGACGCGGACACCAGCCATGTAGGCTTCTACGGCACCGACTTCGCGTCGTTGGTCACCAACCCGTTTGTCGGCACGCCCTCTGCCGGTGTGTTGCCGGTTGACGAAGACTCAACCCAGATCCTGCTTGCCCCACAATATGCCCAGAGTTTCGGCCTGGAGCCTCAGCAACTCATCGGCCGGCAGGTGGAGATCCGGGTTCCCAAGCTGGGCAGCGTCATGCAACGCTTCCAGTTCCGCGATCCAGGCACCTTCGAAGACGAGCGCAAGATCTTTCGCGCGACGATCGTCGGCCTGGCAGAGCGCAGTGCGATCTCGCGAGCGGTCTTTCCCAGCCTGGCCCTGGGTCGATCGATGGCCCGCTACCAAAGCGGCAATCCCGACTATCTGTCTGAAAACACACTCGGATCGCAAGTCCATGTCCGCCTGACTCCCGACGCCGACCAGGCCGGGGTGCGGCGTTCGATTGCAGCACTCGACCTGATGGCCCGCTCGCTGGACGATCAGCTGCAGCAGGTCAACCAGGTCTTTCTGGTGGTCGACATCGTGCTGAGCTTCTTTGGGGCGCTGTCGCTGTTGGTCGCGACTCTGGGTATCGCCAACACCTTACTGATGGCTATCACCGAGCGGACTCGGGAGATCGGGGTGATGAAAGCCCTGGGGGCGACCTCCGGGACGATCCGTTGGATGTTTGCGATCGAGGCCGCCGGCATCGGCTTGATCGGAGGCTTGAGCGGCACAGGCGGCGCCGTGGTGCTCGGTCTGGTGGGCGATTTTTTTGCCAAACGTTATGTGGCCGCCGCGGCGGCTCTCGAGGGCTACTCAGTGTTCGCCTATCCTTGGTGGCTCCTTTTCGGAGCGCCAGCGTTCTCGTGCCTGATCGGCGTGCTGGCAGGCTTGTATCCTGCCAGCCGTGCGGCCCGGCTTCACCCCATCGACGCTTTGCGAAGTGAGTAGGACTGGCATGCAGGTCATCGAGCTCCGGGACGGTTTTGGGATCGACAAGTTGCAGCTGACCGAACGCCCAGACCCCGAGCCGGGTCCAGGCCAGGTGTTGCTCAAGATGCGCGCGGCCTGCTTGAACTACCGCGACCTGTTGATGGTCCGGGGGCACTACAACCCACGGCAACCCCTGCCGTTGATTCCGTTGTCGGATGGCGTCGGCGTCGTCGAGGCCTGTGGACCGGGAGTGCGCGGGTTGGTTCAAGGCCAACGCGTGTGCCCGATCTTTGCCCAGGGGTGGCTCGATGGCCCTCCCGATCGCAGCCTTGGGCGGAGCACCCTCGGCGGTCCCCTCGATGGAACACTGTGTGAGCAGATGCTGGTCGACGCAGACTCAGTGGTGCCCGTGCCGGATTTTCTCAGCGATGTCGAGGCAGCCACGCTTCCCTGCGCGGCGGTCACAGCCTGGAATGCGCTGGTCGATCAGGGCGGGCTCACCGCGGGGCAGAGCGTGTTGATCCAGGGGTCCGGGGGAGTGTCGGTGTTCGCGCTACAGTTCGCGCGGCTTCTCGGCGCGCGCATCATCGCGACCTCGAGCAGTGACGCCAAGTTGGAGCGCTTGCGCGCCATGGGAGCAGTTGAAACAATCAACTACAAGAGCCAGCCCGAATGGGGAGAACTGGTGCGCAAGCTGGGCGGTGTCGATCTGGTCGTCGAGGTCGGGGGGGCCGGAACCCTCGCGCAGTCCTTACGAGCGGTTCGTCCGGGCGGACGCATCGCGCTGATCGGCGTGCTGTCCGGTGCGGCCCAGCCGTTGAACATCCTTCCGATCCTGATGACGGGTGTTCGCATCCAGGGCATCTTCGTCGGCTCCAAGGCTGTTTTTGTCAGGATGATGCGTGCCATCGAGCACCATCGACTACGGCCAGTCGTCGACGCCATCCATCCGTTTCACACAGCGCCGCAAGCGCTGGAATCTCTGGCAACGGGCCAGCATTTCGGAAAGATCTGTCTGCGCCATTGAGGAGGAAGAGCTTTGGCTGTCCGTTTCCGCATGACCGAAATCCGCCGACTCTATCCCCTGTTGAAGGGGCTCGATCTTACCTGGAAAGAGACCGGGGAGGGGCTACCCGAGGGCGGCAAGACCGAGACGATCTCCCTTCTCGAGGCAAACCTCGTCGGCCGCTTGCCGTGCGCCAACCCCGAGTGCAGCAAAGGCGGTTTCGAGCTGACAGATGCGCTGAAGGGTCCGTTGGACGCGCAGGCCGAGGAGGTCCAATTCAGCGTTGCATGTCCCGGCTACCTCGGCCATGTACGGTCAGAGGAAGCGCAGCGTCGCTGCGGCAACCGCGTCGATGCCACGGCCGGCTTTCTCTGGGGGGAGCCGCGGAAGGGGTAGCAGGCGGCAGTCGTCAGGCTGCCGCGGGCAGGGTGTCGATCTTGACTCCCTCAGCGATCCAGTCTTTGACCGCAAGCTCGCCCTGAGCGTGCATCTCACGCAACTTGTCCTTGCGGAAGAACAAGTAGGATCCCGCCGAGAACACCTGGGCTGGGCCCGGGCGGATCTCTTTGTACAGCTTGACTCCGCGGTAGGGCTGGCCGTACATGGCCGCCAAGCGGTTGCGTTCGAGCAGCAGTTTGCGGTCGAGGTTGTAGGAATTCTCGAGGAAGGTGTCGACGACGCGCTCGAGGGCCTGGCCGAAGGTGTCGATCCTGCTGTGGTCGGGGCCGTGCGTGACCAGTACCGAGCAGATCGCTTGCGCCCCAAGGGCTACGGCGGCCGCCAGCGGGGTGTTGACCAATAGGCCTCCATCCCACAACAGCTGCGATCCTACCCTTACCGGGTTGAAAAGCAGTGGGATCGCGGCGCTCGCCATCACCATGTCCACGGTGATGTGCTCGACAGGCTTGTAGGTCTGTCCCATGGTTGTAAAGGGAGTGGCGTTGACGAAACGCACCACTTGACCGCTGTGCACGTCGACGGTGTTGATCGCCAGCCGGTGCGGTCCGGTGGGGACAATCTCACCGCCGAACATCTCGACCAGCCTGCTCCTCAGCCGAGAGATGTTTCCCAGGAAGGGTTCGTCGATCGAGCGGAGGAGTTGATTGACGGCATCGAAGCGCGCGGCGAGCAGATGTTCGACGACCATCGCCAGCAGGCTCCCCATGCCGAACGGGAAGTGGCTCTTCAGCCTCCGCCAGATGATGCGGCTGTCCTGCGCCCCGTGCCGCGCCAACCTGAAGGGCTCGCGCATCGCCAGCTTGAGCAGGCCGCTCAAAGCGGTGGCCATAAAACGCCGGCTGACTTTGTAGGGCGGATCGTGGGTCAGCTGCAACCAGAAGTCGAGCATCTGGTCGGGAGTCTTGCCTGCGGCGATGAAGGCACCGTTGAGAGCGCCTGCCGAAGTCCCGCTGATGACCAGGTGTTTCCCGGCAAACAGAGCGTGCTCGGACAAGTGCCGCCAGACGCCGACCTGGAAAGCTCCTCGGGCTCCGCCACCCGACAGAACCAGCCCTGGCCGCTGGACCTTTTCGAATCCCATCTGTGCCTCGCGACGGTCCTGCGCAATCAAGGGACCTGCCTGCCTCAGCATACGTCAGGCAGGGCAGGCCTCGCAACTTGACCGGGAATGCCGGGCATGAGATTTGCCTGGAGGCTCGAGTGCCGTTGGGAAGCCGCGATGAAAAACCGGCGCACGAAGGCGCCGGTCTGGGAGGATGAGAGCTTAGGGGGAATCAGTCGTCAGCCTGCGCACAGCGCCGGTTGAGCGAACGGTCAAAGACGACGTTGGTCGGATCCATGATATAGGAGTTGTCGTTGCTGCCTCCGGTTCCGCCAGTCCCGCTGCCACCGTACCCACCCGTGGGGGCTTCGATCGCCAGCCGACCCATATGGTCCTGTGCGTGGTCCTTGTGGGTGTAGAGCGCGTCGGCGTTGCCCGTCAGATTCTTGTTCTGCACATAGCACGCCCACTCGTAGCGCTTGTCCTCAACCCGAGTGAAGGTCACGTCGCCGCCTTCGACCAGGAACGACTCGGGGACAGTGCGCGACCAGCCGGACAGCCGGCCCGCGTTCCAGCTGGCACCGATCTGCCCGACCGTCATCGACAGCGGATTCGCGGCGGTGAGAGTGCTGCCCCACGGGTAGCGGCTGCCCGCCTCGATCAGATAGCTGGTGTTGGCCAAGAAGGACGCAACGCTCACGCCGACTACGGCTTCGATGCCCGCGCCGAGCTTGATCAGTACATCGTCATAGTTGGCTTCGTAGGTTTCCGATTGGATATCGCGCATAGCCAAGTCCTGGTGGAATTCGTAGAACGCGCTGCCAGGATCGAAGTGTCCAGCGAATGCTGCACCGAACCAGTTCAGGGAGTGCAGCACGAAGGCCTTGCTGTTCGGCGCGAACATGCCGCCCCAGAAGTCATGGCAATGGCAGAGCCTGAAACTGTTCGGCTCGAGGTACATCGATTCGGCGTGATAGCCTGAATAGCTGCTATCGACGTAGCTGTTGGAGCCGAGGTTGCTGTCGCCGTTGTCGAGGTTGACATAGATCTGCGCCGGGTGGTTCAGGTTCGCCAGCTTGCCAGAGTAGTCCATGGCGAAGGCGTCTTGAGCGAAGACCTTGTATTGGCCGTCGACGTTCCAGGTCGGGCTCGAGCCGGAGAACCAGACAGAGCCCACGTCTGCGACGACGTCGCCACCCACGTCGATCACCGAACGTCCACTCAGCTGCAAGACACCGGTCATGGCGCCAGATCCCGTCTCGGAAGGAGGATTGGGATAGGTCTCAAAGTAGGCGTCACCGCCAGCGACCAGGCAGGTGCGCCCTTCGCAGACGATATTGCCGTAGGCCGTCACCGTGTTGCCGTCGACGCGTGCCGGGCCGCCGGCGGACACCCGCAGGTCGCCCTCTGCGATGATGTTGCCGTAATAGCTATTCCCGTTGTCCCCGATCTTGCCCGTCCCTGAATACCAGACGCTGATGTCATTGTTGGACTGCAGCGAGACGTTGTAGTTGACTTCCAAGTTGGCAGCCTGGATCGTGAAGTCTGCGTTGTCGGTGTCCATGTTGATGCAGACCCGGCAGACACTGTTATCGACCAGCCGAACACCTGTGGCCTCGGACTCGACGTACTCTTCACTTTCCACTTCGCTGACTTCGCCACCCGCGACGCCACCGACGACCAGCTTGAATTCGTGGGCGTTGCCTTCGCTGCCCACGACGTCGAAGTAGCCGCGGTCAAGCTTGGTGTCGCCGTTGACGTAGACAATCACGCTGCCATTGCTCAGGTCGATCTTCCAGCGAGACCGCGAGCTGTCCATCGTGATCGAATTGAAGGTATAGACCCCGTCGCCGTTCTGGCTGGGGATCAAGCTACCGTACTCGCAGACACCGGTGTTCGGGATATAGCAGCCGCTCCCGGACGCGCCGTCACTGTAGATGTTGCGGAGTTGACGGTTGCTGCGCCGCGAGCCATTGGCCCGACAATAGCTGGGAACCGAGATGGTGCGGCACTGCTGGCCGACATTGGAGGGTGAGCGCCAGGAGCTCGACGTGTAGCTTGTCGAGATCTGGTAGTAGGTCACAGGCACCAGCGTGATGTCTGGCAGCATGGTGACCGATTTGCCCCAACCGTACTGGCCGGTGCCGACAACCCTGTTCAAGTGGTCCTTGTACTCATAGACACTGGGGTGCTTGGAGATGCGCTTGCCGCGCTTGACAATCACCGTGGAGTGGCTGGTCAACCAACTGTACAGGCTTGTCTTCGGGGTGGCCGCGCCGTTGTAGAGCGTCGGGGCCTGGCTCCAGCTGCTGATATAGCCGATATGCAGGTCGGGATCGTAGCCGAGGTCGTCCTCAGTCAGCTCTCCCGCGGCGTTCTTGGCGACGGCGAGGTTGATCACGGGAACCGAGGGCGGCAGCGTAAAGTGGCCTTGCGTGAAAGACCCGTAGGCGTCGAAGCTACCCGCACCGTTCTCATATGCCAGGTGCTGCGCTTCGTACACAGCATGGTTGTACAGATCGCTTCCGAAGGCGACCTCTGTGCCGTCTTCCAGCGTCACCGTCGCCGGCTGTGCCAGCTCAGAATCGGTCGCGCCGACCTGGCCGTCGGAGCCGACTGTGATCTCGGTTTGGCCCAGGCCTGCGTGGATCGTGCCAGCGACACCATTGTTGGGGTATGCGCTGGAGGCTTCCTCGATCACGATGTCGCCTTTGCTGACTTCGAGATTTCCCGCGACATGGCCATTGTCAGAGATACGCACGGCCGTCACCTGGTCGCCCGTTTCCGTTCCTGAGTGGAGGGCGTAGAACTCTGCGTCGAACATTCCAGTCTCGGGATCGATCTTGTCGAGGTCCCATGGCTGAAAGTCCGACATCGCGTTGCCGTAGCTGCCTTCGTGGCTGTATTCGAGAGACGTCATCACGTCTCCCCAGATCCGCCCTTCCAGGTCGATCTGGCCAAGGGAGCCGACCAACGCGTCGGTGAAGCCGGGCTCGCGCCGGTAGGCGCCAGTGTCTGCCCAGTCGCGTCCCCAAGCGGGAGTGTAGGAGAACGGGTCGTACATGGAGTTGAACGCGTACAACTCGAACCAACCTGGTCCCTGGCCGAGCTTGAGCTGTCTGGAGGTGGCGATGCCCATCAGCCACATCGGGATTCTGCGCGCCCCGCCGCCGCCATTGGCGCGGGGTCGGATATACGTCGACAGGGTGCGGAATTTGCCGTTGCTCTCACCCGTCGCATCGACACGCACCCAGGGAATCAGGTCGGTGCCGATACTCGTGGCTGCTTCGACCACCATCAGCCGGGCGTCGAACTTGTCGCGTTCAGCGGCGGGAGTGCGCCAGGCTTCGACTTCCGTGTAGTTGCAGCCCGTGTCGAGCAGCGCAGTGGCCAGGTCTTTCGCGGTGATGCTGGCGTCGCTCACGAGCTGTTGCACATCGACCTCACCGCTGCGCGCCCTTGCCAACGTAGCGTCCAATCCGGAACGCGCGTTGAGGCTCGCGATACGCAAGTCGCGTTGGTTGTTCTCCTGAACGTTGATCGCCCGTCCGTAAAACAGGGTGATCGCTCCGAGGGAAAGACATACTCCGCTCAGGGCGACCGCTGTGGAGAACAAGGTCCCTCCACGATTGCTCTTGAACCACATTGCGCTCACTCCATTTCCTCCACTGCTGACCAGATTTCGGGCCGTTCTATGCACAAACCATTGTGACGTGACCCGGTCCGTATGCCAAGCCCACGATCCACAGGGCTGTCGACTCGAGCGGCTGCTAGAAAACTGTAAGTTATTGGCTGGCAGGAAGGTTACGGCGTGGGTATGGATGTGAAAACAAAAAAACTTTTTTTCACTTTTCGGATCAGGCAGGCTATTCCGGCGGCTTTTCTACGTCCTCATCTGGTTGATCGGCCTCCATGCGCCGACCGATCTGGCGCATACTGCGCTCGAGATGCTTGTCCTTGTCAGCGTCTTTCTTCTTGGGTTCGGCCTTCTGACGGATCGAGGGAGCGGTGCGGACGGCTTCCCAGGGACGCAGCTTGCTGCTCAAGTAGAAGCAGAGTCCCAACACACAAGCCGTAAGGATGCAGAACGTGGTCGCAAACCAACGGACGAGCTGGCCTTTCTGTTCCGTCACGGTGGCAGAGGGCTGTGCCCCGGATGGACCCGCGGCAGCGCCCTCTGGCCGGCTCCCCGTCAGAATCAAACCAGGTTTGAAGTCCGTGACCCGCGCTTCACCCTCTTGCATCAGGAACTCGACCTTGGCAGTCAGGATCTTGCCGTCGTTCAGGTGCAGATAGGCTTTGGCAAGGCGCTTGTGCACGCGCACAACCTGCAGCTTCTCCGCCTGGGCGAGGCGCTTGCTGAAAGGAGCAAACGCCTGGCCATTCAGAACGCCTGGCGAGCAGCGCAGAGCGGCAAACGGCGGACGCCCACTTCCACCTTCGTTCTGACGATCCTCGAGGTACTGCAACAAGCCGGTGGAGAGCCGCGATGCCACCTCCAAGGTCATATCGATCGGGGGACCTGCCCCCACCTGCTCCTTCGCGCTCTCTTCGGGCAGCATCTGCACTACGCTGGCGATGATGAAGCCGATCGCCAGAGGCGAGAGAACGACCGCAGGACCCAGGCTCTTCTTGAATGCCACGGAGACCAGGGCAAGCACGGCCAGAATCAGTGCGACTCCACCAGAGATCACTGCGTGGGGCACCCCGTCCTCTACCTTGGGTACATCCGGCCTCACCGGCACGTCGGAGTCGAACGGAACCGGCCCTGTTTGAAGATGCGTGCCCCAGGCTTCGGGGTTGTCGCCATAGTCGACGCCCCGCGTGATCTTGACCATCGCCTGGCGGATGAAACGCTTCAGGGCGAGATTCTGCTCAGACTCGGGCTCTCTGGAGACCGCCTCGAAGCCTTGGACCAGCTGCGGCAGTCCGCGCAATTCACATCGGCGCAGAGCAGAGATGGCCGCCATCCGCACCCCGATCTCTTCGTTGGAGTTGGCGAGCAGCTCTCCGACCAGCACGATGCTCTCGTCGTCGAAGGGCAGGCCGGCAATGCTGCGCAACACAGGCACAAGTTTGGCGTTGTCATGGGTGGCCAGGGCCTCGAACAGGAGCACCCGCGACACTTCTCCACCAGCTTTGGCGATAAAATAGGAGGCGAACTCGATCTCCTCAGCCGTGTAGCGGTTGAGGTCGAACGCGACGGCGTCCTTCCAGGTCTCGTCGTCTCGCATGCGCTTGGTCATCAGGTTGGCAGCTGCAGTCAGCAGAGCCTCCATGTACCCGTCGGCATCGGGCAGCTCTTCGATCAGGACCATGAAGGTGCCGAGGCTACGCCCAAAGTGCCCGAGCATCGGTGTGAGCTCCAGACGCTCGTCGATCGAGAAGTCGCGGAAGTTCTTCTGGATGTATTCCTCACCCTCGAAGCCCTCGCTGCGCAACAGGGCCCGGCACAAGGTCATCGGATCGACTTCATCGTTCGGTTCGATCGCGCCGGAGCGTATCTCTTCGAAGACCGTCTTCAGGTCATTGAAGCCTGCGGTTTCGAGGAATGCACGGGTGTGACTGAGCTGGGGGCGGGGCACGGCATCGACGCCGGAGTGGGGGTCGAATTCGGGATCCGAACGGGGGTCGAAGCTCGGCTCATTGCCTGGCTGCGGGCTGATTTCGTCCTGGCCACGCACGGCGGGGATGCAGAGGCAGCTGAGGAACAAAACGATCGAGACACAGATTCTGGAGGTCGTTGGCATGGGAATCCCGGGCTTGATCCCTGAACGCGACTCGTTGCGCGGCTGCACCGTGGGATCGACCGGGGCCGCGCCACATATTTTGTATACCAAGTCGGCGCGAAAAGGAACCCGGACAGCTGCTCGTGTGCTTGAAGGCTCTGCCCGACAGGGCTACTCTGCCCAAAGATCTGTAGAAGGAGTCTGTGCATGTCTACACCCACCCGCTTGCTCGCCGCCTGTGTCTGCATCGTCGTGCTGGCGGCAGGCGTGACGCTCCTCGTGGATCTGGATCCCAGCATCGACAGCCAGTTGCGTCGGGCCCTTGCGGACGCCGGGGTGACGCGCCTCGATCCGGGGCCTGCGCCCGACTCGGCCCTGGTCGAGTTGGGACGGGCCCTGTTCTTTGACCGCGAGATGAGTGGGCGCCGGGACATCGCGTGTGCGACCTGCCATCTCCCCTCCCAGGCGACCGTCGATGGGCTCTCCTTGTCCCTCGGCACGGGGGCCAGTGGTCTGGGACCGGAACGTCAAGTCGATGCGGCTGTCAAATCGATCCTGCCCCGCAACGCGATCGACCTCTTCAACCGCGGCTCTCCCGAGTGGCGCACCTTCTTCTGGGATGGACGCGTGAGGGCGCAGTTGCCGGCGGACGGGCAGGGCAGGCCCGTCGTCGAGACGCCCGCAGGTTTCCCCGGCATGATCCCGCCGGGGGCGGACAACCTGCTTGCGGTGGCGAGCATGTTCCCGGTCGGGCCTTCCATCGAGATGAAGGGGGAAGACCGTCACATCCCGGGTGAGGAGAACGAGTTTGCGGCGGTGGAGGCCCGCGACATGCATGGAGTCTGGGACGGACTGATGCAGCGCTTTTTGAAGCTACCCGGTTACGTCGATCTGTTCGCGCGCGCCTACCCCGATGTGCCGAAGGAGCAGCTGACTTTTCAGCATGTGGGCAATGCGCTGGCAGCCCTGCAGATCGACGCCTTCACGCTGCTCGAGAGTCCTTTCGATCGCTATCTGGCTGGCGACGACTCCGCCCTCAGCGAGCAAGAGAAGCGTGGCGGAATCCTGTTCTATGGCAAGGCGAAGTGCGCTGCCTGCCATGGTGGCAACCTCTTCACCGACCACGACTTCCACAACATCGGAGCGCCACAGATCGGGCCGGGTATGGGGTTCAAGGGGATCGAGGATCTCGGCCGCGCGGGAGAGAGCAACGATGCCGAGGACCGCTTCAAATTCCGCACTCCCCCCTTACGCAACGTTACCGAGACGGGTCCGTGGTTCCACAATGGCGTGATGCTGACACTGCGTGAGGCCGTCGAATACCACCTCGATCCTGAGACGGCTTTCGAACGCATCGATCTGTCGAAGTTGCCACGTGAGATCCAGCAGGTCAGCTCGTTTGACCTACAGAATCTGAATGTGATGCACAGCCTCGACCATCGCGTTGCCACTCCCTTGGAGCTGAGCGAGACAGAGGTCGACGAGCTGATGGCTTTCCTGAAGGCCTTGACCGACCCCGCGGTCAAGGACATGGGCGGGGCGGTGCCAGACAGCGTGCCGAGTGGGCTGCGCTTCGACAAGCTGGATTGAGCTCAGCTCCTGGCAGAGCGGCGCCGCAGCATCAGGACCAGCAGCAACAGGGCTGCGCCCGGCAACGATGCGCCAGCAGACTGGTGGGGAGTCGCGGCACAGCTCCCGCGCTTGGCTCGCTGACTGCTGCCGCTTGAGCTCGAACCTCCGATTCCGACAGGAGCGCCGGTGCCGGCTCCGGTGCCGGTGCCGATTCCCGTGCCGGTTCCAGTTCCTGTGCCGGTTCCAGTTCCTGTGCCGGTGCCAGTTCCCGTGCCGGTGCCGGTTCCCGTGCCTGAACCTGAACCTGTCCCCGAACCGGCACCACCGCCAGAGCTTCCGCTTCCGCCATTGCCGTTGTTGAGCGCCGTACCGTGGAGGACCAGCGTCCAGCTCTGGAACGTCCCCGTGTCACCGGACGCCCGGTCCCTGACTTCCAGCCGCCAGCTGCCCTGTGCGCTCTCTCCCCAGTGGCGCACACTCATGAAGCGCCAGCCGTCGAAACCAGTGTTGCTCCAGGGTTGGGTGTTTTTCCGCTCCGCGAGCACGCTGCGCGTCCCGCTGGGGCTGACCAGGACGACTTCCAGATCCGGCCAGTTGGTGTGGTTCGAGGCGGAGAAGACCACCTCGACATGTTGCACGGTCCCCGCAGCAGTCACCTGCAGGCTGCTGGTCACGCCATTGGGATCGTTGTCGGGGATGGGAACCTGGGGACTTGCCGTCTGGCTGTGACTCTGCTGCTGGCCGCCCAGGCTCTGCCAGGACACTGCCAGGTCGGTCGCGGCCTTGGCGTCGAGTAGACCGAAGCCATACTTGTGGTTGATGTGCAGGCCGGCACCGTTCACGCTCCAATCTGCATCCGAGGCATCGATCTTGCGCGCGCTGCTCGCCAAGATCGCCTGTACGTCGATCCAGCTCAGGTCTGGCCGGGCCTGCAGGATCAGAGCGACGACTCCACTGGCGATCGGCGCGGCCGCAGAAGTTCCACCAAAGTCGTCCATGTACCCCGAGGGTAGCGCGCCGAAGCCACCGCTGCCCGTGACGTCCGTCGTGGTGATGGAGCTGCCATTGTCACCGTCGGATGGACTGGTGACGACGATGTTCGCGCCGGCTTCGGAGTAGCTCGCCCTGACGCCATCGCTTCCGCAGGCGGCAACCGCGATCGTAAAGCGAGAGTTCGCGTAGCCGTCGTAGTTGGAGTTGTCGTCATCTCCGCCGTTGCCCCCTGCGAACACATAGATCAAGCCCTTGTTGCCGCGCCCAGCGCTGACGCCGTTGGCGAGCGCCGCTTCCACCAACGGACCGGGGGCTTCCAGTCCGTCGCCGTCTGGCGGTCCCCAGCTGTTGTTCGAGATGTGGACGATGTTGAGCTGGTGTCCCAGCGAGCCTGCCTCAACAGCATCATCCTGGTTCGGTCCCAGGCAGCGCACGCCGACGAGGCCCGCCAGCGGTGCCACCCCGCTGACGCCCTTGGCATTGAATCCGCGACCTGCCGCGCAACCAGCCACAGCCGTGCCGTGCCAGTCTTGCGAGCCGGGGCGTGGATCGCTGTCGCCGTCGTGGTAGTCGTGCCCGCTTTGGGGCACCACATTGTCCTTGAGGTCTTCGTGGTCGAGGTCGAGGCCATCATCGACGATAGCGATGGCCACACCGGTCCCTTGATAGCTGTTCCAGACGGTCTCCAACTGTCCGTGGGCGACATCGATGCCAGGCTGCCCGCCTGCCTGACCGGTGTTCAACAGATGCCACTGCGCGCTGAACCACGGATCGTTGGGCGTGGCGCGGCGTTCACGAGGACGGCGCAGCAAGGGGTAGGCGAACTCGACTTCGACCAGCCCCTGCAGCCGGCTGCAGAGCTGGAGAGCGGTCGCAAAATCGGCCTGTTGGTAGAGGTAGCACCCGTCAGGCAATGGATCGGAAGCCAGGGCCGGCACATCGGCGAGCAGCTTCACGGCTGCAGGGCTCGGCTCGTCAGCAAAACGCACGCATAGCCTGCCGCTTGGGATCGCCCGTGACGAGGGCCGCCGGTCGCGGCTCCGGTAGTAGATCTCGCTCGCGAGCTCGACTTCTGCTGCCGTCTGCAGCGCGTGCAGGGCTTGCTGGTGCTCCTCCGGCCGAAGCGCACGATGGCAACGGATCAGGAATGATCGCTCGCCGAGCCGCTCGATGGTCGTATCGATTCGGAGCAGCGGCTGCAACAGGCGGGCGTCCGCTTCGGGGACCAAAGTGACCGCGAGCTCGTCGAGGGCCAGCCACAAGGGGCATTCGGCACGCCCGGCTTGCCAATTCAGGGGGGGTTCACCGAGCTTCTCGGCTTGCGCCAGGACCGCCCCACACAGGGTCAGCATCACGCACAGGGACAGGTGCAGGTGTCGCATCGTTTTCCTCCAGGAAGTGCCGTAGGCCGCCAGCGCTGGTTCGACGGCGGCAGCTGCCGTAGCTGGCCGCACGCGCCGTGCCGTAGCTGGCATGCCTGATTTCAGGCGGGTTTCGGGGATGCTTGGGGCGGGCAGCTGTCTCGAAACCCGACACCAGGCGGCGCTGTGACAAACGGATGACGGGAGGAGCAAAAAAGCCTTGGTGCAGGCCGCTTGCGGAGGTAGACTTCGAGAGTCGGGTTTCCGACATCTCCCTCGCGCACGAATCTTGTCTGGTGGGCCGTTGGCCCACCACCTTCTGGGATCTTCCATCCCGATATCGCGAGGATGCCATGCGCACTGCCATCGCCTACCGCGGGCGCTTGTCCGACGGCTCGCTGTTGCTTTTGTTCGAAGACTGCCTGCTCGACTTTGCCCTCCAGTTCGGTGGTCTGGCTCGTGTCTGGCGCAGCCGCGCGCCGCAAGAACCGCGACGCTGCGTGGCTGGCGTGCTGCTCGAGCTCTGCCCGGGACTGGGCTGGTTGAGCTTTCTGGTCTCTCAAGAGGGGGCTCTGCTCCCCGAGCATCGTGTCGAGCAGGCGGAGACGGAGGCTCTGGTCGATCTACCCTGGTTGCGGATCGACACCTCGCACGCGCCCATGATCGTGCACACTGTCCTGGTCGAGCTCTTGCAGGCGCTGAAGAGCTCCTTTCTGCCCTCTCTGGAGGTCGAGGATGCGAGCGGTTATTGGGGCCATCGCGACATCGAGCGGCTGCGATGTTACAGGCAGGTCTGTAGCCTCGATGCGTCGGCTCTGGAGCAAGTAGGGCGCGAGCTCGAGCTACAACCAGGCTGGCTGCAGGGGCGTCGCTTTCTGCGCGCCAAGGTGCGCGAGCTCGCGCGCAAGGTCCACACCACCGTCGGGCGTGCAGTCGTGCATGAGAAAGACGCACGCCTGCCCGCGCAGGAGGACCTCGGAGGGCTGTTGGCGGCTGGCCCCGGTGAGCAGCCTTGCGCCTGGGGTCTGCTCGGCGTGCCCGAGCCTGCCCTTCCGGATTTGCAGCCGGGCTTCCCTCCGCGGCGGTCGACCAGCAGGCCGCTGTTCGCACTGCTGACCAACCTGCAGCAGCTGGTGCGCGAGCTGCAGCCCGCGGCAGGCAGCGCCCTCGACTTCCTCGATCGAGACCTGGTCAAGCTCGGCGGTGCCCTGGCCGAGGCACTGAAGTCCACAGCCTGCGAGCCCCATCGAGGACTACGCAGGGCGCGCAGGTTGGTCGGCTTCGCGCAGGCTGGGCTGCGATCTGCGCGCCGGCAGAAGCAGATCAGCGCCTTTCTCGCCAGGGCGTTTTTCACTGAGCTCGAACGGTTGGGCAGGGACATCTCCGATCTGGGGCTGCACCTGTGCGCCCAGCCGGTTGCAGCTCCGGTCGGCTGCGGAAGCCTCCGCTAGTGCCACGGAGCTGCTGCAGCACCAGCGCCCTTCTCGCTGGGGCGTTCTTGTGCTGTTGACGGCGTTGGGCGGCTGCAGTGGTGTATACTGACCGGGGAGTGGCTCCCCCAGACAGAAGGCAGGATGTCGTGAAAACTTTGGAGGATCTGGCCCAGCGTCTCGAAGAGCGCAAGGCACCCCCGCCCCAGCCCGAAAAGGTGGCGGAGGCCTTGTCGCGGGCGATCGCGGGCCATGCTCGCGTGCGCGCTGAGCTGTTGGGACTGGTGCAACGCGGTCTGGCCGCGCGAGCCCGCTGTGTGCCGATGCCCGTCCTCGTCGGACCCGAGGGGACCGGCAAGTCCACGCTGTGCCGGGCGCTGATTGAGGCGTTGGGTGGAGGGCGCGAGAGCTGCATCCACCTCGATCCCTGCCAGGGAAGGCGTGAGCTGCTGGGAAGCCCCGAGGAACCAGGGTTGCTGCTGCGGGCGCTGGCCTCAGGGTATGGCGCGCTGCCCGTTCTGGTGCTCGAAGGGCTCGAGCGTCTCTCGTCAGAAGGAGCGGAGGCGTTGCGCGAGGGGCTGTTTGAGCCGAGTCCAGAGCGGCGCTTCTTCGATCGCTTTGTCGGCCGCAGCCTCGATGTCTCTCGGGCGGTCATCATCGCGACCGCGAGCCATCCCGAGGCGATCCCAGAGCGACTGCGCAGCCAGATCGACGTCTGGGTGCTGCCGGGCTATACACCGAGCGAGAAGCTGGCCATCGCGCGCCACTTCTTGCTGCGCGAAGGGTTGGATGCGTTGGGGGCCGATGAGCTGGGAGAGCTCGTGCGGGCTCATGCCGACGAGGCCGGCGTCAGCCAGCTATTGTTGGCAGCACGCAAGCCAGCGGTCCCCGGGGTTGGGCGCATTCCACCCCGTTCCCAACCAACTCTGGGGCGGACCGCCTCGGCCCTCTGGCCCGAGCGCGGGCCCTGCACTGTGCAGATTGAGGCTGCCTCTGTGGAAGGCCGAGGGCAAGTCGAGCTGGCCGCTCCGGCTCATGACGACCTGCTCCAGACGGTGCTCCTGGCGCTCCAGACCGTGCGTGTGCGTGCGACGTCTTTGCGCGTGTCGACAGAGAAGCTGCTCTCCCGAGATCTGCTTCTCCAGGTCGTGGGGGATTCGACGGCCGCAGGTGCCGACCTGGGACTGGGAATCGCCATCGCGCTGATCTCGTTGCTGGTTGCGCGGCCTGTCCGGGCTGATGTGGCGATGCTCGGCGGGATCACGCTGCATGGTCGAGTGCTGCCCGTGGCGGGTCTGGTACCACGCTTGTTGTCGCTGCATCGGCGGGGCTACCGGACAATGCTGGTGCCTGCGGACAATGTCGGCGAGCTGTCGGCATTGCCCGCGGATTTCCAAACAGAGGTTGAGCTGGTGCCGGTGGAGCACTTGGCGGAAGCGCAGATCGCCAGTCTGGTCGATGTCATCGTGCCCGAGATGGACGAGACGCTGCGGCTGCTCGGAAGGGTTTGACGGCGGATCCGACGAGTCAGAGGCCGCCGTCTGAGCGGCGGGCAAACAGAAAGGCTCGTTCTCACGAGCCTTCTTGGTTCTTCTCTTCTTCGGCGCGGTCGATCGGCGGTTGCACGGGCACGTCCAGCGGCTGGGCGGGCGGGTCTACCAGGGGGCGCAGCGCGGGCCATTCCGGCTGTGGCTGGCTCGGGGCCGGCTCCGCAGGGGTCGTGCCGTCGACACTCGGGGTATGCAGGCTCGGCAGCGGCAGCTCTCGCCAGTCCGGATAGAATTCCAGACCCTGGCGGTCACGCAGCGGACCGGAGATCCACTCGGAGACCAGCAGCTCTTCTCCGCCCTTCATCCACAGGTCGTCGGCCCCGCCAACGCTGCAGCGGATGTTGCCTTCGTACAGCCGCACCCGGCGTTCGTCTCCCTGGCGCACCACAGCGAAGCGTGTCCCGAGCACCGTGACTTCGAGATCACCGCTGCGTGCCACGAACTTCGAGTTCTTGTGGCTGACATCGGCGAACAGCGCTCCGTCACCAATCAGCTCGATCCGGCCGCGGCCATTCAGATCGTTGACCCGAGCACGGCTCCCCGGCGCCAACGTGATGCGGCTGCCGTCGTTGAAGACCAGCTCGCTGCCGGCATCGCCCGTATTTTCGAGCACATCACCCTGACGGAATGCATCGGACTGCAGCGCAGTCAGCCCACCCTCACTGTCAACGATGGCCAGATCTGCACCTGTGGCGCGCGCCACAATCGGTCGAGGAGTCGCGCCGGGTGACGCCAACCAGGCGACGCCGAGCGCAGCCAGGAGCATCGCTGCCACTGCCCAACGGGCATAGCTGCGGCGGCGGCGTGGCCGGGCGACCGGCTGAAGCCTGCTGGAGGTGCGGACGAGCGCCATGGTCTTGCCAATCAAGCGTTCGCCAAAGGGGGCCGCCTCAAAAAAGGAGGCCAGTTCTTTATCCATAGCCTGCAGCGAGCCCAGCTTTTCGACGCAGCCTGGGCAACTCTGCAGGTGCGCGTAGACGGATGCCGACTCGTTGTCGTCGGCTTCCCCGTCGGCGTAGCGCATCAGAGTATCTAGACTGGAATTGCAGGACACTTCGGGCTCCTCACACGTGTTTCGCTGCCCACATGACGGTTGGGCGGCAAACATCCTGCGGGATTTCCGGGGAAAAAATGCGGCGCGCCCGGGGACACCTCAATACGAGGCTTCCTCGTCGTCTTCGCTGTAGAAGATCAACTCTCCGGAGCTGATATCGCCGAGGTCGTTATCGTCCTCGTCGTCAACAGAATCTGCGCTGTCGGGTGGAAAGGCCAGCTCCCCAGAATCTTGACTGCGGGGACCAAAGCGCGTGCGCAGCTCATGCACCGAAGCGATCAGGTTGGGATCATCGAGGTAGTTCTCGCAGCTCAGCAGATGGTCGACAAGGCGATCGAGCACGTCGCGGGTGAGCTCATCCCCGGCATGGAAACCCATCTCCTCTATCGGGCGGATGCAGTGGGGGCAGATCCAGAATCCCGTCTCCGCCTGAAAATAGGAGTAGGAGTCTGCATTGCGGATGCGTGGCTTCAGGTCGTTGCGCACACGGATGCGTTCGTTCTGGGCTGCGGCAGCGGCTTTGATTTCCTTGTGATCCTTGATCCGAGCGCGGGCTTGAGTGCTGCAAGCCAGGACATGGCGCAGAACTTTGAGAACCAAGCGCGAGTCGGGCTCGAGCCCAACGGGAAACTGCACCTCGGTGGGGCGTGCGCAATAAGGACAGTACCAGATGTTGTCGAGGTCGAGGACCTGCCAGACGGCGTGCCCCTCAAGCTTTCGTCGCACTTGCGCCATCAGCTTCGCGCGGTTGATCTCCTGCAGACGCCCTTTGAGCGTCTCGATATCTGGCATCTTGTGCTCTTCGCGACACACGCGCACGTGTTTCCAGGCTGCGTCGATGATGCGCGCGTCGACCTTGCCACCCGGTAGAAATTGGATACCCGAGTCGCGCCCGCAGTACGGGCACAGCCAACCCCTCTCTACATCGAGCAGGCGGAAGAGCGGCGCGCCTGTGAGCTTGCTGCCGAAACGCTCGACCTCGTCGCCTTCCTGGGACTCGGAGCCGTCGGGTGAGTAGCGTGACCGCAACTCTTTGTAGCTGCGCGGTTTTCCACGACCACTGGCGAACTCCTTGCAGGGGATCAGGTGGGCGATCACGCCGTTGAGAAACGGGCTCTCGATGCCGTAGTTCTTGCGGTCCTCGGGTACGCCGACATCGGTGGGCCCGGCGCAGTACGGACAAACCCAGCGTTCGCCGTCCTTCAAGCGAAAGCGGGCATCTTTGCGCAGCAGACGCTGGATCTTGAAGTGGAACTCGAAGGACTTGCGGCGCTTCTTGAGGCGGACCATGGGGAGCAGCTTCCCCTCTCCCTGCCGCCATTGTCCGCAGACATTGGAGAGGTGCTCCATCAGCAGCACCTCGACCTCGCTGTCGGCGGACAGGCCTCGTACACCGAGCTCGCCGCAATAGGGGCACAACCAGTCGCAGCGGTTGACAATGATCTGCCAAACGGGCTCGGAGGCGAACATTTCCGCGACGTGGCGGCGGAGCTTGCGAGGATTCACACGAAGACCCTTCGGAGGAATAGGGTTAAATGTAGACGCGGCGTGCCTCGCTTTCAAGCGGCTGGGCTTTTCTGGGGCACAGCGGGGACAAGAAGCTTGACCCGGGCGGTCGGGCCCGGATAATGGCGATCTTTTGGCTTGCAGCCTGCAGCCGGAAATCCAGCCCTACCGCGCGTTTAGATTGCGGTACCAGCTTGAGGAAACACCATGGCCGTCCCCAAGAGGAAACACTCTACCCACCGCAAGGGCATACGTCGCTCGCACCTCGCCATCAAGTCCACATACACGGGCAAGTGCCCCAAATGCAGCGCGGATCACCTGCCCCACACCATCTGCGGCAACTGCGGCCACTACCGCGATGAAAACGTCATCAATCTCGAGGATTGACGATGAAGGTCGCGGTCGATGCGGCTGGAGGTGACAACGCCCCTTTCGAGGTGGTCAAGGGTTGCCTGCAAGCGCTCGAGCAGAACTCCGACCTGGAAGCGATCCTGGTCGGTGAGCAGGGCGCCATCGAAGCAGTGCTCGAGCGCTTGCCCGGGTACGACTCTGCCCGCCTGCGCATCGAGCACGCGCCAGAAGTGGTGGAAATGGGCGAGTCTCCGACCGTTTCCCTGCGCTCAAAGAAGCGTTCCTCTGTGCGGGTGGCTGTCGACCTAGTTCAGGCGGGCCATGCGGAGGCGGTTTTTTCGGCTGGCAACACCGGCGCGTTCGTGGCTGCGGCCCAGTTTCTACTCCGCCCCCTACCTGGGGTCCGTCGTCCAGGCATCGCAGTGAGCGTGCCGACCATCGATGACGCCGTTTCGGTCATCATGGACGTCGGCGCGAACATCTCTCCGAAGCCCAGCCATCTCCTGCAGTATGCCGTAATGGGCAGTGTCTATTGTCAGGACGTGTATAGCGTCGAGCAGCCGCGTATTGGCCTCTTGAATATCGGTGGTGAAGTGGGCAAGGGCACCGAGCTCTACCGCGAAGCGGCACGGCGGATCGAGCAGGCCGGTTTGAATTTCATCGGCAATGTCGAGGGGCAGGAACTGTTTGTGGGCAAGGCAGATGTGATCGTCTGCGACGGTTTCACAGGCAATGCGGTGCTCAAGGTCGCTGAAGGGGCAGGATCCGTAGTCTTCCGCTTCTTGCAGCGCTACCTGGCTGGCAAAGGCCGGGTCGAGGCAGAGATGCTCGAGGCCCTGCATACCCGCATCGACTTCGAAGAGTATGGCGGCGCTCCCTTGTTGGGGGTGGCGGGCATGCCGATCGTCGGCCACGGGCGTTCGACCGCAAAAGCGGTGGCGAGCGCCCTCGAGATCGCCCGTATCTGCGTTCTGCGCTCTGTCCCCAAGCATCTTGTCCGCGCCCTCGAGGGCGTCGCTGCGAGCGTCGCCGGCTGAGTGCGTTGCCCGCTCGCGGGCTTCGCATATGTCTCTTGAGCCCACAGGAAGGCCGCATGCGACCCAGTTTGCGTCCGGTTTGCATAGCAGGAACGGGTGCTTGTGCGCCCAAGCAGGTCTTGAGCAACGCGGAGCTGGCGCAGCGGGTCGACACAGACGATGCGTGGATCGTCAGCCGCACTGGCATCCGAGAGCGGCGTGTCGCTGGTCCGGGCGAGACCTGTTCTGAGCTCGGAGCCGGGGCAGCCAAGCATGCTTTGGAGATGGCTGGCCTCGATGCGCATCAGGTCGACTGCATTGTGGTGGCGACCATCACACCCGACACGGTCTTTCCCTCGACAGCCGCCTACATACAGAGGTTGCTGGGTTGTGATCGCACAGCAGGCTTCGACCTCAGCGCGGCATGTTCCGGCTTCGTCTATGGCTTGACCGTCGCATCCAGCCTGGTGGCTGCGGGAACCTATGACAACGTGCTGTTGGTCGGCGCCGAGGTGATGACGAGCATCACGGATCCGCTCGACCGCAACACCTGCATCCTGTTTGGGGACGGGGCCGGAGCGTGCTTGCTCAGGCCTGCTGCCAAGGGTGAGCCCAGTGAGATTCTCCACTCGATTCTGCGCGTCGAGTGCGATGACCAGGTGCTGGTTGTGCCGGCAGGGGGGTCCAACCTACCCGCCAGCCACGACACCGTCGAGGCACGGCAGCACTACATGAAGATGCAGGGGCGGGCGACGTTCCGTTTCGCGGTCACCTCGTTCAAGTCTCTGTTCGAAGAGACGCTCGAGGCCGCCGGGATCACGCAAGAGCGGTTGCGCTGGATCGTGCCCCATCAGGTCAACCAGCGCATCATCGAAGCTGCCGCCAAACGCACCGGTTTTCCGACCGAGCGCATCGCCGTGAACCTCGACCGCTTCGGGAATACCTCGGCGGCGGGCATTCCGATGTGCCTGGACGAGCTGGTCCGGGAGGGCAAGCTCGAGCGCGGGGACCACGTCTTGTTCGTAGCATTTGGCGCGGGCCTGACCTGGGGCTCCGTGTTGGTGCGTTGGTAGGAATGGAGAGCCTGATGTCCGGCATCGCGTGCATGTTTCCAGGCCAGGGAGCCCAGTACGTGGGGATGGCCCACGATCTGTACAAGACCTATGGGTTCGTGCGCGAGCTCTACGCCGAGCTCAACGAGGAGCTGCACTTCGACCTTGCCGCCACGACCTTTGAGGGCAGTGAGGATCAGCTCGCCCAGACCGGCATCTGCCAGCCAGCGATCTTCGCGGCTTCGCTAGCGGTGCTTGACGTCGCCAGGGAGCGCGGCTGCCTGCCCGAGCAACCGGTCGGGACGGCGGGTTTGTCGCTGGGGGAATACGCGGCCTTGTGTTACTCCGAAGCGGCACCGCGTGCAGCGGTGGCCGGCATCGTCGCGCTGCGTGGCCGCGCCATGCAGGCGGCCTGTGAGCGTGAGCCTGGAGCGATGGCCTCGGTGTTGAGCTCTGATACAGCTTTGGTCGAGAGCGTCGTCGCAGAGTTGTGTGCTGCCGGCCAGGTGCTTGCCGTATCGAACTACAACAGCCCCAAACAGCTGGTCATCTCAGGTGCTGTGGCGGCCATCCAGGCTGCCGCAGAGCAGCTGAAAGCTCGAGGCGTGCGCCGCGTGATGCCGCTGAAAGTCGCGGGTGCCTACCACTCTCCGCTGATGCAGCCGGCAGTCGAGGCCCTGGTTCCCGCGCTTGAGGAGCTCGAGATCGTCTCTCCGAAGCTGCCCCTGGTGATGAATGCCTCGGGTCAGGCCGAGAGTGATCCTGACAGGATCCGCAAGCTGCTCGAGCAACAGGTCTGCCTGCCCGTCCGCTGGGGGGCTTCGATGCGGAGCATGCAAGAGCTCGGTATGCAGAGCGCTTTGGAGCTTGGGCCAGGCACCGTCCTGGCAGGTCTCTTGCGGGGGGTGGATCGAAGGCTTAAAGTAACGTCTCTGTGCACTCTTGAGAGTTTCGACGGTCTGTCCGTCAACTCGTAAGCTCAACCCGCGCACAATGCGCCAGGATCGGACGATGCGGCAGCTGGATGGACAAACGGCGCTGGTGACGGGGGCCTCCCAGGGGATCGGCCGCGCCATCGCACGTATGCTCGCTGCGCAGGGAGCACGCGTGGGGCTTTTCGCCCGCAACCGCGAGAAGCTCGAAAGCCTGGCCGCCGAGATCTCAGCGGAGGGTGGCGAGGCGCTGGTCCTGGCTGGCTCCGTTTGCGAGCAGGGCGACGTCGACGCTGCTCTCAAGCGACTGTTGGAGGCGTGGGGGCGCATTGACATCCTGGTCAACAATGCCGGCATCACCCGCGACGGCTTGCTGTTGCGCATGAAAGACGACGCTTGGCAGAGTGTGCTCGACGTTAATCTGAGCGGTGCCTTCCGGTTGATTCGCGCCGCCGCGCGCACCATGCTGCGTCAACGCGCGGGCCGCATCGTCAACGTCGTCAGCGTCAGCGGCCTGCTGGGCCAGGCAGGGCAGGCGAACTACTCAGCCAGCAAAGCCGGGCTCGTCGGTCTGACCAAGGCCTGCGCCCGTGAGCTCGCACCGCGCGGCATTACCGTCAACGCCGTCGCCCCGGGACCGATCGTCTCTGAGATGACCGAAGCCCTGAATGACAAACAGAAAGAAGCACTCCAAACCCAGGTCCCGCTGGGTCGATTCGGGCGGCCGGAAGAAGTTGCGGCCGCAGTCTGCTATCTCGCAAGTCCCCTGGCAGCCTACGTGAGCGGCACCGTCATACGCGTTGACGGTGGTATGGCCATGTAGTCCGCCGCGCGGGGTCGGCTCTATTGAAGGAAAAACGGAGGTCCACCGTGGAAAAGCCTGATGTGATGGAGAAGATCGTTGAGCTGGTCAGCGAACAGCTGGAAGTCAGCAAAGAGAAGATCCTGGCTGAGAGCCACTTTCTCAATGACCTGCAAGCCGATTCGCTCGACATCGTCGACTTGATGATGCAGATCGAAGAGGTCTTCGACGTCCAGATCGAGGACGAAGACCAGGAGAAGATCGAGACCGTCGGCAACGCGGTCGATTACATCGTAGAGAAACTCAAGACGGCTGAAAGCAAGAAAGAGTGAGCGTTACGCGCAAGGTTGTCGTTACCGGTCTGGGCCTGGTGTGCCCTCTGGGCCACACCCGGGAAGCTGCCTGGGACAGCCTGCTGGCATGCAAGAGCGGCGCGGGCCCCATCCAGGCCTTCGATGCCTCAGAGTATGCTGTGAGCTTTGCGGCGGAGGTTCTGGGACTCGATCCGAACGAGGTTCTGGGCAAGAAACTCTGCCGGCAATTGGACCGTTTTGCCCAGTTGGCGCTGATCGCGTCCGACGAAGCCGTCAAAGATGCTGATCTACAGATCGATGATCCCGAGCGCGCCGCAGCCATCTTCGGCACCGGTCTCGGTGGCTTGATCACTATCGAAGAAGAGCACAGCAAGCTGACGGATCGGGGCTACCGACGGGTCAGTCCGTTCTTCGTGCCTCGCTGTATGCCCAACGCGGTCTCCGGTCAAGTGGCGATCCGCCACAATCTGGCCGGCCCGAATTTCGCGACAGCCTCCGCCTGCGCGGCCAGTGGCCACGCTCTGGCCATGGCGGCGATGGTCATCCAGGCCGGGCTCGCGGACGTAGTCGTCTCTGGCGGTTCCGAGGCGATCGTTTCGCCCATGGGCCTGGCGGGGTTCATCCAGATCAAAGCGCTCTCGCGCCGGAATGACGCTCCGGAGAAGGCTAGCCGACCGTTTGAAAAAGAGCGTGATGGCTTCGTGCTCGGCGAGGGGGCGGCAGCCCTGGTGCTCGAGAGTGAAGAGCGGGCGCGCGCACGAGGGGCCACGATCTACGCCACCTTGAGTGGCTTTGGAATGACCGATGACGCGCATCACATCACGGCACCTGCACCTTCCGGAGAAGGGGCCGCTCGTGCGATCCGGCAGGCCCTGAAGTCCGCGGGTTGGAATGAGGATCAGGTCGACTACATCAACTGCCATGGCACTTCGACGCCGTTGAACGACTTGATGGAGACCCGTGCGATCCGCACTGTGCTGGGAAATGCGACGGCTTCGACTCCCATCAGCTCGACCAAGTCGGCGACGGGGCATCTGATCGGCGCGGCGGGTGCCGTCGAGGCGGCGATCACGTGTCTGGCATTGCAAAATGGTGTGTTGCCGGCCACGCTGAACTGTGAAAATCTGGATCCTGAGTGTGGCGATGTAGACGTAGTTCCCAACACGCCCAGGGAAGCACCTGTGCAGCGCGCACTCTCGAACTCCTTCGGGTTTGGTGGGCACAACGTCTGTCTGGCCTTTGCGCGACCGGATGTCTGAGGAGGCAAGGCCCTGGAAAAGCTGCCCATCGTGACCAAGGAAACAGGCTATGCGGTTTGCCGCGAGCTCGAGACCGAACCCAACAATGACTACATCATCGAGTTGCTTGAGCGGCTCGAGGGAGAGAATCCCTGCGTGGCAGAGTTCATCAGCCGCATGGCCATTCAACATGAGGACCCGGTGGGAATCTCCACTGCAGCCCTGTTGGTGTACCGGTTGCTCGAGTCTCAGCTTGAGTCCAATTGCATGAAAAAGCAACTCGACGTATAACTCTCCGAAAGACAACACAGGATGGATGCATGTTCCGGCTCACGCTGACTCTTTCAGGAGAGGTTGTCGAGCGTTTCGAGTTCGATCAAGACCACGTGGTTATCGGCCGTGGTCAAGATGCGGATGCACGCATCGACAACCTCGGTGTGTCGCGAGCGCACGCCGAGATCCGCCAAGAAGGCCCGGTCTACCGCATCAGCGACCTGCGTTCCAACAACGGCACGTACATCGACGGCAGGCGCATACAGACGCACAACTTGAACGATGGGGACGAGATCACCATCGGCAAGTTCGTGCTTGTCTTTACCGCCCCTCAGCGCGAGCAGGAGATCGAGACATCCCTCGGCCATCCCGGCGAAGAAGAAGAGCCCGTTGGGGGCACCGGCCAGACGATGATCATGGACAATTCCCTGAACATCATGCAGCGCAGCAAGGGAAATCGTGTCAAGGGCTACCTGCTGCTTCCCAAGCGAGGTGAACGGCGTGACAGCTTCTTCCTCGACAAGTCGGTCTGCGTCGTAGGCAAAGGGAAGGCGGCCCACATCCGCATCGGAGGCTGGTTCATCAAGCCCAAGCACACCGTGATCCTGCGTGACGAGATGGGTTATGTTCTGCTGGCCATCGGCAAGACCCTGGTCAATGGTGAGCGCATTGAAGAGAAGCGTCTGGACGACGGCGACCTGGTCTCGGTGGGAGGCAACAACTTCCAATTCATGGTCGGACGCCCAGTTCTCTAGCGCCGCTCCTTCCTCCACAGAACCTGCTTCAACCTGCGGTAACCCCACCGCAGCTGGTTGGTCACGGTCTCTCCCAGGCGTGCGTAGAGCTGTTGCTTGAGGCCTGCGACCAGGAGGTGTTTGCCTGTGCGCAGCAGATACTGCGCTCTGACGCGCCGATCGCTGTAGTACTGTCGGTGGATACGATCAGCTTCAACGGCGCAGCGCCACAGGCGCGTCGAGCTTGCCCCGACGTCCCGGTAGGTGACCAGCGATTGCTCGACACAGACGAACCGGACCCCCGCATGTAGCACACGCAGGAACCATGCATAGTCGAAGGCTATGGCGAGGGACACATCGAAGCGGCCCCATTGTTCGTAGAGCCCTCTGTGGACGAACATCGCCTGGTGGCAGATCGACATGCCCTGATGGGCGTCCAAGCTGGAGCGCAGGGGCTTTCGTGTGCCCAACCCGGCTTCGAGCATCGTGTAGTGTCCGTACACCACGCAGGGAGACTCGACCTGGCAGTATCTCTGGGCCACCGCGGACAGCGCGCCGGGCTCGAGGTAGTCGTCGGCGTTCAGCAACTGGATGAGGGTACCGCGGGCAAGACCGATAGCCTTGTTCATCGCTTCGGCGATGCCCCCGTCTGGCTCGCTGAGCCAGTAATCGAGCTGCTCCTGATAGCGCCTTACTATCTCGAGCGTGCCATCGTTCGAGACGCCATCGACCACCAGGTATTCGACATTCGGGTAGTCCTGGTCGAGCACGCTGCGCAGAGTTTGCTCAAGAGTTTCCTGGCTGTTGCGTACGACCGTCAACACGGAGATCAGTGGCAGGCCGGGAGCATCTTCCTTGACCAGTCCCCGCAGACGCAGACCGCCTTCGGCGACCCCCGGCGCGGTCGTTCGGCCCGCTTTGGGGGTCGACACCTGCAGCAGGCGGCGGGTGGTGGAGGCCCCGGCATCGAGGCAGATGGGCTCGCCGGCCATCGTTGTCCTCAAGCTCGCCAGAAGCGGCCAGCTCCATAGTATATGCGGGTAGGTCTGCCAGGATAGGCAGGAAGCCGCTCGGGGTGGTCAGCGTCTCCAGGCAGGACGATGCGGACGTTGTCGTCCTCGTAGTCGAGCAATGGCTGACAGACGGGCGGAATGCGCCCACGTGCGAACTCGAAGGCAGCATCGACATCGGGTAGATCGGCCAGCTCTTCGAGCGTGTACAGGGTAGGGGGGGCGAGAAACTCGGGCAGCTCAGTTGCCTCTGCGAGCACCTTGCGCGGCTGGAACCAGCCTCCCTCGGTGGCTTCAGCAGGGTGCGGCCGCAAGGCTTGGTCGGCCGGAGCCCGCGCGAGCAAGAACCAGGTATCGTAGCGCTTGCGCTCGGCTTCGGGGGTCACCCAGCGCCCGAACAGCGCAAGATCTTCGAACGCCGGCTCGAGGCCGTGCCGGGCATACAGATCAGTGAGCGGCGGCTCTTGCTGGCGGTACGCGTCGCGTTCTGCCAGCGCGGCCTCGGGGACAGCTCCGCGGGCCAGCAGCAGGCCGACCTCCTCGAAGGTCTCTCGCAGACCGGCGACTACACAGGTGAGGCTGAGACCGTGGTGGGGCGTCCAAGCGCTCTCCCATTCGGGGCACGCGTCCTTGGCATCGACCCTGCCGCCTGGATAGACACGGACGCCGGGCATGAAACCAGTGTTGCGGCTGCGGCGGATCATCGCGACTTCGAGCTCTTCGGGGCCGTCACGGAGTAGGAGGACCGTCGTCGCAAGTCTGGCTTCTGCCACAGTAGGCTCCTGATAGCGCCGCAACGACGCGTCGGCTGCCCATCTTGCCGGCTGGGCCAGCAAAGGTCAAGACGGCCATTGACGCGCCTCTGCGCGGGCTGCTAGGGTTGGCGCAAACGCACCTGGGAGCGGGAACGATGATCACCATCCAGAACTACGTTTGTGATGCCTGGCAGGTCGGCGCGGCGCCGAGAGTTTCACTGCTCAATCCGGCCACTGAAGAGGTCCTGGCCGAGACCTCCAGCGCCGGAGTCGACTTTGCAGCCACGCTGAGCCATGCCCGCGAGGTGGGAGGACCTGCCTTGCGAGCCCTGGGTTTTGCCGGGCGGGCCGAGCTGCTCAAGAACATGAGCGCCGCTTTGCACGAGCATCGCGAGCGCCTGATCGATGTGGCGATGGCCAACGGCGGCAACACCCGCGGCGATGCCAAGTTCGATATCGACGGGGCCACCGGGACGCTGGGCTATTACGCCTCTTTGGGCCGCAAGCTGGGGAACGGCAACGCGCTTTGGGATGGAGAGTCCGAGCAGCTTACCCGCTCGGCGCGCTTCCATGGCCGGCATCTCTGGGTACCGCGGCAGGGCGTTGCGGTGCACATCAATGCCTTCAACTTCCCGGCCTGGGGGACGTTTGAGAAGGCCGCTGTGGCGCTGCTCGCGGGTATGCCTGTCGTCAGCAAGCCTGCGACGGCGACGTGTCTGCTGGCCTACGAGATGGTGAAGATCCTGGTCGAGGCAGAGATCATGCCAAGGGGCAGCTTCCAGCTGATCGCCGGACCCGCCCGCGCCCTGTTGCAGGAGCTTCAGGCCCAGGACGTGCTGGCGTTTACGGGCTCCGCCGACACGGGAGCTCGGCTGAGGGCTGGGCCAGGGCCGGTCGAACGCAGCGTACGGGTCAACATCGAGGCGGATTCGCTCAACTCTGCGGTGCTCGGACCCGACCTCGAACCCGGGGATGGAGTGTACAGCCGTGCTCTGGCGAACATCGTCAAAGAGATGACCCAGAAGACTGGCCAGAAGTGTACAGCCATCCGGCGCGTGTTTGTGGCCACAGGGCTGATCGATACGCTGCAGGCCGACTTGAGCGCCGAGTTGGCTGAAAAATGTGTCGGCAATCCCGCCGAAAAGGGCGTCGACATGGGTCCTCTGACCAGCGCAGATCAGTTGCGCGACTACCGGACGGGAGTGGCCGAGCTGTCACGCCAGGCGCGCATCGTCTTCGGCAGTGCAGAGCGTGTTGAGGTGCGCGGAGCCCCCGAGGGCAAAGGCTATTTTGCGGGGCCCGTGCTGCTGCGCGCGGACAAGCCCGAGGCTGCGCCCCTGGTGCATTCACGCGAGGTCTTTGGACCCGTGGTGACCTTGATGCCCTATGACGGTAGTGCGGCTCGGGCTGCCGAGTTGGTCGCGTTGGGGGGAGGCTCGTTGGCGTGTTCGGTCTACAGCAAGAAGCGTGCATTCCTGGCAGAGATCCTGCCAGCTCTGGCGCCTTATCACGGGCGTGTTCTGGCTATTGACGGCAAGGTGGCCGAGCTGGCGACACCGCACGGCACCGTCCTGCCCCAGGTCGTGCATGGAGGCCCTGGACGGGCGGGTGGTGGAGAAGAGCTCGGAGGACTGCGCGGGCTGCGCTTCTACATGCAACGCTGTGGACTGCAGGGGAACCGGGCGCTACTGGAAAAGCTGCTCGAGGCCTGAGCCGAACCAACACCGGCACGCGCTCTCACGTAAGCACTGGATGATTTCCGATGTCCGCTCCCGCGGGCGTCTTTGCAAGTACTGGACACGAACAAGGGGAATTCCATGCGTCGACTCTGCCTGCCGGTTTTGCTGCTCTCGCTGTTGGCCGGTGTCTCGTTGGCTCAGTCGGAGGAAGAACGGTTCCGGCAATTCAGCGAAGCCTTTGACAGCGGCCTCGCCGAGCTGACCGCCCGCAATTTCGATGAGTCCATCGCGCAGTTCAAGGTCTGCATCGAGCTGTTTCCGGACCGTCCGACGGCCTACTACAATATCGCTTGCGCGTATTCGTTGAGCAA
Source organism: Planctomycetota bacterium (assembly GCA_029260765.1). Classification (GTDB taxonomy): domain Bacteria; phylum Planctomycetota; class J058; order JAJDCP01; family JAJDCP01; genus JAJDCP01. The sequence continues at coordinate 69,996 of JAJDCP010000177.1, forward strand.
CCAGGTCGATCTCGCCAACGACTTCTTGCGGCAAGCTCTCGAGCGCGGATTCAACGATCCCGACCATATCGAGGCGGACACCGATCTCGACAACATCCGCAACTCCGAGGGCTTCTTGAAGCTGATCGCCAAGTTCTTCCGCAATGAGGAAGTGATCGAGGCCTTTCCGGCCCCTGAATTCACCCTCAAAGATCTGGAAGGCAACGAGATCAGCTATGACGATTTCGCGGGCAAGATCATCATTCTCGACTTCTGGGCGACCTGGTGTGGACCCTGCCGTCGCGAGATTCCCCACTTCATCGAGCTGATGAAGGACGAGCGGTACAAGGACCAACTGGCAATCGTCGGCGTCTCGTTCGAAGATGCGGCCACCCAGGCGCCGTTTGCAGAGAAAAACGGCATCGGGTACACGCTGCTGATCAATGACAGCTCCTTGCCCGCGCCCTTCAGTGAGATCAGCGCAATTCCGACGACTTTTGTGATCGACGTCGAGCGCAATGTTGTGCGCCAGTTCGTTGGTTATCAAGAGAAGGCGACTTTTGAGCAGGTGCTGAATGATCTGCTCGATCTCAGCCCTTCGCCCAGTGGTGAAGAGGAAGGGTTCTTCAAGTAGCGCCGGTGTGTGTTCCGAAATTAGAGGAGGCTACGGCCTCCTTTTTTCGTGGCCGGACCTGCTGCACGGAATCCTGGCGTCAGCCGGATCCCTGATCCGCCACAAACGCGGCCGTGCTTTGCCAGATTCGTCCATCATGGGGATACTTACAGAGGCAATCGCGACAAGGTTCAGCCTACACGTTCTGCAGGAGGCACGATGGTGGGGAAATTTTCGAAGATGGAAGTGTTCATTGACGGCTGCCATGCGGGGGAGGTCAGCGCTGATGGCGATCTCTGGCGCGAGGGCGAGCGCCAGGGAGAGCTCAGTGGAGACATGGTCTGGCGCGAGGGCGAGTGCATCGCGCAGTTGGGAGCTGACGGCGTTGTCTGGTACGACAGCTCCATAGTCGGAAGTCTGGAAACCGACGGATCCTTATGGCTGGAAGGCGAGCGTGTGGCCAACTTTGAGGACAGCGGGGAGGTCTGGGTCTCTGGTGAGAAGCGTGTCGTGGTGACCCACTACCAGGACAATGCTGAGAACCGGCGCGCTCTGGCGGTCTTCTGTCTGTTCTTCAGTTCGCTGTTCGACGACACTCTGCGCGGCTGACGGCGGGCTGGGTCCCTGGTTGATGCGGCAGCGGAAGCAGCGTTGTGACAAACGGCAGTAGCGCCGCTGAGTGTGCCGGGCGCGCTGCGGGCGCGGGGAGGACCCATGTGCCCATGGTCTTGGGGCGCCGCCTGTTCGGTATTCTCCGCTACAGGCGCTGAACTCCCACAGTTTCCACAGCTCGACCCAAGCGAAATCGGCGCTCAAGAGCGCCGATTTGGTCATTTCTGCACAGAGCGTGTCGGTTTCAGGCTGCGCCGCGTGAGGCGCCGGAAGCGTCGGGTCCTGGAACCCTTGCAGCACCGCCGTCCGCGGGAGCATCACCGAGGAAGAGCTCGCCCTCTCCCGTGGGGACCTTGTCGATCTTCAGATTGCCCTCGCCGTCGGTCAAGGCGCTGAATTTTTTGGTCGCCGAGAAGACGACGGTGACTTTCTGGTGCTTCAGCGGTTTGCCCTGGTCGTCGATCAGTCGGGCTTCGATGAAGTCCTTGTCGTTGGGATCGGGTGGCGTCGAACCTCCCGAGGGAGCTCCACCGGTTCCCGTCGAGCCACCGCTGCTGGTCCCGCCGCCAGACGAGCTGCCCCCGCCACCGCCGCCAGCTGCAATTCCAACGCCCGTGCCCGCTCCGGCACCTGCGCCGATCCCTACACCGCCCATTCCTCCGCCACCTGCGGAGCCGCCACCAGCCGCGGGGGTGCCGCCACCAGCCGCGGGGGTGCCGCCACCAGCCGCGGGAGTGCCGCCACCAGCCGCGGGGGTGCCGCCACCAGCCGCGGGAGTGCCGCCACCAGCCGCGGGAGTGCCGCCCTTGCCGTCGGTCGGTGCGCCGCCCTTGCCGTCGGTCGGTGCGCCGCCCTTGCCGCCACCGGTCTCGGTGCCGCTTTTGCCACCGCCGGTCTCGGTGCCGGTGCCACCCTTGCCGCTGCTAGGTGGCGTCGAGCCGCTGCCGCCCTTGCCGCTGCTGGGAGGCGTTGAGCCGCCACCACCGCCCGCGGCGATGCCGGCATTTCCTGCGCTGCCGCCCTTGCCGGACAACGCTGCGATCCCCAGACCCACGGCGCCCGCGGCGGCCACGCCCAGGCCGATCTTGGCGGCGATCGACAGGCCCTTTTTCTTGTCGTCGGTGGAGCCGCCCTTGCCGTCAGTGGAGCCGCCCTTGCCGTCGGTGGAGCCGCCCTTGCCGTCGGTGGAGCCGCCCTTGCCGTCGGTGGAGCCACCCTTGCCGTCAGTGGAGCCGCCCTTGCCGTCGGTGGAGCCACCCTTACCGTCAGTGGAGCCGCCCTTGCCGTCGGTGGAGCCGCCCTTGCCCGTAGCAGCTCCAGCTGCCGCGCCCGCAGCTCCGCCAGCCGCAGCGCCACCCGCTGCAGCGCCCGCAGCGCCGCCCTTACCGCTTGCCGCATCGTCGAGGAAGACCATCTGGCACTTGCCCGGAGGCACGTTGTCGACCTTGAACTCGCCTTTCTCGTCCGTCGAGCCTTGAATCTCGCCCTTCGGCTGGAAGACCAGTTTGAACTTGCGGTTGGCCATCGGGCGGCCGTCGTTGTACTTCAGCACACCTTCAATGAAATCGGAGATGGTCATGATGCCCGACTTCGCCTCGGCGCCAGCGGCCTTGGCGATGAAGTAGAACTCGGGCAGGCTGAACTGGGCGAAGCCTTGCTTCTGCCACTCTTTCTCCTGCTCGGTCAGCACGTCGTCGGTGTCTTCGAAGTAGATGGTCTTCCAGACGGCCTTGCCCTTGCCCCCTTCAACCTTGCCCTTGACGACGGTCACATCGTCATCTTCGCCGTCTTGATCCTCTTCTTTGATCTCGAAGACGATCTCGGTGCCATCGGGAATCGAAGGATCGACGTCGACAAGCAGCTCGACATCGACGTCCGGGCGTACCTTTTCCTGGCTCCAGCGTGCGTTCTTCAGCTTGCCGTCTTGCTTGCTCGCGTCGCCTCCGGCGCCCGCGGCGATCCCGGCGTTGGGGCTGGAGCCACCGCCAGACAACGCGGCACCGACCGCAGCGCCGGCCAGGCCGCCGACCGCGGCGCCGGCTGCGATGCCGGCTGCCGTGCCCAGTCCACCCTTGCCCGAGCTGCCGCCCTTGCCTGCATCGCTGCCTGCGGGAGCGCCCTTGCCACCGCCTGCCGCGGGGTCATCGTCGATAAAGACCAATTCACACTCACCCGGGGGCACGTCGTCGACGTGGAACTTGCCCTCGGCGTCCGTCGAGCCCTGGATCTCACCCTTGGGTTTGAAGACCAGCTTGAACTTACGGTTCGCCATGGGGCGCCCGTCGTTGTAGCTCAGCACGCCCTCGATGAAGTCGGCGATTGTCAGGCAGCCCGATTCCGCAGGCGTATCGACATTGCGCGCCTTGGCGATGAAGTGCAGCTCGGGCAGGCTGAACTGCTCGAAGCCCTTCTTCTGCCACTCTTTCTCTTTGTCGGTGAGGGTGTCATCCTCATCGGAAATGTACTCGACGTCCCATTCCGCCTTGGCCGTGCCGCCCTGGGCTTTGCCGGTCAGGTTCTTGATGAAGTCGTGCTTGCCGTCGTCGTCCTTCTCGATGATCTCAAAGGTGACTTCGGTGCCATCGGGAAGGCTCTTGTCGACGTCAACCAGCAGCTCTACCTTGTCTTCGGGCCGGGCCTTGGGTTTGCTCCAACGGGCATTGCGCAACTTGCCCTGCTCGTCGGTCTTGCCTGTGGCTCCGGCGCCCGCCGCGCCTCCAGCGAGGGCTCCTGCGGCGCCGCCCGCGCCCCCCTGTCCTTCGACATGGTTCGGATCGTAGTCGCCACCGGCCGGGGGCTTGGTTCCCGTTCCACCAGCTGGCGCAGATCCGCCGCCGCCGCCCGCAGCAAAGCCTGCGTTCGCATTCGGAGCGCCGCCGCCAGCCATCGCCGCGGCACCGAGGGCTCCCAGGCCCGCGCCGGCGACCGCGCCGACACCGGCTGCTGCCGCCGTCGACATGCCACCACCGGTGCTGGGCTTGTCCTGCGTCTGTGGCGTAGGACCGGTCTGCGTCTGAGGGGTGGGGCCTGTCTGCGTCTGCGGAGTGGCTCCGCCTCCACCCTTGCCGCCGCCTTGCGCATCGTCGATGAACACCAGCTCGCAGTCACCGGGCGGCACGTCTTCGACGCGGAATTTGCCTTCGGCGTCGGTCGAGCCCTGGATCTCTCCTTTGGGCTTGAACACGAGCTTGAACTTGCGGTTCGCCATCGGCTTGCCGTCGTCGTAGGCCAGCACGCCCTCGATGAAGTCGGCGATGGTCAGGTTGCCCGATTCGGGCTGCGCGTCGCAGTTCGACGCTTTGGCGACAAAGAACAGCTCTGGCAGCGTGAACTGCGCAAAACCCTGCTTCTGCCATTCCTTTTCCTTGTCCGTGAGGGTGTCGTCTTCGTCGGAGACGTACTCGACTTCCCACTCGGCCTTGGCCTTGCCGCCCTCTGCCTTGGCTGTCAGGTTCTTGATGAAGTCGTGCTTGCCGTCGTCGTCCTTCTCTTTCAGCTCGAAGGTGACCTCGGTGCCTTCCGGAAGCTCAGTTCCGACGTCGACCAGCAGCTCAACCTTGTCACCAGGCCGTGCCTTGGGCTTGCTCCAACGTGCATTGCTGAGCTTGCCCTTCTGTTCGGGAGTGGTGCCCGCCGGCGGAGTTCCGCCCTTGCCGCCGTCTGCGCCGCCTGCACCCTCGACACTGTTGGGGTCGTAGGTTCCGCCGGTCGGGGCCGGTTTCGTCCCGCTTCCCGCACCCGCCGCGATACCTGCATTGCCGCTCCCGGATCCGCCGCCCGCCAGGGCTGCGGCGCCGAGGCCGGCAGCCAGGCCCACACCGGCACCCACGGCCGCGGCCGTGCCAGCGCCAGAACCCGCTGGCTTGCCGGTCTGTGGTCCGGCCTGGGTCTGTGGGGTGGGACCGGTCTGGGTCTGAGGCGTGGGGCCCGTCTGAGTCTGGGGAGTGGTACCAGAGGGCGTCTCGTCGTCGACGAAGACCAGCTCGCAGTCGCCAGGAGGCACGTCTTCGACGCGGAATTTGCCCTGCGCATCGGTCGTGCCCGGAATCTCGCCCTTGGGCTTGAAGACCAGCTTGAACTTGCGGTTGGCCATCGGCGTGCCGTCGTCAAGCGTCAGCGTGCCCTCGATGAAGTCAGAGATCGTCAGGTTCGCCGACTCGGGCTGCGCGTCGCAGTTCGAGGCCTTGGCGACGAAGAACAGCTCGGGCAGTGTGAACTGCTCGAAGCCCTTCTTCTGCCATTCCTTCTCTTTGTCGCTGATGGTGTCGTCTTCGTCAGAGACGTACTCGACGTCCCACTCGGCCTTGGCCTTGCCGCCTTCTGCCTTGCCGGTGAGGTTCTTGATGAAGTCGTGCTTGCCGTCGTCATCCTTCTCTTTGATCTCGAAGGTGACTTCAGTGCCGTCTGCCAGCTCAGAGCCGACATCAACGAGCAGCTCGACCTTGTCGCCGGGCCGCGCCTTCGGCTTGCTCCAACGCGCATTGCTGAGTTTGCCCTTGTCCTCGGGCTTGGTGTCGTCCTTCTGGGGATCGGTGCCGCCGGACTCTGTGCCGCAGCCTTCAGCATTGTTCGGGTCGTAGCCCCCACCAGCAGGCGGCTTGCCGCCCTTGCCATCCGCGGCTCCGTCAGCGATGCCTGTCGAGCCGCTGCCTGAGCCCGCGCCCGCCGCTGCTGCAGCCGCCGCTCCGACCGCAGCGCCCGCAGCCGCAGCCACAGCAGCCGCAGCCGCAGAGCTTCCGCCCTTGCCGTCGGTCTTGGAAGGGTCGACCAGCTCGGTTCCGCTGGGGACTCCGTCCTGCGCCTGGGGCTTGGTCGGCTTGTCGTCGACAAAAGAGAGCTCGCAGTCGCCCGGAGGAACGTCGTCAACGCGGAATTTGCCCTGCGCGTCGGTCTTGCCCTCGAGCTCGCCGCCGCTCTTGAAGACCAGCTTGAACTTGCGATCGGCCATTGGCGTGCCGTCGTCGTATTGCAGCGTGCCCTCGATGAAGTCGGCGATCGTCATCACGTTGGATTCAGGCTGGTCGTCGCAGTTCGATGCTTTGGCGACAAAGAACAGCTCGGGAAGGGTCGCGTCCTTGAAGCCCTTCTTCTGCCATTCCTTCTCTTTGTCGCTGATCGTGTCGTCTTCGTCGGAGATATATTCGACTTCCCACTCGGCCTTGGCCTTGCCACCCTCTGCCTTGCCGGTGAGGTTCTTGACGAAGTCGTGCTTGCCGTCGTCGTCCTTTTCCTTGAGCTCGAAGGTGACTTCGGTGCCGTCGGGCAGGCCGGCGCCTACGTCGACCAGCAATTCGACCTTGTCGCCAGGCCGCACCTTGTCTTTGCCCCAGCGCGCGTTGCTGAGCTTGCCCTTCTCTTCGGGCTTCTGGTCGTCCTTCTGGGGATCGGCGCCTGCCGCGACAGCGGCCGCAGCCCCGGCAACTGCACCGGCAGCGGCCGCAGCAGCAGCGGTAGCCGCGTCGTTCGTCTGTGGTTTCGTTCCGCTGGCCGGTTCGTCGATCAGGCGCAGGTCGGCCTCGCCCGGAGGCACGTTGTCGACCTTGAAGTGGCCCTTGGCGTCGGTCTTTCCTTCCAGCTTGCCGCCCTTGGTAAAGTGCAGCTCGAACTTCTTGTTCGCCATCGGCGTGCCGTCGTCGAACTCGAGCACGCCCTCGATCACGTCGGCGATCTCGAACAAACCAGACTTGGACTCAGAGCCGTCCGCCTTGGCGATAAAGTAGAGCTCGGGCAGGGTGAACTCGGCGAAGCCCTGCTCCTTCCACTTCTTCTCTTGGTCGGTGATGACGTCGTCGGTGTCTTCGACGTACTCGCACTTCCATTCGGTGACAGCTTTGCCGGCTTCGACTTTGCCCTTCAAGGTCGTGACGTCGTCGTCGTTGCCGTCCTGGTCCTGCTCTTTGATCTCGAAGCTGACTTCTGTTCCGTCGGCGATCCCCTTCCCGACATCCACAAACAACTTGACCGCATTGCCAGGGCGCCCCTTGGGCTTCTCCCAGCGCGCGTTGCTGAGTTTGTTCGGGTCGTCTTTCTTGCCGGAGTCGGTCGCTGGCATGCCGCGCTTCGAGCCCGACAGGTCTGCGCAGCCTTTGACGTGGGTGGGGTCGTAGGCTCCGCCCTTGGTGCCACCAATACGCTGGGTGGCGGTCTTGCCGCCGGCACTGCCCCCGCCATCGACACTGGTCGGCTTGTAGCCTCCGCCCTTGGGCAGGTCCTTTTTCTGCTGCTCGAGATCCTTCTTGTCGGCGTCGAGCTTCTTTTTCTCTTCGTCGAGCTTCTTGCGCTCGGCCTCGAGTTTCTCGCGCTCTTCAGCGAGTTTCTTCTTCTCTTCGTCGAGCGCCTTCTTGTCGGCGTCGAGGGTCTTCTTGTCAGCGTCGAGCTTGGTCTTTTCCTGCTCGTAGTGCTTCTTTTCCTCGTCGACCTCTTTCTGCTTGGAATCGAAGCCGCGTTTCAAGTCCTCTAGCTCGGACTTCTTCTGCTCGAGGATCTTCTTCGCAGTGCTCTCGAGCTTCTTCTTCTGCTCTTCGGCCTTCTTGTGGGCGCTCTCTTGCGCCTGTTTGACCGCGGCGGCGTCGAGCCCACAGAAACCCAGGCTGACCAGACCACGTGGCAGCCCATTGAGCTGCAGCTTTCCGCCCACGCAACGCGCCTTGCGCTCGTGCACCTGGCCTTCGGGAGTGCGCACGAAGACCGTCGCGTCGGTGGCGTTGCTGCCGCCCTTGGCGTCAGCAAACTCGACGTTCATCTCCATCTTTTCGGCGATGGGGTTCTTGACCAGGGCGACGTCCGGGCTGCGGTAGACCTCCAAGCCAGCATGTTCGAGGGAGAAACCGATCTCGAAGTTCGCCCCCTCGTTTTCGTTCGCGTCTCCGATGATCGGGACTTCATGGACCTGGTCGTCCCCCTTGATGCGGAAGCGCAACACGGGGGCTTCTGGACCAGGCTGTCCCTTGATGTCGACCATCGAAGACTGGAAGCGCCGCTTCGACACGTTTCCGGTGATCACCGCAAGCAGGTCGTTCTGGCTGCCCTCATGGTGCAACCCGGTCGCGTCCTGCCAGACGTCGAACTCCCAGAGCTTGACCACCAGATCCTCTGCATCGCGCGGGCTCTGGATATTCAGCGTCATCACTGAGTCCATGCTGCGCATGATGTTCGGAGACAGGTAGCCTTGATATCGCTTGGCCATTCGCCACCACCTCTTCGCTTAAGCGCCCAGCACCCTTTGAGGGATCGCTGCGCCACCGAGATCGACAGTCGGCACACGTGTCTGAGCGCATTGGCCCGAAGGCAGGCGTACCGCAAGGCTCAAGATGCCATGCGGTGCCTCCACCGGCCCCAGCACTCCGCGTGCGTTGGTTCTTCCTTGGAATTTGAATGCGCTGCCCTCGGCAGTCGCCAGCACCGTGTAGCCCGAGAGCGGGTTGCGTCCGCAGCTGCTGAACAGACGCACATGCAGCAGGCCGGCGCCGTAGCCGCGCACACGCTGCTCGATGCAGTCGTCGCCCTCGACCCAGGCGAGCTTTGTGGTCAGCTGCAAGCCGGAGTCGGGATCTTCGAGGGAAATTTCGAAATCGGCCGCGGGCACGTCGCGATGCTCGAGCAGGCCGTCTCTGTCTGTCTTCCCGTCCAGCTTGGAGCCGTCGCTGCCCTTGACGCTGTACGCGTGCTCGCTGAGAGTCTCGAGACCGAAGTGGTCGTAGAGTTTCGCCCTGAGGTGGTGTTCTTGCGACTCGTCGTGGCTCAGGCCCAACACCCGCTGCTGCATGGGTTCGGCGTCTGGGTCGATCGACGGCACCTTGGTGCAGAGCTTCTTTTCCTGCCCCGCAGGGCTGAGGATCAGCGTGTAGACGCCCAGTGCGACACCGACGTGCTTCAGCGTGCCCTCGGCGTCGGTTTTGCCGTGGAAGCGCTGCCCCGCGCCTTCAGCGACATAGGGGACGTCGGGTACCGGCTTGTGCCCCTTGTGATCGAGCAGCTGCACGTGCAGCTTTTGCAGCGCCACGTTGCGCACACGTTGATCGATCGGTTTGCCGAGCTCTGTGACGGTCGCGATTCCCGAACGGAAGGGCTCTTCGCGTCCGTCGACGAAAACTTCGAGCTCGTAACGCTCGCGCGGCACATTTTCATGGAAGAGGGTGCCCGAGTCGTCGGTCTTCCCCTCGAAGCTTGCACCCTTGTCGCCGCGGATCTTGTATTTGTGGCGGGGCAGTTTCTGGTCGCCGAAATTGTCCCAGAGGCGCACGCAAAGGTGATGCCCGCGCTTGAACTTCAGCCGGTAGGATCGGCCTGTAGGCAGGGAACGCAGCGAACGCATGCGCTCGGCGGGGAGCTCAAAGCGCTTGCTGCGTTTGGATAGACGCTCAACCTGAGAGGTGGTCGTCACGCGAAGTTCCTTATTGGGACAACAGACATGTCTGTTTCAATTTTATTGATCGACACCACCTCTCCACAAGTGCTCCACCCCCGATGTGTCGGGATTTTCACGCAATCAGGTGGCGCGGCCTGCTGGCAGTCTGTTGCGGCGGGAATCTGCCCGCTGCGATTCTAATGCATCAATCGCTCAGTGAGATCGCCTTGCCACTGACGTCTAGAGGAATCTCGACCCCCAGCATCGCGCAAATCGTCGGTGTGAGGTCGACGGTGCGTACGGGATCTTCCACGCGCCGTCCGGCAGCAATTCCTGGCCCGCGGATGTGCAACGCGACCCGGTTGAGATCGCTGGACCCGTCGCCGTGATCGAGACCGTTGAAGCGGTTGAGGGCCCGGTCTCTCCCGAATTCTGGGCAGACAATGATCGCTGTGGTCGCGGCCAGCTCGGGGTCGGCGTCGATCGCGTCGAGGAGCTGCCCGAGCTCGCTGTCATTCTCTTTCAGGACTTTGACGTACTCTTTGAAGCTCTTGTGCGCGATGTCCGCATCTTTGAGTACCACTGCCAGAAGTCGCGGCCGATGCTGCAACAATATGCGGCGAGCGGCACGCAGGGCGCGGAGATCTCCCCGCAGGCCCTCGTCGGTCTCGAAACCCTGTGGTGCCTCCGGAGCCGACGTCTCGGGCTGGGGAAAATGCTCGGCCAGGGCTTCGAGCGCCTTCTGCCCGGATACACCAGGCCCGACCGGGTTTCCGAAGCGTCGCAGCACGGGCGCAAAGGGACTGGCCCCCTCTGGAGAGACGAACACCCGCGCGCCAAATGCCTCGCCATAGTCAGGATGCGAGCTCGCCGCCAGAAAGGCGAAATCGGGCTCTCCTGTCACCAACCAGCAGTCGTCGGCGCTCAAGGCGAGAGACTTGCGCACGTATTCAAACAGCGTCGGGCTCTCCGACCGATCGGTCAGCCCCATCAACCCGGAGTTGCCCGTGAAAAGTGCCAATACCGCCCCGAAGTGCCCGAACCCCTCAGCCTCGACGTTGAGGAACAGGCTTCCGTCCCGGGCCAACCGCGCAAGTTGTGGCGTGGTCTCCGGGGCATGCACGGTCTCGCGGCTGCGGACACCTCCGCCAAAGTTGATCAACACGACGTGCTCGATCCGTTGTGCCCAGAGCGGCAGACAGAGCAGGCACAACAGAAAGACGGGGCGTCGCATCATAGCTCCAGGTATTCGCGGCTGGTGACGATGGCTTGCAAGATCCAGCGCATTGCGTCGACTCCCGCGCCGGCCGAGCGCATGACCGCTCGTGCTTCCTCATCGCCCAGGTCGCGACCCAGGCAACTACGCACTTTCGCCCGCACCCAGGGGATGTCGACGCGTCCGACGGGTAGCTGTGGGGAGCTGACCAGCAGCTGGGCCAGCGCGCGCCGCGTCTCTTCGGGCTCGCCCACAGTGAACGGGGCCAGAAGATCTTCGAGCGTCTCCTGGCTGGCGTCGAATCCGAACAGGTCGAAGTGCAGGCGTCGTAGAAACTCCGTGGCCGGGCGTTGCACGGGCGCACCGGGGGGCTGCTCGAGGGCTGCTTGCACGAAACCCGAGCGCAGGTCTCGTGAGCGCAGGGCCTCGATCAGCACATCGCTGTTCGGAACCGCCAGCCGTCCGGCCAGGAAGCGGCCCAACTCGAGCTGGTAGTCCTGGTGTTCGACCAGGATCTGCACGAAGTCGCGCCGCGACTTGCCTCCGTTGCCCATGAAGCGCACGGGATTCCCCTGCAGGAGCTCGAGGCCCCGCTCGACGGTCGTGGGCTGCAGCTCGGCCACGCGCCCGATCAGGGCTTTGAGCAGGTGGGTGACGTAATCGCGGTCACTGTACGATTCGACAAAGCTCGGGTCGAGCAGGACGGCTGCTGTCGCATCGGGGAGCGCGAGCTCGCCACGCAGCAGCCGGTCTAGCAAGGACTCCAGCAATGTCGAGGGCGGCCGCACGCGGCAACCCAGGCGTTCGACCTCAAGCTCCAGCCACGACCGCAGCACCGCCTCGCGGGTGAAGACCCGGTCGATCAGCTGGGCTCGGGGCAGGTTGTCGAGCACGAGCCAGTCGTCATCCGCGGGAGGGCGCCCCAGCCAGTTCAGGCTCAGCTCGAGCAGCTGGGGGCCGCGCATGCGTTCGTCGGGCAGCAGCTCGACGCGCACCTCGAGCAGGCTGTCGGCCTGCAGGCCTCCCTGGTCCTCCACGGTCAGGCCGACCAGATAACTTCCCACGCGGTCGGGGATGAAGCGCGCCAGGCTCGCCTCAGCTGTCAGGAACGTCTTCGAGCCTTCGGGCAGGGCGGCCAGAGACCAGTGGTACAAAAGTGGCATGCCTTCAGGGTCGTGACTCTGCGATGCTGACACGCGCACGGGGTGCCCCAAGCGCACCGGTCCCACCACACGCAAAGCCGCTTGTGGGGAAAGGTTGAGGGCGGGCTCCAGCGCGACCTCTGTGCTCTCGTCGGCTGCGAGCGCCGGCTGCGCGGGCGGGGGTTGGTTTTGCGGGGAGCTGCCGGCCGGTGGCAGCTCATAGCGGATCACCTCACCCCGCGAGCCATACCGCTCAGTGAAGAGTGTTGTCAGCATGACAGCGCAGGAGATCGCCAGGATCAGCGAGCAGAGTTTCCAGAAGCGCACCTCTCCTTCGAGGCTGATCACTTCACGGTCCAGGGCCGCCGAGACTTCGCGACGCGGTTGTGCCGCCGGCGCGGGAGGCGTCGGACTCGGGACAGGACGCTGTCCGTCGGCAGCCGGGATGTCTATGTGGGAGGGGATCTCCTCTTCGGTGTCCCCGCCGTACGCGACGCGCACAGGCTCTTCGAGCAACTCGATGCCGAGATCATCGTCGAGCTCGCTCAAGGCATCGCGGCCCTCGCGGTACACCAGGACTGTGCTGCCGAGGCCTATGCAGTCCGCATCGTGCAGGGGGACCTTCTCGCCGTCGCCGATGGGCCGGTCGTTGATCGTCACACCGTTGCGGCTGCCGAGATCTGACAGGAAGAACCCACCTTCACCCTTTTGGATCAGGACGTGCTTGCGGGATGCCTGGGTGTCGTCGACGATCATGTCGCATTGGCCATCGCGGCCGATGAAGAAGCGCTCCTTGACGATCGACATACGAGATCCTGATCGTCCCAGGATCCCGATGCTGGCAACGCGGGGCGGCTTGATGTCTCCAGTCATCACGAGCGGCATGCCTTTCGACCTCGGGAGTTTGTCCCGACGGCATCCTGCAAAAACGACGCCCAAGTTCCTCAGAAGGCGTCGAGGAACGCGTCGATGGCCTCCAGGTCATTGTAGATATGCGGCGACACTCGCACACCACCAGCCCTGGCCACAACGTCGATTTTCTGTTTGCCCAGCTCTTCGACCAGCAGCGCAGGCTGCGGATGCAAGAAGGTCACCGCGCTCGAGTGATGCGCCTGTGCGCTCGGTGTCGAGATCGCATACCCCTTGGCCTCGAGTCCGTCGAGCAGCATGTCTCCCAGCTCGACCAGGCGCGCACGCACGTTGTCGAGTCCGAGCTCGAGCAACATCTCGCTGGTCTTTTCGAGCGCTGCCAGCTCAGCGAATTGATGGCTGCCTGATTCGATGACGGCCACATCCTTGCGCAAGGGCGAGGGTTTGCTGAAGTCGAGCTTGGCTGCATCTACGCAGCTGGCCCAACCGGCGAGTGGCGCCCGCAAACGCTCCCAGAGCGAAGGTTTGACGTAGAGCACGCCGTTGCCGAAACCCGAGCACAGCCACTTGTGGCCGGTTGCCACCAAGGCGTCCACTCCCAGCCGGCCCGCGTCTATCGGGCCGGTGCCCACGGATTGCGTGGCATTGACGATCAGCAGGACTTCCTGGGCGGCGGCTGCCTTGCAGAAGGCTTCCAGGTCGATGCGCGCTCCGGTACCAAACTGGGCGTGCGACACGACCCAGGCCAGTGTGTCTTTGCGGCTGCAGGCAGCGAAGGCTTCGGGCGCATAGATACCTTCTTGCGCTTCGGCCGCAGCCAACTCATAGCCCCGATGCTGCCAGGGCACTGTCGAGGCGGGGAACTCATCCGCGGCGTGCACGATGTGTTTCTTGGCGCCGCCGAGGTCGGCGGCTTCTTCGAGGGCCAGGGCCAGCAGCCCCATGCCGTGGCTGGTGTGTGAGCAGAAGCCCAACGAGCGCGGGGGCACTCCGAGCAGTGCCCCGAGGTTGACCCGGCAAGACTCTTTCAAGTTCAGCCAGGTCTGGAAGGCTCCATCAGCCCGCAAGGCGACGCTGCGCGTGTGGGCGTGGACCGCGTCCACCGCAACCTGGGGCATGGCGCCCACCGCTGCTGCGTTCAGATAGATGCGCTCATTGACGATAGGAAAGCGCTGACAGACCTCACCCCAGTCGACCGATCCCGAGTCTTCCATGCATGTGCCTCGTCAAGCGGGCCAGACCCGCTGTTGTTTGTGTCTCAATCAGCGAGCAGTCCCAGCCGGCTCCGGCACGTGTCACAAAAGGCGATCAAGCGCGGCGCCTGGACGGACAGCTTGCGCAGTATGGCCTCGATGCTGCCCCCTTTGTGCATGCAGCATTCGATGCCATGCTGGTCGGGATTGTCCTGCTCCGAGAGGGCGTGCTTGACCCAGGGGGTCTGGTAGCCGTCGCGGATGTCGAGGTCGCCTGGCGCCAGAAAATGCCCGAACTCGTGGGCCACTGTGGGGGCGGCGGCGGCTTCCCGGACTCCTGGCAAGCGGAACAAGGTCTGCAGCAAGGGTCGTTGCGCGACGATCAGCTGCCGCAGCTGCGCGCCCACGGGCTCGGCGAGCATCGAGCCGCCCAACAGCGGGCTGCGTTCGATCGCGGCGAGCACCTGTTCTTCGACCATGTCGTAGGCATCGGTCAGCACGAAAGCCCCGCGCGCCGCCTGTCCCGCGGCGTCGCGGCAGCCGATATGCGAACGCCCGAAAGCGCCCTGGAAACGAGGCGAAAACACGAACACCACGTCATAGGCGGCGATCGCGAGCCCAGCGGCCTCGGCCTCTGCAAGCGCCCAGCGCACCAGCTCTTCGTCGCCCAGCTGTTCGCGCGGACCCACCAACCCGAGGTAGTGCTCGAGGTCGAAATCGAGCTGCAAGCCAGGCAACTCGCGTTCGATCGCGGGCTCGCACGCGCGCAACAGTGCCTCGACATCGAAGTCGCCAACATCGACGCCGACGGCCGCGAGCTGCCAGTCGGTCTGGACCTGCGGTTGTTGCGCGGCCAGCGGCAGAGCCGCGACCGCCAGGCAGAGCAGTCTCCGGAGCATGTGCACCCCTCTCAGCTCGTGTGCTTGTGACGGCTCATGCTATAGACCGCCGCCCCTACGAATGGCAAGAGCAGGATCAGCAGCATCCATTTGGTGCGCTGTGCCGGCGTGATGTCCGCCGCGGCCCGTAGATGCATGATCGCCACGAAATCGCATGCCACCACGAGCACCAATACGGTGCTGATGGCCAGCCAGCTGGGCTCACCGTGTGTCTCGTAGGGCGTAATCTGGGACAGGTTCATCGCTCTTCCTTGCTGCCCACCGTCAGGCATTCTGCAGCGTCCGCAGCAGAAGTGCTGTCGAAAACCGACCCCAACAGCGTTCTTTGCCGGCGACAGCCACGACAGGGACTTTGGTTCCATAGAGCTCGACGAGCTCCGGACGCGCGTCGATATCGATCCTCTCGACAGTGGCGTGACGGCCGCTGGCCTGTATGGCTTGCTCGAGCTGCAACCAGCCCTCATCGCACAGGGGACAGCTCTTGCGGGTGAAGAAGGTGACCGCCAGGGGCTCAGTTTTGCGTGATTTCCTCGGCCACATCAATCTCATCCAGGAACACGATCCCATTCTCTACCTGAACGGCGATCTGGCCGTTTCGACGCCATAGCACCACACCATCGATGCGGTTGTTGTTGGTCAGCACAAAGGCGTAGCGCTTGCCACGCTTGGCGAGCTGTTGGATGCAATTGGTCTTGCGTGATTCCAGCTCTCCGTTGTCGGCGTGATCCGGGAAACGGAGGGTCACATAGTCGTAGCGCCGGTAAGCATCTTCGAAGCTCTCCCGCTGCTGCAGACCGCGTGCCTCGAGCACGAGGTACTCGATCATCTGCGCGTTGAGCTCATCCTGGTGCTGCTCGCGTAGAGTCCCGAGCGTCTTGACAACCTTGACGTACTGCCCGGAATCTTTCGGCAGCAGCCGGCGCAGGGTACGCAAGTGCTCGCGAGCCCAGTAGTAGCGACCCAACTCCATGTCTTCTTCGACCTGTTCCCACATCAACACCGTGCCACCGCTGCCCTGGAACAGCTCAACGAGGGCCGCGTTGGCGCGGGTCGAAGCCACGCAGCCCAGATAGCGGTCGATGACATGGTTGAGCATGGTGCGGGCCACCGAAGGCTCGTCGGCGGCGATCGCGGTCGCCTCCGAGACCTGCTCGCGTCCGTGCCTGTTGACCGTGTTGAACAAGGAGATAGCTCCCAGGCGTTCATTGATCAGCTCGTCTCCCGACATCTCCATGATCTCGAGCAGCAGCAGAATCGCGGCACGCGGTTGTGTGCCCTTCCAGGCAAGCTTGGCGGAGTGCAAGAGGTCTTGCGCGAATTGGCGTCGGGCCGAAGCCAGTGGGTCGATCCAGGCAGGCAGGTCGGGCACCACCGGAGCTGTTTCTGCCGGGACAGGCTCGGCAGGGGCGGGTTCGACCTCAAGGCTGTCGTCGGGTGTGGCGGGTGACGCAGCAGGGCCTTCCTCGGCCGCTGGCTCCGCCGCCGGGACTGCGCCCGGTTCCGGTACTTCCTCAGCAGCTGGTACTGCCTCAAGGCTGTCTGCTTCCGGCACAGGAGCAGGCGCCAGAGTCTCGGTCTCGGGGCTCTCGAGCTCCGGAGCCACATCGAGACTGTCGGGCTCACCACCGACCGGCCTCTCGTCCTGTGCTTGCATGCTCGATGTCAAGCACCAGAGCAGGAGTACAGCGGCCCAGGTGGCGTTCCTCTTCATAACAGATCTCCGTTGTTGCCCCGCGCTGGCGGAAGGCACTGCTGCTACTGGTAACTGTCCTTCGATCTTCCGTTTCCGACCGTCGAGATTCAAGGGTCGCCTCGAAACCTGGTGCAGAATAGGGCCCCGTGGCCATCAGGCTGCAGAATTCTGGCGCAGCGGCTCTCAGCGTTGGGTCGACGAGGAGCGCGCCCTGTTGCGGCGGCGGTTGTTCTTGACGGCGCCCGGGTTCAGAACGGCCTTGGCCGCACGGATGATCGGCCGCAGGTTGCGGAAGGCGACTTTGTTTGCTGCCTCGTCGAGCTTGAACCACTGACAGTCGTAGATCCGTTCTTCGGCCCGTGGCGCGAAGGAGAGGTCTGTCAGATCGCAGCGGATCAAGAAGAAGTGCACCGTCTTGAGGAAGCAAAGGTCATCGATGCGGAAGGCGTAACGGATGTTGCGGATCGGGGCCCGGATGCTCAGCGCCGAAGGGGGCGCAGAGACTCCCGTCTCTTCACACAGCTCACGGATGGCGGCCTCTTCCACAGTCTCTCCCGGCTCGACCTTGCCCTTCGCGATCTCCCACACCCCGCGCCCGTGCCGTTCGGAGCGGATCAACAGCACTTCACTCTGATCGCCTTCGCCGCGATACAGAACGCCACCGCTGCTTACCTGACGCAGATAGTTCGACTGTTCACTCAAAAGAAACTCGAAGGGAATGAACTTCGCCAGATAGATGCCGCTCGGGGCGCGGTAGAAGAAGACGCCAGCCCGCGCCGCCCTCGACGCCTCGACCACAACAACATGGGGGTGTTTCTGGCTGACCCGGCTCGCGACCTTTTCGGCCGACCGGGGGGCGGCGGAGAGCTGCACGTAGCGCCACTTGCGTGGCTTCAGCCCACAGTCACGAGTGATATCGGCGCGGTGCTTCTCGGCGGTGCCGAAAAACAGCAGGTCGGGCGGCCGGACCACCGGGTACTCGACGCTGACCTTCTCTGTAGTGTGGCCGCCGTTGGCTCGGATCGAGCCATTCTCAATCGAGAAACGCCGCCGTCGATCCTGACGGACCAGCTCCTCGATGTGTTCTCGCGTGACGACTTCGCCGAACCGACCTGTCTTGTTGAGTCTGACGAGAAGCTCTACCAGAGACGTCCAGCCCTGGCTGTCGATGGACAGGTTGAGGGTTTCCGGTTTATGGCGAAGCAGAAACGCAAGATAGCGACTCAGTCTTGCGGTCTGATTCAATGTCTGGGCTCTTTTCTATTCCCCTGTCTGCACAGAGGGACGACCCCCGCGAAGGGATCTCACTCTTCCATCGTATGCGGGTCGACGGCAGTTTCAACCAAAAGTTTGGCAGGCATGGAGTTGTGGGCGGCCCGCTCAGGCCGGGAAGTTGCAGCACAGGGTGACCAGGTTGCGCAGGCACATCGCAACCGTTACCGGGCCGACCCGTGGCACGAAGAGCCGCGCCTTGCGCGTGATGTTGGCTGAGACGTTGGCCGCAGACGAGAAGTTGACCACCACAGCTCCGTCTTTGATCTGCTCCGGACCGATGGGACCGAAGCGTGCGCTTGGGACACCAGTGATCAGCACGTCGGCCTCCGCGATAGCTTGCTCTTGTGGGACCTCGACCTCCTGAACGCTGGTTCCGTCGAATTCCATGCAGTCGTCGACGTCATAGCTCAGCACCCGTCCGCCATCGTGGGCCAACATCGCTGCCAGAGGACGTCCCACGATCTCGCTACGGTTGATCACGCAGATCTTTTGACCGCTGAGGGGCAGTTTGCCTGGGGTCGGGCGGTGCACCTCCAGGGCCTCGAGAATTTTGATGACCGCCAGCGGGGTGCAGGGCAACAGACTCTTCCTCTGCTTGTCCTTATCGAGGAAACGGATGTTATTGTAGAGGTTGTAGCGGTAGCGGGATTGCAGGCCTTCTACATCCTTCTCGAGGCTGATCACGTCGCGCAGGTAGGCATCACGTTCGGTTCCAAAGACCGGATAGTAGATCTGGATGCCTGCGACCTGCGGGTCCTCATTCGCCAGGTGCAGCTCGCGCTCGAGAGCCAGAGGTTTGACCTCGCGCAACTCGAAGCGCGCACCGACCGTGGCGCACCCGGTCTTGGTGAAGCGCGCGTACATACGCGCTGCAGGGTCGTTGGTGGCGAGGAAGCTGACCAGGCGGACTTCACGGCTGAGGTCACGGATCTGTCGCTTGATCTCGGCGAGGAAATTCCCGGCAATGCGCCGCGGATCGACGACCTTCTTCTGTTTGATCGGAGGAGTTCCCATCAGAATATCCGTTTGCCTCTCAACGCAGGGATGGACACGGACAGGCACTCCCGTACGCGGGAGACCTCTTCGAGATTGTCCGAGTAGAACAGAAACAGCAGGCCCCTTCCCCGGACTTGCAGACACACCGAGCGGCACAGAAACGCCGACTCCGAACGCATCCCGGTCACGAAGTCGGTCGGGAACTCGACATCGCCGCTAGGGCCGCGGTAGCGTGCGCGGCCCGGACCTGTGTCGATCACCAGATGGACGCCGCGCCGCAGCGCGACGATGCACGGCAGCATGCAGAAAACGACCAGCACGCTGAGGGTGCAACCCAAGCTGAGCGAGGAGGGCACGCTGGTGAAGCTGAAGGTACCGCCGGGAAACATGCTGGCCAGTCCGATGCCCATCAGCGGCAGCGCGATCATCAACCCCAGGCCCAACACCCCGAAGATCCCCCAGCGTAGCTGATCGCTGGGGCCCGACTTCAGCATCAGGCCCACTTCGTCGCACTCGAGGCGGAAGCGGGTGCTGGGGCGGCCCCCCGCGAAGTCGATCTGACCGGCCCGCCGTGCTCCGCGTGCGGGCTCTTTGTAGGGGCGCATACGTGCGAAGATCGCGTCCTGCTTCTGCCGTTTGCCTGCGGCTGGAGGTTTTCTAGCAGGCCTGCGTCGCGGGGGCTCTGGGGCAGGGGGGGGCTTGACGGGCGGCTCGGGCACAGGGGAGTCGTCGCGCTCGCCGCGGGCCGCTTCGGTGCTGTGGACCAACGGCGCCTCTTCTTCGGAGTCTTGCGGTCCGCCTGCATCCTCGTTGCGGCCGCGTAGCCAGGGCGCGAAACGGGCAGTGGACGGCGGCCGCACCGGAAGCACGGGCGCCTCGGCATCAGGCGCCTCCGCATCAGGCGCCGTGATGTGCTTTTCCTCGGGCACAACAGGGTCGGGGGTCTTCTCCCGTCCTCGTTCCCACGGAGCCAGCCCTTCGCCCATCGTCCCTCCTCCGCCTCAGCTCAGCTTCAGCGAAAGCTCGGGAAACGCCGCGAAGGCCTCGTGCAGCTCGTTCTGGACGCGCTCAAGCTCGCTTGCGGATTCGGCCTCGGCCCTCACGATCAACTTGGGACTCGTGTTGGAAGCCCGCACCAGGCCCCAACCCGCTCCCGTGTCGAAGCGCACGCCGTCGAGGGTCAGACAGGGAAATCGGGCCTGGAAGTGGTCGACCAGAGCTGCCACGATCTGGAACTTGCGCTCATCGGCACAGCCCACGCGGATCTCCGGTGTGCTCGGGTAATGCGGAAGGCTGTCGAGGTGCGCGCTCAGAGTCTGGTCACTGCTGGCGAGCAGCTCGAGCAGCCGTGCGCTGGCAAACAGCGCGTCGTCAAATCCGAAGTAATTATCCGCGAAGAACATGTGGCCGCTCATCTCGCCGCCGAGCGGAGAGTCGATCTCTTTCATCTTGCGTTTGATGTTCGAATGGCCGGTGCGATCCATCACCGGTCGGCCGCCATGCTTCTCGATATCCTGCACCAGCGCACGGGAGCATTTGACCTCGAAGACGATGGCCGCACCGGGCTTTCGGGCGAGGATCGGCCGGGCCAGCAGCGCCAGCAGCTGGTCACCGAACAGACAGCGTCCATCTTCTGCCACGGCCCCCAGTCGGTCACCGTCACCGTCATAGCCGAGGCCCAGGTCTGCTCCTGTGGCGCGCACCGTTTCGACCAGTTGCTGCATATTGGCAGCCACGGTCGGATCGGCAGGATGGTTGGGAAAGCGGGCATCGATCTCGCAGAACAGCTCGACCACTTCCATTCCCAGGCGCCGCATGAGCTTGGGCCCGAGCTCGCTCAGCATGCCGTTCGCGCCATCGACCACGACCTTCAGAGGGCGGGCGATCTCGACCCGGCTGGTCAAGGCTTCGAGGTATTCCTCATCGAGGTTCTGCTTGTGGATCGCACCTGGTTGAACAGCGGCCCCCGGCTCGTCGGCCAGCACATGACGCTTGAATCCCTGGATCTCGCGGGCGACCACGGGACCTGCGTGGGCGCGGCAGAACTTGAAGCCGTTATCGCACGGAGGGTTGTGGCTGGCAGTCACGGCGACGCCGCCCGCGGCTTCCAGATGGCAGACTGCGAAGTACAGCTGCGGTGTCGGCACCTGGCCGATATCTGTCACGCGCAGCCCCGAGACCGCAAGGCCTCGGGCCAGAGCAGCTTTCAGCTCGGGGGTGTCTGTGCGCATGTCGCCGCCGACCACGACGTGGCGCGCCTCGGGACCCAGCAGGTCTGCAAAGGCCCGTCCCAGGCGGTAGGCCAGCTCGGGGCTTAGATCCCGCGCGGACTTGCCTCGAATATCGTAGTCGCGGAAGATGTCCGGATTCAGTGTCTCAGGTGTCACAGGGGGTCCCTTTTTTCGGCGGACAGCTTACCATATCTTTGATCAGGACGCAGCGCATGCCGCTATGCGGAGGAAGCCATGGATTCGATCGAATGCCCCCGCTGCCACCATCGTGCCCCGGTTGAAAAGCGGGTTCCGGCGCGCAGGGGGTTCCAGTGCGCCCAGTGCGGCGCTGCCTGGACCGCGGTGCCTGAGCCCTCGCAGGAGCGTGTGATCGAGGTGCATATTGCGGCAAACCGCTTGACCGACGAGTTGCTGCAGCTGGGATTGCAGTCCCAGCGCAGCAATCGTAGCCGCGCAGGAAGGCCTGTGCTGCGGGTCGATTTCGAGCTGGGGGAGCTGGTCCAACCGCGCGCGTTCCTGGCTCTGATCGAGCACTATGCCCGCAGCGGTGCTGTGATGGCGGTCGAGGTGGACGGGCAGCCGCTGCACCCGACCGACGCCCAGGCCGTCTCCAACTGCCGCGCCAACTGCCCACAAGGGGCGGCCGACGGCTATTGCAGTGGGGCGGCACCGGGCCAGCCCCATCGCTACTTCGGTTGCCGACGCTTGAGCCAATACCAGCGGGGGGACCCGCATGAGAAAGGTTGGTGGCGCTTCCAGATCCCGGTGGCCGGTGACAGCGTGCAGATCGACAAGGCCTCGCTGCTACAGACTCTGCGCCGTGAGGTGCGGCGGATGGGCAGCTTCGTGTGTCCAAACTACAGCGAAGACCGCTTGCGGGCAGATGTCGACGCTCTGCCTGACACGCTGCAGCCCGATGGCGTGAAGTGGTTCGGCCAGGTCGGCTTCCGCTCCCGGCGCAAGATGATGAGCGGTGTGCGCTACCGGGCTCCAGACGCGCGGGGCGCTCTGGGAGAGCGCTTGGCGCGGGTCTGTGCCCAGCATGGCCTCGAGCTGCCGGTCGAAAAACGTGCAGAGCTCGCCGAAGAGCTGCTGGCACTGTTCGCGCCGCCGGAGGCGAGCCGCTTCGATTTCTATGCGGGCTTCCACGAGCTGCTGCGGGCTGCGAAAGAGTCGGCAGACTGGCCCGAGCTTGCGCGCTTCCGCTTTGAAGGCAGCCACCTGTGGCTCGACACCCCGCGGGGTCCTGTGCCCTTCTTCGAGGAAGATCCCGCAGGGGCCTCCCCGGACGATGAAGAGGATGCTCTCAAGCAGCGCTTCCGGCGCTTGGAAATGTAGGCCTCCTCGCCGGGTCTCGGGCGCGGCGGCTCCCCCTCTCTCCGACGGCCTTGTGATTCCGGCACGAGCTTTGCTCCTCCACAGGACGTGGTCGGTGCTCCAGTATGTTCCCGAGCCCGGCCGGTGGGAGGCGCTCCGTTCGGTGAACAGGAGGTGTACCATGAATGCATTCCGCAAAGGACTCGCGCTGCTGTTGCTGGGCTTCTGCCTGCTCGGCCTTGCTGCCCGCCCGCTCGGGCTGACAGCGATCGCCCTGTACCAGCGCTATGCTTCTCCTTACAAAGGCTTCGACTGTGCCTACGGTGCGTTGACACGTGGCCAGAGTTGTTCAGAGTTCGGTAAGCAGGCGGTCGCTGAGCATGGGCTGCTCGGAGGTGTGCATCTGTTGCAGACGCGCTTCGATGACTGCGCTTGGGCGGCGGCGCGCATCCGTCAGCTTCAGCGCCAGGCCGACGGCAGCTGGCAGTGCCAGGGAACCCACTGCAACGGCAATGGCACGTTCAAGTGTTGGTAGGGGGATATCGCCCGGAACCGCGATCGGGTTTGCAGGCGGATCCGCCATTGTCGCTCTCTCGGTGTGAACAGAGTCGGATCCGGCTTGAGCTTCGATTTCTTAACGCAAAGGCGCAAAGGCGCGGAGCGCTCCAACCTTGCGTTGGCTTGACCTGCAATCCGTGCATTGCAGGCCCGATCGCAGTCATCGAAAGGATCGTGAATTTCGGGGCGGAGGGGATTCGACGGAGCGTGGGGGTTCTGGTCCCAGAGCTCCCGACACAGGCTCGCAGCGACCGGCCTGGATGGGCGCCGGCGGCCAGGATCCGTTGCGACCGTTTCCAACATTGTGAACGCACGAATCGATGCCATTTTCTGTAGCGGCGCTCTGTGGGAGACTGTCTCACGGAACGGCCTCGGCCTCGGACTCGGACTCGGACTCGGACTCGGACTCGGACTCGGACTCGGACTCGGACTCGGACTCGGACTCGGACTCGGACTCGGACTCGGACTCGGACTCGGACTCGGACTCGGACTCGGCCTCGGACTCGGACTCGGACTCGGACTCGGATACCCACTCGGATTCGGACCCGGATGCGGATCCGGACCCGGACCCGGACCCGGATGCGGATCCGGACCCGGACTCGGACCCGGACCCGGACTCGGATACCCGATCCCGACAGCGACACCGAAGAGGACCGTGGTCCGACTGCCGTGTCGAAGGCCGCTCCGGCAGGGACGAGCTCTTTGCGCCTTTGCGCCTTTGAGCCTTTGCGCCTTTGCGCCTTTGCGCTAAATTTCTTCCCGGCACCAGCCGCCCGACGCCCCCGTCACGACCCTTACGGCGCCCCCAGCTCCCGCTCGAGCACAGCCCGCAGGGCCGCATCCTCCTCTGGCAGCACAGTGCGCACGTCGAGCCAGAGCGCGCCGGCCTGCACGTGCCCGAACACCGGCGGCTCGCAGCTGCGCAACCGATGCGTCAAGCACTGGGCCTTGCCTGCCAACCGCGGCGACGGCATCGCTCAGCCTACACCAAGAGTTTCTCGACCCGCAATCTCGCCACTGAAAGTGCAGTCCAACGCTCTAGACCTCTCGCTCGCCGAAGACCCTACTTTGCTCGATGCCCGACTCTTGTGGCGACCAAACCCGGAACTCAGCTCAGCGCCGGCGCATTCGCATAGCTGTACGGTCGTTGTAGTATTGCCCCAAGACGTTGTCGCTATGGTAGGTTGCCTCGCGCTGCAGGTCCAGCAGGGCCTCGTGCCAAGATCCCTCCTGGGTGTCCCAATACTGTTGTCCCGTGACCTCGAGGGTTGTGCGCGTTTGATCGAAATGTTCCATGCTGCCGTGCAAGGTCAAGACACCCATCACGCTGACAGGGGCAAGCCCTTCGTCGACGGGCGCGCCTCGGCGGTAGAACAGGTATCCTTCGGCAAGGCCTTCGGATCCGTAGGAAAACCGTACGCGGTTGGACCAAGTCGGGCTCCCGGCAAGAAAGGGAGGATGGACCAGAAGGACCGTTTCGATTTCCATCCCTTCTTCCAGCCCGGCGGCCAACCCCTTACCGACGAACTTCCTCTCCATGACGCGCCCAAAAGCGTCCAGGAGCAGTTCATAGCGTGGCCGCCGGAAGAGGTCGTACATCTTGCGGCGCACTTCGCGGGGAGCTGTCGCGAATTCATGGTTGTACCGCTCACCCTGGGCGTCCGCTGCACGCACGTAGTCCCGTCCGTGGTCGAATTCGGCCACCAATGCTCCGTCCACCACGTCTTCGTAGCACGTACGCTGCAACGTCAGCGCAACACTCCGGTCGGCAGTCGTCAGAAAACGGTAGTCGAGCCCGCCTGAGGCCTCTCGCCGCTGGCTCTGCGCACCGAAGAACAGTCCCCCACGTACCTCGGTAGTGATCGAATAGTCTCGCTGGCGAGCGTTGTTCCCCTCGGGCCAGACGTGCAGCGACCGGGGTTCGGCCGCGTCGTCCGCTCCCGTACGCCAAACCTGAACCCGCCTCTCCGTCACCGTTTCGGTCGCCGCAGCGAGGTCGCAGGCAGTCACAGTCCCGACGCTCTGCATACTCAACCAGGGCGAGTCCGCGCTGAAACGGGCCTGGTTGTGAATGTCCGCGACCATTTCGAAGCGCCGTTCCGCCTCCTTCTCGTGCGCCTGCAGGTGCATCGACTGCTCGAGTGTCTGGTACAGGCACTCGTCTTCCTCCTCGACGCGCACCAGACAGCCTTCGCCATGGCTGGCCTCGTCGATTTGGATGTGATCTGTATGGGATCCGAAAAACGCGGCGAGTTGCCGAGGGCCGAGATCCCATGGTTCACCGACCGCGACGAGCTCTCGCGGAAGCTCGAATGCTGTGGCTGTCACCCCTCTCGCCGCACCGAACGACACTTCTTCCTCGACCAGTGCGATCAGCGCCTGCGGCGCGTCGGTGTCCAGCCATTCAGCCGTGACAGAACCCCGCCTCTTGACGATATCGACGATCATGCTGCCTTCAACACTGTCGCCGGTCCGCAAATCGACGAAAACATGATAGGTTCGCCGTTCGTATGTCACGCCCCGACGATCCACAGCCCCGATTTTGGCCGTGTAGTAGACCAGAAAACCTTGCACCTCCGCGTCGAGCAAGACTCGAGTGCTGTCTGC
Organism: Planctomycetota bacterium; assembly: GCA_029260765.1. Taxonomy (GTDB): domain Bacteria; phylum Planctomycetota; class J058; order JAJDCP01; family JAJDCP01; genus JAJDCP01. Next base: position 95,544 of record JAJDCP010000177.1, read on the forward strand.
GGTGTTCCATCGTTGCTGGAGGTGGACGCGCCGGGCAACCACGTCGAAGCGGTCCTCTACACACGGACGGTAACTCTCGAGCAGGTAGTCCTGGCCCAACGCGACCGTGACGAGCAAGGCTGTGATCAGGTGTTTCATAACGCGCTCAGCTTCATCTCGATCGACGGCATGCCATCCCTCAATTCAAGCCGGTAGGCATTGCTATGCAGGGCGGCCGCTCCAGCAGGGACGAGCTCGCTGCGCCTTTGCGCCTTTGCGCCTTTGCGTTGAATTTCTTCACGGCAGCAGCCGCCCGACGCCCCGGTCCCGCCCCCTTACAGCGCACCCAGCTCCCGCTCGAGCACGGCCCGCAGGGCCGCATCCTCCTCCGGCAGCACCGTCCGCACGTCGAGCCAGAGCGCGCCGGCCTGCACGCGGCCGAACACCGGCGGCTCGCCGTTGCGCAGCCGATGCGCCAGGTTCTGGGCCTTGCCCGCCAAACGCAGCGCGTACGAGGGCAAACCACTGGTGGGCGCCGCACCGCTCCCGATGCGCGTCTCGCTCGGCTCGACGGCGACACCCGCCAGGCCCATCGCGAGCGCTTCGGCCCGGCGGCGCAGCTCTTCGGGCCTCGCCCGCAGAATCCGCTGCACGGGCAGCTCTTGAGATCTGCCCAACCAGTAGCTGCGCAGCACTGCCTCGAGGGCTGCCAGAGTCAGCTTACCCGGGCGCAGCGCGCGGAACAGCGGGTGACGCCGGACCTGGGCCACCGCCTCGCGCTTGCCCACAATGATTCCCGCTTGCGGTCCACCCAGCAGCTTGTCGCCGCTGAACAGAGCGAGGTCGATGCCGGTCTGCAAGGAAGCGCGCACGACCGGCTCATCCTCGATTCCAAGTCCACTCACGTCTTCAAGGCAGCCCGAGCCCATGTCGTAGACGACCGGCAGGCCGCGTGCGCGCCCCAGCCCGACCAGCTCAGGCAGGTCGACCTCGGCCGTGAAGCCGACAACGCGGAAGTTGCTGCGATGGACCTTGAGCAGCATGCCGCTGTTCTCACCGATGGCCCGCTCATAGTCGGACAGGCGGGTGCGGTTGGTGGTCCCCACCTCGCGCAGCAGTGTGCCGCTCTCTTGCATCACCTCAGGAATCCGGAAGCCGCCTCCGATCTCAACCAGCTCCGAGCGGCTGACGATCGCTTCTCTGCCCCGGGCGAGCGCCGCCAGGACCAACAGCGTGGCGCCCGCGTTGTTGTTGACGACCGTGCCGGCTTCGGCCCCGGTCAAGTCGCACAGCATGCGCTGCAGGCCGTCCTCGCGCTGGTTGCGATGGCCCGAGCGTCGGTCGACCTCGACGATGGTATAGGCCGCCGCTTCGCGCGCAACCGCGGCGGCGGCTTCCCCCAACGGCGCGCGCCCCAGGCCCGTGTGCAAGACCACGCCGGTCGCGTTGATGGTGTGCACCACCACGGGCCGCGTCCAGTTGCGCAGCTTCTGGCGCACCGCTTCGGCGCAGCCCTCGAGCTCGGGAATCCGTCCGGCAGCGCGCGCTTCGGCCAGCACTTCGCGCGCTGCCGCCTTGCTCAAGGCGCGTGGGAATGCGTCGCCCAGGGCTGCCAGCAAACGGTCCATGCGCGGGGGATGGGCGGACACAGCGCTACCTCCTGATCGGGACGACGCGGATGGCGGTCGTGGGGCAGGCCGGAGCACACAGGCCGCAGCCTGTGCAACCGGCGAGGATGCTTGGGTCTCCGGACTCGAGGATCTTGATGGCCTGGGATGGCAGCGGGCAGGCGAGCACACAGGCATGACAGCCCTGTTCGCGTCCGGTCTGGCAGGTCTCCAGCCCGACCTGCGCCCGCCCGATGCGGACCTGTTCTTGGGCCACGGGCAGCAAGGCCCCGCTGGGACACACCTCGCCGCACTTGCCACACAGCGTGCAGGGAGCGCGGTCCGGCAACAAGAAAGGCGTGCCGGTGGCGACCTGCATGTGCTCCTGCGCGGGGATGATGCACTGCTCGGGACAGACATCCACACAGGCGCGGCAATGCTGGCAGGTCTGCAGAAAGCTCGCTTCGGCGATGGCCCCAGGCGGACGGATCGGTCCTGTCGCTGGGGGCTCCAGCCTGGAGATCTGCTTGCGGAAACCGCGGAAAAAGCTTCCGAACAGCTCGCGCCGACTCGTCCCGCTCATGTTCGTGGATCTCCAGAAACAGCAGGACGCCGGCGGAACCGGCGTCTGCAAAGCTCAGCGGCCGCGCAGAGCCTCGTCAGTCGAAGCCCTTCGCCGCGGAGAAGTCTTTCATCAGTGTGGAGACCGCCTCGTGCTCCTGCTCGAGCCTGCTGTAGGTCTCTTTCCACTCCCAGACCTCTTCTTCGACCTCGTTGGCGTAGATCGGATTTTCCTGCAGCTCATTGTATTTGCGGTTGCAGGCTTTGATCGTCTTCAAGCCCTTATCGACGAGGCGCTGCTTGGCCTCCGGTGTCGTGGCCTTGCCGACGTCGGAATAGATCTGTTGTGCTTCTTCGAACAGCTCTCGCGCCTCTCTGAGCTCGACTGAATGGTCTTCGCCGGGTTTGACAGTCAGCTTCTTGACCACGATGAAGCCGATCAACGCCACGATCAACACGCCCAGCCCGATGCTGATGAACATCATCGGGTTGATGCTGCTCGAACCCGTGCCGGCTGAGACCCGGGAACGACGGCGTGACGGGCTTCCACCACTGGTGCGGCTCTTCTTCCCGCTGGCGGCCCTCGAGCTCTTCTTGGCCGGCGCGCTGCTCTTGGCAGACTCGCTGCGGCCCGAAGACTTCTTCTTGGACCTCTTGCTCGACGCTTTTTCGGGGATCACGATGTCAACCTCCTCGTGGTCATCGTCGGGCAGAAGCAGGTCATCGCGGGCAGCGATGGAGGGCTTGGCTTCCAACTCTCCAGAGCCCGATTCCAGCAGCTGCAGGTCGAGATCGGAGTCGGAGAGCAGGTCGGTCTTGGTGAAGCGTCGGGTCGACTCAGCAGCTTTTTTCTTGGGCTTGCTGGCCTTGGACGCCGTCTTCGCCTTGGAAGACTTGGAGGACCTGGACTTGGTTGAAGACCGGGACTTGCGAGGTTTGTCTTCTTCTTCGGCGAGGTAACGCTGTTCGGCCTTGGTGTCGACGATGCGTCCTGAGGGAGTGCGGCGGGAGCGGACTTTGTCGCGGCTACTGCGGGCCTTCTTTTTCGTGGAGATCTTGATGTCGTCGCCGGCAGCAGCCGACTTCACCCGCCCCGAGGCAGTCTTGCGCGAGCTCTTCTTGCGGCTGGCTGCCTCGTCTGCAGCTTTCGCTTTCGCCCGTTGGGAGCTGGTCTTGGTCTTACGGGCGCTGGAGCCGGCCTTGACCCTGCCCGAGGCGGTTCTGCGCGACGCGCCGGCCGCATTCTTCGAGCGCTTGCTGTGGGAGGCAGGCACCGGTTTGGACATGGTTTCCCCTCGAAGACGCGTGCAGCGGAGGCCGGATTCTATCAGCTGGTCAGCATGCGGTCAAAGGCCGTCGCGCTCGGCGATGGCCCACTGATCCAGAATACACACTGCTCCGTTGAGTAAGACGAAGCCGGGAGGGAATTCCTGCGTGTTTTTTTGCGGGCTGCCACAGCCTTGCCCGTGGCCCTGCCCAGCGTCACAATAGCCCAGCATTTATCCGGGAGCTCCCGCTTGATCGAGGTATACAAGCTCTGGAAGAACTACGGCGAGCGGGTGGCGGTCGCCGACCTCAACTTCGTCGTAGAGCCGGGCGAGATCTTGGGATTCGTCGGACCCAACGGTGCCGGAAAGACCTCGACGCTGCGGGTCATGGCAGGCATTCTGCCTCCGTCCGCCGGCTGCGTGCGGCTGTGCGGCGTGGATCTCGAGCAGAATCCCTTGCAGGCCAAGCGCCAGTTGGGCTTCGTGCCTGACACGCCCTACCTGTACGACGAGCTCAGCGTGACAGAGCATCTGCGCCTGGCGTGCCGCATCCACAAAATCGCCGCGCCTCCGCTCGATCCGCTGTTGAGCGCCCTCGAGCTCGAAGAGAGGCGGCACGACTTCCCCGATGCGCTGTCTCGGGGCATGCGTCAGAAGCTTGCGTTGGCGTGGGCGTTGGTCCATGAGCCGCGGGTGTTGATCCTCGACGAGCCGCTGACGGGCCTCGATCCGCACGGCATCCGCACGGTCAAGAAGATGCTCCGTCAACGAGCCGCCCAGGGCACCGCCATCATCATCTCATCCCATCTATTGGATATGGTGCAGGAGATGTGCTCGAGCATTCTGATCATCGAGCGCGGGATGCAGCTGGCCCTGGGGTCCATGGCGGATCTTCTGCGCCAGGCCGGCCAGAACGCGACCCTCGAAGAGGCCTTCTTCAAGGTCACCGAGGGCGGCTCCTGGCCGGCCACCGAAGCCCCGGATCCAGGGCCTTGACGGCGCTCGTATGGCTTCTCGGCATGCGCTTGAAGAACCGCGTGTGGCGGGCCGTCAAACGGCTACGCGAGCCGAAGTTCTTCATCGGCATGGCGGTCGCGGCCGGCTACTTCCTGTCGCTCGCCTTCGTCCGCGACTTCAGTGGCAACCCGGTCGGATACCTCGCCCACACCTTCACCGCCTTCCTGGTCTTCGCCCATCTGCGCGCCTGGGTCCCCTTTCCCCGCCAGCCCCGCGGTCCCGCTCTGTTCAAGCTCAGCGATGTACACCTGCTGTTCCCCGCGCCGCTCTCGCGTCCAGCGCTGCTGATCTACGCCGTGGCCGACAAGCTCCCCGGGGCCATCCTGTTCGGCCTGTTTTTCTTCTTCCTGAGCGGCTTCCAGGTCGGGGCCCTGGTCGGCTTTGCCTGTTTCACCCTGTTGATGACCCTGCACGGCACGATCGCCACCTTCTACCGGGTGTACATCTACAAAGACGTGGCCCGTGGTCTGTTGCTGTTCGCCCCGGGTTGGATCTATGCGTTGGCGTTGCTGGCGGGTTTCGCCCTGGCCTGGCAACCGCTGCCTGCTGGGGGCGAAGGCATCTTCGAGCACGTGGGGCGCCTCGTCCAGACCCCGGGGTTGCGGGAGATCAGCTACCCGGTGCGGGCTCCTGCGCTGCTCATGCTCGGCGAAGGGGGAACGCTGCCTCTACTGGTGTGCCTCGCGCAGGTCGGACTGTACCTGCTCTGGCTCGTGCGGCTGGATGTGCATTTTGAGGAGTGGGCGGTGCGGCGCGCCGAGGATCTCGCCCGCCGCAAAGCGCGCAAGGGCCCCGTGAAGTCGGCCGATGCCGGCCGCTGGAGCCCTTTCAGCCCAGGCTTGTTCGGCGGACGGAGCGTGGTGGCGGGCTTCTTCTGGGTTCGCTGGTTGGGCAAGAGCCGGCCCCGCCGCAGCCGCAGCTTTTTGATCGGACTGGCCGTGGTTCTGGCGGTCGGCTGGGCGGCACCCCGGCTGCCCGAGCCCTGGCTGCGGGCGATCGCCGAGTCGCTCCCCTTCGTGCTCGAGATGGTCGTCATCCTGGTGCTGTTCTGGCGGCGCGGGTCCAACGTCGCCGTGCTCGATGCCATGGAGCTGCTCAAGCCGCTTCCGCTGCGCGGCTGGCAGGTCATCCTGGGCGATGTGGCGGGCGCCGCGGCTTCGGGCATGTATCCGGTACTCGGCCTGCTGGGGCTCGGGGTGGCCTTGACACCGCAGGCCAGCTACCAGCCCTTCACGTTGCTCGAGAGGCTGGGTATGGCAGGGGGGCTGGCGGGTATGCTCTTCACGATGTTCTGCGGCTTCCACGCCATCCTGTATATCCAGGCGCTCTGGTTTCCCGGGCTGGCGAAGCTACGCACCGGCCAGGAGGGGGCCGTGGGCCACAACATGCTGGTCGCGCTGGTGCGCATGGTGTTTGTGGTGGCGCTCTTTCCCGTGCCCTGCTTGCTGGGCTTCTTCACCCACGCGACCCAGATGGCCCTGTGGCGTGAGGCTCAGGTGGCTCTTCCAGTAGGTCTGGCGTGGCTCGGCTTCTGGGCGGAGATCCTGGCCCTGGTGATCTATGCCGGCTGGCTGTTCGACCGGGCGGACTTCCTGCTCGCTGGGGAGAAGCCGGCCTGAGGTTCGCGTGATGGCTCCACAGCTTGTCTGAGACTGTCCAACCCAACCCAACCCAGCCCGGCGGCACCCATCATGTTTCGTTTCCTGGCCCGAGCCCGAGCGCGACTTCGCAAGGCGTTGCAGACCCGCAAGCGGCCCTTCGCGAAGGCTCCGCCGTGGGCAGGCAAGCAGCTGGTCTTTGTCGGAGGGTTGCATCGCAGCGGAACTTCGGTTCTGCATCGACTGCTCCGGAGCCATCCGCAGGTCAGCGGTTTCCAGCAGACCGGTGTGCCCGAGGATGAAGGGCAGCATCTGCAGACGGTCTTCGCTCCTGCGCGGAAACATGGCGGCCCGGGGCGCTTCGCCTTCGACGCGGCGGCACACCTGACCGAGGCGAGCAGGCTTGTCTCGGCGCGGAACCGGGACCGTCTGTTGTGTCAGTGGGGGCCGTATTGGGACTGGACGAAGCGCGTGCTGGCCGAGAAGTCTCCCCCCAACCTGATCCGTGCGCGATTTCTTCAGGCGCTGTTTCCGCGTGCGCGCTTCGTTTTCATCGTCAGGCATCCGATCGCAGTCTCTCTGGCGACCGTGAAGATGGCGCAAGCGACGGTTCAGGAGCTCGCATCGCACTGGTGTCACGCGCATCGCTTGTTTCTCGACGATCTCCCTCTGGTGCGAGACGCGCTGGTCATCCGCTACGAAGACCTGGCCGCAGATCGCGACGCGTATATGGAGCAGGTCTGGCGCGCTGCGGGACTCGACAGCTTCGCGGCAAGCGAGGCGGTGGTCGACCACAACGCGAAGTACCTGGCCCAATGGCAGCACACCCCGTCGAAGGCGCACACTGTCGAGGATCGATTTCCCTCTGAGAGCCGTCCGCTCTACGACTTCGGCTACTCCTGGCAGGCACCGTACGTCGAGCGAGCTCCGCCGGGAATGGCGTGGCCGAGGTCGGCTCGCTGTCAGCCACCGTAACGGTGGGAGCCCGGCCGGGTCAGCGATCTTCCCCTCAAGCGCCTCTACCAGTGGGAAGACACCCAGGGAGACGCCACCTCGCCAGCAGGCGGTAGGGGAAAGCTGCCAACGCCGGAGGCGCTAGCTCAGCCGCCCATCAGCTTCCGCATGCTAGCAGCCAGTACCTGCAGGCCGTTGAGGGGGCGGATCATGACGGTCAGCTCGGCGACCTTCCCTTCGGGGTTGAGCGCGAACAGGTCGACACCCTGCACACTGCGCGCCTTGCCGGTCTCGTCGGTGGCGGTCGCCTCGAATTCCATCACCGCGCCGTCCTCAGATGTGAAGTGACGCGTGTAGTGGAGATCGGGCAGCACCTGCCCGACTCCCATCAAGATCATCCCGACGGGCAGCTTCCCCTGGGTCGGCTTGAAGAAGGCGGGGGATCGGAACGTGACGTCGTCGGCGAGCATGTCGCTGAGGGTCGAGAAGTCGCGCGCATCGACGACGCGGTGCCACTCCTTTACGAAGGCTTCGGCAGAGGGGTGCATGCGGTCTCCTTCTGGCTGGGGGTGGACTCCGACGGGGCGCGAGCCCTGGGGCGGTCCCCATCACGCCTCAGCAGTATAGGCCCTTTCTGGTAGAATCGGTGCCACCGTCCTCTGCAATTCCCGCCGGTCCTCTGTATGGAGAGCCCGATGACTGCCCAGCGTCTCGCATTGCTGGTCGCGCTGGGGGCTTTTGTGCTGCCACTGCTGCTCGCGCCGGTGCTGCGGCGACGCGGTGGGCTCAGGCGTTGGCTGGGGGCGGTTTTGCTGCTGGTCCTGTTGGGGGCCGGCCTTCTGGTTCCAGCCGCCGAGCCGTTGCTGGGTTTCGCGGCCTCCTTCGCCTGCGCCTGGCAGTTTCTGAAGACCTGGGACGTCGTCTCTTCTGAGGAAGACTGGCCGCTATCCGAGCTGGTCTGGTTCATCCTCCATCCGGGCGCCCTGACCAGCGAGACCTTCCGCCGCAGCCGGCGCGCACCCTTGCGTCGGGTCTGGCGCCGCGGCGTGCTGGGGGCGGGCTTGCTCGCGGGCGGCCTCGGTCTGGTGGCCTGGTCCCTGCAGGCAGGAATCTTCGCGCACAGTTTTGCCCTCGATCATCTGCTGAAGGGCGTTGCCTTCGGTCTGATCGCTGAAGGTGCAGCGTCCTCCCAACACGCTCTCTTCAAACTGCTCGGCTGGGGGACGGTGCCGGTCATCGACGGAGCCTTCCTGGCGCGCACGCCAGCCGAGTTCTGGCAGCGTTACAACCGCTGGGTGTGCATCTGGTTGGATAAGCACGTCTTCAAACCGGCGGGGGGTCGCTCACGGATGCTGCGCGCGACGCTCTGGACCTTCCTGGTCAGCGGGCTGATCCATGAGTGGCTGTTCGCGCTGGCGATCCATCGCATCGATGGCTACCAGCTGCCCTTCTTCCTCATCCAGGGGCTGGGAGTGGTCGCGAGCCTGCCCCTGCAGCGGGTGGTGCGGCGCCGTGCCTGGGCAGGCTGGCTGGGGCGGGTGCTGACCTGGGCCTTCCTGTACGGCAGCTCCATCCTGTTCTTCGCCAGTGGGGCCCGTGTGTTGCCTGCGCTGTTCACGGCTCCGCGCTGGTTGCCCTGATTCCCCAACGGTCGCCCAGGGCCCAGCGCTGATGTACAATCGCCCGGTCAGGTTGCCGCCGCAAGGGCGGAAGCACGAACCAAGGGAGATCCTCCGTGGCAGCACAGCATCGCAAGACAGCCGGGCTCTGTGCCCTGCTGGCCCTTCTCAGCATCGCGCAGGGCGGAGATGAGATCTTCCACGCTCTCGACGTGCGCCTCGACCCGGCCAGCCACACGCTCTCGGCCAGCGACACCATCTCGCTGCCCGAGCGGCTGCGTGGCCAGGAGCTTCAGCTCAGCCTGCACGCGGGTCTGGCACTGGGACCCGCGCCCCAGGGGTGGAGCCTTGAGCCCGTGGCCGGGCAGGCTGGGCATGGCGTGCAGCGCTATCGGGTCCGGCCTGTGGAGGGCCAGCCAGCCCAGCTGCTGCTCAGCTGGGCGGGGAGCATCGAGCAAGCGCCCACTGTCGAAGGCGAAGAGTACGCCCGCAGCTTCTCAAGCACTGCTGGGACCATCAGCGAGCAGGGAGTCTACCTGGCCGGCTCCAGCCATTGGTTGCCGCAGTTTGGAGCAGAGCTCTTCGGCTTCGCGCTGACTGTCCGCTTGCCGGCGGGCTGGCAGGCGGTCAGCCAGGGCCGGCGCAGCCACCATGAGCTGGGCGCAGCCCAGAGTATGGTCCGTTGGTCGAGCCCCGAGCCTGGCGAAGAGGTCTACCTGGTGGCGGCCCGCTTCCACGAGTATGAGCGGGCGGCCGGCGCGGTGATGGCTCGGGTCTTCTTGCGAGAGGCCGATCCGACCCTGGCGGCGACATACCTCGAGGTGACCGCCCAGTATCTACAGCTGTACGCGCGGCTACTCGGTCCGTATCCGTACACGAAGTTCGCCCTGGTCGAGAATTTCTGGGAGACCGGGTACGGCATGCCGAGCTTCACCTTGCTCGGTCCGAAGATCATCCGCTTCCCCTTCATCCTCCATTCGTCCTACCCTCACGAGATCCTGCACAACTGGTGGGGCAACGGGGTCTACGTCGATGCGGACGGTGGGAACTGGTGTGAAGGCCTGACCGCCTACCTCGCTGACCACCTGATCAAGGAGGGGCAGGGAAAGGGCGCGGAATACCGCCGCGATACGTTGAAAAAGTATCGCAGCTATGTGGGTGCCTCGGCCGACTTCCCATTGACGCAGTTCCGCAGCCGCCATTCGGGCGCCACCGAGGCCGTGGGCTATGGCAAGTCGTTGATGCTGTGGCACATGCTGCGGATGCAGCTCGGGGACGAGATGTTCGTGTCCTGTCTGGCACGCGTCTACCGGCGCTATCGCTTCGCACGCGCTTCTTTCGAGGACATCGAAGCGGTCTTCTCCGCGACGGCGGAGCTCGATCTGGGGCCGGTCTTCCGGCAATGGACGGAGCGCACCGGGGCGCCCGAGCTCTCCCTCGAGGTCGAGGCCTCGGGGACAGGTTGGCGCGTGCGCTTGGAGCAGGTGCAGCCGGAGGCCCCGTACATCCTTGAGGTGCCGGTCGCCATCCTCTGCGAGGGGGAGCCGCAGCCACGCATCGAATCGATGCACTTCGTGCCGACTCTAGAAGACCCGCGCGTCGTCGAGCTGACCTTGCCTGCCGGCAGCCGCCCGGTCTGGGTGCGCGTCGACCCGGGGTTCGATCTGTTCCGACGCCTGCACAGTGAAGAGATTCCGCCCTCGCTGGGCGCGATCTTTGGGGCTGAGCGGGTCAGTGTGATCCTCCCGGAGGCTGCTTCGGGTTGCGACTGGGAACAACTGGCTGCGGCCTGGGACCCGACGGGAGAGCAGCTCGAGCTGTTGCGGGAAGCGGCCATCGATGGACTGCCGGCCGGACGCCCCGTCTGGATTCTGGGGCAGCACAACCGCTGGGCTGAGGTCGTGCGCAGCGCGTCGGCTGCGCGCGATGCGGTGCTCGAGGGGGGCGAGTTGAGAGTCGGAGAAGAATCGGTCGCGGCGGAGGAGGCGTGTTTCGTGCTGACTGCGCGCCATCCGCAGGATCCCGAGCTCTCCATCGGCTGGATCGGGGCTTCCCTGCCGGAGTCGCTGCCCGGTCTGGCCAGGAAGCTGCCGCACTACGGCAAGTACTCCTACCTCGCGTTCACGGGCAATGAACCGAGCAATGTCATCAAAGGCCAGTGGCAGGCCGATGCCTCGCCGCTGCTGTGGCGGGCTCCGGGCTACCTCGGCACGCCCTCGCTGCCCACGGTGGAGCCGCTGGCGAGGCTGGAGCCGGTCTTCGACGCCGACCGCTTGGCTGCGCACGTGGCCTTCCTCGCCTCGGATGCCCTGGAGGGGCGGGGAGTCGGGACGGCCGGCCTGGACAAGGCCGCAGACTACATCGTCCGCGCTTTCGAGAGCGCCGGCCTGGAGCCCGGCGGCAGCGATGGCGGCTGGTTCCAGGAATGGCTCGAGCCCGACGGGCCCGACGGTGCGCCGGTGCGCCTGCGCAACGTCGTCGGCGTTCTGCGCGGGAGCCACCAGGACTGGGCCCGCCAGTCGGTCGTCGTGGGCGCCCACTACGACCACCTGGGTCGCGGCTGGCCCGACGTCCGTGAGGGCATGGCGGGGCAGATCCACAACGGCGCGGATGACAACGCTTCGGGGGTCGCCGTGTTGCTGGAGCTGGCAGGGCTGCTCGGCAACGCGGGCGCGCACCCCCGGTCGATCGTGTTCGTCGCCTTCAGCGCCGAAGAGTGGCAGCTGCGCGGCTCGCGGCACTACACCCAAGCCATGGAGCAGTGGCCGGCCGAGCAGGCCCACGCGATGCTCAACCTCGACACTGTCGGCCGTCTGGCCGGCCAGCGCCTGCTGGTGCTCGGCACCGGGACCGCCAGCGAGTGGGTGCATATCGTGCGCGGCGTCGGCTTCACCACGGGCGTCGAGGGGGTCGCCGTGGCCAACGACCTGGGAGGCAGTGACCAGAAGAGCTTCCACGAGCTCGGTGTGCCGGCCGTGCAGTTGACGACCGGACCGACTGTGGACTACCACCGACCGAGCGATGTGGCGGACAAAGTCGACGCTGACGGGCTGGTGAAGGTGGCCACCTGGTTGCGGGAGACGCTGGTCTATCTGGCCGCTCGGGAGGAGCCCCTGAGCTCCACCCTGGCGGGCGGGACCAGTCCAGCACCCGCGCCGGCTGCCGGCCGGCGGGTCAGCCTCGGAACGATGCCGGACTTCGCCGATCCCGGGCCCGGGGTGCGCGTGCAGAGCGTGCTGGAGGCCTCGGCGGCGGAAGAGGCAGGGATCGAGGCGGGGGACCGGCTGCTGTCTCTCGACGGGGTAGTGATCGAGGATCTCCGGGCGTTCTCGGACTTCCTGAAGACCCGCAAGCCCGGGGACAGCATCCGCATCGAGCTCGAGCGGGACGGCGAACGGCTGTCTCTAGAGGCGAAGCTCAGGGCGCGCTGAGGGCTCGAGCCCGCCCCTGTGTCGGGAGCGTCAGTCCGAGGAGTCGATGCTACCCATGTCCGGATAGCGCGAGCCACGGGCGATGCCTCTGGGTGCAACCCGATCCAAGCGCGCGGCATCGGCCTCGCTCAGCACGACCAGGGCCGCCGCCACGTTCTCTTCGACCCGGGCGGCCTTGGTGGTCCCCGGGATTGTGACGACCTGAGGATGGCTGTGCAGCAACCAGGCGAGCGCCAGCTGCGCGGCGGTGCAGTGCTTCTCGTCCGCCAGTTTCTTGACCTCTGCCACCAGCTCGAGGTTCTTGGCGAAGTTCTCGCCCTGGAAGCGCGGGTTGTTCCGCCGCCAATCGTCTGCAGCCAGATCGTCTGGACTGGCGATCGCGCCGGTCAGGAAGCCCCGCCCCAGAGGGCTGTAGGCGACGAAGCTGATACCCAGCTCGGCGCAGGTCGCCAACAGGCCGCCTTCGGGGTCGCGGGTCCAGAGGGAGTACTCCGTCTGCAGTGCCGCGATCGGGTGGACGGCGTGGGCGCGCCGGATCGTGCTGGGAGAGGCCTCAGACAGGCCGAGGTAGCGCACCTTGCCCGCCTGGACCAACTCGGCCATCGCCCCGACCGTGTCTTCGATCGGGGTCTGGGGATCGACGCGGTGCTGGTAGTACAGGTCGATCACGTCGACCCCCAAGCGGCGCAGACTCGCGTCGCAGGCCTTGCGCACGTGCTCGGGCTTGCCCGAGATGCCGACGAAAGAGCCGTCTTCGCGGCGCACGATGGCGAACTTGGTCGCAAGCACCACCTGCTCGCGCCGCCCCGCCAGCGCCTTGCCCAGCAGTCGCTCGTTCGCGCCGTTGCCGTACATGTCGGCGGTGTCGAGGAAGTTGACACCCAGCTCCAGCGCGCGGTGGATCACTGCGATCGAACGGGAGGTGTCGCTGGGGGCTCCGTAGAATTCGGACATGCCCATGCAGCCGAGGCCGATGGCGGAGATTTGCGGACCGTTTTGTCCGAGGGTGCGCATTTCCATGGGTTTGGCTCCTGGTGCCGGCTTTCTGTTGCGTCTGTGATGCTGTTCGTCCAGTATAGCACTCGAGTTAATGAAGCAGGCTCCAGTGGCAGCGAATCAGGACTCTCCGGACACGGTTGCGGCACTCTGGGAGTGGGTCCGCCTGCCCGCGTATGTCCTGCCCTCGGCGCCGGTCCCCGAAAAGCTGCGGCGTGGTCTCTCGGGGCTATGGGCTTCGTTGGCTCCCCGCCGCAGGCGCGCCGAGAAGCCGGTCGAAGAGCTGAGATTCGCTCCCCTCGAGCAGCTCGCGCAGCGCCAGCACGCCCCCGACCCTGCCTGGCTCGAGGTGGTGGAGGCCTGGCAGAAGTGCTGGCTGGGGCAGGCCGTGGAAGGCCCGGTCTTCGTCATCGACCCTCCGTTCGGCGCAGGCGCGGACCTGCTGCGAAGCTGGGCCGAGCGGCGCGGTTGGCCGTGTATTGAGGCGCCCCCTGCCCACCAGCTGCTCGACGACAACGCAGCCTGGCTCGACGCGCTGCCCGAGCCTCCCTGGGTGCTTCCCAACCTGGAGGCGTGCTACCTGCGTCACGTCCGGGGGTTGAGACTGGTGCGGGAATTATTGGCGCGGCTGCGCTCGCACTGGGAATCGCGCTGTGTGATCGGTTGCGATTCCTGGGCGTGGGCCTATCTCGTGCATGCCGTTCCGATTCCCGACCATGATCCCTGGGTGCTCCAGGCCTTCGACCGAGAGCGTCTGTTGCGTCTGCTCAACCCGCCGCAGGCCAACGCACGCGTACGCAGCTGTGACGGGGGGGCCGAGATCTTTCCAGCCGAGAACGGCAGCGAGGGGTCCAGCCAGGCGGCCTCGCTGGCCGCTCTGACGCGCGGCAATCCTGGCCTCGCGCTTCAGCTCTGGCGAGGGGCGCTGCGCACCGCGATCGGGCCTGAAGAACAGCAGGCAGACAGTGACCCGCACACGCTCTGGGTGCTGCCGGTGCGTGCGCTCGAAGCCGGTCTGCCGAGCACATCAGAGTCCCGCGACGCGGAGAGCCTGACGCTGTTGCATGGCCTATTGCTGCATCGGGGTCTGCCGGGTCGCTTGCTGGCGACTCTGCTCGGGCGCTCCGAGATCGATGTCCTGGGGCGGCTGGCCCGGCTCGAACGCGCGGGCCTGGTTGAGGTCAGGGCGGCGCGATGGTACGTCAGCGCCGCCGGCTATCTACCCGTCCGGTGGCTGCTCGCACGGGCCGGGTACCTTGTCGACAGCTTGTAGGAGCCGCTATGTTCGCCCAGGAAGCCCCGAGTCTGCAACAACAGCTCGCCAGGTTCGACACCGGCAATCTGGGGACCATCGCGCTGATCGTCGTGATCGCCGGGGTGGGGGCGGTGCTGGTCCAATGGACCCTGCGCTGGTTGGCCGATCGCCTCAGCGGCCGTGCCCGGATCTATACCTTGGCGACGGTGCCCTTGTCGCGGCTCTTGATCCTGGTCTGCTCGGTCGCATTGATCGTCCCGCGCGTTCTCGACCCGAACTTTGAGAATCTCGTCGCCCTCCTCGGAGCTTTCGGCCTGGCGATCGGTTTTGTTCTCAAGGAATACGTCAGCAGCATTCTGGCGGGGCTCGTCACGCTCTACGAGTTGCCCTACCGGCCCGGTGATTGGGTCGAGATCGATGGGGTCTACGGCGAAGTGCGGTCGATTGGAATCCGCGCGATGCGCATGGTCACGCCAGACGACACGCTGGTGGTCATCCCCCACCTGAAACTCTGGACTAGTCCGATCCATAACGCCAACGGCGGCTCCCAGAACCTTCTCTGCGTCGCGGACTTCTACATCGCGCACGGGCACGACGCGGCCCTGGCCAAGAAGACCTTGCGTGATGTCGGTTTGACCAGCCCGCTGGTGCAGGTGGCGCGCGGTGTCGCGGTCGTGGTACATGAGCGTCCGCAGGGCACGCACTACCGGCTCAAGGCCTATCCTGTCGATCCTCGCGAGCAGTTCGCGTTCAAGACTGATTTGAGCCTGCGTGGGCGCGAGGCTCTGCAACACCTGGGCATGCGGCTTGGATTCCCTCTCGCCGCGCAACAGGAGGCGGTAGCGCTGTGAGGCAGCTCGCGTATGGGCTGCTGCTGGTCGGCTGTCTGGGCCTGAGCGCACTGGGCCAGGACCCCGAACCGCTCGAGGCTGAGCTCAACCCCGAGCGGTTGCAGGAACGCATCGAGGCGCTCGACACCAACACCGACCTCGACGAGGCCGCCCGTGAGCAAGTGCGCGTGGCTTTGCAGGAGGCATTGAACGAGCTGCAACGCGCCTCGGAGCTGGCGGTGCTTGCCGAGAGCTTCGAGGTTGAGGCCGTCGGCGCACCTGACTTGCTGGCCGCGATCCTCTCGGAGTTGGACAGTCCTCCACAACCGCCGGCCATCGAGGTTCCCGAAGGCGCGACGTTGGCGCGGATCGAACAGCTGGTCGCGGCTGCCGAGCAAGACCTGGCGCTGGCGCGTGAGAGCTCTGAGCAGCTGCGCCTCGAACAAGCGCGGCGTGGCGAGCGCCGTATCGTCCTCGAACAGCAGATCGCCGCGGCGCGGCAGCGCCTGGCGGAAGTCGACACAGCCCTCAAGGTGCCCCAAGACCCCAGCCCGTCGGGCGTGGCGCGGCGTTTGAGGACACTCGCCCTGCGGCGGGCCTTGCGCCAGGAAGAGCGCGCGTTCCGGGCAGAGCTGGCCAACTACGACGCGCGCCGCGAGTTGCTGCCGGCCCGCATCGACCGCGCCGGGCGACGTGTCAGCCAGACCGGGCGCGCGCTCGAGGCATGGCAGGCCGCCGCCGCCGAGCGTCGGCGCCTCGATGTGGCCGCTGCCACCCGGGAAGCCGAGCGCCAGCGCCTCGAGTTGGCACGCAACTCCGAGCACGTGCAGACCCTCGCGCGCGAGAACGAAGAGCTCGCCCACCTGCGCTCGGGGAGCGACACACAACCGGGCACGGCCGAACGGCTGGCCGATGCGACCCGTAAGCTGACCGAGATGCGTCTGTCGCTGACAGCCTTGCGCGAGCGCTATGCGTCGGTGCGCGCGAAAGTCGAGGCTGCGGGCCTGTCGAACCCGATGGGCCTGTTGCTGCGGCGCGAGCTCGAGAATCTGCCGTCGGCGCATCGTTTGCGCGTGCAGGGCGAGCAGCGGCAGGCGCAGATTGCCGACCTGCAATACCAGCTGATCGCGCGGGCCGAAGAGCGCACGCGGGCGGGGGATGTGGAAGGCCGCCTGCTCGAGCAGCTACGCCAGGTTGAGGACACCCTGGGCGTCGACCAGCGCGCCGACCTCGAGCGGGTCCTGCGCGAGCTGTTGACGGCTCGGCGTACCTTGTTGGCCGCATTGCTGGACGACTACGAGCTGTTGTTCACGCGCCTGCTCGAGATCGACAACCTGACCCGCCAGACGATCGAGAACGCCGACGCCTACCAGGCGTTCATCGAAGAGCGCATCCTCTGGGTGCCGAGCGTCAGCAGTAGCACCCAACTGGGTCTGTCTGAGGTCTGGGAGGCGCTGGCGTGGCTCTTCGACGTCGAGAGCTGGAGTCGCGGCCTGGCGGCCAGCGGTCGCGAGTTGCTGCGCCGCTGGCAGGCCGTCCTGCTGGGATTGCTGGCCATTGTCGCGGTCTTGTTCAGCCGCTTCTGGTCGCGAGGGCGGATCCGCAAGATGGCGGGGGTCGTCGAGCGGGACCCCGGGGACAACTTTGGCTACACCGCGCGGGCCACGCTGATCGTGTTGGCCCGCGCGATGGCGTTCCCTGCCTTGATCGCCGGCGTTGGCTGGGCGCTCGCGGCGCCGGTGGGGCAACCCGACGCGTTGTTGGCGGCTGCCGCTGGCTTGCAGGCCGCTGCCCTGGCGCTGTTCGCGTACGAGCTGCTGCGCCAGGTGCTCCACAGTGAGGGCCTGGGGGAGATCCACTTTCGCTGGCAGGGCTCGGTCTGTGCCCATGTGCGCGGCCAGCTGCTCTGGTTCATCCCGATCAAGCTGGTGACCGCATTCCTGGTCCAGGTGTTCGATCTGCACGAGGTCTGGAACGACACGGTCGGGCGCGCCGCGTTTGTGGTCGGGCTATTGGCCCTGTCGATCTTCAACCAGCGCGTGCTGCGCCCGGGGGGCCCGGTCTTCAAGGACTACCTGCGCCGCCATAGTCATGGCTGGCTCAAGCGGCTGCGCTGGTTGTGGTATCCCCTCGCCATCGGCCTGCCTGCCGTGCTGGCCTTGACCGCCCTGCGTGGCTACTACTACACCGCCCTGCGGCTTGAATCGCGTCTGCAGGCATGGATGTGGATGTTCCTCGCGTTGCTGCTGGTCCATGCTCTGTTCTTGCGTTGGCTGCGCGTAGCCCGTCGTCGCTTGCTCAAACAGGAGAAGCGTGAGAGTCTGGATGGGGCGCCCGAGTCCGCGTCCGCTCCGCTCGCGCAGAGCCCGGACGACCCGGCGTCAGAGCCGCCAGCCAGCCGCGAGGCGGGTGAAGCGGCGGTGCGTGCCCGGGCAATGATCGGCATCGAGTTGGCTGAGGCCGTCGACCCGCGCGCCGCAGTGCCCGAGCTCGACGCGCAGACCCGGCATCTGTTCCGCAGTCTGATCGCGGTGGTGGTGATCCTGGGCACCTACATGGTCTGGGCCGATGTGCTCCCTGCTTTGCGCCGTCTCGAGCAGGTGCAGATCTATCCCCAGCTGCGCATGGTGGAAGCGTCTGACGCTGAGGCGCCGAGCAGTGTGGTCGAGGCGGCGGGAGCCGTCAAAGCCGAGGAGTCTGTAGTTCCCCAGGCTGCGGTCGTCACCCTGGCCGATCTCGGGCTGGCGTTGGTCGTGCTCGCCTTCACCTTGGTGGCGGCCAAGAACCTGCCCGGGCTGTTGGAGATCATCGTGCTGCGCCAGCTGCCCCTCGATCCCGGCAGCCGCTATGCAATCAAGCTGCTGGTGCGCTATGCCATCGTGCTGGTCGGTTTCCCCTTCGCCCTCGCGCGGATCGGCCTGACATGGGACAGTGTGCAATGGCTGGCGGCGGCGTTCACTTTTGGACTGGCGTTTGGCCTCCAGGAGATCTTCGCCAACTTCGTCTCGGGTCTGATCATCCTCTTCGAGCGCCCCGTGCGTGTCGGTGATGTCGTGACTGTGGCGGGCACCAGTGGGGTGGTGACGCGTATCCGCATGCGCGCGACCACGATCACGGACTTTGACCGCAAAGAGCTGATCGTGCCCAACAAAGAGCTGGTGACCGGTTCAGTGTTGAACTGGGTGCTGACCGATCCCGTTGTGCGTTTGGTGATCCCGGTCGGAGTCGGGTACACCGCGCGCGTCGACGAAGCGCGCCGGCTGATGGAGCGTGAGGCGCGCAAGCACAAGCTGGTGCTCAAGCAACCCCCACCGACCTGCCAGCTCCGAAACCTCGGCGGCAGCTGCTTCGATTTCGAGCTGTGGCTCTTCGTTTCGAGTGTGCAGGACATGAACACGGTCCGCCACGACGTGACGCGCGAGGTGCACCGGGTGTTGACGGCGGCAGGCATCGATCTGCCGTTCCCGCAACAAGACGTCAACCTGCGCTCGGCGTTGCCCCTCCCCGAAGCTCCCCCGAGCAAACCCTCGCCTCCGGCGTGAGGTGACGGCGACGGCGACGGCGACGGCGGCGGTTCTAGTGCTCCGTCGCACACCCGAGGGCTTCAGTCAACCGCACCCCATTCCAGCAAGATCCGCTGCGCCCAGTCCGCATCGAAGCTGTCTCCCTCGGCGCAGGACTTGAGCAGCGCGATGTTCTCTGCGGACTTGAAAGCGGAGATCGCTCGAAGCCCCGCGAAGGTTTGCGCCGCGTTGATCTGGGTCGCGCGCTCGCGCCAGGCCCTGAGCCGTTCTGGTTCCCACTCCTCCGAGCCGCCGGGCTCGGGGTACCACTCGGCTTCACACTTGATCCACGCCCTCGCCAGAGCCTCCAGCCGCGGAACAACAGGCACGACCAGACCGTTGGCGTCTCCAGCTCTTCCGGTGCGCAGCGCGACCTCACGCGGGATCTCGAACTGTGCAGAGGCCAGCGGCTCGGAGGGTGGCGACGCGCAAAAGATGCGGGTGTGTGCGAGGATCTGTGCTGGAGTGTCGAGGACCTGCACATCCATGGTGAACACGGCGTGAGGATAGGGCTGACTGTCCTCCAACGGGAACCATGCCTGGTCCATCCATTCCTGGTAGCCATAGAACGCCCCAACCTCCGGGACCGGGCCGTTGTTCATCTCGGGCCACGGGCCCAGGAACCAGAGGCAGTCTGCGTCGAGCGTCTCCAGCGGATGCGCCTGCCCAGGCCAGCCCGGCGCGTAGTAGACGACCTCCTCGGCGGGGCCGCCCTTGAGCGTCTCGTGGACCCGTAAGAGCGCCCGAAACCACAGCCGGCCCTCGCTTCGAGGCAGGACCGAAACATCGAAGACTTCAGCGCGTACGATGCACGTTGCCTTCGCGGTCATCCATTCCAGGCTGTCGAAGGTCATGCCGACCTGTGCTCGCACGGGTAGCGCGGCCCATGACATCACGACGCAGACCAGCAGCTGGGTCGCGCGGCCGCGCGGGTTCCTGCTCATTGTTGTTCTCCTGGTGCCTGCAGAAGGAAAGCGGCGGGGGTAGCAGCCTGCGAGCAAGTCGCGCAGCAATTCCAACGCCCCGCGAATGCGCGCGTATCAATCCGGCTGGCCGGACGACGTTCGTGGCAGTCGCGTCGCCGGTCGGGAACAGCGCGAGGATAGACACACCGCTCAGACATACGGAGATGGCATGAAGAAACTTCTGTTGGGGATCGGCCTGGCCTGCTCGCTGCTCAGTGCCGATGAATCCTGCATCACCGCGGCAGAGGCCCGCACCCACGTCGCCTTCCTGGCGTCCGACGAGCTCAAGGGCCGCGACACGGGCACCGAGTATCTGAAGATTGCCGCGCAGTACGTCGCTACGCGCTTCGAGGGCTGGGGCCTGGAGGCTCCCAACGGCAGCTATTTCCAAGACTTCGGCCTGGCCGGCTTTGAGGCCGATCCCGACAGTGCCGTGCGTTTCGAGACTCCCGAGGGCACCCTCGCGCTGAGCCTGGGGGACGACTTCAACCTGCTGAACGGCTCCGAAGCGGGCCACTTCGCCTCGTTGCCGATGGTGTTCGCCGGCTACGGCATCAGCGCTCCGGATGAAGGCTACGATGACTATGAGGGACTCGATGTCACCGGCAAGGTGGTGCTGGTCCTGCGCTACACGCCCGAGATCGAAGGTGCCTTCGAAGGCCGGCGTGGCCAACGTCACGCCTGGTTCCAGGCGAAGATCGAGGCGGCCCGCGAGCGCGGCGCGGCCGGCCTGATCCTGGTGACGGGTGCACGCAACGAGGGGGGCGACAAGTTCGTCGGCTTTGGGGGCTCGCAAGACGGCTTCCACCGGGCCGGCGAGGGCGAAACGCCGATTCCCGACGGCTTCCCCGCCATCCACCTGAGCCGTGACGCGGCCACCCGCCTGGGTGAGGCATGCGGCTTCGACATCTTCGCCTCGGAAGCCGGCATCGCCACTTCGGGCCAACCGCAGAGTGGGCCGATCGAGAATGCGCGGGCTGGTTTCTCGGTAGGCGTGCGGGACAACCCGCTGATGACCCGTAATGTCGTCGGTTTTCTACCCGGCACGGATCTGGCTGACGAACTGATCGTGGTCGGTGCGCACTATGACCACGTGGGCGACTACGGCGACGGCCCGGACACCATCCACAACGGTGCGGACGACAACGCTTCGGGCACTGCCTGCCTGCTCGAGATCGCTGAGGCCCTGAGCCATTCGGGACCTCTGCGTCGGAGCGTGCTCTTCATCGCGTTTGCGGCCGAAGAGATGGGATTGTGGGGAAGCCGCTACTACGTGCAGTCGCCGCTGTATCCGATCGACAAGACCGTGGCGATGATCAACCTCGACATGGTGGGACGCAACGCCACCCATCAGCTCGAAGTGCACGGCGCCGCGCTCAGCCCCGGTCTGGACGCCTTGATCGAAGCAGAGAACAGTGAGGGTTTCACGTTCGCCAAGCCGACCGAGCTCGAAGGCGGTAGCGACCACATGCCCTTCGCCAACAAGGACATCCCGTTCTTGTTCTTCTTCTCTGGATTCCACGACGACTACCATCAAGTCGGTGACCATGTCGAGAAGATCAACGAAGAGAAGATCGCCCTGGTGGGACGTCTGGCCTTCCGCGTCCTGACACGTATCGGCAACCGCGACAACCGGCCGGCACGGCTTGGGAAACGCGACTACCATTGATGCTGTGACTCTTCTGCGGTATCCCACTCAGGGGGGGACGGGGCCTACCCGATCCCCCCCCCTCTCTGTGGGCATTGTGAGGACACCCTGTGAACTGCGCCCTGGTGATGGCTGAGCTCGAAGCGCTGGGAACCGCCCAGAACCGCAAAGTCTACGCCCGCCACGGTGCCCAGGGCGCTGTCTTCGGCGTCAGCTTCGCCGACCTCCACAAGCTGAAGAAGAGGCTCAAGACCAACCATCCCCTGGCACTTGAGCTCTGGCAGACCGGCAACGTCGATGCTCGGACGCTGGCGACGATGCTGGCAGATCCGGCCCAATTCCCCGAAGACGAGGCCGAGCGCTGGCTCGAAGGAGCGCATTACAAGATCCTGGTCGGGCATCTCGCCAGCCTGGTCGCGCACACTCCGTATGCGCGGACCAAGCTCGCAGCCTGGCTGAGCAGCGAGCGCGACAACGAGCGCGCATGCGGCTACCGGCTGCTCAACAGCCTGCTCAAAGATGCTCCAGAGCTGCTGGATGATGCGGACTGCACCGCGCATCTTGAACGCATCGAGCGCGAGATTCACAGCTCGGGAGACCGCTCACGGCAGGCGATGAATGCAGCTGTAATCGCGATCGGCAGCTTCAAGCCGCAGCTGGCTCAAGCAGCCATCGCGAGCGCCGAGAGGATCGGGCCTGTGGTGGTCGACCATGGTGAGACGGGCTGCAAAACCCCCTCGGCCGCGGAGAAGATCCGCAAGCTTGTCGCGCGTCGTGCGCGAGGGCCAGCACGGACACGCAACACAAACAGGCGCTGAGGGATGTGGATCTCTACCCTCTTTCGCCTGGCACCACGCATCGAGACGGAAGGGCGCAGTCTGGTCGCCTCGACTTCTTTCTTGGGCTTTCTCTGCAGCTTCACCCTGCTGCAGCGCTCGGTGCGGGTCGACGTAGCCCGCGAGGAGGTGGTGCTGCGCAGCCGCTGGTTGTGGTTCTTGGTACGCGAGCGGCGTATCCGCTTCGCGGACGTCGCATCGGTCAGCTACCAGTACTCTGACTGGAATCCGTTCACTTCGTGGGGCGGCACGGGCAATCCGGTCGATTGCTACACGATCTCTTTGCATCTGTTCGGACAACGGCGGCAACCTGTGCATCTGTTCCGGTTTGTCGGGGCGGGGGTCTTCTCGAACCGTTCGGGCATGCCGGACTGGTACTACTGGAAAGAGATCCGCCACGACCTGGTCGGCACGCAGGAAGGGGAGTCGCGGGCGTATGTCGATGCTCTACAGTCACTGCTCGATGTGCCCCTGAAGACCTGAGCTGCCATTTTCTGGAAACTTCCATCCAATGGGCCCACAAGCACGTCTACTCCTGATGATGGAACGCGAACGCGTCAGACTTCAGGTCGAGCAGGCACGCGACGGCGACCAACGCGCTTTCGCTGCGCTGGTGCTGGCGTTCAGGCCACGCATCGAACGTTTCTGTGCGCGGATGGTGGCGGCGTCGCAGGCGGCCGACCTGGCCCAGGACGTTTTCCTGCGGGCTTTTGCCAAGCTCGCTGACTTCAGTCCGCAGAGCTGCTTCCTGGCATGGTTGTATGCGATCGCGCGCAACCGCTGCCTCGATGTGCTGCGGCGGGCGAAGCGGCGTGAGAAGGTTCTGCTGGCCGGCGAAGAACAGCAGCTGGTCTGTCCCGGCCCCGCGCCGGGGAAGGCCCTCGAGCGTGACGGGTTGAAGCGGCGCGTCCGTGCAGCGCTCGACACGCTCGCCCCCGAGCTGCGCGAGATCGTCGCGCTGCACCACCTCGAAGGCATGCCCTTTCGGGCGGCGGCCGAAGCGTTGGGTGTCCCGGTGGGCACCGCCAAAACGCGGGCGCGGCGGGCGATGCAGAAATTGAGTCACCTGCTCAGGGAGGATGCTCCGTGCAGTGCGAAACCGTAAGAGATGCGTTGGCTAGCGGATATCTGCAGTGGGAAGACACGCACTATCTGCAGGTCGCCGACCACCTGGACAGCTGCGCAGATTGCAGGGCGCGGCGCGAGAGCCTGCGGGCGCTCGTCGCTCTGCTCCAGAGCGCCGACCCGGCTCGCGAGCTGCAAGCTCCAGAGCCTGTGCTGCGTAGAAAGCCGCGCTGGAAGGGTGGGTTGCTGGCTGCCGCGGCGGTGTTGCTGGCGGCTGTGAGCGGCTATGGGCTCGGCCAGCGCGGACAGCCCGCGGGCGTGCCCGGTCCGCAACCGCAGAACCCTGTGGTGGCCACTGTGCCTGCTCTGCCGGATCCGGCGGCTGAGCAGCTATCGGTACTGGCGAGTGAGCCTGTGCTGGCCTCGGCGAGCGTGCCTCTGCTGCGGCTCGATGCGGCCAATCTGCGGGCGCTGCGCGTGCGCGAGTTCGTGCTGCAGTCCCAGGTGGCCCTCGCCCTGCGCTTGCTCGAACCCGAGAAACAGGCCGCGCAGCGCGAGCTGGTGGCCGAGGGGTGGAATCTGGCGGCCGCCTGCGAGCAGGCAGGCGAGCGCGACCTCGCCAAACTCCTCGGAGCGACCTCTCTGACCCTCGAGGGATCGGGAGAAGCGAGCCGAGACAAACAAGCTCTGGCCGACCTGGGAAGGTTGCGTCTGGGTATCAGTTCCCGCGGGCCGCAGGCGGAACGCGACGACATCCTGTGAGAGGGAAACGAGCATGAAGCAACGCATCGGCATGATGTTGACGGTCTTGTGGCTGCTGGCTCCGTGGGTCTGCGGCCAGGAGGGTGGAGGAGATCCGCTCCTTGCAGAGCTGCGCGCGTTGCTCGATCAGCTCGAGCAACAACCCGACGATGCGATCGCCCGGCAGCGCCTCGACGTCCTGCTGGAGCGCCTCGAATCGGACGGCGGTGTCGCTCGAGAGGTCGAGCTCAAAGTGTTCGAGGCCCAGACCGGGAACTTGTTCCATGGTGCCTGGCAGGAAGAACACGCCTACGACTTCGCGCTCCAATTCGATCCGGATCTGGGGGGCGAGCAGGCCATGACCCGTCGGTTGACCTGGTTGCATGAGTCCGAGAGCTTGTCGGAGGACCGCGTGCAGCTCAGCGGCGGCGACGCGTTGCACGGTGAGGTCACCGGATTCTCGCTGGGGGAGCTGCACTTTGAGCATGTGGGCCTGGGCAGCCTGTCCCTGGAAGCTCCGCGGCTGGAGGTGGTGCGTTTCCGCAGCGTCGAGTCGCAGCAGCCCGCGCCTCAGCAGCAGACTGTTTGCCTGGTCAGCGGCGAGCGTCTGACCGGGAACGTGGCCACGCTGGAGGGCGAGGTGTTGGTGTGGCATGCGGGTCTGTTCGAGGACGTGCTGGAGATCCCTCGTCACCAGGTCCGGGCGTTGGAGCTGTTCGACTGTGGTCCTTTCGAGCCATCCCTCAGCGGGGACCTCGTGCGCTGTCTCAACGGCGACCAGCTGAGCGGTGTTGTGCTGCGCATCGAAGACCAGCGGCTGCAGGTGCAACCGCGCTGGGCGGTGGGAGCCCTGAATGTGCCTCTGCAAGAGCTCGAAGGCATCGCCTTCGCCACGGCCTACGTTCCCTCCCCCACGTCAGAAACCGTTCTGGCTCTGCGTGACGGCTCCCGGTTGAGCGGCCAGTGGCTGAGCCTGCAGCAGGGGGAGATCGCCTGGAAGACCTCCTGGACTCCAGAGATGCGCATCCAGACCAGTCTGGTCGAAGGAGTGTATTTTGACATGGCGGCTCTCGCGACTCCCTTCGGGCTGGCCGAGCTGACACTTCCATCGGCGAGCAACGTGTATGCCCACCGGGCCGCACGCTATGTCGCCCAGGACGCTGTCGAGGACTACGTGCGCCAGATCGGTCGCGATGTCGTCTACCTCGACGGCGGCGACCGGATCTCCGGCGTCTTGGGAGCCTCGGACGCCGACAGGCTCGAGCTGCAGACCGCCTGGGGGGGGCTGTTTATCGAGCGCGCGGCCGTCGAGGCATTGACGTTTGCTGCCCAAGAGCCCAAACGGAAGGCCTTCCTGGGCATCCGTATGGAAGACGACGGCGCGGGCGTGCGGATCGTGCAGGTGATCGAGGGCAGCCCTGCTGAGTTGGCCGGCCTGCGGGAACAGGACCGCATCCTGCAGCTCGAAGAGCACGCGATCGTGGGCTCTGACGGGCTGCGCTCGCTGCTGCTGCAATTCGGCCCGGGCGAGCAGATCCAACTCGGCGTCGAGCGCTCCGGGCAGACGCTGACTCTGCCGCTGCAGTTGGGAGCTCGGGAGACAGCGACAGGCGCAGTTCAGCTGCCGCCCGCGCAGCTGCCCCCCAGCGAGGTGCGGCAGCGCGTTGTAGTCCGCAGCGCCATGCACGCCCTGCGGGGCGAGTACCAGGGCTTGTTCGAGGGGGCGCCGGTGGTCTCTTGCGAAGGGGAGCGTATCGTCTACGATCTGTCCCCCGACAACGCAGCCGGCCTGCGCCTGCGGCTGGCCGAGGTCGCTCCCGGCACCCAGATCCGCCTCGAGTTTGACGAGCTGGGCCGGTTGTGGAGCGTGCAGCCGGATTAGCCGGCTGCGACGCTCGCCATGTCTTGACGCGCCGCACAAATTCCATAGACTCCTCGCACCACGACATAGCAGAGCGCTTCTGGGCGCGAGGAGGGCAGGGTGTATGAAGCCGGCATGCACGGGCGGGACTACCGTCTGCGCAGATTCCTCAACTGGTTTCCCTTGGGGTTGGCCTACGCCTTCTTCTACATGGGCCGCTACAACCTGACGGTCTCCAAGACCGCGTTGGGTGAGCTCATGACCAAGGCCGACTTCGGCGAGATCTTCGCCATTGGCGCCTGGGTCTACGGGCTGTCTTTTCTGTTGAGCGGGCCGGCTGTCGACAAATACGGTGGCCGGCGCATGATGTTGATTGGCACGGCCGGGACCATCGTCATCAACGCCCTGATGGGTCTGGTCTTGTTCGGCATCACCAACTGGGGGTGGGAGCTACCGATCTTCTGGAGCTTCGTGGTGTTGTATGCCTGCAACATGCACTTCCAGAGCTACGGCGCCGTCGCCATCGTGACCGTCAAGGCACCCTGGTTCCATGTCCGTGAGCGCGGCACGTTCTCGACCATCTTTGGGGTCATGATCTCGCTGGGTATCTACTTCGCCTTCGACTGGGGCTACGCGCTGGTCGATGCCACGCGCGGAGCCGTGCCGGAAGAAATCGGCAACGTCGGCCTGGCGATGCAGTTCCTGCTCGGCTCGGGCGGCACCGGCGTGGATCAGAACTGGTGGATCTTCTTCTTCCCCGCGATCGTTCTCGGGGCTCTGTGGCTGGCGATGTTCCTGTGGCTGCGCAACACGCCTGGGGAAGCGGGATTCAAGGACTTCGACACCGGTGAAGAGTCGGTGTCCAGGACCGGTGAGGCCATTCCGGTCTTCCGCCTCTTCAAGCGCATCCTGATGCACCCGGTCTTGCTGGTGGTGTGCGGCATCGAGTTCTGCTCGGGCATCCTGCGCAACGGCGTGATGCACTGGTATCCGTTCTTCGCCAAAGAGATCGGCTTCCAGCGCGACTTCTACGTCACCGCGAACTGGGGCTTCTGCCTGCTGCTCGCTGGCGTGGTCGGTGCGTACCTGACCGGCCGGGTTTCTGACCGCTACTTCCAGTCCCGGCGCGGTCCGATGGCCGCGGTGCTCTACGGGATGATGATTGTGGCTTGCCTGGTGCTGGCCTTCGCTCTCGAGAGCCCGGAGCTCTGGTTTATGGGCATCGCCGTGTTGGTGATCTCGATGGCGGTCATCGGTGTCCACGGGATCCTGTCTGGCACCGCTACGGCGGACTTCGGTGGACGCAATACCGGGGCCGCGGTGGGCATCGTCGACGGTATGGTCTACCTCGGCACCGGCATCCAGTCTCTGGTGATCGGCCTGATGGTCCCTGTGGGCGATGCGGCCAAAGATCCAGCCAACTGGATCGCCTGGCCGATCTTCCTGATCCCCTTCGCGATCATCGGCATGTTGCTGTCCTTCAAGATCTGGAACGCCAAGCCCAAACAGAAGAGCAAAGAGCGCTTCCATCCGACCGAGATCCCCGAGCTTGGGGAAGAGGGCGCACCAGCTGAAGCCTGAGCGTGAGTTGGACAGCGGTGCGAGAGAGCCGGCATGAACAGCGGGCCCAGCACCATCAAGGGGCGGCTCCTTGGTGTCGAAAATCAGGGGCGGGGTCTACCCCCGCCCATGGATCGGATCGAAGCGCGGCTTGCTTGCCAGGGGGAAGGCCAAAGCCTACAATCCACGCTTTTCGGCGGGATCGCGCAGCTCTGGGAGTCTCAAAGTATGAAGAAACTGACAGGTGGTGTGTTGGGTCTGGTCGTGATCGGCGTGCTGGTCTACCTGAACTTCAATTGGGAAGGGCCCAGCGACATGATCCAATTCGCCAGATGGAAGGTTGCGGGCAGCCCCTCATGGATCGAGTGGGTGGTCCGCTAGCAGACTTCGGGGACTCCTCGCCGGCTTGACAGTCCACGCCAATTGTCGCCATAATAGGGCAACTCGTGGAAGGGTGGACGATGGCAGCGGAGCTCTACCCAACCTCCGATCCAGGGGCCGCCAATCGTCTCGGGCTGATCGCCGAAGGGACGACGCGAAAAGTCGGACAGCCGTTCTTCGATTCCCTGGTCCACTGCCTGGCGGAAGTGCTGCGGGCTGACTTCGCCATGGTGGCCCGGCTGACGGATGGGTCCCCGGGCCGCGCGCACACCCTAGCCTACTGGGCCAACGGCGGTCTGGCGCGCTCCTTTGCGTACGACCTCAAGGGCACGCCGTGCGAGCAGGTGCTCGGCAGGCGGGTGTGTTCCTATCCAGAAGGCGTGCAAAAGAGCTTTCCCGATGACGCCATCCTGCGTGATCTCCAGATCGAGGCCTACGTCGGGATCCCCCTCGTGGATAGCCAGGGAAACTCCCTCGGCCTGATGTCGGCGCTGTTTCTTCGCAAGTTGAACGACCTCGAGAACGAGGTTGCCGACGTCCAGAACACCCTGCGCATCTTCGCCGCACGCGCGACCGCCGAGCTCGAGCGGCTGCAGTCCGAGCATCAGTTGCGCATCACGCAGTTCATGGTCGACAGCGCCCACCTTCCGGTCTACCGCATCGATACGGGCGGGTGCATCCGTTATGCGAACCGGTCTGCTTGCGTGAGCCTGGGCTATACCGAAGAAGAGCTGCTCGGCTTGTCGATCTGGCAGATCGATCCAAGTGTCTCCGCGGTCGGCTGGCAGAGCATGCTGCACGATCTCCAGGAGCTGGGTATCCACGAGCTCGAATCGATCCACGAGCGCAAGGATGGCAGCCGTTTTCCCGTCCGCGTCCAGGCCAGTCTGATGGAGTACGAGGGCGAGAGCTACCTGGCAGCTTTCGTCCATGACCTGACGAGGCGCAAGGAGCTGGAGCACCTGCTCGACCAATCCCGGCGCATGGAGTCGCTGGGCCGTCTGGCTGGAGGCATCGCCCACGACTTCAACAATCTGCTGACGGCGATCATCGGCTACGGAGAGCTTGCCCGCCAACAAGCCCGCCCGGGCTCGAGCATGCGGAAGCGGCTCGACAAGCTGTGCATGGCAGCGGGTAGCGGTGCCCGGCTGACAAGTCAGCTGTTGGCGTTCTCCCGCAAGCGCGTGCTTCGATCCGACACGGTCGACCTCAACCAGCTGCTCAGCGACACGATGGATCTGCTGCAGCCCTTGCTGGGAGAGGGTCTGGAGCTCGTGCTCGACCTGGCTGGGGATCTCGGCTATGTCCGTGGGGAAGCGGGCCAGATCGAACAGGTGTTGGTCAACCTGGCCCTCAACTCTCGCGATGCGATGCCCGATGGGGGCACCTTACGGATGGCGACCTACAATCAGTCCGGAGATCAAGCAGAGCGGCAGGCGGCACCCCATGTCGTGATCGAGGTGAGCGATGATGGGGATGGCATCGCCCCCGAGCACATCCCTCGGATTTTCGAGCCCTTCTATACCACCAAAGACCAAGGACACGGTACGGGGCTGGGGCTGGCGACCTGCTATGCGGTGATGCAGCAGCATCGGGGCCGCGTCGAGCTCTCAAGCCAGCTCGGCCGGGGCACGACCGTCCGGTTGCTCTTCCCTCGCACCGACGCGCGGCTGGAGGCGGTCGTAGCGCCCACCAACAACGCCACTGCTGCAGGCAACGAGACCATCTTGATCGTCGAAGACCTGGAGATGCTGCGCACCCTGGCGGAGACCCAGTTGAGCAAGCTGGGCTACCGGGTGCTCACTGCGGTCGATGGCGTCGAGGCTCTCGAGCTCTCCCGCAGCTACGAGGGACCTATCGCTTTGTTGATGACTGATGTCGTTATGCCGCGCATGGGGGGCTGCGCCTTGAGCGCTTGCATGCTCGAAGAGCGACCCCAGCTCAAGGTGTTGTATTGCTCCGGCTATACCCGCGATGCCATCGTTGAGAATGGGGTGCTCGATCCCGAAGCGGCCTTCATCCAGAAACCCTTCACGCTCAAGACGCTGGCCGCCCGCATCCGGGCACTCTTGGACAAATCGGGGGGCCTGCTAGAACTCCCGCACGCGTAGCGTCGGCGAGCCCAGGCTGTCGAGCAGCGGCGCGAAGCGTGTGTGGGACGCGCTCCCCGGCGGAGTCGCGCGCAACCAGCGGATGAACGCCGCCACGTCCGGTTCCCAATGACGCAGATCGAGCAGGCTCTGCCAGCGGCCGGTTTCCATGCCGAAGCGCACCAGCGCCGCCCCGATCTGGCTGGTCTCGCGGTAGCGGGCGCCGTCGATCTCGAGGGAGTCGAGCCCGGCGCAGACGTCCCAGATCTGCTCGTCGCTGAGACTACGGGCGAACTCGAGCGGACAGGAAGCGTAGCGCGTCAGCAGCAGCTGTCCTTCGAAGGCCAGCCTGCCCAACGTCTGGTGCGGCTGGTCAGAACGATGGTCGAGGGCCTGGGCAAGCCCTTCATTCTTCCACAGCGGTTGCTCGCGCAGGAAGGTCTCGACGAAGTGGTGGACCTGCTCGTGCGCCAGGGTCTGTGTAGACCAATAGACCAGTGAGAAGCTGCCATGCCAGGGGTGGGAGATGTACTCGCCGTACGAGCGCTCGGTCCACTTGTTGGCGTCGAAGGCCGCGCGGTCGGTGAAGATGAAGATCGGGATTCTCGGGGTCTGACCGCTGCCGAAAAAGTTGGCCAGTTGGCCGTGAAAATGCTCGGCGAGGCCTGCTACCTTGAAGGCGAAATCAGGGTTGATGTTGTCCGTGTCGATCTGGTAATGGGGCGTGATGAAGCTCGAGCCCTTCAGATTGGGCAGCGCCGAGCAACCGATCAGCAAACTGCACGCCAGTAGGAGTCCCCAACGCATCAAGAGTACGTCTCCGCGATGTACCGTATTTCAGTGTACCGAGCGCCGCCGAATCTGCAGCAAGAGGACTCGACACCAGGGAGTTGCATCGTTTCAGAGAGTGACCAGCGAGCGGATATCGTGGCCCTCGAGCAGCTCGCGCCCGTTCAGGAAACCCAACTCGATGAAGAATCCCAACCCGGCAATCCGCGCGCCCTGTTGCTCGATCAGCTGGCAGCTGCCGAGGGCCGTGCCACCGGTGGCCAGCAGATCATCGATGAACAGCACATTCTCCCCCGCTCGGAAGGCGTCCGCATGCACCTCGAGATGGCCTTCGCCGTACTCGAGCGAATAGGAGACTTTATTGGTCTGGTAGGGAAGCTTGCCGGGCTTGCGGATCGGCACGAATCCCGCGTCCAGCCGCATGGCCAGGCTGACTCCGAAGATGAAACCGCGTGATTCGGTGGCCGCGACCTTGTCGATGGACTGGTCTGCGAACAGCCCGGCCAGCTTTTCGATCACTGTGCGCAGGGCCGTGGGGTTGGCCAACACGGGTGTGATGTCCTTGAAGATGATGCCCTGTTTGGGGAAGTCGGGAACATCGCGGATCAAACTCCGGACATGGTCCATGTTTGGCTCCTTTGTCGGGATTGCCCAGCCAGCATACCATGGGCGGGACGCCTGGGTCACCTGCAAAGCCCGTACGGCCCGTGTGCGCCAGGTTTCCCCGGCCCGCCGATTGTGTTAGGAAAGAGGCGGAGGAACTCATGCGAACTCTGCTCTTGCTGCTGTCACTGACCCTGGCCGCGTGCTCTCAACAGTTGGTTCCCCTGAACATCGCCCATCGCGGTGGAGCGGCGGAGGCCCCTGAGGAGACGCTGGAGGCTTTCCAGCGGGCGCTCGACAACGGCGCCGACTGGCTCGAGCTCGATGTGCACGCCAGCGCTGACAGCGTGTTGGTCTGTTGCCACGACCCGGCTGTCGACCGCACGACCAACGGCCGCGGTGCCATCAACGCGCTGCGCCTGGCCGAGCTGCAAGCCTTGGACGCGGGTTACTGGTTCAGCAGCGACGGGCACAGTTTTCCGTTCCGCGGGCAGGGTCTGCGCATTCCGACGCTGCGTGAGGTGCTCGAGGCCTTCCCCGATACCCGCTTTGTGATCGAGATCAAGCAGCGACGCCCCTCGCTGGTGGCCGCTCTGATCGAGCTCTTGCGTGCGCTCGATGCCAGCGAGCGCGTGATTGTCGGGGCGATGCGGGCGGGCCCGCTCAAAGAGCTGCGCGCCGAGGCCCCCGACCTGCAGACAGGCTTCGCTGGCTCGGAGCTGCCGGGGTTCCTGGCGCTGGCGGCAAGGCGTGAGGCCGACTACCAGGCGCCGGCGCAAGCCTTGATGCTGCCGACCTGGCTGGCCCGCAGGCCTGTCATCGAGAAGGCGCAGCGGCTGGGGCTGCAGGTACATGTCTGGACGGTCAATGAGCGGGCCGAGATGGAGCGCCTGCGCGCGCTGGGCGTCGATGGCATCATGACCGACCGGCCGAGTTTGCTGCGGGAGGTTCTGGCGGAGGATTCCTGAGCGTGCGGGGGCGCAGGTAGGGGAAGGTCTTGGCCTCGCGCTGGAACCAGTCGCGGTGCTGGGCCAGGAAAGCATCGAGCTCGATACCCATGAAGTGGGGTCCGACCCGGTCCCGCAGAGCGCTGAGCGCGGCATGGGAGCGTTGCGCGTGGATACGGGTCCCCCGGCTCTGCTGCAGGCAGCGTTTGAGCTGCGCGGCGGACGTCTGGATCAGGGCTTTGAGGAAGTCCGCCTGCTCCCCGTGATGGCCATGAGCGTGCCAGAGCGCTTCCCAGGCCTCGTGGGCCTCCCAGTAAAAACCCTGGTTGTAGAGATCTACCCCCAGCAGGTAGGCGGGGGTCTGGGCCCAGTCCTCCGGGGGGCGTGCCTCGGCTCGGGGTTCGTCCTCGCCATGGCTGTGGCCCCGGGGGTCGGCCCGCGGATGGGGCGTGCGCCCGGGCATGTGGGCGTAGGGCGGCAGGGCGGCGTCGCACAGACGTGGCGGCCTGCCTGTCAGCAGGGCTGACGCAGCCTCGACCAGCGCGCGCATGGGGAGATTCTGCAGCGAGCCCTGGTGTGCCTGCACGACGCGCAGGCTGTCGCAACGCGGAGCGCTGCGGGCGGGTTCGGAGGGCCCATACAAGGCGAGCACAGGGCGGCCGAGGGCGGCGGCCAGGTGCATGGGGCCGCTGTCCATGGTCACGGCCAGATCGGCCTGCGCCAGCACGGCGCAAAGCTCGGGCAGGTTGGTTTGTGCGCGCAGGTCCAGCTGAGGCTGGGCGGCGTTGCCCGGGTCAGGACCGAGCAGAACGCAGCTGCCCAGCGGCTGCAATGACGAGAGCAACGGGCCGAGCTGCGCGGCGGGGAGACGCCGTTCGGGCGCCCGGGCGCCGGGATGGACCGCGATCCAGGGGCGGGGAAGGTCGGCCAGCATGGTGGATGCCCGGGAAGCCGCAAGCGGGGGAACCCGCAGCCTGGGCGGAGGCAGCGGTCCTGGCAGGCCGAGGGCGTCCAGGAAGCGCTCGCGGGGTGCGGTCTCCGGGCCTTCGTCGGCATGGTAGGGCACGCGCCGGTCGAGGCCGAAGCCGAGCTGGGCGCTGTCGACGCCGACGCGGTAGCGTGCCCGCAGGCATGACAGCAACAGCGCTTCCCAGGGCTCTCCGAAGCGCAGGCCCACAGCCAGGTCCCAACTGCGCTCGGCCAGGCGCAAGAGCGTCGCGGGCAGCTGCCGGGGCGCGTGCCGTCCCGGCTCGTGCCAGGGGGCTTCCACCGTGACACACTCGCAGGAGATGGGCAGGCAGGGGGCCAGCGGCAGGCTGGCGGGCGCGAGCAGCAGGGTGATGCGGGCAGCGGGGAAGCCGCGGGCCAGTGCCTGCAGCAACGCTGTGTTGCGCACCAGGTCGCCCAGTTGGTCCAGGCTCAGCACCACGATGCTGTCTACAGTCTTGGGAAACGGGCGCCGGGGATGGGCCTGGCGGGCGGCCAGCGCCAGGGCCCGCAGAGGCAGGCTGGCCAGCCAGAGCGGCAGCTGCTGCGGTGTCTGCAACCTGCGCCAGAGCGCCCGCACCAAGGGATGGGCGCGGGGCAGGTGCTGGGCTGAGCTCTGGCGCAGGCCATCCCAGGTCACCCGCGCTCCGTAGTGGAGCGCTGCGGTCGGGCGTGTGCTGCCCGGTGCCAGTTTCTCGAGGGAGGCGCGCCGGCGGGAGACGAAGCGCCAGTGGTTGGCGACCAGCCAGGCGCGGTACCGCCAATCGGGCTGGCGGCGGCCGAAACCTCCCTCCGCCAGCGCCAGGTGGACGGCGCTGGTGTGCGGACAGCAGAGGATGCGTGCCCCGTGCTCCCAGGCCCGCAAGAAGAAGTCGCTCTCTTCGCGGTGGGCGTTGCCGCGGTATCCCTCATCGAAACCCAGCAGCCTGGCCAACTCCGTGCGTATCAGGGCCAGTGCGTGCAGCAGCGGGAAGGCGACATCCGCATCGGCCTCGCCATCATAGGACGTGTTCAGGCCCTGGGGGTCTACGCAGGGAAAGGGCTTCCCTGCAGGCGGTGGTCTGCCCTCCTGCAGCAGTCGGCCCGCGATCACGTCCGCTCCGCCCCGTTCGGCGCAGGCTGCCAGCTGGGTGTAGTAGTCCTCGGCAGGCACGGCATCGTCCTCGCCGAACAAGATCCAGGGCGCGCGTGCCCGCAGGATGCCCTTGTTCCGCTGGGCGGGAGCGCCCACTCTGTGCGCGCTGCGAAGATAGTGCAGCCGGGGGTGCTCGGCGGCCAGCCGCCGGGCCAGCTCTGCGGTGTTGTCCGTGCTGGCATCATCGAGCAGCCAGAGCTCAGCATCCGGAGACAGGGCCAGCCAGGCTGGGACGACTCGAGGGAGCAGCGCGGCACGGTTGTAGGTGGGCACGAGGATGCTGACGGCCGGCGGCTTCAAAACTCCTCCCAGCGCACACCCGCCAGGCCTGGGCCCTTCTCTTTGCGCACTTTGGGCAGTGGTTTCTCAGCCTCGGGCACCTGGGCGTGGGGCGGCAGACAGGAGAAAGGGCGCAGCAGAATCTGGGGAGGTCCGCTCAGGCATTTTTGGAACAGCTTGCGCAGCTGGCCGTTGGGGTTGTCGAATGCACAGCCATGGAAGAGCAGAAAGAAATGCAGGGGGTGGTCCAGGTCCGGCCAATCGAGCGTACGTGGCTGGCATCCCCAACGGATGGTGCACCGCTCGAACACCGGGCTCAGCGGCGCGTCGCCCGAGAAGATGTCGTGACTGGCAGGGCCGCTGCGCGCGTAGACCTCAACCCATTCGCGGGCGATGGCCTCGGCCTCCGGCAGAATCTGCTTGGCAAGTGCCAGGCGGCGCAACAGGGCGACGGCCGCCCCCTCAGACACGTTCATGGTCGGTTGCTCGGCGAGTAACAAGATGTCGAAACGTGCAGGCATGGGGAGCGCTCACCAGATCTCAGCGCTCGTTGTACGGGCCACAGGCATGACCGTCAACCGCGGGGGGCGGGTCCCTACGCGGTGAGAAAACAGTTGGATAGGGGGGGGCTCGGGTTATCATGACGCGCTATGCGCCAGGAGGTGGAGCTATGGAAACAGGAACTCTTAGACTCAAAACCGGGCTTGCCGAGAATCTCAAAGGGGGCGTCATCATGGACGTCACCAATGTGGAACAGGCAAAGATCGCCGAAGAAGCGGGTGCTGTGGCGGTGATGGCCCTGGAGCGGGTGCCTGCCGACATCCGCAAGCAAGGCGGCGTCGCGCGCATGTCCGATCCGGCTATGATCAAGGCCATCCAAGAGGCTGTAGACATTCCTGTCATGGCCAAGGTGCGCATCGGGCACTTCGTCGAGGCCGAGATCTTGCAGGCGCTCGGGGTCGACTACATCGACGAGAGCGAGGTGCTCACGCCGGCCGATGACCACTACCATATCGACAAGCACGCCTTCAAGATCCCCTTCGTGTGTGGCGCGGTCAACCTGGGCGAGGCCTTGCGTCGCATCGGGGAAGGCGCCGCCCTGATCCGTACCAAAGGCGAAGCGGGCTCCGGAAACATCGTCGAGGCCGTGCGCCACTTGCGGAAGATACACGGAGAGATCCAGCATCTACGCCAGCTGCGTGACGAGCAGTTGATGACCGCGGCCAAAGACCTGGGAGCGCCGTACGGGCTGGTACGTTACGTCGCCAAGAATGGCTGCCTGCCGGTGCCGAATTTCGCCGCCGGGGGCGTGGCCACGCCGGCCGACGCGGCTCTCTGCATGCGGCTTGGAGCCGAGACCGTGTTCGTCGGCTCGGGCATCTTCAAATCCGGCGACCCCGCCGAGCGGGCCCGCGCGATCGTGCAGGCCGTCACCCACCACGAAGATGCCGCGCGCCTGGCCGAGATCTCCACCGGCCTGGGCGAAGCGATGCGCGGCATGGACACTGCCGAGCTCGAAGAGGCGGAGCGCCTGCAGGATCGCGGCTGGTGAACCGACCTCTGGTCGGGGTGCTGGCGCTGCAAGGCGATTTTGCCCGGCATCAGGAGGCGCTCGAGCGGGCAGGTTGTCCGAACGTGCGGCTGGTGCGCACCCGCGCCCAGCTGGAGGGCCTCGACGGCCTGATCCTGCCGGGAGGGGAAAGCTCGACGATCCTCAAGCTGCTGCGCATCGAAGGACTCATGGAGCCGCTGCGGCAGTTCCCGGCTCCGATCTTCGGAACCTGTGCGGGCATGATCCTGCTCGCCCGCGAAGTGAGCAATCCTGGTCAGGAGTCGCTGGGCCTGCTGGACGCGCACGTGCGGCGCAACGGCTACGGCGCACAGCGAGAGAGCTTCGAGGCGCAGGAGCCATCGTCGCTGGGATCAAGCCCCCTGCCTCTGGTGTTCATCCGCGCACCGTGGATCGAAGAGCTGGCTCCCGAGAGCGAGGTGCTTTGCACGAGCGGCGGCCGCCCGGTGCTGGTGCGTCAAGGCCGGGTGTTGGCGGCCAGCTTCCATCCAGAGCTCACCGACGACCCGACAGTGCACGCCTATTTCCTGCGTATGGTGGCGGAAAGCATGAACGGAGGGCTGTGAATCCGCTGTAGCGGCTCTCTAAGAGAGACTGTCTCAGGGAACGTTCGAGGCATCTGGAGTCGCCGCATGATGTCAACCAGGGCAAGTCTGAGAATCGTCTGACTACCGACCGTTCTTCTTGTAGGGGCGGGGGGTTAACCCCCCCCCCAACCCAAAGGGGGGGGGGGGACACCCCCCCCCCCCGAGGTGAGA